>JAZLIN010000053.1:0-18132 GCA_045617365.1 Prevotella sp. | reverse complement strand
GCAAGCAAACTTCATGCTGCCCCTCGACTTGCATGTGTTAAGCCTGTAGCTAGCGTTCATCCTGAGCCAGGATCAAACTCTCCATTGTAAAATTTCTTTATAATGTGATCCATGCAATAAATTGCACGGCACGTTGTCTTGACCAGAACGATTATCCTTTTCTATTAAGAAGTATTAATCTCTTTTTCTCGCCTCTGCCTTTTGACTTGAAGTAATTTCAAGGAACGGTGGCGGCGAGAGGATTGATCGGTTCGTTTCTATACCCAAGTAATAAAATTACTTGCTTCTTGTACTACTACTCTCTGTTTATGGTAAATCTTTCAAAGTACTCCTTCTTTTATCAGTTTTAGCGAGTGGCTTTCTCGTGCCTCAGAGAAGTTTTGCACCGCATTTGCAGGGGTGTTTCTCAAAAGCGAGTGCAAAGGTACGTACTTTTTCTGAAACCACCAAAGGTTTTTGAAGAAATTTTGCAAAAAACTTTCATAATCCGTAAATTTGTATTACTTTTGCAGTAAAATTAACACAAATCCCCTACTATATGGCTGGAATTTACATTCACATACCATTTTGTGCAAGCAGATGCATTTATTGCGGTTTCTATTCTACGATAGGAAGAAGAGGACTCCAGGAAAGATATATCAAAGCGCTTATCAAAGAATATGACATGCGCAGAGATTACCTTGGCAATAAAACTATCGATACTATATATATAGGTGGAGGAACCCCATCCCTACTATCCACAGAAAACATAAAAGAACTTACCGACTCCATAGGAACATGCAACAATGAGTTCACGATGGAATGCAACCCTGATGATATTACCGACGAACTAGCTTCCACAATAGAGCGAACAAACATAAACAGGATTTCAATGGGTGTACAGACTTTTTCAGACAAGCGCTTGAATTTTCTGCATCGTCGTCATAGTGCATCACAGGTTCCAGAGGCAATAAAGCGACTGCGCTCTGTCGGCATCAACAATATCAGCATAGATCTCATGTTTGGCTTTCCTGGAGAGACATTGGAGGAATGGCAAAGCGACCTTTCTCATGCCATTGAGCAAAATGTAGAACACATCTCTGCATACTCACTGATGTACGAAGAAGGCACCCCACTCTTTCGCATGATGCAAGAAGGCAAGATAAAAGAAAACGATGAAGAAACCAGTGCACAGATGTATGAAATGCTAATAGACATGCTTACACATGCTGGATACGAGCATTACGAAATAAGCAATTTCTCCAAGAAAGGATTTCATTCAAGACACAATTCCAGTTACTGGAATGGTACCCACTACATCGGACTTGGCGCAGCAGCCCATTCTTACGATGGCAAATCCAGGCAATGGAACGTCAGCGATGTGGAACAATACATATATAATATTGAGAACGGGGTAATCCCGATGGAAATAGAGTATCTCGATGAAGTAACGAAATACAATGACCTGATCACGACAGCCCTCCGCACCCGTGACGGCATAAACCTCGACACATTGTCTGACGAACAACGCGCATATATAACAAGGTATGCACACAAGAGTATTGATGCCGGATTACTATGTATCACAGACAACAATATTCATCTAACCCGAAAAGGACTTTATGTCAGCGACGATGTGATGGCAGACCTGATTATGGTTTGACCATTCGAACAAAAAAATCCCCCGAACGTTTTACGAACCTTCGGGGGATTTTCTTATCCGATTATTATTTCTTGTTGTAGCTTTCTCCTCTTAAAGCAGCATTTTTCCTTTTCAGTTCTTCACGCTGCTGCTGTAATCTCTGCTGCTCCTCCTGCATAGCCTGTAAACGAGCTGCGAGACCTGACAACTTATTAGGTTTATTCTTATTCTCTTCGCGCTTAGCCTCAAGATAAGCGAGGAGTTTCTCATCGTCTGTAGTCTTACGTAACAGCCACATAATAGCTGCAGACATAAACAGAGAAATGAAATAATAGAAGTTCAGACCAGAAGAATAGTCATTGAACATAAAGAAGAACATCAGCGGCATCAACATCATCATCCACTGCATCATCTTCATCTGCTCAGCCTGTTGTCCCACCATCTGATCACGCTGCTGTCTCATTGTAAGCCAAGAATACAATAGGTTTGTAACACAGAAGAGAATACAAGTCAGTGATATATGATCACCGATAAGCCAGAGATTCTCACTCCACTCTACGATAGGATCGTAAGCAGAAAGGTCATCCATCCAGAGGAAGGACTGTCCACGCAACTGTATGGCATTAGGTACGAAGTTGAACATTGCGATCCAGATAGGCATCTGTATCAGCATTGGAAGGCAACCAGACAAAGGAGACACTCCATACTCTGAATACATTTGCATCATAGCCTGCTGTTTCTTCATTGCATCCTCAGGCTTGTCATACTGCTTTGTTGCAGCATCGAGTTTTGGACGAAGCACTCTCATCTTAGCACTTGACATATAACTCTTCTTCACCATAGGGAATGTGATAGCCTTCAGGAGGATCGTTATCAGAATGAGGATGATACCCATTGGGATACTCATAGCACGAAGGAAGTCAAACACATAAAGTGTAAACCAACGGTTAATATATCTAACCAAAGGCCATCCCAGATAAATCAATTTCTCCAGTTCCAAATCTTTCTTGAAAGAAGATTTCTCTGCAACACTTTGCAGAAGTCTGAAATCATTAGGACCGAAATAGAACTCAAATTCAGAAGCATTAACACCATTAGGGTCAAAGCCAGTCTTCAGTTTAGCCTCATAATTTTTGAGTACACCGGTACTCTTTTCATGAGGTATGCTGGTAAGGAGGGCATTCTCCTTATATCCTGTCTTGGAAATCATTACAGCCGAGAAGAACTGATTCTTGAACGCTACCCAATCAATCTTCTCCTCTATAGCCTCGTCAACCTCTTCACTTGTCTCGCTAAGGTAATCGGTACCTCCTTCTGCAAAGTGATATGTGAGAGTAGCATAACGGTTTTCAAACACGAAACCCTTCTCCTGCTGCTTACAAGTCTCCTGCCAGTCGATATCCATTGTAGAAGTATTAGGAGCAAACATGCCTCCCATACGCTCAGCCTTAAGCGAGCAATGCAAAAGATAGTCATCACCCAACTGATACTCCATTGTTATATTCTTACCGTTCGGTTCACCAGCAATGAATTTCACTGTATTGCCCTCAACAGTATAGTTATTAAAATAGAGGTCAGCAGTAGAGATATTCTGTTCCTTTGTAGAAAGTACGAAATTCAGTTTCTGAGTCTGCTTATCAAAGAGAACAACATCCTCGTTACCATTGATATCAGAATATCCTTTGATTACAGCTTTTTCAACTACTGCACCCTTGGTGGAGAAAGTAAGAGCCACCTTATCATTCTGCAGAACAATCTCCTTGGCATCGCCGCTAAGAGCAGAGAACAACAGCGAAGTACTATCGCTTGCAGCTGCCTGAGCAGCCGCAGCCTTCTTCGTAATCTCTTCTATCTTGCGTTTCTCATCCGCCTTTTGTTTGGTAACTGTAGCTATAGAATCCTGAATACGCTGAGCCTCAATCTCCTCTTGTGAAGGCTGATTGAACCATGTAAATCCGAAAAGCACTGCTGCAATGAGTGCAAAACCAATGATGGTATTTTTATCCACTTCTTTTTATAGTTTAATGTTTTTGGGGTACAAAGTTACAATTTTTTTTTCACATTCGGTACATTTTCCCTTATTTTCTTTATTTTTCACACTCTTTCGCATATTTTTCAATACCATATCGCACAAAAAAAGAATAATTAGAGTAACTTTGCATTTCAAAAATACACTACAACTACTATAATTATAATGTACACACGCACACATACTAAAGCATCCCTGCTATTCTGCATTGCGACACTTATATTCAGTGGCAATGCCATGGCTCAGAATCAAAAGCGAATCACGAAATCTGACGCCATAGTAAACACACAGTCAGAAGAAATCATCAAGCAATACGCAGACTCTCTGACAGCCTACCGTGCAAAGTTAGACTCTGTCATGGCCCTCAACGACTCTCTTCGCGAGGCCGACGGCATGATAGCCGACTATCGCTACTACCGTATATTCGCCCCAATGACATACTATACGGATGTCTTCGGCAACAATTTCCGCTACGACTACGAGGTGCCTGGTACCCCATCCGTCAACAATGCCTTGCAAAGTCTGTACTTCAAGCGTCCAGACCTGTTGCGCTATGTATCTTCGCGCCTTGACGGTCAGAAAGTATCTGCCCCACAGCCCGTAAAGAGCAATACACCGGAAAGAATAGAGATGGTAAAGCAGGTAAAGGCGGAGACTGCTCTTAATAAAACCCCTGCCAGCGAGATCACAAACGCACCTGTCGATCTCTATGTAGAGAAACCACACTTCTGGACATTCAAGGGTGACTACTACCTGCAGTTCATGCAGACCGCCCTGTCTTCCAATTGGTATAAAAGCGGTTCCAACAGTTACTCCATGCTGGGCAATGTTACACTTCAGTACAACTACAACAACAAGCAACGCCTGAAGTGGGACAACAAACTCGAGATGAAACTTGGTTTCCAGGCCAATGAAGCCGACACCGTCAACCGTTTCAAGTCATCAGAGGACCTTCTGCGTTATACCGGCAAGGTAGGCCTCCAGGCATTCAAGAGCTGGTACTACACCCTTCAGGTAGTAGCCAACACGCAGTTTGCCAAAGGTCTGCGCAACAACAACACTGCGGTATTCTCTGACTTCATGTCCCCATTCAATCTCAACGTCTCTGTCGGTATGGACTACACCGTAGCCACCAACAACAAACGCCTTACCGGCTCCGTGCATCTCGCTCCACTCGCTTTCAACTTCAAGTACTGCGACCGCAAGAATCTGGCACCTAGCTTCGGCATTACAGATGGACATCGCACCTTGGAAGACTTCGGTTCGACATACACCATCGACCTGACATGGAAACCCTTCGACATGCTGAAATGGCAGACACGTCTCTACGGATATACCACATACCACAAGTATGAGATGGAATGGGAAAACACCTTTACCTTCACATTCAACAAATACATCTCTGCCGTAGTATTCCTCTACCCACGCTTTGATGACAGTGCCATCCGCATGGAGGGACATGACTATTTCCAGTACAAGGAATACATGAGCCTGGGATTCTCGTATAACATGTAGTTCAGTTAGCAGTTGACAGTTGACAGTTAACAGTTAATTGTGGATTGCTCACTATCACATTCACCTATCATGGATAATCCAGAACTTGAACTTGCCTGGCGAATTATAGCCAACACAGATACCCACCTATTCCTGACAGGAAAGGCAGGCACGGGTAAGACCACCTTTCTGCACACCCTGAAGGAGAGACTCCCTAAGCGAATGGTTGTCGTAGCCCCTACCGGCATAGCAGCCATCAATGCCAAGGGA
The DNA here is from genome assembly GCA_045617365.1 of Prevotella sp. Classification (GTDB taxonomy): domain Bacteria; phylum Bacteroidota; class Bacteroidia; order Bacteroidales; family Bacteroidaceae; genus Prevotella. The sequence continues at coordinate 12,718 of JAZLIN010000053.1, read as the reverse complement.
GTAACGATACATTCTTTCTTCCAACTGGGGTTCGGGCCACAGATACCAGGTATCAAACAGGGAGCTTCCAAGAAATATCAATTCCGCAAAAACAAACTGAAACTGATACGCTCTATCGACCTCGTCGTCATTGATGAGGTCAGTATGGTGCGTGCTGACGTGCTTGACGCTATAGACGGAGTACTGCGCCAGTACCGCAACCCCAACCGTCCCTTCGGCGGCGTACAGATGCTCATGATTGGTGACATGCAACAGTTGGCTCCCGTTGCCAAGGAGGAAGAATGGCGCCTTCTAAGCCCCCACTACAGTTCCCCTTACTTCTTCTCAAGCAAGGCACTGCAGAGCACTGACTTTGTCACCATCGAACTGAAGAAGGTTTACCGCCAGTCTGACCCTTTATTCCTTGACATACTCAACCAGGTGCGCACCAACACCATTGATGCCGCCACCCTGGCTCGTCTCAACGAGCGATACCTGCCAGACTTCGTACCTGACAAGAAGGATGGCTACATACAGCTCACCACACACAACAGACAGGCTGATGCCATCAACCAGCGCGAGTTGGAGGCTCTCACCTCCCACGCATGCCACTACCAGGCAAAGGTGGATGGTGATTTCCCCGAGATGTCATACCCTACCGACAGCGACCTGATACTGAAAGTCGGTGCCCAGGTAATGTTCGTCAAAAACGATTCATCCAGGGACAAAGCATACTACAATGGCATGATAGGCGAGGTGGTTAATATGAATGACAAGTACATCGAGGTACTGTCACGCGAGAGAGGCGTGGTCATCAAGGTAGGTCACGAGAAGTGGGAAAACACCCAATACGTCATCGACGAGAAGACCAAGGAGATAGAGGAAAAGATCATAGGAATATTCGCACAGTTTCCTCTGAAGACGGCATGGGCCATTACCGTACACAAGTCACAAGGACTCACCTTCGAGCATGCCATCATCAACGTACAAAACAGTTTTGCACACGGTCAGACATACGTTGCCCTCTCACGATGCAAGACCCTGGAAGGCTTGGTGCTCAGCAACCCTATCCCTGCCAGTGCCATAATCAATGACTCTACAGTCCAGGTATTCTCATGCGATGCTCGACATCAAGCGCCTGACGCCCAACGCCTCGACAATATGGAGCGTCAGTATATGCTGCGTACACTCGATGATCTGTTTGGTTTCAATCAGATACGCTATAACATCACCGATATGATACGTTTGATACGCGAACATTTCCATACATCTCATCCAAAGCTATACACCTCATGGAATTACACATCAGATGACTTCAAGGAGATAGAAAGCGTATCTGCCCGTTTCCACAAGCAGTACAGCAACATGGTGCTTACGCTACCCGACTTCTGCAACAATGAACAGTTGCAAGAGCGTATAACTAAGGGTGCAGAATACTTCGGAAAGACCATCACCTTCATCGGTACACAACTTGAGAAGACCAAGTTCAACACCGAGAACAAGCAGTTGAAGGCACGCATAGCCAACCTTATGCAAGCATTCAAGGAAAACTATACACTGAAAGTAAAACTCCTGGAATACGTCAGTCAGAATGGTCTGCACATCAATGCCTACCTAAAGGCCAAAGCTAAGATAGACATTGATATAGAGGAGGAAATTAAACGAATGTTCAGCACCGATGACCCTACAGCCAACAGTACCCCAAACACTGCCCAACAGAAACTCTCGCCCATGGACGAACCCGGTCATGTAGAGATAGACGAATTACCATACTGACCAATACCAAAATAAAATTGCCTTAGGAATGCATTCCTAAGGCAATTTTATTTTGCTCAAGTTTCGCAAGTTCTTCGAACTTTTGAAATATAAGAAGTGACTTTATTTTCTTACAGGACGGATAACAACTCCGAAGCAACGCCACATGGTAGAAAGCTCGAACTGCTCATCATTCATCCACATCACCATAGCCTCTGTTGGATCCTCATCACTCAGATTAGATGTCCAGTACATCGTCTCCTCAGTCTCAAGACCAGCCCAAAGATAACCTGTCAGTGGGAAGAATAATGACTTGTCTGTAAAACCATCAATCTTACTTGTAACTTCCCAGCCCATAATACCATTTCGATCTACGATCTTCCAACGGCAATACTTTTGCAACTCATCGAAATCTGCCTGGGTAGGCATACGCCACTTATCTCCCCAAAGCATGGTAGCGGCATCATCCTCTGGATCGAGAATCATCTTGTTATCCACAAAACCATCAGCACCATAACCGTCATACCAGTTATACTTTGTCAGGCCCATACCATTCTCCTCGCCATTAGAGTGTCTGGTATACTCCGTGAAGTCATAGAACATTCTGTCATCTGTAATATCAGGAAGGCCCTCTAACTCACCCCATGCGAAGAAGAGACCAGTATCCTCTGGAGCATCAGCACCGATGTTACATGAAGCCCACTTTGTGGTAAGACCGAGATCCACATACTCATGCACAAGAGTAGTACCGGAAGCTTTACGGTTGACATACATCTTCTTGATGTCGCTCTGACGGATAATCTGCTGCGAACCATCCTTATATCTTATATTTACATACTGAGCAGACACCGTTGCTGTAAAACAGAGCAACATGGCAGCCAGCATCATTTTTATTGCTTTCATATCTATTGTTTATAAATAGTTATACGTATTATGTATTAAATATGCACCACAATGCAATGGCAAACCTTCGCTTACCAGATGTCCTTTGAATCCTTGATAGTCTTCTCGGTTTCCAGTTTTACGTGCTCACCATCACCAACCGTGGTTACAGCATCATCAGGAATGATGTCAGCAGAATCAGCAAGTACTGTGAGAGGTGCTGTCTTGTGAAACTCTATCTCTGGTTTTACAAATACCTTTTTCATATCTTTCGTATTCTTATATTTTGTCCTTTAGTATTAAAATGCAGTACTCTTCTTGCCATTGCGTATCACAATACCCTTAGCACCATTCTTTACACGCTGACCAGCGAGGTTGTATGCAGGAGCGTCATCACTCTCCACTGCCTTTACACCGCCTGCCATCGTAGCATCCTCGTCATCGGCATCAAACAAGATGCTGAGAGTCTGTGGTGGCAATGGGGTGCCAGCCTTTGCTACATAGTATGCCTTCTTGTAAGGTACGCTCACGCCTGCCTCTACACGCCAGAACTCACCATAGTTGGAGAGAGCGTATATGCGGTCATCCTCCTTTACCATGTACTCAAGGTCAAGCGAACCCTGAAGGATATTCTTGTATGCAGGTATCTCTGCATCGGTAACAGGGAGGCAGTACCATCCCGGTTCACCACGGAGTATGAATGCACCGCCACTTACTATCTGCATCTGCTTGGCAGCAGTGACGTATGTATTGCTACCACTGGTCAGCACATAGCCTGTGAGGTCTGTAGCGCCCTTGGTCTGCGAGATGTCCAGCGGATTGGTAGCCACGTATGTGCAGATGCCGTAGCTCTGACCTACAGGTATGCGGAGCTGTACTGGTTCCACCTGATCCTGGGAGAACGACAGATTGGTATTCTTCGATGTAATATCGTAAGTCTTCTCTGCACCCATACCTGACGCAGGTATCACCTTCATCTTACCGCTGGAGAATGTTATGGTAGCCTCTTCACCAAAACAGAACATATCATCGTGACTCGCTACTCCTGCACTTGGAGCAACCGTCATCACCTGTGCCTGCATCTGGAGCGACATAGCTCCGAGCAGCATTATTGTCATTACGCTCTTTTTCATCTGTGGCTCCTTACTTTGATAACAGGACGAATGGTATAACCCTCATAACGGTTAGACGAACCGTTGACCTCCACATTACTTGACTTAAAAATAAGAGCACGTACAGACTGTGGGTTAGGACTTGCAATATTCTTTGACCAATAACGACCACCGGTATTTTCATTATTAAACTTTGTACCGGTTCTGTATCCTGCTGCAGGAAGGAAGATCCATGCACCACTTACGAGCTTACTTGTCACCTTATAACCCTCAAAGTGTCCGTATGTAGTCCATTCCCATTCGCAGTTATTCTCATCCATCAGTTCCTTGAACTCTGCCTCTGTAGGGACAGACCAGTCACCTCCCCATGCTACATTGGCAGCATCATCCTCAGGGAGGAGTTCTCTCTTATTATCCAGCTTACCGTAATCATATTCGGTCTCGCCAGTACAATACTTTGTCAACCAAAGCGTACCTTCAGCAAGTTTCTCTTTATCAACGTATGTATATGAAGCCCAGTCAAACTTCTTACCGTCTGACGTATTAGAGCTATAGCCGCGAGTATCAGCCCAAGCAAAATAAAGGCCAGCCTCGTCTGGTGTCTCTGCACCAACGTTACATGTAGCCCAGTGAACACTGAGTCCCATGTCCACGAACTTTACACCTCTGAAGTCTGCGTCTTCTCCTACACCAATCTTTACGTCTTTAATATCATTACGGTCAACGTTGTACTCCGTACCATCGTTCAGTTCGATATGAAGGTACTGTGCAGATGCTGTAGATGCCATACAGAGCAACATCGCCGCCACAATAGTTTTTAGTTTCTTCATTTCCTTTGAAGTTATATTAGTTAATTAATTTCTTTCCATTCTTTACTACTACTCCCTTACCGTTTCCGTTTACACGCTGACCAGCGAGGTTGTATGCAGGAGCATCATCACTCTCCACTGCCTTAACACCGCCAGCCATCGTAACATCCTCGTCATCGGCATCAAACAAGATGCTGAGAGTCTGTGGAGGCAATGGAGTACCAGCCTTTGCTACATAGTATGCCTTCTTATAAGGCACGCTCACGCCTGCCTCTACACGCCAGAACTCACCATAGTTGGAGAGAGCGTATATGCGGTCTTCTTCCTTTACCATATACTCAAGGTCAAGCGACCCCTGAAGGATATTCTTGTATGCAGGTATCTCTGCATCGGTTACAGGGAGGCAGTACCATCCCGGTTCACCTCGGAGTATGAATGCGCCGCCACTTACTATCTGCATCTGCTTGGCAGCAGTGACGTATGTGCTGCTACCACTGGTCAGCACATAGCCCGTGAGGTCTGTAGCGCCCTTGGTCTGCGAGATGTCCAGTGGATTGGTAGCAACGTATGTGCAGATGCCATAGCTCTGACCTACGGGTATGCGGAGCTGTACTGGCTCCACCTGATCCTGGGAGAATGACAGATCGGTATTCTTCGAAGTAATATCGTATGTCTTCTCTGCGCCCTTGCCAGATGCTGGTATCACCTTCATCTTACCGCTGGAGAATGTTATGGTAGCCTCTTCATCAAAACAGAACATATCATCGTGACTCGCCACTCCTGCACTGGGAGTAACAGTCATCACCTGCGCATGTATCTGAAATGCGGAGATACCAGACAATATTGCTACGAGTAAAGATTTTTTTCTCATGTGATTTTGGTTTTTCAGAAATTATTTGGCATTCATGATACACGTATCATTGCCGATTACTGTAGTTGTGTTTTGTGTCTGTTTTAATTTAGTTATTAAAAATGTCTTTTTTAGTGTTAGGAATAAGTGCGCCTTGTCGCACTAAATGGTTGATATTCGTTTAATTGCATCATTCACTTGCCAAGGTGATTGGCAAGGCAAATTTCATGGTCATTATACTATCTTACGATAGTTTAACATAACACGACTGCAAAGTTATTCATTTTTTCCCAAAAACATATCATCATCACCACTCTGTTCATGTTTTTTCTTATTTATTAACAATCGTTAACTAACCCCACAAAGGGGAATCCAGTTGCATGATTGGACGATTGTATAGTTCTATGGAGCAGGGTCTAACACTACCACTTTATTAAGTAACGATAAAATAATAACTTGGTGCAAAATGCATATCGTTATTTCCGTATAAGACACTAAAGGCTTACAATCGACGTTGACATATCGTCACTTGATTCGATTTCTCGACCTGTATTTGAATATGGAGACCTGAGTTGTTACCGTTTTCAACCGCACTGGTCAAATTTATGAACAATTTTGGATAACAGTTTATAAACATGCGAAACTCTGGACTGAACCTCTTATAGTGGACCACCACCATTCTTCTCTATCCACATCTGCGCCATACGGTAGTGGGCTGCCGGTGTAGGATGGATGCCATCCCATACCCAATAGGTTTCGGAGGGAGATGTCGCTACAAGTTCTGTGATTAGTTCGTCAAACGGCACGAGTACCGCACCATAGTCCCTGGCTATGCTGCGCACTACAGCGCACATCTCACCAACCATCTTTGCTCTCTGCGGAAAGGTGTGCGTGCCTTTCAGTCTGCCCGTCTCTGCTACGAATGGTGTGCAGAGCACGAATCTAACGTCCGGTAACACCACGATGGTGCTGTCCAACAACATACGGTATGAATGCTCCCATGCCTTTATATCAAGCGTCTGGCCAGCCCAGATACATTTGTCGGCATCGTTGGTGCCTACCAGTATAGAGATCACATCAGGTCGGAGACTGATGGCATCTTTCTCCCAGCGCCCGTGCAGGTCTGCCAGGGTATTACCGCTGATGCCGCGGTTCCAGAAGGTAAGGCTGTCCATGGGGAATGTTGCCTGATAGTAACTGGCGCATATCATCATATACCCGTGACCATAGATATGGTTCATGTCATGCTGATCACGTCCCTCTGACGGCGTGTTCCACACCTTACTGTTGCCCCATGCCCCATCAGTGATGGAATCCCCTATAAACAGCACTCTTTTTCCTCGCGATGCAGCAGAGAGTGTCATCGTGACAAGGAGCAGCAACATAGTAATCTTTCGTAAACAGGTATTCATCGTCTCTGTATTTGTTTTTAGGGGTGTTCTATTAATTAGCTTTGTCAGATTTTGGAGTTTTAGCTGAGATCATTTTGAAAGTTGAAGAAGGAGTTATGCGGGCATCGCTCGGCACTTGTGACGCTCTACCTTTAGTGTAGAGAACGACTGATGACACTTCTTGCGCTCCGTAGGTGCTCAGGCGCAAAGCGGAGTTCAAAATGAGCCAGATAAAAGCCAAAAGATGACAAAAGGACACTCAAACGAAAATGTAAAAATTAACCGGGGTAATTAATAGAACACCCCTTTACATGATTCTATATGGGTCATTGTAAGCTGGTACCAGACAAATCATATTTCCTTCCGTTTCGCTCTATCACGATACGGTTGTTTTCCAGTCGCTTGACTGCAGGTCTGCAGACAGACTCTTCCTGCACGTCTGTTATGGCATTCGTCTGATCGAAATCAAAGGCATAGAGTTCGTTGACAATGTTCAGATAGAACGTCATGCCGTAGTCTGCATGTGTAGATTCCCTGTCATCAAAGACATACTGTTCACTATTCAGTTGCAGTCCCTCTATCGCATTGCTGGCATTGACTACAGGCACCACCTCGTCACAAGAGAGATGTATCAGTCTGAGAGGATAGGTCGGCGTCCAACCTGTATATAAGAGATCTGATTCAGCAAACTCCTGATATTTCTTTGCCAACACACCGTCCAGCGATGCCATCTCAGGCTTGAAGATGTCACTGAGCTTGAGTTCTCTGCCGCCTACCGCAGCCTTCATCTTTTCATTTATCTCTTCGCTGTCCAGTTCCTTGCTTGCCAGCATGCTCTCTAGTCCTGCCTCCACCATCTCGTCGGTGATAAAATCGGAGAACTTCAGGTCACCCTTCAGTTCGGCAGGAGCCCCACTGAGGAATCCGTTTACGAGCATAGGCAATCCAAGCGGATACGTCACCTTGTCGGGATGGCTAAGATATTCCTGCATGGTGGCCTTGACATCATACGGACCATCGCCGCACCATGAACCACCAAAATGCAGCTTCTCTGCCAGTGCAGGATTTCTCTCCATCTCACGGTGTACAGCCAGCGCCACTCCACCACCTTGGGAGTATCCCATGTTCAGAAGTTTCTCGTGAGTGAGTTTGATGCCTTCTTTTTCGATAATGTCCCATGCTACCAAGGCCATATCTATGGAGTTCTGCGCATTCTGACGGGCACACAGATAAGGGTGCACCTTGTCTGCCGTAGCCCCGTAGCCGATGTAGTCCGTAGCAGCAACGACATAAGCCAGGCTGAACAGTTGCCCTGCGGCCGATACTCCCTGCACGCTTGGCGCCTCAGCATTACTTGAAATGGTGTGATGATTGTCTAGCAAAAGGCAGTTACAACCTCCGAAGGTTGGGACGGTGACAACACCTGACACCATCTCCGTACCTGTCATATCGGCAGAAACGGAGCGGTACTTCACTATGTATGACTTATACCATCCCTGGGATATCGTATTTACAATCTCATATTCTATGGCAAGCGCATTGGCGGCTAAGCATAGAAATAAAACAAATAATGTGATAATTCTTTTCATAATTGCTATTTGTTCCAATTTTTCAAAATTAAAGTAACTAATAATAACAAATTTTGATCACTAATACTGACAAACATTCCCTTTAACATTTTCGCGAAAATCAGTCAAATTATACAACATATCCAATATAATTCGATTCATTTGTACTGGTCGAGATTATTTCACTATGAAAGTATTGAATGAGTGAGGTGTACTCTTTATGTTCAGGAACTTACCTTCGACACCTACGCTGACCTGTTTCGCCTCGGAGGTGAAGTTGCCAGCAACGACTATATACCCCACCCCATGCCTATATACCACTACCGGGGTATCAGAGTATTCACGTCCGGCATATCCCACCATCTCATCACCCTGTGCAATGAAGTGGCTGAAATGCTTATAGGCAAAGTACTCCGCCGTATAGCGCGGCTTTCGTGTCTTGCTGTCAACCTGCACAAGGGCGTTCTGCGTCCAGCCCCATGTAGAGGAGCCGTTGTCTTTCAGTATGAAGTTCCAGTTATAGTACTCATCCACCCCATTGCCGAGGTTATCGCACAGGAGGAAGAAGGTATGCTCACCTGCCTTCCAGTCCATGGAGCCATTGCCGCATTCGCTCTCCGACATCATGATGCGGAGATTGGGATAACGCTCACGTAGCTGAGGAAGGTTGTTGCGGCATTCCCACTGGGTACCTATGCCCACTATATTCTCCTGGAGTCTGGCATCGTCAAGGGTCTTCTCTACATAGTCCAGGCGGTTGGTGTTGATGGTGCCAAGCCACAGCTCCACATCGGGATGATGCTTGCGCAGAGCAGGCGCGAGATACTCATTGTTGAAGCGGACGGTACCCTCTGCCGTCCACGGACATCCAGGATAGGGTGTGTAGCTGTATGCCTCATTCTGATACATCACCTTGGTAATAGGAAGTCCCTGCTCCTTGTATAGGCCAATGAAGCGGCAGAACATCTCCGCATAGCACTGGAGATAGCGCGGATCCTGAATGAGGTAGTCCTGAGTGGCAAGTTGCTTAGGGAACACGCCATTGCGGTCTCCAAGGAGTTTCATCTCGTCAGGATCCAGTTTGCGGCCATCATCCATATAGAGAAGATAGTCCTTTGCAGGATCCTGATTGTTGTATTTGTTTGACAGCACGCAGTATTCGTGGTTTATCTTCATCCATGCAGGCGGGCTCCATGGCGACATGAACAGTTGGAGTGCCGGCTGATATTTCTGCGCAGCACGTGCAAGTGGGATGATATTGCGCTTGTCATGCTCTATGTTGAAGTGTTTCAGGGCGAAGTCGCCGTCCACATCATCGCAGCTATACCATTCACGGGCATAGTCATTGGCATTCATCGACACACGTCCGTGGGTGAAGCGCAGATCGCCGTCAGGGGCAAACAGCCTCTGCATCAGTTCGTCCTGCTCGCTACGGGTCAGGAGGTTAAAGGCATCAAGGTCAAGTTCGTTGAACGTAGTGCCCCACGCCCTGAAAGGAACACCCTTCTGGGTTTTCCCGACATGTATGACGGTCTTGCCCTCCGCATTCTTTGAGAGGACGGTCTTGGAGGTCTTCCATTCTGCACCTTCCGTGGTTATATACTGTGTCACGCTCTGTGCATGGGCTGCCATACACAAGGCAAGGGCCGTAACGCTATAGATAAATTTCTTCATTGTTCGGGTTGTATTAGTATTCAACATCTTCTTAAACGACTTATTCCTTTCTTTCCCCACACAAGAGCGAGGGCGAAGAGGATGCGTGTCGAGAGAATCCACACAGCGGAGATGCCCTGTGTGGCAAAGACCATAGTGTCTTCAAGCATGGAGTGGTTCATTATCAGATGATAGTTCACCTCATCAGCCTCCTCCTTCGTGATCTGTCCGCTCTCCTCCAGCGACAGCATCGCAGCAGAGCCATAGCTGATACCAAGGACATTGCCTACGAGCCAGAGGTATGCTGCATTCTCCGGCAGTCCGAAGAACCTCATCAGCGGGCGCAGCGGCCTTACAAGCTTTTGCATTATGCCGAGGTCATCCATCACCCTCTGTATCACCATGAGTCCAAAGATCAGACCTATTATCATGGCAGAGAGTCTGAGGGAGGAATAGAACCATCCCTCCATGACTGCCATCACCGTGTCCGGAGTAGCAACACTCTGCATACCTCCAAATGTCTCCGGCATGTCCGGTAGCACAAGATTCAGATATACAGCAGCAAGGAATGCGGCACCTATCCTTAGCAGTGCCATGCGGAAAGGCTTGCTGCCCACCTTTTTCACCACGGCACTCTCCATCGGAAGGGCATGACAGATAAGGGCCATGATGGCTATGATGGTAGCCTGCCGCATGGTGAGTGTCATACTGAGCATCACCGCCAGTCCTGCGTATGTAGTAACACCTGCCGCCGTCAGGAAAGCGATGGCAGAGGCTCCCGGCAGACCGAGATACGAGAACACAGGGTTAAGCCACTGCGCCAGCCATGCTATCACCCCGAAATACTGCAACAGCTGGACTGCCAGAGATATAGGCAGCATCAGCCTCAACAACCAGGCTGAGGTACGGACCGACGGTCCTATTGCACCTTTTATTATATCTGTTATAATATCACAACTCATTTCTGTTTATTACGAATAGGGATACGCACATGTAAAATGCCTTATCCCATCATCTCAACAACTTTTGTAAGGTCGGCCTCGTGCATAGGGTGGTACATCATCAAAACTTTCTCATAGGTTTGTCCATCAGCATACATTTGGCTAAAGCTTTTGGCTGTAAACCACTGATAGTATGCCATTACCCAACCAGCCCAATATTCCGGACTTACATAATAGGTATTTGAACTGATTTGCTTAGTGTTGATTTCAACAGATGACTCTATCAGCATGTCTGCCATTTCCTTGCCAGACAAACCGGAAAGGAAACGAGGATTGCCCATGGAGATTTGTTCTGCCACATGGCTGTTTGCGAAAAGTACAGAGTATTTCTCTGGACTCAACCCGTATTCATTGATGCAGTAATGTGACATCACTCCCAGATTTCGCATCACGTCCTTGAGATATGGTTCAATATAAGCGCGCATCATTGTTCTCCCATTTTTGACGGATAATATCCATTACATACGTTCCTTCTTCTGGATTTGATTCTTTCTTCAATTCTCGATACTCAGAGCGAGCCTTTGAGTCACGCTCTTTGTATTTTTCGAAATAATCTTCTGCCGAGGCAGGAATAGACTCTGCATACGTTAATGCATCAAATGCTTTCTTGCTCATCAGTACTACCTGTTCCCCCAACTTTCCCAACTTCATGGCCATCCGCAAATCCTCCAAAGACAGGGCATTTTCTATAAAGTCGCTTGCATACGAAAAATAAGAATCATCTGCACGATAGCCTATAATTATATCGTAACTTTTGTAGTCTGGCAAAAAATGATCTAAAATATATTGCTTGGCACGACTCGAAATACCCTCCGAAACATTAAACGTGCGATTTTCTAATAGTATCGACATCCAATTGAGAATATGATAATGTTCATCATTCAGACAGAGGATAGAAAGTCCACTTGTATCCAACTCATATTTGTTGGCATACCCATCCTTACCTACCGCACAAGCCCATTCTTTTGCAAGTTCCAAATTCTCCGTGCAATAGAATCCTTGACCGTAGTCATTGTACGGCTTTCCTTGTCCAAAGGTTGGAGCTAATATTTTGTTTTGTGAACCATGATAAATTGTCATAACCTTCTTATTCAAACTTTAGATATACAGCACACGCCAATACCTCTGAAAAGCAATTTTGCTTGCAAAATTACAGTTTTTTGCGCACATACACAAATTTTCAAGGGGATTTGCATATATTTCCACACAAAAACAGGGGTTTGCAGGTGAATCTGCCAAAGCTAATTAATAGAACACACCTTATCATAAAATAATCACGCACGAACAAAATGAAGAAGACATTTCAGAATCCGAGCATAGAGATGACTCGCTTCGCGGTAAAGGACATCATAACCACCTCTGGTGATGAGAATACTCCTACCAAGACACCGAACAATGACTACATTGACGTGAAACCAACGCCGCAACCAGTCATCCCGTTCTAAACCGTCTTTCAGGAAACAACAAGCCTGTTTGTTCCCTGACGGTATAAAAAGTCAACCGCTTCCTTCTCTTCGTGGGCAGGAAGCGGTTTGTCTATATAGGCGGTGAGTAGTTACACATAAATACGCAATTGGTATAAGTAGGTGTGCAAAATTATTTATACAATCCTTGCACCGCCTACTGCGCATCTTCAGCACCTAAAAACAATCGAGTAGGAGTCACTACACTCATTTATTTTAGGCACAGAATATGCATCACTAATCAATACAATCATT
>JAZLIN010000052.1:0-3268 GCA_045617365.1 Prevotella sp. | reverse complement strand
GTGACCGAGGTTGTAGAACTCGTGAGAGAGGTCTTCCACCAACTGCCAGTGCTTCGTTCCAGCCCACTGATGCGGAGCCTCTGGGTTCTGTGTGCGTGCCGTGTAGAGATAGCCGTCAGGTTCCTGAGCCGTTGCGATGATGGCAATCACGCTGTCGCAGTATTTATCTATAGGTGTGCCGTTAATCTTTGTGTTAGGGTATGTCTGCATGAGATAGCTGGCACCTTCGAGAGTCTTGTAAGGGTCAGTGTCGTCGAATGAATAGCCCATAGTGACCTTGAAAGTCTTGCTTGCGTCTTTCACGTGCTCTGCTGCCTGCTCGAAGTTCAGGTAGCGATGCTCTTCCTCACATTTGCTGAATGCGAGAGGGATGGTGACGTCGCGGCTTGCCTGAAGTCTCTGCCCCCAAAATGTTCCGGGAGTTACTTTAACACTTGTGAACGGTACCTGTGTGATAGGGTATCCGTCTTTGTTCTGAGCGCTTACGCTGCTTGCTGCCAGCGCCAAAGCGATAAATAAGATTGATTTCTTCATAAATTCTGTTGTTAGTAACGTGTAAAAAATAACTTATAACATTTATGACTTACTCAAAGAGGTGGCGTATATGTAACGATTCCCTACTTTTTGCCCATGGATTTATCTGTTGAGATATCCTTTGTTTTTATGTGTGTAAAACGTATGGAATAAATTATACATATTACTGATTATTAACTATTTAAATTTGGTAGTCTGGAAATTTTTCGCTAACTTTGAAGTGTTTACCAAGACAGTTCAACAGTCGTGAAATCATCTCCAGAAACACTACCAAAAGAAGAAATAGACCACATAAACAGCCAGGGCGAGCGTGACAGAAGAATACTTGCCGCATTTGCCGCCAAGCGTATTGGCTGGCATGGAGTCAGTATCGTAAGCAGATTGCTTGGCATCAGTCCTCATACCATCAGAAGGGGCAAGAAAGAGATTGACAATCACATTGCGCCTCCAGAAGGCAGGATTCGCAATTACGGAGGCGGACGGAAATCCCTCCTTGAGACCAAACTCGCAGAATGGCGTGACAAGCTTGAGAAGCTCATGGTCTTGTATGTCGCGGGACTTCCACAGGATGGCAATGTCAAGTGGCTGGTGATTACCGTTACGAACCTCATCGCACTCATGGAGGAGGCGGGAATGAGAGTTTCGAGATACATCGTCACGAGGATGCTGAAGATCATGGGACTCAAGAAGAGGTCCTTTATAAAGAACATCCCTATGAGGGACTGTACGGAAAGGGACACGCAGTTCCGTCACATTCAGGAGATCCTGCCAAGAGCCCTGAAGGACAGCGGTATAGCAGTGCTTAGCATAGACACCAAGAAGAAGGAGATGATTGGGAACTTCAAACGTGGCGGCAAGGTGTGGTGTCAGGGAATACCCCAGTCCTTTGACCATGACTTTGAAACGTTTTCCAATGGAACAGCTGTTCCGCACGGCATATACGACATGAAAGAGAATACTGCATATCTCACGCTTGGCATCAGCCATGACACCTCCGAGTTTGTCTGTGACAATATAGCAAGGGTCTGGAGCAGGTACCTCTCTGCGAAGTATGCCAATGCTCACACGATACTTATACTTTGCGATGGGGGAGGTTCCAACTCCAGCAGGCATCATATCGTGAAACAAGACTTCATGGGACTCGCAAACAGGTTGAAAATGAACATACAGGTCATGCACTATCCTCCATATTGCTCCAAATACAACCCTATAGAACACAGGGTGTTCCCACATGTCACAAGGGAGTGGAGTGGCGCACCTCTCTTGAATCTGAGAGATTTCGGCAACAGGGCTGAACTTGCTCATACGAGGAATGGGCTGAAGATTATTGTTGATTACAATCTGAATAGGTATGACACTAACAGAAAAGTCTTTCCTGATTACGAGGATATGAGACAGAGGCAAATCACTCCTGACGACATATTGCCAAAGCTCAACTATACTATTAGACCGATATGGCAACTGTTATAAGTTATTTTTTGAACATTACTAAACCCCAAGAGCTCCCATCCGGTTGTTTTATAACTCAACTTTAGCATTTGACTTTCATGCTGCCTCCGCACCTGCCAAATATGGGTAAAAAAACATATTGAGGTGCTTGTTCCCGTTGATGGCAGACGTCATCAGTTCATCATAATCGGCAGATATTTGCTCGGCGATTGAAGTGACCACCTCGATGATGAGCAGCCAGATTTTCTCCACGATTGACAGTTCTTTGGTACCGGATGTTATATCAGCGAACAATCCTCCGATAGTTTCATACGAGTCGAAGCGCTTGACATATCCGAGTATGTTGTACTGCAGGGCGCAGAGAGATATGCTTGCTATCTGTTCCGTGAAATTCCTTGCCTGGCACTTGCCAAGATTCAGCAGTCCTTTCATCTCTGCAAAGCACACCTCAATGCTCCATCTCATGGCATATATCTCGTATGCTTCGAAGAAGTCCAGGTCGGTATTGGTTGTAAGCAACCCTTTCCAGTTTCCGTGCTTGCCTCGACGGCAGAAGAAAAGCTTGACGGGGACGCCATCAAAAGTGACCAGCATCTCCCCGTAATAGCAATGAAGCTTCTTGCTGTACCGGATACCCTTTTTTACTCTCTTCAGCTTGTCTATGCAGCCCTTGGCCGTAAGTGCGCCATACGAGTCTGAATCGTACTTCGTGTTGCCCATTTTAATCATGCCAAGGAAGTGACATTTAATATGTCTGCGCATTATGAAATGCACTAACTCCTTGCATGTGAACCAGCTATCTACCAGCAGGTAGTCGAACCTGATACCGCGCTTGATAGCATTGCTTACCATTTCGCATAGTCTTGTATGCTTGTCCACCTTATACTCGTCAACCCTTTTCTGACCGCAGCTCTTCTCGTCACGCTCCTTGGTATATCGCTTCTTGATCTGCTCTTTTGTCATACCCTGTGGCTTGTCTGGATTCTTGCCATCTTCGCCATGCAGAGAATGGTCCAGGATTGTTTGAGTCTTGCCATCTGTGCGGGCAAGAAACAGTCCCTTGTATCCTATGATACTGATATTCCTGACATGAGAATGGATACGTCCGATGAGTTCCATGTGAATACCTGTCTTTGGCAGGTCTGTGTCATCTGCCACAAGGCATACTGGCTTGCCGATCTTTTTGTTGTCAGCACGGCAGGCAATGCGGCTTACCAGCTGAAGATTTATCAGGTACATGATATTGCGCCAGTTGATGTCGTCATTGCGCATGAAGCGGTAGAAC
>JAZLIN010000051.1:0-2861 GCA_045617365.1 Prevotella sp. | reverse complement strand
ATGGAGCTCCCCGGTAACGAGCCGGACAGCAGGACGATAGGCACAATACTTATGGAACTGGAGCACGCCGGGTTCAAGAACCTTGTGCTCATCACCGACCGGGGGTACGAGTCGATGAAGAATCTGGAGGAATACATCCTCAAGGGCCAGCCGATGATTATGTGCGTGAGTACTCATCACAAGGATGTGCTTGACAGGATAAAGGCGTTGGAGTGGTCCGGATCCAAACCGACAGGAATGACCGCGGCCAGAAGTGAGGCCATTTATTACAGGCAATACGACCTTTCTCTCAAGGTCAGGGGAAACGGCAGTGCCGCAAAGGAAGCCAAACACTATAAACTCAATCTTTATTATGACCCGGCCATCAGGGCCAGCGAGGAACACGAACTTGATGTCGCCGTCGACATCCAAAAGGATAACGTCGCGAAGCTCATCGAAACGAAGACAAAGTTCACCGAAGACGGGCGCAAAGCCGTGGAGACAGAGAACGGATACCTCGTAATCACATGGACCAAACGCGGCACTGTCAAAAGCTTCGCCGAGAACGCGGACAAGATTGCCCACAAGCGCCTCACGATGGGGTTCCATGCTATCAAGACTGTCTTCCAAAAAGATCTTGATGCCTTGGAGGCACGCCGCAGGTACGGCCTGAGGGACGAGCAGGAGAAGTGCTTCGAACTGCAGAAAGGACCGATGTATGCCGACCGTATGCGCACCTGGAGCGAGGGCGGGAAGAAGGGTCTGATGTTCATCTGGTTTGTAGGTCTGACTATGGCATCCTATGTCCGCTCTGTTTGGTTGGGTTCCGAAGTCTTGCGCAAAAAGTTTGACTCTACGGAAGCAATACTGGACGAGATGAGATCCATCCGCTGCATTGAGCACAAGGGCCACCGGAAGTTCATCACACCGTTTATCGGTGACCAGACGGTCATCTGCAATGTCTTCGGCTTCGAGCCTCCGACCGGATGTGGCACCGAGTACGTATCTCGCGCAGTGCCGGAAAAGAAACGGGGCCGGCCGGCCAAGGCCAAGGTCGAAACGCAGACTTCTTAGTACAAATTATGGAAAAACTCGCAATAAATACGGGCAACATCAGCACATCCTGATCCTTTGCCATGTCTTTTGTGTATACAAGATATTTGTGAGATATCCTTGCCGGGAACTTCTGCTGAAAAGCATCGAGCGAAGCATGAGACTTGTATCCGGAAGACTTTACTTCAAGAGGACATAGTTTGTCGCCTCTTGATAGCAGGAAGTCTATCTCATAGTTGTGCTTGCCGTCTGGTGTCGGCCATGTGTGGTAATACAGTCCATTGCCTGCTGCTACCAGCATCTGTGCCACCAGATTCTCATATACGTATCCTAGATTTGCTGAGAGATTGTCACTTAGAAGTTTCTCATAGATCACATTCTCAGTGTACGACTTATCCCAGAATGCCAGTGTGATGAACAGTCCAGTATCGCACACAAACATCTTGTAGCAATCCAAGTCTTCCGACAGACTCAAGCCAACATTCGGATCGTGTACATGACGTGACAGGTTGATGCACATCGATGCCTCCAGCTCGTTTACAATACCTGCCACTGTATTTACACGGTTGTCCTTCAACACGCTTGACACTTGATAACGCTTTGCGTTTCCTGTAAGTTGGGCAGGAACTGCTTTGAACAACATTGCAGCTTTCCCGCTGGGATCTATCTTGTTCAAATCCTCGAAGTATAGCTTTAGGATGTCGCGTTTTATTTTATCTACACGGCTCAGGTTGTTCGTTTTCAAATACTCTACTACGGCTTGTGGCATACCGCCAACCAGCATATATAACCTCAGGTTCCTCATTGTATTCCTGAAGGCTCCATCAAGAGGTAGGCATCTGTCATAAAACTGTATTAACAGTGGTATCAGAGCACTGTCTCCCATCGCCCAGCGAAACTCCTCAAAGTCTAATGGATGCAGTTGTACACGCTCCTCCTCACTCGGGATAGTGATATCCTTTGTGTTCTTGCGGATGGAGATCAATGAACCTGTTTCTATATAGTCATAACGTCCATCCTCTACCAGATACTTGACTGCTTGACGTGCATTGGGGCACTTCTGCACTTCGTCAAACACTATGACTGACTCTCGCTCATACAGTTGCACTCCATATTGAGCCTGTAACCTCAGAAAGATGAAATCAAGCGAAGACAAATCGTCAAACAGGCCCTTTATCTCTTTATTGGCCTTATTGAAGTCTATGAGAATGTACGAGCGATATTCATTTTTGGCGAAAGTTTCAGCCAGAGTTGATTTGCCGACACGTCTTACTCCCTCTATCAGTAAAGCCGTCTGTCCTTGCTCATCTTGTTTCCATTGCAGCATTCTGCTGTATAGCTTTCTTTGGAAAACCGGATCTGCCACTTTCATATTCTCAATATTTATTCTGCGATATTAACTCAAATTCACAAATTTTATTATACAAATATATCTCAAATTCTCATAGTGAAAATGTGAAACTTGTACAATACTGCTTTTTCTTTTCACTAGAATGGTTTGTTTGGCTTCTATAACATGGTTCCAAACCAGAATGTTTGATTAAGGCAACAATCCTGGCTATATAAGCAATTTGGATAGCTCTTTGAAATTTGCAGCCACATCTTCAGAAGATGGGATTGCCTGATATGCGAGTTCTGGAAGTTCTTTTGAATAGGTCCTGCTAAGTTCAGTCCAAACATCATCAAACGAGTTGATGAGAGGGGAGTCAGAGACTTCCTTGTCGCTCCATCCTTCAGGTTCTTTGAACCTTGCCTGATCGCTTAAGAGAAGTGCATTGAATTCATTTCTGAAATCATCGCTTAGCAGATATGCTTTGCTTTCCGGATCG
>JAZLIN010000050.1:0-2910 GCA_045617365.1 Prevotella sp. | reverse complement strand
GAGAAGATTCCACAAATACCTCACGACTTCACTAGCCATACCCTGACTGACGGGCCTGTTACATCAGGTCTCTATGCATACACTTGCGATTATGGTTGCTGGCATTATGATGAGCACCGCTTCATCAAGGACTTCTACGGCGAAGGCAATCACCTTGAACTGACAGAGGACGGTGCAGGTAACTACTCTACAAGCGAGGATATCATTCTCGCAGATGCTAATGGATTCGCTGCGCCTATTGACTTCATTGCAAACAGCGTTACCTACACTCGCACAGGCATCAAGAACCAGTGGGGAACCATCGTAGTGCCATTTGATATTAACGGTATAGGTGCAGACTATGACCTCTATAAACTCAATCAGGTATCAGACTTTGATGAGCAGCTTGTACTCACAAAGATTGATGAGGACGACAATGGTGGCATAGTTCCTGCCGGCACTCCTGTTATCTTCCGTCTGCATGACAATTTGGCTGGAGATTATACTCTCACCCTCACCGCAGCAAACACTACCGTTTCTTGTTGGCTTGAAGAAGGATCTGATGCCGACGGTTTTCAGCTTGTAGGTACATACGAGACAATTCGACTTAACGAATATGACTACTACATCTCGAAGAATATGTTCTGGATGGTAGGTGATGCATGGGCAGAGGGTGTCAAGGTTGCTCCATTCCGTGCATACATCCATCCTACTTGGGCTATGGCCAAGCCACATACACTCAGCATCAGCATAGCGGATGAAGACGTAACAGCGGTAGAGACGCTCAACGCCATCATCGAAGGCAACGCTGAGTACTACGACACGAATGGCCGCCGCACAAACAGCCTCCAGAAGGGTGTAAACATCGTGAAGTACGGCAATGGTAAGACTTTAAAGGTTAATATAAAGTAAACGAAACAACAATGAAGAAGAAAGAATACAAGGAGCCATTTATCAGAGTGGTCGAAGTAAAAAGTTGTGATATCATATGCACCTCTGGAGAAGGTTCCCCTACAGAAAACATTGGTAGAGGACCATGGTGGGAGACAGAACCAGATAAAGACAGTGACGGCTACATCTGGGTAGATTAAGCATCATGCATCTCTGATTTACAGAGTTACATAAACTTATGGCGATGTTGGGCGTTTTATACCAGCATCGCCATTCTTATATAATTACAAAAAACATAACGTCTGCAAAGATATACTGTAGGAATTGCAGACAAGTATCTACTCCACGAAACGGGTGTTTACTCCAAAAGTTTCGGTAGTGCCAAACAAAGTATTTCCTTTGCAGGCGACAAAACGAAACGACAAATGGAAAATACTCCGAAGGAAATTGTAATAACAGTGCCAGAGAGTCTGGCAGGCATATCAATCAGAAAGGACATACATTATTCTGATGATACGGTAATAAGCATAAGGGTAGAAGAACATGATCCGGGTCGTTACTCAGGTAGCGGTCCGGATTTCACTTTCTATGCGAAGGGACACGATAGAGTCCAATTCTATCTGGACGATGTAGTATGTCTTGAAGCAAACAGCAACTATACCATTATACACTTCAAGAATGACAAGAAAGAGCCATTTCTGCGTTTTATAACTGTGGGCAGTTTGAGGATTGAAAGTTATCGGATTGCAACGTAAAAGAATAACTTTTGCCATGCAATCAGATAACTTATGTTATTGTATGCTTGCTGTCAAATGTTCGTTTGAGTGCAAGCAAATAATCGTCTGCGTGCTTATGTATATTCGTTTGCTTACTGCCGTACAACAAAATTTTCTAACGAGCATCAAGAACATTGCCAGAGATCATCGTTTTGATCTGCTTACTACCCAGTTGTGGTGCTTATTATGTGCCTACAGAAATCATGACCACAAAGTAAATGAACAAGCCCAATCCCAATAAGAAGAAAAACATGAAGAAGTACTGGGCAATGTGACCTAACCATATCCCATCATACTCTTTGTATTGCTGACGAGCATTCTTGCGTTGCTTCTCAAACTCTTGAATCAGATTATTTGCTGCGGTTGTTGTAACACCATTGATTTTTTTGATAAACTGATTGAATTTATCATCAATCTTGGTCATATCACTTTCCTTGACACCCACAGGAACAGTTGACTGCTCGGCTTTGATGATGGCATTAGTGATACCCCCTACGATATTGTCTGTGCTCTTGACTGCAGCATCCAAAGCCTTCTTTGCATCAACCAACTTCTTGTAAGTAGTGTTAAGTTCGGTCTTCGCTTTCTGAAGTTCTGACTTGGTAGATTCCAGTTCCTGCTTAGCTGAGTTCAGAGCATCAATGGCAGCACGCAGTTCTGTGCCAGCCTTTTCAAGAGCAACAATAGAGTTGTTGTTTTCTTCTTCCTGGGATGCTGCAGCAAGCATTAAGTCTAAATTTCTGGACATATTAGAATATGTTTATAGAGTGATACAATAATAGCATAATAACATGATAGCATAATAGCAAGATAGCATGATATAGTGATATAACGATATAAGTATATCGGCTATATCTGTGATATACGTGATATATGCGATATAACCGATATACGCTATATACAGAACTATCGTCCCTTTCTCTTGTAGGAAGAACGACTTGGAACTTGTGCCTGACTCTGAGTATGACTCTGCACCTTGGCAGGTTTTCTTGCCATTGACTGAGCCTCACGAGCACAACGCTGTATATAGCGTTTCCAATCCTCATCGTCATCCTTGTCTCGCCAACCGCCAGTGTCACCACCACCGCCACCACCATAAGACTGAGCAAATGTAGTAGCAGCATCCACGTAACCCATGAAGAGAAGGGAAGCAGTATGCAGAACCTGAATGAATGTTCCGGCACAGTCATCACCAATTTCTATAGCATTAGCAAGGTCATTGTACTGGCTATTGGTTATGGCAATAGGATATGTCTTGCCATTA
>JAZLIN010000049.1:0-6253 GCA_045617365.1 Prevotella sp. | reverse complement strand
GAAGTGCCATGAGTATAGAAGTTATAAGTGAAAAGTGGAGTGGTCAAGTTTTTAAGTTCATTCGCCCATAGGTTTCCGTTCTTACCAGTCCGTTTGCAGGCGACGAAACTTTACAACTCATTATCTTTTCACGTTAACTTTTCACTTTACACTGCTATACTCATGGCACTCCCTTACTAAAACGACCCACACAAAATCTTGTAGAACCAAAAAATCAGGTAGAATCAAGAAAGAGGATGTGTTAGGGAGTCTCCCTAATACATCCTCTTTATATTGTAAAGATACTTAAGCCCAAGCAGTTTAGAAATTCTCGGCATGAACCTCGAAGTAAGCCTGTGGGTGTGCGCATACAGGGCACTCCTCAGGAGCCTTCTCGCCAACTACGATGTGTCCGCAGTTGCGGCACTCCCATACCTTTACCTCGCTCTTTGCGAATACTTCCTGAGCCTCGATGTTGTGGAGCAGGGCACGGTAGCGTTCCTCGTGATGCTTCTCGATGGCAGCCACCATGCGGAACTTCTTAGCCAACTCTGGGAATCCCTCTTCCTCTGCGGTCTTGGCAAATCCCTCATACATGTCAGTCCACTCGTAGTTCTCGCCGTTGGCAGCAGCGGTGAGGTTCTCTGTAGTAGAACCGATGCCATTGAGTTCCTTGAACCACATCTTAGCATGTTCCTTCTCATTGTCCGCAGTCTTCAGGAAGAGAGAAGCAATCTGTTCAAATCCCTCCTTCTTAGCCTTTGATGCGAAATATGTGTACTTGTTACGTGCCTGGCTTTCGCCGGCGAAAGCAGCTTCCAGATTTTTCTCGGTCTGGGTGCCTGCATACTTTGTTGCCATAGATATAATGTTTTTGTGATTAGTGTTTGATAGCGGAGCAATGCCCGCCGTGTTACTGATATGCAAAGTTAATTATTTTCTTTGAAAACACAAAAGATTGCGGGCAAAAAATAAAAAGAAAAAAATTAAAGTTTCTTAATTCTACTTGAGCTTGCGAAAGTCGAATTTCTTAATACAATACTATAAAAAGGAGATATGGAATGTTGCATTCCATATCTCCTTTATTCTTGGTTTCCCCATATGGGGCTAAGGGGTACAGATTATTCTTCGTCGAGGAGGATGTTCATCATCTCTACGGCAGCCTTGGCTACGGAAGTGCCAGGACCGAAGATTGCTGCTACGCCAGCCTGATAGAGGAAGTCGTAGTCCTGTGCAGGGATTACACCACCTGCGATGACCATGATGTCTTCACGACCCATCTTCTTGAGCTCCTCGATGAGGGCAGGAACGAGAGTCTTGTGACCAGCAGCGAGTGAAGAAACACCCACTACGTGTACGTCGTTCTCTACTGCCTCACGTGCAGCCTCTTCCGGAGTCTGGAACAAAGGTCCCATGTCAACGTCGAAACCACAGTCTGCGTAGCCTGTTGCTACAACCTTGGCACCACGGTCGTGACCGTCCTGACCCATCTTGGCGATGAAGATACGTGGACGGCGACCTTCCTTCTCTGCGAACTTCTCTGTCAACTGACATGCCTTGTCGAAGTCGCTGTCATTCTTAGATTCTGAACTATACACGCCTGAAATTGTTCTGATTACTGCCTTGTAACGACCTACGACCTTTTCGCAAGCGTCACTTATCTCACCCAGAGTACAACGTACCTTGGCTGCCTCTACTGCGAGAGCAAGGAGGTTGTTCTCAGACTTCTTGCCGTCAGCAAACTCCTGTACGCAGGCTGTGATTGCTGCGAGAGCCTTCTGACAAGCTTCCTCGTCGCGGTTAGCCTTGAGTTCCTTGAGGGCTGCCTCCTGCTGGAGACGTACTGCGGTGTTGTCCACCTCAAGGATGTCGATAGGATCCTCATGGTCGAGGCGGTACTTGTTAGTACCTACGATGGTCTGTACGCCAGAGTCGATACGAGCCTGTGTGCGTGCAGCAGCCTCCTCGATACGCATCTTTGGCACACCTGTCTCGATAGCCTTTGCCATACCGCCGAGTTCCTCGATCTCCTGGATATGTGCCCATGCCTTGTGAACGAGTTCGTTGGTAAGGGTCTCTACATAGTAAGAACCTGCCCATGGGTCAATCTCCTTACATACCTTTGTCTCATTCTGGATGTAGATCTGAGTGTTACGTGCGATACGTGCAGAGAAGTCGGTAGGGAGGGCGATAGCCTCATCAAGGGCGTTGGTATGGAGCGACTGTGTGTGTCCGAGTACGGCACCCATAGCCTCGATGGCTGTACGGCCTACGTTGTTGAATGGATCCTGCTCGGTGAGTGACCAACCAGATGTCTGTGAGTGAGTACGCAGAGCCATAGACTTAGGGTTCTTGGCACCAAACATCTTTGTGATCTTAGCCCAAAGCAGACGACCGGCACGCATCTTGGCAATCTCCATGAAGTGGTTCACACCGATAGCCCAGAAGAACGAGAGACGTGGAGCGAAGGCGTCGATGTCGATACCTGCGTTGATACCAGCGCGGAGGTAGTCCATACCGTCAGCCAGTGTGTATGCGAGCTCGATGTCTGCAGTAGCACCTGCCTCCTGCATGTGATAGCCGGAGATAGAGATACTGTTGAACTTAGGCATCTTCTGCGATGTGAACTCGAAGATATCAGCGATGATCTTCATAGAGAATGATGGTGGGTAGATGTATGTGTTACGCACCATGAACTCCTTGAGGATATCATTTTGGATGGTACCTGCCATCTCCTCGAGCTTAGCGCCCTGCTCCAGACCTGCTACGATGTAGAATGCCATGATAGGAAGCACACCACCATTCATGGTCATGGAAACGGACATCTTGTTGAGAGGGATACCGTCGAAGAGCACCTTCATGTTCTCTACAGAACAGATAGATACACCAGCCTTACCAACGTCACCGATTACACGTGCGTTGTCTGGGTCGTAACCACGGTGTGTAGGAAGGTCGAAGGCTACAGAGAGACCCTTCTGACCAGCTGCGAGGTTACGGCGATAGAATGCGTTTGACTCTTCCGCTGTAGAGAATCCGGCATACTGACGGATGGTCCAAGGACGGAATGGGTACATCATAGAGTATGGGCCACGGAGGAATGGTGGGATACCTGCGGTGAAGTCAAGGTGTTCCATGCCTTCAAGGTCTTCCTTTGTATAGACAGACTTAACCTCGATGTGCTCAGGAGTCTTCCATACGAACTGTATATTGTTGTCTTTCTGCCAAGCAGAACCGTCAGTCTTCTCTATGCCAGAGAAGACATTGATGTTTTTAAAATCTTTTCTAGCCATAGTTTTACTTTATTCCAAGTTTTGCATTGTATTCCTTGAGGGTCTCGAGCTGGTTCACCTTAACGTGGATGAAGTTCTCGATGCCTGCTGCCTTGAGGTCTTCTGCACAAGCTGGTGCACCTGCTACTACGAACATGGCACGACCGTTGAGGTACTTGTATGCAGGGATAGCATACTCAGCATACTCATCATCAGAAGAACAGAGAACCACGATGTCAGCACCTGCCTTCATAGCAGCGTCGATACCTTCCTCGACGGTTGGGAATCCAAGGTTGTCGATAACCTTGTAGCCAGCAGTAGCGAGGAAGTTGCATGAGAACTGCGCACGTGCCTGACGCCATACGAGATTACCGATGGTAACCATGAATGCCACTGGCTGCTTCTCTGCCTTCTCGGTAGAGAGACGGAGAGTCTCAAAGTCAGCAGCGAGACGTGATGCCTCGATAGCCTTGTATGCTGTCTCAGCCTGCTGTCCGCAGCAACATGCAGCGTCGACAGGTGTCTTGCCCTCAGACTTCTCAGTGAAGTTAGGGAACTGGTTGGTACCGAGGATGAACTCGCGGCGCTGAGCTGCCAGGGTGTGGCGCTTTGCGTTGGTAGCGTTGATGTCGTCCTGTACGGTGCCTGCCTTGATGGCAGCAAGGAAACCACCCTCTTCCTCTACCTTGAGGAATACCTTCCATGCCTCTCCGGCAAGAGAAGTTGTGAGTTCCTCGATGTAGTATGAACCTGCAGCAGGGTCAACAACGGTGTTGAAGTGACACTCTTCCTTGTGGAGGAGCTGCTGGTTGCGTGCTATGCGCTCAGAGAAATCGTCTGGAGTCTGGTATGTAGCATCGAATGGGGTCACTACGATAGAGTGAACGCCAGCGAGTGCTGCAGACATGGTCTCTGTCTGTGAACGGAGGAGGTTAACGTGAGCATCAAAGATGGTCATGTTGTAGGTGCTGGTAACTGCATTTACGCACATCTGGCAAGCGCAGTCACACTTTGGCTCATACTGCTTTACGATCTGAGCCCAGAGCATACGGCCGGCACGGAACTTTGCCATCTCCATGAAGTAGTTCTCAGAGATACCCATGTTGAACTTGATCTTCTTTGCTGCGAGGGTAGCGTCAACGCCTGCATCTACAAGCTGCTGGAGATATTCGTTACCCCAAGCGAGGGCGTAACCCAGTTCCTGCATGGTGTAAGCACCAGCGTTGTTGAGGGAAACGGCATTGACTGTGATGCAACGGAAGTTAGGATAGTCCTGGAGGGCTTCCACGATAGCCTTGGCAGACTGGAGGAGAGCCTCCTTGTCCTTACCCTTCATGACAATCTTCTCCAGTGGGTCCCAGTCGATGGAACCTACCACCTTCTCCTTGTCATAACCCTTCTTGTCGAAGTAAGCCACGAGGAGCTGTGCGAGTTCGAGGGACTTGCACTTGCAGGTGTTGAAGTTCACCTCCACGATGTCGCAGTAGATACCGTCGAGCAGTTTCTCGATGAGTTCTGCGCATACGTCATCAGCAGCGATGGTGAATGAGAGAGAGTCGATGCCTTTGTTGAGGATGTCGAGAGCCTTCTTGTTAGCCTCGGCAACGTCTGTTACCTTGATCTCCTGACGTACGTACCATGTGTTATCATCTTTCTTGTTGCCGCGAACGAATGGGAATTCTCCTGGGAGAGCATCAGGTGTCTGCAGTTTCTCCACGTCTTCCTTGCGGTAGAAAGGCTGTACGCTGAAACCTTCCGGTGTCTTCCAAACGAGACGCTTCTGGAAGTCAGCACCTTTCAGGTCAACCTGAATCTTGTCGAGCCACTCTTGGGTGGTCGGTGCCTGAAACTCGGTGAAGAGTTTCTCTTTAGTGTTACTCATAATTGCGTTTTGTTATATTGTAATAAGTTTTGTAGTAATATAGTATTGTTGCATGGTAGTGCTTCAAACGCCCATGTTTGAATATTTTTGCAAAGATAATGAATTTTTCGGATATAGAGAAAAAAAAACGGGCAAAAATGCCCGTTTTACTTATTTTAACGTTTGCGGTGTACTATGTAACAGCTCAGTACCTCAAAGAAAATTAGTACCGAAGAGCATGTTCTGCTAGTAGCAAGAAAGAAAATTAAGGGGGGTAGGGAAGCTACTTCAATTTGACGTACTTCAGGTCTATCTTGGTGTATTGCCCATCCTTGTTCTTGTGCTCAAAGAGTCCGAGAGGCTCACGGAGCGTCTTGCCACCTTGTTTATATACTGTGCCGCTTGGAGTATTAGGGATGGATGCAGCCTCTACGAGGTACTCGTCGCAGTAATTCAGGCTGGCAAACTCAGGCCATTCGCCGATGATGATGTCCATGGCGACGGCATCACATGCCACCTCGTCCTGCGAGGCTATGATGGAGCATGCCCATGCACCGTTGAATGGTTCGCCCATCCATTTAGGGTTAGGAGCACCGTTCACGTTGCGCGAACCGTATGTGCCGTCTATGAGGAAGAGCATGCACTTGCCACCCATGTCCTTGTGTGCCATCCAGTCCACGAAGGTCTTGTATGCCGGTTTGCCGTTGCGCTTGTCCTGACTGACGCCGTTGTGCGCATTCTGACGCCAGAAGAGTGATATGTCCGTTGCGCCATACCAGTTCTTGGATGTCAATGTCACACCTGGTCCGTTATGGGTCTTGAGCAGCGCACTATTAATAAGGTAGTCTGCATCGACGATGCATTTCGCCAGTCCACGTGCCATCTTGCCGTTATCCACAGAGTATTGTATCTGTTCTGGGTAGTACTCGCATTTCTCGCGTCCGTTGCCACCGATATTGTCGATGAATCTCACGCCAGGAAACTCTCTGTGAATCTTATTGTATATGCTGTCCGTTATAGCGCGGCTTGGCTCACAGATGATGATATCCTGCTGACGCACCTTACCCTTATTTATCATAGAGCGCATGAGTGCGAGGGTTACGAATGGAGAAGAATTGAGTTCGATGGTGTCATGCTGTGTGAT
>JAZLIN010000048.1:0-47905 GCA_045617365.1 Prevotella sp. | reverse complement strand
TAAGTTAAATGCTAAATAATGTTATATAAAATGTATGCAAAGTTATAGTATGAAATCATATATGGACACAGGGAATATAGACCTGTATAGTGATAAATACATCGGCATAAAAATGTCGGAAGTTATTTTTTAACCATTACTATATAATAAAGTCATTTGATTTGTCAACTGGCACTATGGTACTTTTACCTCGTTCTCCCGAAGTACTCATAGGGGGAATTGCTTCCGAGATTCATTACAAACTAATGAAATAATACGTAGATAGTCACCAGTAATGAAATTATTGTTAATACCAAAATGAATAAGAAGATATTTCTAATAGTCTTTCTGTTTTTTGCACTTGTGGCTATAGGTTTATACAAATATAGCACAAGGGACACATATGTATATTACCATAACTACAAATTGCAAGAAGCCAGTTTGCGCCACATAACCTTAGATGATTCAACGACGTTTGATAAACGCTTGTATTTGCTTGACCTGGCGTTCATAGACGACAGCGCTGAAGTAAACGACAAATACATTGGTATATTTACACATGACCAAGGACCAACAGATACTATCTGTTATGTGAAGCACACTATTAATAGTACTTCAAATGATACACTCAGACCTTGTGAAGAAATAATGGGATTTAGATATTCCAGATTAATCTTGGAACCTTCCAAGCACATAGTAACTGTTACTTCAGCTACCAACATTAATGACATTCACAATTTTGCAAAAGATATTTATGCAGGAGGCATATATGACGATTGCCTACATCACTACTTCTTATATTATGTTGATAACGATGAACCATTAAAGGAAAGTTTTGAATTTGTTTTGCCTACAAGGGTAGTTCAATGTAAAATAATAGAAAAACCTGTTGTCCATTTTAACATTGATGTAATAGGTCGTAGGAATGCATATGGACGAGAATATTTGTTCAATAAGGATTTATCATTGATTGGATATTGATAGATCGCGAGATCGCTGCGTAGAGCATAATGAGCAGATGAGTATAGCCATCAAAGTTCTTTACATACCTTTCACCACCGTGTTTTTTGCTTATTTCAACAATTAGAAAAAATGCAGGATGGGGACATGTACTTCCTGACTTTTAGTTGGAATGTCGCCTGAATTGCAAAAGGGCCCTTTTTGCAAAGTTAAAGTGCCCCTTTAACACTGCAAAAGGGGCACTTTAACACTGTAAAAGGGGCACTTTAACATTTTCGCGAAAATCAGTCAAATTATACAACATAGCAAAAAAATAATCTTTTCACCTCCCATTTTTTCCGCTTCACAGGGCATCGCTCGATGCATTATGTGTAAATAACGAAGCACCTTTGTGTCGGAGTTAAGTCTCTGATGCGAAGGTGCTTCTTTGTGTCCATAATTTTACCGATTTTTGGGTATTGCACAGTTTCCGTATTCACCGTAACTTTGCATTATGAAAAGGATAAAGAATCAGGGGCAGAAAAATGTATGTACGAGGAATCTTGAAACACTTCATATTGCATTACAAATCACCCTGTTACATTGATGCACAATAAAGATAATGGAGCGCTACGCTGGGCTAGTTGATACCATATTGCTCGGATGCTGCAATGAACTTCCCGGTGCTCTGCATCCCCATATTTGAGTATAGAATATTTCACAAAAATCATAAATATACAATGGAAAAGATAAGAAAGGTAATTATGATGCTTCTGCTGTCCTGTACTGTCATAAATGGCTACGCACAAGAGGTGGATGCTGTGACCGGTGCCACAAAGCAGCATCCTGATACGCTCAAGACAAACAAGGTACTGAGTGCTCTGTCGCGTCTGCATTTGGGTGGTTACGGTGAGGCTGTGATGACAAGAAATTTCTACAGCCAGAGTTTTAATAGGTACAATGCGCCTGCGCGTTATAAGAACGACGGGAGTCATGGCCGCTTCGACTTGCCACACATCACCTTCAATCTCGGTTACGACTTCGGAAAGGGTTGGACACTGGGCAGCGAAGTGGAGTTTGAGCACGGAGGCAATGAGACGGCGGTGGAGATAGAAGCCGAGGAGTCGGGCGAATATGAAGCAGAGACCGAAAAAGGTGGTGAGGTGGCCATCGAGCAGTTCTGGATAAACAAAGAATTCCTGGGGGGCAAGCTGAACATCAAGGCAGGTGAGATAATCGTACCTGTAGGCTATGCCAACGCTCACCACGAACCCATGAACTTCTTCACCTGTTATCGTCCCGAGGGCGAATCGACCATACTGCCCAATACGTGGCATCAGTTGGGCATCTCGGTGTGGGGACGTCTGAAGGATTGGCGCTACGAGGCACAGTTCCTTTCGGGCTTGAACTCGGAGAGCTTTACGGGCGAGAAGTTTGTGCACCAGGGTGCGACGAGTCCTTACGAGTTCAAGGTGGCAAACAACTACGCTGTGGCAGCACGTGTGGACAACTATAGCGTGAAAGGATTGCGCATGGGAGTAAGCGGTTATTACGGTCATACATTCCGCAACTCAATTAAGGATCCCGGAGCTTCATACGATGACGTTAAGGGAGCCTTGGCAATCATCTCTGCCGACTGCGAACTGAAACGCTGGAACTGGATAGCGCGAGCCACCGTCACCTACGCGTCACTTTCGGATGCTGACCGCATCTCGGAATACAACAAAGCCAACTCAACCCACCATAAGTATCAGGATGGTAATCCGTTCCACAACACCAACATCGGCAGCAATGCCATGGCATGGAGCTTGGAGGCTGGATATGATGTATTCTCGCAGATCAGGAAACTGAAGAATCATCAGAGTATGTATCTCTTCGGTCGCTACGAGCACTACAACACTATGGCTTCGGGTACATACAAGAGTCAGTATAAACACTGCGCTCCCTATCGCGCTACGGTTGGTTTCAACTATCATCCCATCAAGCAGATAGTAGTGAAGGGTGAGTATGCCTACCGATACTTCAAGAAACCTAACAACAATGGATTGAATGCCGATAGCCCATTGTACGTGCAGCCCTTCAATAACGAACCAAGCGTGAGCGTAAGTATCGCTTATCAAGGGTGGTTCTTGTAGTTCATAATTCATAATTCGAAAAAAACAAATAAAAACAAATAAAAACAAAACAACAATGAAACAGATTAAATCACTAACAAAAGCCTTGGTGATAGGCTTGATGGCAGGTGGCACGTTTGCTTCCTGCAGCAATGACGATAACGTAAACACAGAAGTTGTAAGTGGTACACAGACAGCTCTGGACGCTGCTTGTGCCCAGTGGAAGGTGGCACGTGCCGACTGGGAGCAGACTGAGGCTTTCCTTTTTGGTGCTGCTGATGAGTATAGCATTGACCCACACACAGATACCTGGCCAGTAGAGCAAGCTGCTTTGGCAGGTGTGCTTCGCGATAAATCCATCATGGACGACATCGACAATAAGGTGAAACAGCTCAACTCAGGGCTCCTTGGTTATCATGGCATTGAGTATGTGCTCTTCCGTGGTGGCAATCCTCGCGACATCAGCCAGTTGACCGACCTTGAATACAAGTATGTGTGTGCAGTGGCTAAGGATCTCTACCAAGCCACTTGCGTGCTTCAGACAACATGGGAAGGTGCTAAGAGCGGTACTCGCTATGAGGAAACCATCAACTACCTGCATTCTCACAACACTCTCGATGATGAAGGCGATGTGACCGACGAGGAATTGAGTTACAAGAACTTTGGCGGCAACTTCAAGAACACCCCTTCGACCGACTATGTGAGCAACCTTGACGCTACAATTCAGATTATCAAGGGAGCGCAAGATATTATCAGTGAGGTTGCAGGTTCAAAGATTGGACTGCCATGGTCAGATCAGGATGATTCATACATTGAGTCGCCATACGCATACAATAGTATAGTAGATTTCTACGACAATATTCGCGGTTGTAGGAATGCGCTCTACGGTGCGGTTGGGGCAACAACGCCTAATGAAAAGTCTCTCATATACTTCTGCCTCAATGCCGGCAATGCCACTCTTAAGAGTCAGGCACAGACCGTTCAAGGCAAGATGGATGCTGCGCTCAATGCCATCAACAACATGAAGAGACCTTTCGCCCTGAACTACAAGGACGCATCGGCAAAGGCTGCCATAGATACTTTGGACGAGTTGGATGATGCCTTGGAGGAATTGTCAAAAACGTTAGAAACGTATGCTGGCAATTCGACAGTAGAAAACCAATGCAAGGTGATCAACGCCAACTATGTTGACAACGTGGTGGTGAAGACTTACACCGCTCTGTGTGACAATGCAGAGAAATTGTATAACGCAATAAAAGCAATCAAGAAATAATCATGAATAAGACTTTTCTCATATTGGGAATTACTGCTGGAGTGCTATTCTCCTCATGTTCAGACGACACCACGGATGTTCTGTCATGGGACATTGGCGAAGGTTCTGCCATCGACTATCCTGAAGATTATTATGCCGGCGGTAAGCTTGGCACCACAACCAACAACTCATCAACCGCCTACAAGCAACCAACGCTGGCGGTGGAGAATGCCGGTATGGTGACAGCCTTCAATGAGGGTGAGTATCTCTTTGAAAAGGATTTCAATACCAATACCTCTGGAGCATTCAAGGGATTGGGGCCTGTCTATGTGCGTCCTGGTTGTCTCTATTGCCATCCAGGTTATGGTCATGGTGCACGACAGTCAACCTACAAGGCAGACCTTCACCGCAACGGCTATCTGCTTGTGGTCTATGACAAGAAGACAGACGCCTACATTCGTTCGGTGGCTGGTATGCCTCAGACGGGAGCCGTGAAGCCTTTCAAGGCTCCTATCGACGAGACACAGATTCAGATTGCGTGGAACAACTACACCGATGAGTGGGGCAACCAGTTTCCCGATGGCGAGAAATACGAACTGACCTATCCCGAGGTCACCATTCCGTCTTCTGCATTCTATGCGCCTGTGGTGGTGCAGCGTGACGGTAAGGATGTGGAAATTACTGCTGCCGACCACGACGAGAATATCGGTGTGCGCCTTGAATCGACGATCGGCATCTATGGCACTGGACTTCTGGATGCTATCAGTGACGAGGACATCACTGCACAGTGGAAGGCAGAGTCGCCATACGTGACGCTCAATCCTGCCATGTGGGATCAGGCGACAGACACCTGGAAAAGCTATTACACAAACACCAAGCAAGGCGATGGCACGAAGTACGTGCGCCGCTTCACGTACGCCATGAGCCGTGGTCCTCTGATGGATGCTGCCGGTGCAAATGCCATCTGGAACATCACCAATGTGACACGTCCCGACCGCCGTTACCATTATCTTGACATGGCAGGCAAGTATTATGCAGAGACTTCGGCAAAGGACCCCGAGGTACAGGCAGGATTCAAAGAGTACATCGCACTTGTTGACCCCGACATGAAACATCCAGAGTGGCACACGGGCAACATGGAATCGGACATCAAGACCTACCTGACCAGTCAGACGCTGGATGCAGAGATGACCGAATCGCAGTATAAGAACCTCATGATCTGGCATCGCGGACTTGCCGTACCTGCCGCTCGCAACACTACCACCGAGGACTTCAAGGCAGGCAAGGAACTCTTCTCGCAGATTGGTTGCGCTCAGTGCCACCGTCCTTCGTGGACAACTGGCAAGGATGATATTCAGGATCCTAACCTGCTGTTCTCCAATGCCGATATGCCTCGTTATCCGTACCAGAAGATCTGGCCTTACACCGACATGGTGCAGCATCGCTTGTTCATGAAGAATGACATCCGTACGGGTTGGTGCCGCACCACTCCGCTCTGGGGACGAGGGTTGGCAAGCAAGTGTGGTTCGGGTGTAGAGCGTATGCACGACTGTCGCGCCCGCAACGTCATCGAAGCCATCATGTGGCACGGATGCACCAGCGAGGGTGGCAAGAGCGATGCCTATGCCACGGTGGAGAAGTTCCGCAAGCTGACTAAGAAGCAGCGCGACCAGATAGTGTATTTCATTGAGTCGATATAAACAACTTCGTACGATGACGATGCGCTTCGCTACGATGACGATAACATTATACGATGACGAAAACGATAACAACGAACTTGAAGAAAATCATTATTCCCCTGTACACACTCCTCATAGTGTGTATGGGGGCTGCCACCATTGTGGAGAAGATGCATGGCAAGGACTATGCTGGTGACCTCATCTATGGCTCGTGGTGGTTCATCACCCTGTGGGGATTGCTTGCCATCGTGTCGCTGGCTTTTCTTGTGCGAATGAAGGTACATCGGAAGGTGGCGGTATTCCTGTTGCACCTCTCTTTTGTGGTGATGCTTGCTGGAGCATTGATTACGCATCTCACCTCGCAGGAGGGAAGTGTGCATCTGCGCATGGATAAGGATGTGCAGACATTCATAGATAATGACGGTCAGGTGCAGCATCTGCCTTTCATTATGCGATTAGAGGACTTCAGCATCGTTAGCTATCCGGGTACGGATGCGGTGATGGATTACCGTTGTGAGATTGGGATAAATGACGATAACGGAAGTCACCAGATGGTAGTTTCGATGAACAACATTGGCAAGGCTGCAGGTTATCGTTTTTATCAGTCATCGTACGATGATGACGGGCAGGGCACACACCTTCTTGTGGCACACGATCCTTACGGCATTGCGGTCACGTATGTGGGTTATCTCATGCTCTTTGTCTGCCTGGTTTGGACGATGTTCTCACGACACACTCGCATTAGACAGCTCTACCGTGTAGCTACACGTCCGTTGCTTCTTTTTGCAGTCTTCTACATGACATCTCTGAATGTTTCTGCAACCTCAAGACCTATGAACCTTAAAGCCTCAGAACCTCAAGCTGTTTCCCCCGAGATAGCCCATGAATTTGGCAAGGTCACGGTTCTTTACAATGGTCGTCTTTGTCCTATCAACACTATAGCCACGGACTTCGTCACCAAACTATCCGGTAAAGCCTCATGGAATGGTTATTCTGCTGATGAAGTCTTCACTGGTTGGATGATATTCTATTCGGAATGGGAGCAACAGAAAATAATCCGCATTAAGAGTAAAGAGGTGCAGCACATACTGGGCATTGAGGATGGATGGGCTTCGGTACGTGATTTCTACACCTTGAAGGGCGAGTACAAGCTTCGAGGCAAAAGCAATGATTCCAATCTTTCGGATGCCACACGCAAATCCATTCGCGAGGCAGACGAGAAGCTGCAAGTTGTCAGCATGTTCTACAGCAACGAGATGCTACGCATGTTTCCGCTGGAAGAGAAATGGCACGCTCCAGGCAGCACGGAACTGCCCCTCGGCACACCCGAACGTGAATTTCAGTTTATCAATCACGCCATGGACCATCTCGTACAAGCCATTCTTGCCAATGATGTTTCTGGCGCAAAGCAGATGATTGCCAAGATAAGGCTCTATCAGCAGGAGAAGGTAGGCGATGCCTTGCCATCAAAGATGATGACGGACATCGAGGTGTTCTACAACAAACTGATCTCTGCACGCTGGGTGACATTCCTGTGTCTCACACTGAGCTTGCTGTTTTGCATCCTGCTATCGTTATCGTCATCGTCATCGTTATCGTTGTTGGTGCGTCTGCTTGACACGCTTTACATTATCGCACTGTTGGCATTCCTCTCTATGCTCTTCGCCTTGCGCTGGCTTATCAGCAATCATATCCCCATGAGTAATGGCTACGAGACGATGCTCTTTATGGCATTGGTGACGCTCATCATCACAGTCCTTATGATGCGTCGCATCCCAATACTCCAAGCATTTGGTCCTATCGTTGCCTCATTCTGCATGCTCGTGGCAACGCTTGCCAGTGGAAGCCCGCAGATAACTAACTTGATGCCTGTTCTTCAATCACCTCTGCTCAGCATCCATGTAGCGATGGTAATGATAGCATACGCCCTTCTGGCAATGATAACACTGTTTGCCATCCAAGGACTTTGTCTTTCACGAAGCCGGAAGTTTGATCAACTTGAACGCACTACCGCACTCTCTCAGTTGCTGCTTTATCCAGCCATCCTTACACTTTGCATCGGTATCTTCGTCGGAGCCATTTGGGCAAACGTGTCGTGGGGAACTTATTGGTCTTGGGATCCCAAGGAGACTTGGGCACTTATCACACTCATGATCTATGCCATTCCCCTTCATCGCTCCGTTGTGTCATGGTCACCAGCACGATACCACCTCTTCGTACTTCTCGCGTTCCTCACCGTCCTGATGACCTACTTCGGTGTCAACTATTTCCTCTCCGGCATGCATTCATATGCATGAAAGGATGCACAGTTTCATCGTAAATAATTAAACTGATATATAGAAGGTTCAAAAATTCACAATAAGCGTTAAAAACTAATGAATTCCGTCAGTTTTGCAACTTAGAAGTTGCGCATTCTGTTTTTTTATATATAACTTTGTACCAAGTTAAATCGCAGGATTATAAAATTTGTACGCACCATACTTGCCTATAATCATCTTTGGGCAGTCAAAGAAGAAGGAAAAGAAACGGATGAGCTTTCCATGCTTTTCCGTCAATGGAGTAACTTCAATTACCTTCTTGATTTCTTCTTTGCCAATCTTGAAGACCTTCAAGGCTTCTTCAAGATAGAAAAGGTGAGCGATTCCATAAAAGATACGATGGAAGATGCTCAAGAATTGGAACGACTGGTTCTTGACTTTCCATATACAGAACAGTTGGATGGTTTGTTCCACCCTCTGAGTCTTGCTGATAACAGAGCGCATGAGCTGACTCGTGAGAAGGCAAGGAAGCAGTGATGGCATAAACAATTATTAGTATCAAAAACAAGTCAAACGGGCAATTCTATCTCATAGGATTGCCTTTTGTGATCAAGAATGTAATGGGACTTCTCGACTATATATTCAAGAGCAAAGAACAAAGGTAACAAGAAGCTAGGGAGGCAGATGCAAGAGAGACTATGCTCTCTTGCATCTGTCTGACAAGTTGTACAAGGAAGAGAAATACGACGAATGCCTAAAGGTTTCCATGCAGCTTGTGAACAAAGGCTTCTTTGGCACAGTCTATTGGAGCGTATACCTCCATGCAGCCAGTATTCTGTATAATTAAGGTGCAACTGAATTGAAATTTTGTCGCTATGTTTACGCAAGGGCATAAAAAAAAGCAGTTACGAAATTCGTAACTGCTTGATTTTTAATGTAGCGGGACCGGGCTACGATCCCGGGACCTCCGGATTATGAATCCGACGCTCTAACCAACTGAGCTATCCCGCCAACTACAGCATTTTTTCAAATGCGATGCAAAGGTAGTAACTTTTTTTGAAACGTGCAAGGTTTTCGAGTTTTTTTTTGCACTTTTCTTTCAAAAAAAGTAGTTTTATATGATTTATATCTATTTTGCGGTCGGTTTTCATGCACTTTCCACACCATTACTATATACATAAAGAAATGGAGGACTGCGGAGAGGAAAACATGAGAGAATCACGGTCTGGTTATTGCGGCACTTATGATACAATAAGTATTTTAAGGTTAAAAATTTGCCAGTTCAGAGAAAATTGATTACCTTTGCATACACATTATTAACAACTACACTTTTTAAACTAACAATGAGAATCAGAAACATACTAACCTCTGCACTGTGCATGCTCGCCTCTTCGGTGATGGCACAACGACAGGTAATTGACATAAAATCGTGGGAGTTCTCCAAGGACAAGGCTACCTGGCAGAATGTACAGGTGCCACACGACTGGGCTATCACGGGACCTTTCGACAAGAAATGGGACCTGCAGGTAGTAGCCATCGTACAGAACGGGGAGAAGAATGCCACGGAGAAGAGCGGCCGCTCTGGTTCGCTGCCATGGATAGGCGAAGGCCATTACCGCACCAAGGTGAACGTGGGCAACAGCATCCCTGAGTCTGCCCTCCTCTGCTTTGACGGTGCGATGTCTGAGCCAAGGGTATATGTCAACGGCAAAGAGGCTGGCTATTGGGCATACGGATACAATGCCTTCCGTCTGGACGTGACAAAACTGCTGCATAGCGGCGAGAACACCATCGAGGTGGATCTGCAAAACGTGGAAGAGAGCAGCCGCTGGTATCCTGGTGCCGGACTGTACCGCCCCGTCTCTCTGGTCATGACTCCAAAGACCAGCATTGATCCTTGGGCTACCAGCATACGCACCACCGGACTGCGCGAGGGTGTTGACAACCACGGTCGCACGGAAAAGCAGGCCACCATTGACTACGAAACAAAACTCAAGGGTAATTACGAGGATGGCAAGATAGCCTGCGTAGTGGAGATTCTCAATGACAAGGGATTCATGGAGACTGGCAGTCACTTTGATGTACCTGCCGACGGAGTGATAAAGACCACACTAACCCTGAGCAAACCTAACCTCTGGTCACCAGAGACCCCATATTTATATAAGGTACGCACAAGACTCTTCAGAGACCACAAGGTCATCGATGAGACCATCACCAACCTCGGTGTGCGCACCATCAGCGTATCAAAGGAAGGCGGATTCCAGCTTAACGGCATCACACGCAAACTGCAGGGTGTCTGTCTGCACCATGACCTCGGCCCTCTCGGTGCTGCAGTAAGCAAGGCAGCCCTCATACGCCAGGTGAAACTGATGAAGGAGATGGGATGCGATGCCATCCGCACATCACACAATATGCCTTCGTCCATCCAGATGGACGTATGCGACTCTCTCGGTATGATGGTCATGGCAGAGAGTTTCGACATGTGGATATATCCTAAGTGCAAGAACGGCTACGCCCGTTTCTTCAAGGAATGGGGTGAGAAGGACATCACCAACCTCGTGCTCAACCACCGCAACCACCCATCAATCGTGATGTGGAGCATAGGCAACGAGATACCTGAACAGGGCGACAAGAAGGCTGGCGTGGAATGGGCCAAGAAACTTCAGGACCTCTGTCATCAGCTTGACCCTACCCGCCCTGTAACCCAGGGTCTTGACCGTGTGGATAACGCACTGAGCAGCGGATTCGCTGAGGCGATGGACATCGTGGGTCTCAACTACCGCACACACAAATACGACAAGGCACTCCGCGAGACCACCAAGGGATTCATCCTCGGTTCGGAGACCGCCTCAACCGTCAGTTCGCGCGGAGCCTACAAACTGCCATACAAGACCACTAACCACGGTGTATATCCTGACGGTCAGTGTTCCGCATACGAGAACGAATGGTGCGCATGGAGCAATCTGCCGGATGTGGATTTCGAGAACATGGATGACCTGCCATACACCATCGGACAGTTCGTGTGGACCGGCATCGACTACCTCGGCGAGCCAACTCCTTACGATGAATACTGGCCAAGCCGCTCGTCATACTTCGGCATCTGCGACCTCGCAGGTCTGCCTAAAGACCGCTACTATCTCTACCGCTCGCAGTGGAAGAAGGACAGCCACACCCTCTACATCGCTCCGCACTGGACATGGGGCAAGGACATGATAGGCAAGAACGTTCCCGTGCAGGTATTCACCGACTATGATGAGGCAGAACTCTTCGTCAACGGCAAGAGCCAGGGTCGCATCAAGAAGCAGCAGGTGAAGAATCCTAAAGCGGGTCTTGAGTCTGCCAACCCTAACAGCGACAAGTGGGATCCAACACGCGACACCAGCCATGCTCCAAACATGGACCGCTACCGTCTGCGCTGGATGGACGTAAACTACGAACCTGGCGAGATAAAGGTCGTGGCATACGACAAGGACGGCAAGGTTGCCATGACCGACACACGCCACACCGCTGGTACAGCCAGCAAGATACGCCTCGACGCAGACCGTCAGGTCATCTCTGCCGATGGCGAGGACCTCTGCTACGTCACCGTCTCACTGACCGACGAAGACGGCAATTTCTGCCCATCAGAGAATGACCAGCTGACATTCGACGTTACTGGCGATGGTGAGTTCAAGTGCGTCTGCAATGGCGATGCCACATCCATCGAGTCATTCTATGAGCCAACCATGCGTCTCTTCAACGGCATGCTCGTGGTAACAGTCAAGAGCACGAAGAAAGCTGGCAAGATGACCCTCACCGTACGTCGCGCTGCTATCCCTGCCGTAAAGGGCAAGAAGGGTAAGAGCACTCCATGCAAGGAGGCACTCGAAGCTAGCATAGAGATTAGGACGAAGTAGCCCCCTCCCAGCCTCCCAGGCCCCCTCCCAGCCTCCCCCTAGGGGGAGGAGATGCGCGCCCCGACAGACTCGCTATGCCAACGTTCCTTGCGATTCTTCGCAAGGTTCCAAACAACCAAACGACAGAACAACCAATAAACAAATAGAAAGGAAAAGAACTATGGAAGTAATAATAACAAAAGAGAACTTTGAGACTCTCAAGAATGACGAACTGCCACTCGTAGTAGATTTCTGGGCAGACTGGTGTGCCCCTTGCAAGATGCTGTCGCCAATCATCTCACAGTTGGCAACGGAATATGACGGCAAGATGATTGTAGGTAAATGCAACGCCGAAGAAGAGGAAGAACTCGCTGCAGAGCTCGGCATCCGCAACCTCCCTACCCTCCTGTTCTTCAAGGGCGGTCAGCAGGTAGACAAGTCTGTGGGTGCTCTCAACAAGGCCAAGCTCATAGAGAAATTCGAGGCAAATCTGTAGGTTAGTGGTTTGGTGGTTCAGTTGTCTGGAGTATTGGGATAGACGGTAATACGATCGACTGAACCTACGAACGGCCTATCAACAGAGAAAAAACGAATGCGCGCAAATACGCATAAATCAGTTTCACAATCACCTTGTGAAGATTTATGTGTACTTGCGCGCAAGTTTTGTATATATACCTCTGAGGTAGATAATTATCCGTAGATAATCTTACCAGTAGCCTCGTCAGTATTCTCAGGGATGAACGACTTGTTGTACTGAGTCATACCACGGAGCGACATACCCATGTTAGAGAAACCGCCATCGTGGAAGAGAGTCTGCATTGTCACCTTCTTTGTAAGGTCAGAGAACATTACCACGCAGTAGTCAGCACACTCGTCAGCCGAAGCGTTGCCCAGAGGCGACATACGGTCAGCATAGTCAAGCATACCGTCGAATCCCTTGATACCGCCACCTGCAGTAGTCAGTGTAGGAGACTGTGAGATACAGTTTACGCGAACACCCTTCTCACGGCCATAGATATAACCGAATGAACGAGCGATAGACTCGAGCAGAGCCTTAGCGTCAGCCATATCGTTGTAACCGAAGAATGTACGGTGTGATGCTACGTATGTGAGAGCAAGTATCGAACCGTTTTCATTAATAGCGTCAAGCTTCTTAGCCACCTGTATCATCTTATGGAAAGAGATGGCAGAGATATCGAGAGTCTTGTCAAGGAAGTTATAATCCAGGTCATCGTAAGTACGCTTCTTACGCATGTTGACAGACATAGCGCATGAGTGAAGCACAAAGTCAATTTTGCCACCGAGAATCTTCTGAGCCTCTACGAAGAGATTAGTAAGATCCTCTACACTTGTAGCGTCAGCAGGAATCATCTGTGCGCCAGTCTTCTTAGCGAGTTCATCCATGCTACCCATGCGGATAGCCACAGCAGTATTGGTGAGTACGATTTCTGCACCTTCTTCTACTGCGCGCTCTGCTACCTTCCATGCAATAGACTGTTCATTGAGAGCACCAAAGATGATACCCTTCTTTCCTTTAAGTAAATTGTAAGCCATTTTTTATCTTTGCTTTATTAATAATGTATAGTATTGCTATCCTTATTTTCTTCTAATTTTGCCATACAGGCACTTATCCGGCTGCAAAATTACAACAATCAGTTAGAATACGCAACAATTTTGTGGAAAAATACACCATATACGCAAAAAACTTAACATAAGTATATTGTTTTTAGATTTTTCTTTATAACTTTGCACGTAATGACACGTTATTGTATCATATCCCCGGCAGATACTCCTTCATTGGAAGAGATGATGGACGCCCTGCCAGCATGGCGACGCGACAAGGCCGCCCGCTTTCGCTTCAAGCAGGGACAATGGGAGTGCGCAGCGTCATACCTGTTGCTGTGCCGCATGCTCCGTGAGCACTTTGGTGTCAACAGCCAGCCCACCTTCGCCGAAGGCCCGCATGGCAAGCCGTCTCTCATTTTTGCCGACCATGATGCCACAGCACAGTCACTGCACTTCAACATGAGTCACTGCAAGAACGGAGTAGCATGCGTTGTAAGCAACGACAGCGAAGTAGGCATCGACATAGAGTGTACCGGGCGCTACAAGGAATCACTTGCCCGCTACTGCATGTCAGAGGAAGAAGTAAGCGATATACTCGCATCTGACACCCCCGACCTGGTATTCACCCGACTGTGGACCCAGAAGGAGGCACTGCTCAAACTCACCGGCGAAGGCATCACCGACGACATGAAGCACATACTGCACTCCGAGCGTATGCAGGGAGTGAAGATGGAGACACACTACGATGCAGCGCACGGATACTGCTACTCCATCGCAACGAGGAACATTTAGCACATGACAAAAACACGCATGAGACACATACTGATGCTACTGACCATCATCCTTTCCGCACTGACAGCGTGCACCAAGGATGAGGATTTTCGTGTCAGCAAGTTGCCTGACAGCGAAAAGGCTATTGTGCCTACCACCATCACGGTACTACAACAGCACACCAAGGGCAGG
Organism: Prevotella sp.; assembly: GCA_045617365.1. Classification (GTDB taxonomy): domain Bacteria; phylum Bacteroidota; class Bacteroidia; order Bacteroidales; family Bacteroidaceae; genus Prevotella. The sequence continues at coordinate 33,280 of JAZLIN010000048.1, read as the reverse complement.
GGCATACCCGTCGTCATCATGGGCGACGGCTACACCCAGGCCGACATCACCAACGGCACCTACCGCAGTGTCACCACCGCGGCCATGGAGGCACTATTCTGCGAAGCACCTATGAGCAAATTGCGCGACTATGTGGATGTTTATGAGGCTACCGCAGCGTCGGCCGTCAGGGGCATCACCAAGGAGAGCCAGAACACGGTGTTCCAGTCATACATACCCAACGATGGCAGCACCAACATATATTGCAATGACTCCATAGCCTTGGAATATGCCCTCTACGCCCTCTACGAGAAGGAAGACAAATCCACCCTTGTCTCACGTAGCCATGACATGCTAGCCATAGTCATACTCAACAGCGACGTCTATGCCGGCGTCACAAAAATAGATTTCGTACCAACGACGTCCGATATACCCTCAGGTCTCTCCATATCCTACATACCAGAGCGCGCTAAGGTCAGGGTGGCACAGATACACAGCAATGGCACCAAGACGTATGTCACGAAGAGTGCGCTCAACACTCTCGTGCAGCATGAGGTCATAGGTCACGGATTAGCCAAGCTCGGTGATGAATACTCATATATAGAGAATGGTCAGGCGAGTGCATCGGTAGTCGAAAACTATGAAAAGTTTGCATCCTACGGAGGCCTAAAGAACATCTCCCGCAACAAGTCTGTCAATATGTCACCATGGGCCACGATGGCTGCCGATGAGCGATATGCCGACGAGGGACTGCGCTGCATAGAGGGAGCATACACATACACCACGGGATTCTATCGCCCCACCATGCGCAGCATCATGAATTCAGAGACCAGCGGATTCAATGCGCCATCGCGATATGCCATCTACCAGCGAGTCATGCGCATAGCCAATGGCGAGAAATGGCAACCGAACTACGAGGAGTTCGTAGCCTTCGACCTATCCGACACCCAGACAGCCTCAGCCGCCAAAGGCACCCGAGGTGCGTACTACTACGAGCAGGCAGACTCCCTACCCCACCTTGCACCGCCAAGGTTATTGGAGTATTAGGTTATTAGGGTTATTGGGGCATACGGAAATTAGGTTATTAGGGTTATTAGGTTATTAGGTTATACGGAAATTACGAATAATCGAGAAACCAAACAACCAGACAACAAAACAACCAGACAACAAAACAACAAAAATATATGGCAATAATAAAGTCAATCTACGGCAAGACCCCGAAATGGGGCAACGGCTGCTATTTCAGTGAGACAGCCGCAATAGTAGGCGAGGTAACCATGGGCGACCAGTGCTCGGTATGGTTCAGCGCTGTGGTACGCGGCGACGTAGCCCCTATCACTATGGGTAATCGCTGCAACGTACAGGATGGTGCCTGTGTCCATGTCACCAACACCACCGGACCAACCGTCATGGAGGACGACGTCACCATCGGTCATAATGCCACCGTGCATGCCTGCACCCTGCGCAAGGGTTGCCTCATAGGCATGGGTGCCACCGTGCTGGACAAGGCTGACATCGGCGAGGGTGCCATCATCGCTGCCGGTGCCCTGGTACTTGGAGGCACCAAGGTGGGCGACCACGAGATATGGGGTGGCGTACCGGCCAAGTTCATCAAGAAGACAGCTGCCAACCAGGCTGAGAGCTTCGCTGCTCACTATGCTGAGTATGCTGCCGACTACCTCAAGGAGGATTCTTCAGTTAACAGTTAATGGTTAATAGTATTTTTGAACAAATATATACAAACATTAATTATAATACAACATGAAAAAAGTATTTTTAGCATTGTGCATGATGGCATCATCAGTAGTTGCCATGGCACAGATTGACGAAAACGACGATCAGCTCTTCAACCACTTTGGTGCAGGCATCGAGGCAGGTACTGACGGTATCGGTTTCAACGTAGCTACTACCGTAACTCCATACGTTCAGCTCCGCGCAGGCATGAGTTTCCTCCCTGCTGAGGTGTCAGGCATTAATGTAAACTTGCACATGGATGCGAACACCAGACAGAGATGGGACAACTTCCAGGCTGAAGCAGCAAAGTTCCAGAATGCAGCCAAGAACAGTCCTGAATGGAAAGAGTGGGGTCAATACCATTTGCCTAATGGAACGCTGACCGAGGATGTAGGTATCAAGGGCAAACTGAACAAGACAGACTTCAAGTTCCTCGTTGACCTCTATCCTACCAAGACCTCTGCATGGCGTCTCACTGTAGGTTTCTATGCAGGATCATCAAAGTTTGTCGAGGCTAACACCACCAACTATCAGGATCACCTCAACGCGGTAGTTAAGTTCAACGAACTGACAGACATTCCAAATTCGGGATATGCAGGTAAGAAGATCGGTGCACAGATAGGCGACTACCTCCTTACTCCATACAAGGAGGGCGAGCCAGCACGCGGTTATATCAAGGTTGGCGGTTTCCGTCCATACATCGGCATCGGTTCTGGTCGTGCCATCAGCCACAAGCACCGTTTCTCATTCGCATGGGACCTCGGTTGCCAATTCTGGGGCTCACCTAAGTTCTATGTCAAGCAGAAGGATGGTGATGTACAGGTTAAGAAGGAAGACGTTGACGGTGACGGCGGTGGCATTCTCAAGACCATCTCGCAGATCACAGTCTATCCTTCCCTCAACTTCCGCTTCAACGGTCGCATACTGTAATACTATAGATAATTAAAAAGAGAACAAAAGTCCTGTATGGACGACATAACACAGCATAGGGTGTGAACCCTATGTAATGAGATCCCCCCATATTCAAGCGCCGAACTAAAGGTCGGCGGCCGTAGTAGGGAAAGCCAAGGTGCGACATAACCTATAACAGTTTGTAAATGAGTTATATCGCACTTACAGCGCTCTGGTAGGGGGAGGAGGCGTTCAATAACGGGGGCTTACGCCGCCCGCCTATGTTATGTTGTCCCTACAGGACTTTTAAGATAGCTACAAAAATATGAATAGATTTTTTTTGTTAGCCATATCAACTATGATATCCTTATTATCACATGCTCAGACTAATATGAGTAGTTCACAGTTTGAAAATACAAAATGGGAAATCATAGAACCAAAAGATTCCAAGATTAATCATTTCTGGGATTTTACAGAAAAGAACTTGCATTCTTATTCACGTTACGCAGGACGCATGAGTGCAGGTGTAGAATATTCGTATTATCTAACATCTTCATGTTCTGAGAGTTTTAACCATTCTAAAGTAGGAAGTTCTTCAGTCGGCTGTTATTTGCATCTATATAACAAGAAATTAAAAACCTCGTCTATTTGGTTGATAAAATCTTATGATAGAAATAGTGGGATTATTTCTGTTACAGGTAGTAGTACGAGCAAACAAAATGTTGTCATAGGTGGCAAAAATACTACTATGCGTTTACAAATGATAAAATAATGATAGCGTGAGAATTGAGTCACATGTTGATGCGTTTCAAATTCGTATAACGAACAACATCTGAACAATACTGGTTAAAGAATATACAAACCCACTGAGTTTCAGCAGGAATGCCGATTGTCAGTGGGTTTATTGTTGGCTTCTTGCACGCCAAAAAGCATTACTCCATTCGTAGGTAAGCAGATTGTCCTGGAGGGACGGCATAACACGAGGGCAGTCCGTGAGAGCTGTTATCAAATGTTGATGCAATAAATAGTAATGAGCATCCACACTAAATCTTGTAGAACCAAATAGTCAATGGTTAATCAATGTCCGATTAATGATTGGTGAGAACTATTCAGACCGCAATGCGGATATATTATTCGCATTGCGGTCTGAGGTAACGAATCTAAAAAAAACGTTTTTTCCTCCCCAACTTATTCCTTTTTGTTGGCCATCTCCTCAGCAAGTGCCTTGAAGAATAGATGGTGCACGATGAAGTACTCCTGCAGTTTCTGACCAAGGAGGCTGTCAAACGTCTCGCCTTCGACGCATACCATGGACGCAAGGGTATAAAGGATGTATGCTCTCTCTTCGCTGTCCTGACTGTAACACACGTTCACTCCAGTCTGGTAGTTGAGGTTATTGACTATCCTCTTGACAGCGCCCAGTTGGTAGATGTCCTTTTCATCAAACGAATACCAGTTGGCATCACAGATTGTAAAGAACGCGCTGTTTTCGCTAGCCTTTATGACGAAATGCTCAGCCTGGAATATGAACGATACATCGAATCGCCCTTCTTCCTCCTTGTCTTCTATGACCTCGGGATTGCACTGCAGTTTCCGCAGTGATCCTACGATTATCTCTCTCTTGGACTTACGCTGTGGTGCGACGGGCACTGTGTCTGCAGCAGGCACCACCATTTCTTCTTCGTCGTCTCTGGTTTGTTTGTATATCTGCCATATCAACATGACCCCTATACCCAGTACCAATGCAGTTAATGTCATGCCTGTCCTCCTTCCTCTTTTGCAGTAGGGTTATCGTTTCGGTTTCCTGTCTCCTCGATTGCAGTCTCTTCCGCAGTCTCTTTCTGCAGAATGAATTTGTGTGTCTGGATCATCTCATTCAGCTGAGCGTCGAAGTAGGCTTCTATGTCAGGAATGTCTTCATACAGAGGAAAAACCGCAATGGTTGACAGTTGCATCGTATCATCATCGGTGAAGTTGTATATCACTTTGCATCGTGCAAAGGAATTGCATACATTCACCATGCCCTGTATTCTTGTCACCTCCTCTATATCCCATTTGCTGACCTCATGCCAGCAGGGGTCTATCAATCGGATATAGATATGCTCGTCGTCGGCTTCCACTACCATATTTTCGCTTCTGTCCTTGGCATAGGCATAACCAAACTCGTAATGCCCGTCACTCTCCGTAAGTCGGGCTTTATTTTTCTCGAAGATGCTCTTGATCAGGCTGAGTGCGCCTTGCTTCTGTGGTTGTTGTGTCATATTATCGCTCATACGTGCCATAGTTTTAGTGATGACAACGCTATTACAAAATCCGTACCAACTATTGACTGCCAACTGTTAATTATTAATTGCTAACCGCCAACTGATTTTTTAAGCCATATATGCGTTTTTTCGGGAATAATTGTGTATCTTTGCAACATATTTCACATTAAAAGCTCACTTACCCATGCACAAACATATCATTTACATTCTCTTATCCATCTGTCTCTTAGCCTCTTGCGCAGAGAGCCAGAAGAAATATGTCATCGGAGTATCACAGTGCTCTGAGGACTCCTGGCGCTCCAAACTGCAGGCCGAACTGCAGCAAGCCACTTATTTCAATGAGGATGTAGATCTCGTCATCTGCTCTGCCAATGACAGTACCGAGGAGCAGTGCCGGCAGATAGACTCGCTGGTAAACCTCAACGTGGATCTGCTCGTGGTGTCGCCACAGACACTGGAGAAAATCTCGGGCACCATAGACCATGCCACGAAGAAGCATATCCCCGTCATACTCTTTGACCGCAAGAGCGACGTCAAGGACTATGCCGCCTTCATGGGAGCCGACAACTACAAGATAGGCAAGATGATGGGCGAGTTTGCAGCAGCACAGCTGGGGGGCAAGGGCAACATAGTCGAGATAGCCGGAGAGCACGGTTCGTCACCTGCCATGGAGAGGCATCGCGGATTTGCCGACGCACTGCAGAGCCATCCTGACATGCATATCATAGCCTATGAGGAGGGCGACTGGAAACAACCCTCGGGAGAGGCTGCCATGGAGAGAATCCTCACCCGACTGGAAAAGGAGAATGCCACCTTCGCCATAGACCTCGTCTTCGGCGGCAATGACCGCATGGCGGTGGGAGCACGCAAGACTCTGGAACATTACGCTGCGGCACACAGCAAGGCGGGTGGCACACACATAGTGCCAAGCAAGATAATATATCTCGGCATCGACGCACTGCCTACACCGGGCGGAGGCATTGAGAAGGTGCGCGACGGCGAACTGACGGCATCTGCCATCTACCCTACCCACGGTGACGAGCTCATGGAACTGGCCCTCAACATCCTTCGCGGCGAACCTTACGAGAAGGTGAATGACATGGAGACGAGCATCGTGACATCAGACAATGCCAATGTGCTGCTGCTACAGCACAAGGAGATACTCAACCAGGACCGCTATATAAAGAAGATGCACGCACGCGTGAACAATATACTCTCTGTCATCAGTGTGCAGCGTGTGCTCCTGCTGGTCATCATCCTCGTGGTGATGGTGGTGAGCATCCTGCTGGTGGTGTCAGTGCGCGCCTACCGTGCCAAGAAACTGCTCAACGAACAACTGCAGCGAAAGAACGAAGAACTGAACCGCGAGAAGGCACTGGTGGAGTCACAGCGCGATCAGTTGGAGGAGCAGCACGACCAACTCCTTGATGTCACCACCAAGGAGGAGGATGACGAGGAAGTGACTGATGACATATCTGCATACGGTACGGCATCTGAGGAGGAACATCCAAAGAATGAATTCATGGAGAAATTCCTTCGCAGTCTGGAGCAGAGGTATATGGACTCAGACCTCTCCGTGGAGGACATAGGCCAGGACCTGTGCCTCTCGCGTGTACAGCTATACCGCAAGGTGAAGGCACTGACAGGCAGGACCCCTGTGGAGATCATCCGTGAGGAAAGGCTCAAGCGAGCCCACGTACTGCTGGAGGACACCTCGCTCTCCGTATCCGAAGTGGCATACAAAGTAGGTTTCTCAGCACCATCATACTTTGCCAGATGCTACAAGGACTACTACGGCAAATCACCTTCCGACAAGCAAAAATGATACATAAAAGCATAAAAATGTTGCAACGGCATATTTTTCGCAGCCGCTGCAACATTTTTTTTATCATCATTATTATTAACCTCTTACCTTTGCACTCGTTAACCTGCTGCCGCCCATGAAATCCATGATCAACACTAATGGGCGGCAGGACAACAAAAGAAAAGAAAGAATCTGAAAATTGATTAGTTATTTGGTTAGTTTAAAACAGTTAGTAAAGATCTAAAGCACATTTTTTGTAGTTTTACAATTTTAGGAAATTCTTCTTTCAAAGGTAGGTATTAGTTTCTTAAGGTAGAAAAGATTGATATTCTGGGTACAAAACTAAATGATCACGACAACATTAAGGGGTGTTCTATTAATTAGCTTTGTCAGATTTTGGAGTTTTAGCTGAGATCATTTTGAAAGTTGAAGAAGGAGTTATGCGGGCATAACGACTGATGACACTTACAAAATGAGCCAGATAAAAGCCAAAAGATGACAAAAGGACACTCAAACGAAAATGTAAAAATTAACCGGGGTAATTAATAGAACACCCCTAAAAGAATACACAATATGAAGAAAAGAAGCCTGAACTTTACCGCAATGGTTCTACTAACGATTGCAACATCGATGCCAGCCCTGGCACAGTCTCTCAGACTGGAGCCCCTGGCTAACGACAACCAACTCATTCGCATAGCAGCTGATGCCAAGGAGAAGTATCTCCTCCTCCCTATCGAAGACGGAGGACCTGAGGCACAGGTGAAGGTGATAGTGAATAACGCCCAGCAGCGTCTGCTCAATATCAAGCTCGCTGTCAACAAGGTCGATTACTACGTACCGGTGGAACTTGATGAGTTCCGTGGCAAGGAGGTGAAACTCTACACTCACCTGAACCGTGGCAAGCAAGGCGAGGCTGTTGCCATGAAGCACATCAAACTCTCCAACACTTTTGATACCACAAACAGGGAGAAGTACCGCCCTGCATTTCACCATACCCCAGCCTACGGATGGATGAACGACCCTAACGGCATGTTCTACAAGGATGGCGTATGGCACCTATATTATCAGTATAATCCTTACGGCAATGTCTGGGGCAACATGACATGGGGACACTCCACCTCCAAGGACCTCATCAACTGGGAGTCACAGCCTATAGCATTGCCTGGCGACATGATAGGCACCATGTTCAGCGGTTCATGTATCGTGGACCACGACAACACCACGGGCTTCGGTGCCGGTGCCGTAATAGCCATGTACACCTCCAGCGTACAGACTCCGTTTGACTGCGACATACAGTCACAGTGCATAGCCTACAGTACCGACGGAGGATATACCTTCACCAAGTACGAGGGCAACCCTGTGCTCACCGCTCCGCAGAAGGATTTCCGCGATCCTAACATGTTCTGGAACGAGGACATCAAGGCATGGAACCTCATCCTCGCCGTAGGTCAGGAGATGCGCCTCTACTCTTCGCCTGACATGAAGACATGGAAGGAGGAGTCGCAGTTTGGCAAAGACCTCGGCTGCCACGCCGGTGTATGGGAATGCCCTGACCTCATGAAACTGAAGGTGAAGGGTGCCAAGGGCAAGGAAGAGGAGAAATGGGTACTCTTCTGCAATATCAACCCTGGCGGACCTTCCGGCGGCAGCGCCACACAGTATTTCATAGGCGACTTCGACGGACACAAGTTCACCGTTGACAATGAGGCACGCTACAAGGACGGCGCAGCACTCTGGCAGGACTACGGCAAGGATCACTATGCCACAGTATCATTCAGCAATGCTCCTGACAACCGCCACACCATGCTGGCATGGATGAGCAACTGGCAGTATGCCAATGACGTGCCTACCTTCCAGTACCGCTCTGCCAACTCTATCTGCCGCGAGCCTTTCCTCTACACCGGCAAGGACGGACAGACGTACCTCGGCAGCAAGCCATCACCAGAGTATGACAACAAGGGACTGGACAAGACCGTCAAGGTAAAGGGTTCGTGCACCGTCACCCTGAGCAACGAAGAGGGCGAGGAATTCCTTATCATCTATGACCAGAAGGCCATGACACTGACCGTTGACAGAAGCAAGAGCGGCGAGACACAGTTCTCCAAGGAGTTTGCTGTAAACGCTACCGCACCAGTCATCAACAAATTGACATCCCTCCGCGTCTTCATCGACAACTCCAGCGTGGAGGTCTTCGGCAACAATGGCGAGGTGTGCCTCACCAGCATTGTCTTCCCAAAGTCTAAGTACAACAAGATCAATGTAAAATAGCGGTTTAGTGGTTTAGTGGTTTAGTTATATGGCTATGCGGATCTAATCTACTAAGGTTCCGTTCCTTGCAGCTCGGCTGAAAGGCAACCAAAACAACCAAAACAACCAAACAACTAAACCACTAAACCACCAAACAACTAAACAACTAAACAACTAAACAAACAAACCCAAACAATATTTTCAAGCTTATGAAGAAGAAGATTCTTTTCAGTCTCATCACCCTTCTCTTCCTCACAGTCCAGGCATTTGCCCAGACAGTGAAGATCACGGGTAATGTGACCAGCAAATCTGACGGCGAGGCCCTCATCGGTGCTACCGTCAGAGAGGTAGGAACACAGAAGGCTGCCATCACCGACTTCGACGGCAACTTCGTCATCGAGGTCAACAAGGGCGCACAGCTCACCTTCTCGTATGTAGGTTTCGACACCCAGACCCTCGCTGCCGCTGACGGTATGCAGGTAGTGCTCTCTGACGCAGCCGAACTCCAGGAACTCGTGGTCACCGGCTACCAGGTGCAGCGCAAGGCTGACCTCACAGGTTCGGTAGGTGTCATCGAGACCAAGGACATCAAGACCAGCAGCACCGACCCTATGTCATCACTGCAGGGTAAGGTGGCAGGTATGACCATCACCAGTTCGGGTTCTCCTGCTGGCGAGGCCAACATCCAGATCCGTGGTATCGGTTCGATGGGTGGCTCAAGCACTGCACCTCTCTTCATCATCGACGGCGTGCCATCGACAGCATCACTCAATTCCCTCAATGCCTCCGACATCGAGTCCATGCAGGTACTCAAGGATGCAGCCTCTGCTTCCATCTACGGTTCGCGCGCTGCCAACGGTGTCATCGTCATCACTACCAAGAAGGGTAAGAAGGGTGACAAGATCAACGTCAATTTCAATGCTTCCCTCACCGCTGCCTACTACAGCAGCAAGATGGAACTCCTCCGCACACGCGACTATGCCACTGCCATGGCACAGGCTGCGCTCAACGACGGCAAAGACCCAGAGGCATACGCCAACAACTATGGCCTGACTCTCAAGGCTGATGGCGGCACACCTATCAGCGTATTCAATCCTCAGACCATGTCATACGACAACTACAGCGTAGGTGGTCTCTATGATGGTTATATCAATGCCAAGAAGACCATGCTCTACAGCGATACTGACTGGATGGACGAGATCAGCCGCACTGGCATGACACAGAACTACGACCTCTCTCTCTCAAGTGGTTCTGAGCGCTCTACCACCCTCTTCTCTTTCGGTTACAAGAAGGCTAACGGTATATTGAAATATACAGACTTTGAGAATTTCTCTGCACGTGTCAACACCTCATACAAGATCAGCGAGGCTATCAGCGTAGGCGAGAATCTCAGCCTCTCCTATTCCAACAATGTGGATTGCTACCCTATGGAGAATGCTCTGAAGATGGCAAGCATCGTACCAGCATACGAGGTGGACGGTGTTACATTCGGCGGACCTGTAGGTGGTATGTCTGACCGTCAGAATCCTCTCCGCGAACTGTATCACAATCGTGACAACCGCCTGAAGAAATGGCGTATGTTTGGCAATGCCTACATAGACATCAAACCTATCAAGGGTCTCCTCATCCGCTCTAACTTCGGTCTTGACTTCACCACATCGCGCATCAGAAGCGTAGGCTATACATGGGATTCGGACGTAGTAAAGAATGCTACGAACTCAAGCACCATGAGCAATAACCAGAACACTCAGTGGACATGGTCAAATACTGCACAGTACAACTTTGACTTCTGCCAGAACCACAACCTCAACGTACTCCTCGGTATCGAGCTCAACAGCATGGACATGGAGGACAACTCAGGCAGAGTAAACAACTACGTACTTGAGGACTACAACTATATGTGGCCTAATGCTGGTACCGGCATTCACCGCGTAACAGGTGGCGGCGAGAGCTATCGCCTGGCTTCGTTCTTCGGCAAACTGGACTACAACTGGGATGACCTCGTACTGGCTTCGTTCACTCTCCGTCATGACGGTTCGAGCCGTTTCGGTGAAAACAACAGATACGGTACATTCCCTGCAGCAACTCTCGGCTATCGTCTTTCCAAGAACATCGATGCCGACTGGCTCCGCGACCTGAAGATACGCGCCAGCTGGGGTGTCACAGGTAACCAGGCCATGAACTCGAACACCGCACGCTATGGTATATACCTCGCTGACTACGGCAATGATCGCAGTACCTCTACCGCATACGACCTCAACCTCATCGGTTCTGGCACATTCCCTTCAGGATACCGCCAGTCACAGTCTGAGAATAAGGACCTGCGCTGGGAGTCAACAACTCAGTACAACGTAGGTATGGACTTCCAGCTCCTCGACGGTGCTGTCTATGGTACATACGACCTCTATCTGAAGAAGACAAAGGATATGCTCATACAGCCAGCATACCTTGGCGCTCTCGGTGAGGGTGGCGCTACATGGGTCAATGGTCCTTCTCTCGAAAACTGGGGTATGGAGTTCACACTCGGTTACCGCCACACTACAGCCTATGGCCTGCAGTATAACATTAACGGCAACATCGACTTCTTCCGCAGCAAGGTAACATACCTGCCTGAGAATGCCAAGGGTTCCTATGAGCACACCAACCAGCAGGATCTCGTGACAGCAGAGAAGCCTTACGGTTCACGCATCGGCTACGTTGTCACCGGTCTCTATAAGACTAAGGAGGAAGTTGCAGGTTCCAACCAGGCAGGTGCACGTCTCGGTGGTCTGAAATATGCTGACATCAACGGTGACGGCAAGATCAATGGCGACGACCGCACATGGATCTACAATCCTGTACCAAACTTCTCATGGGGTCTCAACATCGACCTTTCTTACAAGGAGTTTGACCTCACCATGTTCTGGCAGGGTGTAGCAGGTGTTGACGTAGCCAACGACCAGAAGTACCAGACTGACTTCTGGAGCATCACTGACCCTGGTTCCAACAAGGGTTCACGTTTGCTCGACGCATGGACACCAGCCAATGCGGGGTCATCCATCCCTGCCCTGACCACCAGCAATGGTGCTGACGAAGGTCGCTTCTCTACATACTTCGTGGAGAATGGCTCATACGCCAAGCTTCGCACACTGCAGTTCGGATATACTTGTCCTAAGAGCGTATTCCAGAAGCTCCACATCGAGAAGGCTCGTTTCTATGTATCAGGCGAGAACCTCTGGACCATCAAGTCTGGTTCGCTCACATGCACAGATCCAGAGAACACTGCATGGGCATATCCTCACACTACTTCATTCACAATAGGTCTGCAGGTAGGATTCTAACCTGAGTCACTTCCCTACATTCAGGTTAATAGATAATTTCAAACTGAAAATTGAAACGTTATGATTAAGTTAAACAATATATATAGAGGTGTATCAGCCGCAGCTCTTGCCTTGACTCTCGGACTGACCACCTCCTGCAATGACTACATCGACGTACAGCCACAGGGTGTACTCGATAAGGACTTGGCATACTCTAATCCTGACAAGCTCGTCACCACTGCATACGCAGCCCTCGGTGATGACTGGTATTCATATCCATTCAATCTCTGGCCTTACGGAGACGTCTCTTCCGACGATGCCCTGAAAGGAGGTTCGGGTGAGAATGATACCGGCTACCACCCAATGGAGATATTCAAGACTCTTACAGATGACCGTGGTGAGTTTGACGAACTGTGGTATCGTCTCTACGTAGCCATATCACGCTGTAACCGTGCTCTTGATGCCCTCGACCTCAACGGCAAGGCTACCCTGGGTGAGGAACTCGCTACACAGCGCACTGCCGAGGTTAAGTTCCTTCGTGCACATTTCTACTACAAGCTCGCTACCATGTTCTATAGCGTGCCTTGGATTGACCTTGACGTATATCGTGCCAATGCAATCGAAAGCACAGGTCAGACTTCTCACGACGAACTGATGCAGAAAATCGTAAAGGACTTCAAGGACGCATACGATGTACTCCCTTCTGCCGTGCTTACCGAGGACAACAAGGGCACCACTGGCCGAGTTACCAAGGAGGCTGCCGCTTCTTACCTGGCAAAGTGCTATCTTGACATGGCCTACGGCGACGGTTATGAGGCTAACACCGGATACAGCCATATCAACACGGAGTATATGAATCAGGTGCTGGAATACACCAAGTGGACCGAGGACAAGGATAACAAGTTTGGTCTCATGGAGGACTTTGGCGACTGCTTCCTTCCTGAGTACAAGAACTCCAAGGAGAGTGTCTTCGCCGTGCAGCATTCCAACAAGGCTGACGACAATACCACATTCGGACGCGCCAACTGGTCTAACATGCTTAACGGCGTATGGGGAATCTGGTCTTGCGGATGGGACTTCCACAAACCATCCCAGAACCTTGTCAATGCCTTCAAGACAAAGAACGGTCTGCCTATGTTTGACGACTACGAGAAGGAGCACAACTCATATCCTCAGTATGGCGTGACAAGCACTCAGAAGTATGACCCACGTCTCTTCCACACCGTAGGTATGCCTACATATCCTTACAAGTATGAGAAGGAATACACCCTCACCACTGCCAACAGCCGTACCCCTAACACTTACGGTTATTATACCTCTATGAAGGAAGTGCCACAGCGCTCTAAGGGTGAGGACTATGATAACCCTTGGCAGGCATTCGGCATGAACGACTACGTATTCCGTTACTCTGACATCCTGCTCATGCGTGCAGAGGCTATGATAGAGACTAACGATCTTGGTGGCGCCCTGAAGATCATCAATGCCATCCGCGAGCGTGCATCAAAGTCTGTCAGCAAGCACATCTCCTACGCACAGTCACAGTGTGAGATAGCTCAGTATGGCGATTTCCCTTCCAAGGACTATGCACGTCAGGCATTGCGCTGGGAGCGTCGTCTCGAACTTGCTATGGAGGGACATCGTTTCTTCGACCTCCGTCGCTGGGGTCTGGCATCTACCACTCTCAACAAGTATTTTGAGACTGAGCAGAATGATGAGTATGAGGGACAGACCTACTGCTTCTACTATAAGGATGCATTCTTCACCAAGGACAAGAATGAGTACTTCCCTATCGCTCACAATCAGCTCTACTATATCCCTGACCTCTATAAGCAAAACAAGGGATACTGATTACGAAGGATAAATGATAATCGATAATAATGAGAATTATGATTAATACAACATCTATATATAAGAAGGGTGCGAGAGCAGCAGCAATGCTGCTCACACTCTCGCTCTCAGCATCGTGCGTGCTGACATCTTGTCAGGACAAGGACATAGACATCGCTGACATGAAGATCGCTGCTCCGGATGTGTCACAGGTACAGGGCGAGCTAAATGGCTATGACTATACCATCACATGGCCACAGCCAGAAGCCGGCAAGACTATGAATGTAGCTCTCTACCGCGGCGGCAGTATGATTTCCGGTTCTACTCCTCAGCAGACCAACAGCTATACCATCCAACAGGTGGAGACTGGTGACGAGTACTGGTTCGTGCTTCGCCTGAGCGACGGAGAGAATCAGTCTGAGGGTTCCGTAGTTACCTACACCCGTCCTGGTGCTTCAAAGGTCAAGGGCCTCTCTATGGCACAGGTAGAAAAGGCTGACGCTACCAACCGCCTGGACATAAAGTGGGACGCTGTATCTGATGCAGAGAACTACGAGCTCATTGCTACCAACGGCAAGACTACAGTGAAAGAGACTCTCCCTGCCTCTACCACGACAAAGTCTATTGACCCTGTAAGCTTCGGCGATACATGGGAGGTCAGCGTCACCGCTACCAACAAGGAGGGTAAGGCTATCCCACAGACTGCCGCACTCCTTATCGGTAAGACCAAGTATGCATTCCTCAGTCAGTACAAGACTCCTGAAGAACTCATTGCCAATGGCGATGACGACGAGGCAAGCGCATGGCTCTGGTTCAATGCCACACAGCCTCAGGACAAGATCAAGTTCATCTATTTTGGCGACATCAAGACTGCTCAGGATATCGAGCCATACCGCATGATGTTCTGGATGCGTGACATCGAGACTGACAAGGAGGATGATGTATGGAACATGCCTTCATGCGCCGAGGCTGCTGCTCCTGTCATTGGTCAGTGGGTAAAGGATGGCGGTAACCTCCTTCTCTGGAGCCACGCCGTTCCTTACATCGGCACCATCGGACGTCTTGACACCAACCTCCTCAAGAGTGTAGGCAAGACCTTCGGCTGCGGCATAGGCGGTGGCAATGGTGATACATGGAAGATGGGTGCCAGCATCAATACCGGTTCGTTCTCCAAGGACTACACCACACATCCTGTATATAAGGGTCTCACAACAGAGCGCAACGGTGAAGGCATTGCCCTCTTACCTTGCAAGGGCCCAGGATGGACAGAGGATCACAACTGTCTCTTCTTTGACATCCCAGAGAAACTCACCGGTCTGCCAAACAACAGCAAGGAGTGCTACGATGCTCTGACTACAGAATATGGCATCTATCCTCTCGGCACATGGGACAGCCAGGCTAAATGGGTATCTCAGCTCAACGTATGGGAGGCTACCAAGGGCACAAAGGTTGACTACAACGGTACCATCCTCTGCATAGGCAATGGCGGTCTGGAGTTCTCTATGAAGAATGCTGACGGCACACCTGACAAGAGTGCTAACCCTAAGAATAACGCTGAGCAGGCCAATGTGCTCAAGTTTGCACAGAACTGCATAGATTATCTTATGTCTAAGTAATGGATTGTGGTTTGGTGGTTTAGTTGTTTAGTTGTTTGGTTATCTGGTTATGCGAATCTGATCTACTAAGGTTCCGTTCCTTGCAGCTAGGCTACAAGGCATTCCAACCAGACAACCAAACAACCAAACAACTAAACAACCAGACCACCAAACAACAAAACAACAAACAACTATGAAACAGACCAAGAATCTTGCCATCATCTCTGTGATGTTCTGCTTCTTCTGCATGGGCTTCGTGGACCTCGTAGGTATCGCGAGCAACTATGTCAAGGCAGACCTCCAGCTGAGCGACTCGGTGGCTAATATCTTCCCTTCACTCGTATTCTTCTGGTTTCTTATCTTCAGCGTTCCTACTGGCGTGCTGATGAACAAGATAGGACGCAAGAAGACCGTACTCCTCTCACTCATCGTGACAGCAGTATCACTCCTCCTGCCTCTCTTCGGCGAGACATTCCCTATCATGCTCACTGCCTTCTCCCTCCTGGGCATAGGCAACGCACTGATGCAGACCTCGCTCAATCCGCTGGTGACATGCGTCATGCAGGGTGGCAACCTCGCCTCCACCCTCACCTTCGGACAGTTCATCAAGGCTATAGCATCGTTCATCGCTCCTTATCTCGCCATGTGGGGTGCTACAGCGGTGATTCCATCGCTGGGATATGACTGGCGCATACTCTTCGCCATCTTCCTCATCATCGGCATTCTTGCCACAGCAGTGCTGGCATCGATAGAGATAGAGGAACCTAAGGCTGAGGGCGCACAGCAGGGTGTGGGCACACAGTTTGCAGAGGCATTCAAACTCCTCGGCACTCCTATCGTGTTCCTCTCCTTCCTCGGTATCATGTGCCATGTGGGCATCGACGTAGGCACCAACACCACCGCACCTAAGATCCTTATGGAGCGCCTCGGACTCAGTCTCAATGATGCTGCCTTCGCCACCTCGCTCTACTTCATCTTCCGTACCATCGGATGCTTTACGGGTTCCTTCTTCCTCCGTGTGCTCAAGACCCGCACATTCTTCATCATCTCCGTCATCTGCATGGCTCTCTCCATAATCTGCATGTTTGCAGGTGCTGACAAGATGATGCTCTATGCAGGCATAGCACTCGTGGGTTACGGCAACTCCAACATCTTCTCTATGTGCTTTGCCAATGCCCTCAATGCAGTACCAGAGAAGCAGAATGAGGTCAGCGGTCTCATGATCATGGGCCTCTTCGGCGGCACGCTCTTCCCTCTCGCCATGGGCGTAGCATCTGATGCTATGGGACAGGCCGGTGCCGTGCTCTGCATGGCCGTAGGCGTGCTCTACCTTTTCTGCTACATACCAAAGGTGAAGTAAGACTGTGGTTTGGTGGTTTAGTTGTTTGGGTATGTGGTTTTGAGATTATAAGGTCTCGTTCCTAGCAGCTCGGCTGCAAGGCAACCTAACAACCTAACAACCAAACAACTAAACAACCAAACAACTAAACAACTAAACAACTAAACAACAAAAACAACATGAAAGATTACATAGTAGGACTCGGAGAGATACTCTTCGACTGTCTCCCTGACGGAAAGAAACTCGGTGGCGCACCTGCCAACTTCGCATATCACGTTAGCCAGCTCGGACTCAACGGCATCGCCGTGTCTGCCATCGGCGATGATGAGGACGGACAACTGGTCCGTAAGGAACTGGAACCACGCAATCTCAAGACACACCTTGAGGTGGTCAAGGAACCAACCGGTACCGTACAGGTGACACTCTCCGGCAACGGCATACCCCAGTATGACATCTGCCTCGGCGTGGCATACGACAACATCCCTTGGACTCCTGCCATCGAGGATATTGCAAAGAACGCACGCGCCGTTTGCTTCGGATCGCTCGCACAGCGCACCGCCGTCAGCCGCGAGACCATATATAAGTTCCTGGACACCATGCCTCAGCTCGGCACCTTCAAGGTCTTCGACATCAACCTCCGCCAGAACTGGTTCTCCAAGGAGGTGATAGAGGAGTCGCTCCGCCGCTGCAACGTGCTCAAGATCAACGACGAGGAGATCATCATGGTGGCAAAGCTCCTTGACCTCGCAGAGATAAAGGATGTCAACCCTAACGACGAACTCCTCCAGCCTGTGAACTTCGAGGATCAGGTGCGCGACCTCATCCGCATCTACGACCTCCAGATGGTAGTGCTCACCTGCGGAGCCTTCGGCTCATACGTTGTCACAAGCGACGAACTCAGTTTCCAGCCTACCCCAAAGGTGAAGGTTGCTGACACCGTAGGTGCAGGCGACAGCTTCACCGGTTCGTTCTGTGCTGCCATCCTCGCCGGCAAGCCTATCAAGGAGGCACACAAGATCGGTGTAGATGTCTCTGCCTTCGTATGTACCCAGAACGGTGCCATGCCTACATACCCACAGGAACTCATTGACAAGATCAAGTAATTGGTGATTCGGTGCTACCACCTGTCCTTGCGATTCTTAGCAAGACAAACCAAATAACACGGAAACTACTTTCGCTCCTCCGCGGAAGTAGTTTTTTTTGTTCTACAATATTTTGTGTGGGTCATTTTAGTAAGGGAGTGACATGAGTATGGCACTTCCTTACTACATTATTTCACCTTACCCACACCCTTTCTCGTAGAACCCCTTTTTTTAGGCATGAATATATGGACAATCATATTGCCTATATGTAAATTCTTAAAATATACACCGTTTCATTTGCACCATTCATGGAATTTTAGTAACTTTGCACAACGCTTAAGTATTCTACTTAACCAATCAACCAGCATGGAGAGGTGCTCGAGTGGTTGAAGAGGCACGCCTGGAAAGCGTGTAAACGGCAAAACCGTTTCGCAGGTTCGAATCCTGTTCTCTCCGCTGATATACAAAACTTTGGTGTAAATATACTCCTATACTCTATTTTTTTTTACGTACTAAATTATTTTAAACATTCATAATATTATTATCTTTAAACAAAAATCAATGAAAAAAGTTTTATCGCTTTTTCTGTTTGCTTGCCTCACTGCACTCACTGCATTGGCAGCAACAGTAACGCCTGTCACCCTTGAGGCAGCCATTGCCGACGGTACAGTCGTTAACCTCTGCATTGATGGCAAGTATCTCTATGGTCCAAATGCGCAGAATACTGCTATGGGCGATGCAGATGCCGCAGCCAGCTCTGCTAATGGTTGTGTCGGTTACAAGATTGAAAAGGACGGAGACAATTACATGTTCCGTTGTGTCACACCTGCTGGTGGTGACTACAAAATCTGGGGCCGTACTGAACCTAACTATCTTAATGCACAGCCTGCTGTAGGTGGTGTGACATTTAATCTGAACAATGGCACTCAGAAGGGTACCGATATGCCAAATGGCGCTGTATGGACCATCGAGGCTGACGGTTCCATCAAGAACGTGGGCAACGGTGGCTATTTCGCTGGTACCTCAACTTCTGCTGAGCCTGTTGCTGTTACCTTCGTAACTATCAAGGCTGATCCGGAACCAGAACCAGAGAAGATCACCGTACCTGCTGCTCTTCAGGCATTCATTGCCAACAAGACAATCTTCACTCTCAAGAGCGGTGACAACTATGTCTATGGTCCAACAAACCAGGACATCGCTGTAGGCACATGGGAGCAGGCTTCTGCTGAAACCAACAATGTGCAGGGCTACATCCTTGAGAATGATGACTACTACTATTACCTCCGTGCTGTGAAGGCTGACGGTGCAGACCTTACTATCTATGGTAAGAACCCTTGCTTCCTCAACACCAACGGCGCTACCATAGTATTCAACCTCGGTAAGGATCAGGACGTCAAGAACGGCTCGTCATGGCTCATCGAGGAGGTTGACGGAAAATACGCTCTCAAGAACGTTGCATCAAAGGCATACCTCGGTATCAACGGTGCTGCTTGCAACACTACAGCTGAGGCTACCTCTACATGGGAACTCTACGTGCCACAGGCTGTTGATCCATCTGATGATCCTGTAGTAAATACAGAATTGGTAAACGGCGGTTTCGACACAGAGGCTGACTGGGCTACTGCTAACGTAAGCCCTGGCGACAAAAACAAGAATGCTGCCTCAGGCTGGACTATCAACGCTTCTGCAGAATGGGCAGCCATCTCTACATTCGCTTACGGTTCTGAGGTTCTGCTCAACAACGCTGCCGTTCCTGCTGCTGACGCAAAGGGGGCTACAGAAGGCGGTCTGATGGGTGTTGCTGCTTCATGGGGCAACAAGGCTGCTTACGAGCAGGCTATCACTCTCCTTGCCGGTACATACGAACTCTCTTATGAGGCTTACGAGGCTAACCCTAACTTCAACAAGGGTATCGCTAAGAACCTCATCGGCTTCATTGCTGACAATGGTACAGAGTATCTCTCTACCAAGACTGCATACACACTCAACGAGTGGACTTCTGAGAAGATTATCATCACTCTCGCTGAGGAGACTACAGGTAAGCTTTCTGTAGGTTATGCTTCTGCAAACCTCACTTCAAACGTTACTCCTAAGCTCTTCGTTGACAACATCGCTATCACTGCTATTGATCCTGTAGCTGCTGTCAAGGAACAGGCTATCGCTGCTCTCCCAGCAGTAATCAGCGGTTCTATCTTCTCTCCATCTGCTGAGCAGGTAGAGACTGTAAAGGCTGCCATCGAGGCTGCTGCTACAGTTGAAGAGGTAGAGGCTGCTGCTAATGCAGAGTGGGCTATCCCTGCTCTCAACGGTACATACAACGTGCTCAACACTACTGCTAACAACTACCTCGGCGAGGCTGTTCTTTCAGCAGAGGCTGTTGACGTAGTATTCGAGGCTGCCGATGGTGGCTTCTACATGAAGGCTAACGGCAAGTACATCAACATGGTTGGTAACAACACATGGTCTATGGAGGCTTCTGAGGAGGCTAAGACAGCATGGAAGTTCAACCTCACTGATGGCAACTATACTATCCAGGGTCCTAACGGACTTATCGGTTCTGACAACGCAGACGCTGGTTCTGCTGTATATGGCAACAAGACCGTTGCAAAGAACGGCGTATGGACTATCATCGAGAAGAAGCCTGCTAAGCCAGCTAACCTCTCACTCACACTCACCCCTACAGCTGTTACCACTATCGATGCTGCTGACGCTAACGTAGATACTAACTACTACAATGCAGAGGCTACATCATGGCTCGTATCACAGGGTGCTCTCACAGGTACCGCTCTCAAGGACTTCAACCTCCCTTACCTCATCATGAAGTTCGACCTCTCTGAGTTCGAAGGCTATAATATCCAGAAGGCTCAGATGTCTTATGACTCTAAGTGTACCGTAAGCGGAAAGAACTCTAACGTAGAGTTGGCTATCGTTTCTCCAGAGTGGGATCCTGCAACTGTAACATGGACAAGCTTTGCTGCTAACGCAAATGCAACACAGATATCAGAAGGTACAGGCCAGAATGTTAAGACTTCTACTGTAAACCTCAAGGAGAACGTTCTCAACTTCATCAAGGATGAGGCTGGCAAGAACGTAGCATTCGCTATCTATACATACACAGCTCGCGAACAGCAGATAAGCAACATTCAGTTGGAGATCGAGGCTGTCAACGCATCTGCTTCTTCTGAGGTAAAGATCAGCTATGTTTGCGACGGTAACGAGGTTAAGACTGATAAGGTCACAGGTGTTACCGGTGAGAAGGTTGAGCTCTTCGCTGCACAGAAGGCTGACTTCTACGACGCTGACAAGACAAAGAAGTATATCTATGTAAGCGACAACGCTGAGGAGACTGTAGTAGCTAACGAAGGCACTGTCATCACTGTAAATGTTCGTGAGGCTGCTGTTTACAACTATTCTATCCTGAGCTCTCAGGGTGGTGTTGTAGCTAAGAGCTCTGGCTTCGAGGGTGAGAAGGTTGACGCTGGCTATCCACGTTACCAGCTCATCGACGGTGTACTGTACGAGGCTCCTAAGACAAACAACAACAAGAAGGAGTACCGCACTACTGTTGACCTCGCTGCAGACAATGCGGAGCAGACCATAACCTACAACCAGGTTAAGGAGAATGTAGCATTCTATGCTGAAGCTGAGGATGTAGAAGGTCTTACAACTGTAACATACGGTAACGTTGCTGTACGTGCTTCCAATGCACTCGCTGCTAAGGCTGTTGAGAACACTGTAATCACTACACTCCCTGCTGGTAAGTATCAGGTTGCTGCTGGTGTATTCACAAGCTCAAGTTCTCCAGCATTCGAGATAAAGATTGCTATCGGCGATGCTGTTTACTCAGCTCCTGTCAAGGCAGTCAACAACTCAGAGGTTACTTCGGAAGAATACAACGTTGCTGAGGGTACTGCCGTAACTCTCCTTGCTGAGGGTATGACAGACAATAACTCTCTTGACTACATCTACATCATCAAGACTGGTGAATACGAGGGCCCAGCTACTGCTACATACGCTGTAAGCGCTACATCTGCTGACGACGCTCAGGGCACTGCTAAGGTTTCTGCTACAGAGGCTGTAGCTGCTGGCACAGAGGTAACTGCTACCGCTGAGGCTGCTGAAGGCTTCGAGTTCGTTAACTGGACAGTCAATGGTGAGGAGGTTTCTGCAGAGAACCCTTACACATTCGCTGTTTCTGCTGACGTAGCTCTCGTTGCTAACTTCAAGGCAACTGCTGATCCAGAACCAGACACTACATATCCTAAGGACATGACCGATAAGATGGTCAATGCTGTATGTGCCGGTGTACAGGGTACTGCTGGCGCTGAGGGTTGGACTATCACCGGTAATGGTAACCCTCCATACCGCTATGGTAACTTCTTCGAGAACTGGAACGGTACTCCTGCCAATGCCAAGTTCGACTACTACCAGGTAGTAACTGGTCTGCCAACTGGTAAATATACAGTATCTGCAGAGATTCAGTATGACGGTGCTGCTGGCGACAACGAGGTAGGCGCATATGCTTCTACATCTGCTGATGAGGTACATGGCGGCAACAAGGCTCAGACTACTGGCTTCAACGAATATACCACACCAGAGATCATCGTTACTGACGGTACTCTCCGTATCGGTCTTAAGACTCTCGCTACTCAGACTGCGATGTGGACTGCAGCTCGCAACTTCAAGCTCACTATGACTGGCGAACTCTCACTTGATGATTTCAAGAAAATGTATGAGACTGCTAAGGCTCAGATCACCGAGGAGCTTCTCGATACTATGATGAATTTCCAGATCCGCATGGAGCTTATGGCACTCAACGAGGCTGCTGAGCCAACTACTCAGGAGGGCTACATCTCTGCTATAAATACTATCAACGACAAGGTTGCTGAGGCTAACAAGTCTGCTAAGTTCTACAACGACTTTGATAAGAAGTTCACCGAAATCGGAAAAGTAGAACTTGATGAGGCCGGAGAGGCTGCTGCTCTTGCATACCCAGGCATGGGAGAAGCTATAGCTGCTTGGGCAACAGGTTCTCTTGACGAGACATTTGACTACATCTCACTGCTTGACTCTGCTATCATCACTGGCGTGAAGAGTCAGGGCGCTGGCGCTGACATGACACTTGCGATGCCTGCCAACTGGGTTGGCGCTACTGGCAAGTACGCTAATATGGGCGTGCCAGAACGCTGGAATGCTCAGGCATATACCGGTGACGTTATGACTCAGACTATCGATGGACTTCAGGCTGGTGAATACCAGGTTACACTGAAGCTTGCTGCAAGCACAACAAAGAGCCGTGACGGCGAGGCAGCTGGCAATGTTGCTTCTACTGATGAGGCTGCTACAGTAATGTTCGCTAACGATGCAACTAAGGGCATTGAGGTTGTAGAGCGTCTCGATGTTACAGCTGAAGAGTTCAACGAGTATGAGATTACTGCTACTGTTGGAGAGGACTGCGTACTGACATACGGTCTCAAGAACAATGCTGTAGCTGGTAACTGGTTCGTAATCCAGGGAGTCAAGCTCGTTTACGTAAGCGCTCCTAAGGACGATCCAACAGCCGTCAACGGTGTTGCAGAGGCTGCTGCCAACGCAGGCGTTAAGAAGGTTGCCAAGGACGGCAAGATCATCATCGTTAAGGATGGTAAGGAAATCAGCGCAGCTGGTGCAATCATGAAGTAATAAGACTTATTACTGATATACTTTCAAAGGCAGGTGCTTTCTACGGCACCTGCCTTTTTTCGTATGGAATATGTCACACATGATTCACTTTTTCCCTGATACATGCTTTTGTTTCGATTTTTCTTATTACCTTTGTACTCGATTTCCTTAGTACAAGCATTTTACAGGCAACTATACAAAATTATAGATCAATACCATAGCGTAATCATTATAAAAATAATTTTGCGCACCTACTTATGAAAAAGATTTTTACTTTTATTGCACTCGCTTGCCTTACCGCAGTAAACACAATGGCTGAGACGGAAGACAAGTCCCTGGATTCTGAGGTAACATATCCTATCGACATGACCGACAAGATGGTCAATGCTGAATGTGCAGGTGTACTGGGTACTGCTGGCGCTGAGGGCTGGACTATCACCGGTAACGGTAACCCTCCATATAAATATGGTAACTTCTTCGAGAACTGGAACGCTTCCGCTTCCGATGCTAAATTCGATTACTATCAGGTAGTAGAAGGTCTGCCAACTGGTAAATATACAGTTACCGCTGAGATACAGTATGACAATGCTGCTAATGACGACGAGGTAGGCATATATGCTTATGTACCTAAAAAATTTATAGCTAAATGCGGCAACAAGGCTCAGACTACAGGCTTCAACGAATATACCACTCCAGAGATGTTCGTTACTGAAGGTACTCTCCGTATCGGTATCAAGACTCTCGCTACCCAGACTCAGCAGTGGACTGCAGCACGCAACTTCAAACTTACTATGACTGGCGAACTAACTATTGATGATTTCGAGAGCAAAGTTGCTGTGTTCGTAGAGAGAGCTAAGGCTAAGGCTGATGAAGGAAAGCCTATGAGCGCTACCGTTGCTGCCACACTCGCTAGGGTTATCGAGAATTACGACGGCAAGAAGCTCGCTACCTTTGCTGAGGGTGAGGATGCCATCACTACTATCAACAATGCTATCGTAGATGCTGACAAGAGCATCGCTAGCTATGCTCTTGTCCTGGATCTCATTGAATCTCCTAAACTCGATGAGAAGGGCAAGAAGGTGTTCGAGGCTGACGCTACCGTAGCAGAGATTTCAGCTGCTATTACAGACGGATCATTAGTAGAAATCACAGATGACCAGATTGCTGCTATCACAGATGCATTAAGAGTTGCCACTAAGGCGCAAGGGGTAGGTGCAGACATGACAACAGCTATGGCTATTTATTACTGGGTTGGTGAAACAGGTGGCTACGATCCTCTGCACGCGAGGGAACGCTGGAATGCTCAGGCATATACCGGTGACGTAATGTCTCAGACTATCGATGGCCTTCAGGCTGGTGAATATCAGGTTACATTGAAGATTGCTGCAAGCACAACAAAGAGCCGTGATGGCGAGGCTGCTGGTAAGGCTGCTTCTGCTGACGAGGCTGCTACAGTGATGTTCGCTAACGATGCAACTCTGGGTATTGAGGTTGTTGAGCGTCTCGATGTTACAAAAGATGAGTTCAAAGAGTACGAGGTTACCGCTACTGTTGGAGAGGACGGCGTTCTTACATACGGTCTCAAGAACAATGCAGTCGCTGGTAACTGGTTCGTAATTCAGGGAGCTAAGCTTGTTTACGTAAGCGCTCCTAAGAACCCAACAGCCGTCAACGGTGTTGCTGAGGCTGCTGCCAATGCAGGCGTTAAGAAGGTTGTCAAGGACGGCAAGGTCATCATCGTTAAGGATGGTAAGGAAATCAGCGCAGATGGTACAATGTAACAGCAATTTTCGCAATTGAATATAAAAGGGCCCCTTTTACAGTGTAGAAGGGGCCCTTTAGCAGTGTTAAAGGGCCCCTTTAACTTTATTAAAGGGGCCCTTTTGCAAAACTGAAGGTTCTTGACATAAATGTTTGGGTGAAAAGTGACGGTAAAGCAATGTCACATGTGTCACCGTACATGCAGGAATAATACAGGTGACACTTCCTCAACACCCTGGTGACACTACATTTCAGAACCATAATCCTTTAATCGGCTATAAGACAACACATTACACACACCAGTGACACTTCGCCACTTTATGGCTTCTACTAGAAAAGCGTGGGAATGGAAAAATAAATAGTGTCCTACAAGATTTAGTGTGGAACTAAAAAAAAAACTAAAAAATTTGGTTGTTTGCAAAAAACTACGTACCTTTGCAACTATATATTATTTTCAAGGAAAATACACCATACAGACAATGCGCAACATACACTTTTATCTCAATCTCCTCGCTATAGCAATACTAATAGCACTGGGAAGCTGCAAGGATAATAATGCAGAGGAGAGTGAACAGATGCTCATACAGGAACAGACTAACATAGAAATCAAAGGAGACTCCATGCTCTATGGTCTCTCATGCGACGGTACATCAGACTCTGTCGTCGTGCTCTGGCTCTTCGGCGGAGACCCCGTGACATACAACATTATTGATGCACACCGTGAGGGACGTGTCATAGGCAAACCCGCCATCGGCGACTGGGTGGGCATAATGGTCAATCCGGAAGATACTACAGAGGCTACGATGGTCATCAACCTCGACGCACTGAAGGCTACATGGACATACCCGGTGATGCCTGTGATGAAAGACATGCAGCACATGAGCAAGCGTATGCAGCGACGTATGATGGAAAACATGCCAGACTCTGTGAGAAACACATATTTCGTACCACGCGAATACGGTTTTACCCTGAAGCGCTCCCATCAGGCACAGGCTGTGGGCAGAGTGATGCGTTCCAGTTCGCTCGAGGATGACTCACCTGTGGAATATCCTGAGGTAAAGAACTACTCACAGTGGTATATGTACAATGGCAGACTGATACTGGTGTCAGGACTGAGACGAATGGTAGCAAACAACGCTGAGAAGGGCAAGAAACAGAAACCGGTGCTGGACACCCTGGACTTCGTATATATGGATGAGGACTCACTCATACTCATGAACAAGGGAGAGAGGATAGGATTCCACAAGAAAGCAAATGCTATGGTTGCCAATGCTGCCGCTACGAAGGCACAGCAGAAGCATGATAGTAAAAAGTGATTTGTGGTTTGGTTGTCTAGTTGTTGGGTTGTTTGGATAACCCAAACCACCTTGCCACCGTTCCTTGAGGTTCTCCGCAAGGCAACCACCACCCAAAACAAAACAAAAACAACAAACAACATAAATATGAGCAGAATACTTATGATAGGCGCAGGTGGCGTGGCTACCGTTGCTGCCCACAAGATTGCACAGAACGATGATGTGTTCACCAACTTCATGATAGCAAGCCGACGCAAGGAGAAGTGCGACGCTATCGTAGAAGCCATCAACAAGAAGGGTATTGGTAAGAAGATGAATATCAGTACCGCACAGGTGGATGCTGATGATGTAGAACAGTTGAAGGCACTCTTCAATGAGTTCAAACCGGAGTTGTGCGTCAACCTTGCACTTCCTTATCAGGACCTCACTATCATGGATGCCTGCCTGGCATGCGGTGTGAACTATCTCGACACTGCCAACTACGAACCAAAGGATGAGGCACACTTTGAGTATTCATGGCAGTGGGCATACAAGCAGCGCTTTGAGGAAGCCGGTCTGACAGCTATTCTCGGATGCGGATTCGACCCGGGCGTTTCTGGAGTATATACTGCATATGCTGCCAAGCATCACTTTGACGAGATACACTACCTTGACATCGTGGATTGCAATGCCGGCAACCACCACAAGGCATTCGCTACAAACTTCAACCCGGAAATCAACATCCGTGAGATTACCCAGAAAGGCCTTTACTATAAGGATGGCGAATGGCTTGAGACAGAACCTCTGGAGGTACACAAGGCACTCACCTACCCTAACATCGGTCCACGTGAGTCATACCTCATGCACCATGAGGAACTGGAGTCGCTCGTAAAGAACTATCCTACCATCAAGCAGGCTCGCTTCTGGATGACATTCGGTCAGCAATACCTCACATACCTTGACTGCATACAGAATCTTGGCATGTCACGCATCGACGAGATGGAGTATGAGGCTCCGCTTGCTGACGGCTCGGGCAAGACAGTGAAGGTAAAGATTGTACCACTGCAGTTCCTCAAGGCTGTACTGCCAAACCCACAGGATCTCGGTGAGAACTATGACGGCGAGACGTCCATAGGCTGCCGCATCCGTGGCATCAAGGATGGCAAGGAGCAGACATACTACGTATATAACAACTGTAAACACCAGGAAGCTTACCAGGAGACTGGCATGCAGGGTGTGAGCTACACCACCGGCGTACCAGCCATGATCGGCGCAATGATGTTCGTCAAGGGCATCTGGAAGAAGCCTGGCGTGTGGAACGTAGAAGATTTCGACCCAGACCCATTCATGGAGCAGCTCAACAAGCAGGGCTTGCCATGGATAGAGGTATTTAACGGAGATCTGGAATTGTAGTTTCGTTGTTTGGTGGTTTAGTTATATAGTTGCATGGTTATATGGTTGTACGGTTATACGGATACGACAAAGCAACCAAACAACCAAACAACCAAACAACCAAACAACCAAACAACCAAACAACTAAACCACCAAACAACCAAATCACCAAACAACTAAACCACTAAACAACAAAACAATGGCAGAATTAGATAAAGAATCCAAGCTCAAAGCATTGGCAGCCGCAATGCAAATGATAGAAAAGAACCACGGTAAGGGTTCTATAATGAAACTCGGTGACGACAACGTGGCAAACGTGGAGGTGATACCTACCGGTTCGCTCGGTCTCGACATCGCACTCGGCGTAGGTGGTTACCCTAAGGGACGTATCATCGAGATTTACGGTCCAGAGTCATCAGGTAAGACTACGCTGGCCATCCATGCCATAGCAGAGGCACAGAAGCAGGATGGTATCGCCGCATTCATCGATGCAGAGCATGCTTTCGACCGTTTCTATGCAGAGAAACTCGGTGTCGATGTCAATAACCTCTTCATCTCTCAGCCGGACAATGGTGAGCAGGCACTTGAGATAGCAGACCAGCTGATATCTTCAGCAGCTGTAGATATCATCGTCATCGACTCCGTCGCAGCCTTGACACCTAAGGCCGAGATAGAGGGCGAAATGGGCGACAACCGCGTAGGACTGCAGGCACGTCTGATGTCGCAGGCGCTGCGTAAGTTGACCTCGACCATCTCCAAGACCAACACCACATGTATCTTCATCAACCAGCTGCGCGAGAAGATCGGCGTGATGTTCGGTAATCCTGAGACTACCACAGGTGGTAACGCTCTGAAGTTCTACGCTTCGGTACGCATCGATGTACGCAAGAGCACTCCTATAAAGGATGGAGAGGATGTGATTGGTAACCTCACCAAGGTGAAGGTGGTGAAGAACAAGGTTGCTCCTCCTTTCCGCAAGTGTGAGTTTGACATCATGTTCGGCGAGGGTATCAGCAAGATCGGTGAGATCCTTGACCTCGCTGTAGAGAAGAATATCATCAAGAAGTCTGGTTCATGGTTCTCTTATGGTGAGTCAAAGCTTGCACAGGGACGTGATGCTGTGCTCAAACTGCTGAAGGACAACATCGAACTGTGCGAAGAACTGGAAGCTGCTGTACGCGAAGCAATAAAGGGCAGCGAGGAGTAGTGCATAGTTCATAGTGCATAGTTCATAGTTATGCATCGTAATATTATTGACACGAATTATCGTGATATACATAAGAGAGTATGTGGATTACGATAATTCGTGTCCTGTTATATATAAATAGGTGGGCAAAATTATCAATAGGAAAATCATGAAGATAGAAGACCGCTTCATAGCATACACAAAATTTGATACGCAGTCGTGCGAGGACTCACAGACAGTGCCAAGTACCTCTAAGCAATTAATCTTTGCCGAGTATCTCAAGGCGGAGATGATAGCCGAGGGACTCACGGATGTGGTGCTCGACGATATGGGGTATCTCTATGCCACGATACCTGCAACAGTAGATGATTACAATGGTCCGATAATAGGTTTCATCGCTCACTATGACACATCGCCTGACTGTAGCGGAGCCAATGTCAAGGCACGTATCATCAGGGAGTATGCAGGCGGCGAGGTGACCCTGTCGCCTGGCAAGACTATGACTCCCTACCCTATCGGAACAAAGGAGAAGTGTGACATAATAGTGACGGATGGCACCACCTTGCTCGGCGCCGATGACAAGGCGGGCATAGCAGAGATAATGCATGCGGCTAGTTGGCTCATAGCCCATCCTGAGATACCTCACGGCAAGGTGCGCATAGCCTTCAATCCCGATGAAGAGATAGGTTGCGGAGCTCACCACTTCAACGTGGAGCTCTTCGGTTGTGACTTTGCATATACCGTGGACGGTGGCGAACTGGGCGAACTGGAATATGAGAATTTCAATGCTGCCGTATCGCGCATCACATTCACGGGCATGAGCATTCACCCGGGCTATGCCAAGGGCGCTATGATAAATGCGGCACGCATAGCGACGGAGTTTGCTAGCATGATGCCTAAGTCCGAGACACCTGAGACCACAGAGGGTTACGAAGGATTCTATCACCTCGTGGGTATGGAGGGGGGATGCGAGAAGGCATCACTGACATATATCATACGCGACCACGACCGGCAGCGTTTTGAGGAGCGCAAGGCTTTCATAGCCAGCGTGGCAGCACGCATCAACGAGATCTACGGCGAGGGTGTCTGTGCGGCTGACACTAAGGATCAATACTATAACATGAAGGAAAAGGTGAGCGAGGACATCGTCAATCGCGCACGCACAGCAATGGAACGTGCCGGCATAACACCTAAGGTGCAGCCTATCCGTGGCGGCACCGACGGCGCTCAGTTGTCTTTCATGGGACTGCCTTGCCCTAACATCTTCACAGGTGCCGTCAATTTCCACGGTCCTCACGAGTACGTCTCCATCCAGGTGATGGAGAAGGCAGCGGAGACGGTAGCGAATATAGTTCATAGTTCATAGTTCATAATTCATAGTTCATAATTCATAGTTCACAGCGCCCTCAATCCCATACCAAAATCTCCCTCCCTAGCAGGGAGGGACGGGGTGGGTCTCTAGTCGGGGTGGGTCTCTGGGTCTCTCTCTTATGCATTTACCACCACTTATACAAGATCTGGCTTTGATACTGGTCGTAGCAGCAGTATCAACACTGATATTCAAGAAACTGAAACAACCATTGGTATTGGGTTATATCATGGCAGGAGTCGTCGTTTCGCCAAACCTACCACTCACCATGTCGGTAATAGATAATGCAGACATCAAGGTATGGTCGGATATCGGCGTGATGTTCCTGCTGTTTGCCCTCGGTCTAGACTTCTCTTTCAAGAAGATATTCAAGATGGGCATGTCGCCTATCATTGCTGCCGTCACTATAGTGGTGTCGATGATGTGTGTGGGCATGATGGTGGCAAAACTGTTCGGGTGGAACACCATGAATGGCCTTTTCCTCGCCGGCATGCTGGCGATGTCGTCCACCACCATCATATATAAGGCATTCGATGACCTCTCACTCAAACAACAGCAGTTCTCCTCGCTCGTCATGAGTGTCCTCATACTCGAGGACATCTTAGCCATTGTCATGATGGTGGTGCTGACTACTATATCCAAGGGTGATTCCTCCGGTGGTGATAACATGTTTGCCAGTCTGCTGGATATAGTATATTTCCTCGTGCTATGGTTTGTATGCGGACTATTCTTCATCCCTACCTTCCTGCGTAAGACCCGCCGCCTTATCAATGACGAGGTGCTTCTCATCGTCTCCGTGGCACTATGCTGTGTCATGGGTGTCTTCGCTTCCATGGTAGGATTCTCCGCAGCCTTCGGTTCTTTTGTCATGGGCAGCATACTGGCAGAGACCATCGAGGCCAAGAAGATCGAGAAACTCGTGGCTCCGGTAAAGAATCTCTTCGGCGCCATCTTCTTCGTCGGCGTAGGTATGCTTGTTGACATCAATGTAGTATTGTCACAGTGGTTTACCATCTTTGTCATCACACTCACCATCATCTTTGGACAGAGCATCTTCGGCACATTCGGATTCATGCTCTCCGGCCAACCGCTAAAGACGGCCATGCGATGTGGTTTCTCCATGGCGCAGATAGGTGAGTTTGCTTTCATCATTGCCAGCCTGGGACTCTCTCTCGGTGTTGTGAACGACTTCATGTATCCTGTCGTCGTCACCGTATCAGTGATTACGACATTCCTCACTCCATACATGATAAACGGTGCTGTGCCTGTATATAATCTGCTGGAACGCAAACTGCCTAAAGTATGGATACGCCGTATCAATAAGGTGTCAGACATTGCTCCTTCCAATTCGGACCATTCCGAGGGTTACTGGAAGCCATTGTTACAACAGATGGCAGTCAATACCTTAATATATAGTGTACTCTCCACGGCTGTCACGGTGATGATGCTGACATTCGTTGATGACTTTCTGGATAGCATACTGCCACAGCCATGGGCCAACATTATCTGTGGCATATCGGCAGTACTTCTGACGGCACCATTCCTCAGAGCTATGGTGATGAAGAAAAACAAGAGTGTGGAGTTCAAGACTCTATGGACCTCCAGCCGCCATAACCGCGCACCGCTAATCTTCACCATTCTGCTGCGTGTATTCATTGCCATGGCATATCTGTTCTATATATGCTATCACCTCTTCCGCTTCTCCAATGCCGTGATGGTTTGCCTGGCTGCCGCCGTACTCATTGGAATAGTCTATTCGCGCAGTATGAAGATGAACAGCATACGACTGGAGCGTCTCTTCATCCAAAACCTTCGCTCAAAGGACATCGAGGCGCGTATCACCGGTAAGAAGCGTCCGCTATTTGAGGGCAGGCTGCTGGACCGCGACATACATATCTCCAACGTTGAACTGCCGCAGGACTCTCTCTGGGCAGGAATGACACTCAAGGATCTGGCGCTTGGCAAGCGATTCCATGTGCATGTGAGCAGCATACAACGTGGTAGGCAGCATATCAATATCCCTTCGGGTGACGACATCATATTCCCTGGCGACATACTCCATGTCATAGGTACCGATGAACAGTTGACTAATCTAAATAGCACCATGAAGCAGGAGGTTGTGCCGGAAGATGTGGAGATAGAAGACCGCGAGATGCAACTACGCCGTTTTGTCATCAGCGGCAAGAGTCCGTTCCTCGGTCTGTCACTGTTGGAATGCGGACTCCGCGAGCACTATAACTGCATGCTTGTGGGCATGGAGGAGGATGAGGAAAATCTCACTCAGGTATCCATATCATACCGTTTCCAACAAGGTGACCTGCTGTGGATAGTAGGCGAGAAAAACGACATCAGGAGACTGGCGAAAGAAATCTGATCTGTCTCTTTTTATGGTTCTACAAGATTTTGTGTGGGTCGTTTTAGTAAGGGAGGGGCATGAGTATAGCAGTTTAAAGTGAAAAGTTAACGTGAAAAGATAATGAGTTGTAAAGTTTCGTCGCCTGCAAACGGACTGGTAATAACGGAAACCTATGGGCGAATGAACTTAAAAACTTGACCACTCCACTTTTCACTTATAA
>JAZLIN010000047.1:0-32700 GCA_045617365.1 Prevotella sp. | reverse complement strand
AATCTGTTCCTCATCCTCTACGGTCATAATCTCTAGCAAAACTACAAAATTAAAACCGTTATTGCAACTAAATTTCAGACTTTAACATCTTGCATTTAGAACAATTTCTATAATCGAATGCAAAGGTAAGAGTTGAATAATTTTATATAACAAACTGTTATTGCGGCATCACTGTTAACTGTTATGGGGTACCTTTTATCTTAACCCACGACGTATTCTGTGATGCGTTGATAGAAAAGAGGATATCATAGACCTTCTCTTTTTCCTTGGCCGTTCCCTTTCCCGCATATATACCTGTCAGTTCATCTTTCTTATAGTCCGTCCATATCTGCGGAAGCAAACTTGACGGTTTGTCCTCATGGGCTTTCTTCAGGTCTTCTTCCAGTGCAGTTGTTATCTCGGTTCGCCCTCTCTCAACATTGCTAGCCATCTCATCCAATCCCTTACGATAGTAATCATACTGCAACTGACGAAATGGTTCCATTGCTCCCTCCAGATAATCGTTGATAAGCGCAAAACGATTTCTTCCACTGTCGTATGCCTTCCAGCCTGGAAAATCCAAGTTCTGTGCATTATTGGTGAGGTTCATGCATCGCTGCAGTACATCTTCCCCACCCTTTGGAGAAAAACTATCTAGATCGAGTCCGATAATAAGATATGCGTAATAGGCAAAAAGCGCCATTAGCTGATTGTCTATCACCTCCTCATTATACTCTAGATTTTCATACTGATTATAGGCGAATACAAAGTCCTTATCCTGATACTGAAAGAGTGTCGAAGTATATGCAGAATTATAGACTGGACGATTTGCCTGCACCATCGTTGAGCACAACCACGTACCTGCATCTTTCTTGTATTCCTGCACGTTGATATTAAAGGTGCACGGTATTCTTTCATGCTCCAGAAACTGAAGATTGGTCCATTTCTGTGTGTTGACTATCTCCTCCAATTTACTCTTAAGTTCTTCAAACACACTCTTGTCGGTACCAGTTATCTGCGAATGATTGATATTAATCTTCGCTTTCAGTTCCTGAGCATAAGCAGAAACGCCCGTTGCCCATAGCATTAACGCCATGAGCAACGAATGCATTATATTATTTTTGAGATATATCACTATTATTCCGATACTATCTTTACGCCGATGACGTGACCGGCATTATACTCTATTTTTTTGCTTCACGCAATCTGATACGTGTCAACCACTGCTTGGTGTCAAGAGGGAAGTCGCCAGAGAGCATCCAACTGAAATAGCCAGGATCGCGACGAAGCACATCTGTTACAGCCCAATCCTTATATTTTCCGAAATTGAATACTTCATGAACTCGTTCTGTGCCATCAGCATTCAGCAGAAGTTTGCCACCAGGACCCTTGACCGGCGCCCACACCATACGACCTGCAAAGTCAACATTCCTGCGCTGGTTGCAGAACGCATTGAGGGTGTCCATATCATTATCAAGGCGACGCTCTTCTTCCTCCTGATTCTCTGGAGCATACATATCCAACTGTCCCATGAGCACACGATATGTGGCCTCTGTATCTTCATCAGAACGATGGGCGGTAAAGTCGTCTTCCATCTTGCGACCACAATAGAACTTATATGCTGCGGCAAGATTACGTTTCTCCATCTGCTTGAATATTGTGCACGCATCTATCATACGGCACTTGCTGAAATCAAATGATACTCCTGCCCTAAGAAACTCCTCTGCCAACAAAGGGATATCGTAGTAATTGGAATTATATCCTGCGAAATCACAACCTTTAAATTCTGCCTCGAGAGTAGCAGCAAGTTGCTTGAATGTCGGTGCATCCTTCACCATATCATCTGTGATATGTGTCAGTTCCTGCACCTCTGGAGGTATTGGTTTACCAGGATTGACAAAATAATTCTGTCGTTTCTCTGAACCATCGACATTCACCTTGATATAACTAATCTGGATAATGCGTTCCTTGGCTATGTCAAGTCCTGTACTCTCTAAGTCAAAGACTATAAGAGGTTTGTTCAAATTAAGTTTCATTATCTCCCGGCATTATTCATTAAGAAGCATTGGCATTACTAGCATGAGGATATCCTCACCCTCAGGCTGAACAGCAGGACGTATGACACCTGCACGACTTGGATCACCCAATTCGATCTGCACCTCATCACTTGTGAGGTTATTGAGTATCTCGAAGATAGACGACCCCTTGAATCCGATGCTCATTGGTACGCCACCGTATTCGCACATGACATCCTCGTGAGCACTTGTAGCAAAATCGATATCCTCCGAACTGAGTTCTATGTTATTGTAGTCCATACGGAGTTTGATGAGCTGAGTACTCTCGCTGGCAAATGGCAACACACGACGGAGGGCACCCATAAGTGCCTTACGATCTACACTCACGACGTTTGGATTATCCGTAGGGATCACTGCCCCATAGTTAGGGTAACGTCCCTCTATCAGACGACACGACAGCATTCCGTCCGGGAATACCACCTCGGCGCTTGTAGCATTGAAACGAAGGTTTACTGTATTCTCATCATCCATTGCCAGAACACTGCGGAGGAGTCCTGCTGGTTTCTTTGGAAGGATAAACGAAGCCGGTGTATCAACGGAGCATGACATCAGCATATTGCGCACCATCTTATGACCATCTGTAGCCACAATGTTCATACGATCCTCACGGAGATCAAAGTATATACCGTTCATCACCATACGAAGTTCGTCATTGCCTGTAGCAAAGAGGGTACGCTGTATGTTTGTAGCTAATGCACCTGCAGTAAGATTGGTCTCTGTGAATGGAGACTGCAGATCCTGCATCACAGGATACTCATCTGCACTCTGTCCTACGATTCTGTAAACGCCGTTCTGGTAAACCATGCGAATGCTGTTATCATCGGTATTCACCTCAAACGTGAGTGGCTGCTCTGGCAATTCCTTTACAGCGGTAAGTATGATACGATTAGGCACACAGAATGCACCATTACCCTCACACTCACTCAATGCTATGTAACATTTCATCATCACCGCATTGTCACTTGCAGTAAGTGTCAGCTGGCCATCGCTTACCTCAAAAAGGAAACTATCAAGAATTGAAAGGGAGTTTTTAGAATTAATCACCTTGGACAGTACACCAAGACGACCACTCAGTACAGATGAAGAAAGAGTAAATCTCATATTGCTATCTCTATATTAATATTTAAGTCCGTTAATAATCTTTTTCTTATTTCACAATGCAAAAATACAAAAAACTTACGTGCTAGACAAAAAAAACTTCAAAAAGTTTCTTAATTAACATCTTTTTTTCGTAATTTTGCAGTTGAAAAGAAATAATTACACAAGAAAATAACACAAAAAAGAAAACATGGAATTACAAGGTAAGGTTATCGCCGCACTGCCTGAGCGCAGCGGCGTAAGTGCACGAGGAGAATGGAAATCTCAGGAGTTTGTGATAGAGACACACGATTCACAGTATCCACGCAAATTAGTTTTCACAGTCTTCGGTGCAGACCGTCTTGCTCGCTTCAACGTACAGCCAGGTCAGGAGGTTCTTGTCTTATTTGACATTGACGCTCACGAATGGAACGGCCGTTGGTTTAATGATATCCGCGCTTATGACGTACGTCAGGTTGACCCTGCACAGTATGCTGCTGGAGCACAAGTGCAGACAGCTGCACCAGCACAGCCTGCCGCTGATGCTACCACACCATTATCTAATGCAACAGTGACTTCTACCGAAGCACCTGCTGCATCAGAGCAGACTGAGGACTTGCCTTTCTAATTGACCTCATATCGTTTAGTGAGAAAAAGCATAGCAACCATAAAGAGCATAATAGTGGCACTATCGGTGATAGTGTCACTATTCGCATGTAATGGCACCAAGTATGTCGGTGACGACGAACTGCTGTTGACACACAACAGTGTGGTATCTGACAATCCAAATGTCAGTGTCAATGGTCTGCTACCTTATCTAACGCAAAAACCTAATACAAAGTGGTTTTCGACTCTTAAAGTTCCATTGGGACTTTACTCCATGTCCGGAAGAGACACCACAAAGGTTATCAACAGAAAACTACGTCAATGGGGAGAAGCGCCTGTAATCCTTGATACGACAAAAATTACGGAAAGTTCGCAGAATCTTCTCACTGCCATGCAGAACAAAGGCTACCTTGATGCGAATGTGCAATCTACTCAGGAGGTTGACGGAAAAAGGGTCAAAATGACCTATCTCATTAGTCCACAAGAACATTATACTATCAGAAACATAAGATACGAGATAGCCGACAAGCGTATCGACTCGCTACTCAAAACACATAACATCCTTAACAGTTACATCCACGAAGGCGGACCATTCTCCGTGAATGCTCTTCATGCCGAGCGCGGTAAGATAACAAACTGGTTGAATGAACAGGGGTTCATGTATTTCAACAAAGAAGCCATCACTTTCGTGGCTGATAGTTCCAGAGCAGAGAAATTCGTTGACGTCACTATGCGTATCGGTCTTTACCGCGCATCATCAAACGAGAAGTTACACGAACATCCGCGTTACCTCTTCAGAAACATCACCTACGAAGGGGCTAACGGTCAGAAACTAAAACTAAAAGACAAAACACTTGATATCAACACCATTATTCGTGAAAACGAATATTATAATAGTACTAAGATACAAAAGACATACAACAGATTTGCACGCCTACAGGCGATACGTTCAACTAATATACACTTCTCCCAGGTTAAGGATTCTCTCATAACATCAGAAAATGGCGACAACCTGCTGGATGCGCAAGTACAACTATCACGAAAGAAGACTCACTCTCTACAGCTACAACCTGAAGGAACAAACACTTCTGGTGATTTCGGTGCTGCATTATCCATAACCTACGAAAACAGAAATTTATTCCATGGCAGCGAGAGTTTCTCACTTCAGGCTCGTGGAGCATTCGAAGCCATCAGTGGTCTGGAAGGTTATCAGGGCAACAGATATGAGGAATATGGCATTGAGGGAAAACTGAAGTTTCCTGAATTTATCATTCCTGGTATTAGCAGAGACTTCCAAAGGCGCCACTACGCATCCAGCGAACTGCTGTTAAGTTACAACTTGCAAAACCGACCTGAGTTTCACCGCAGAGTCCTCACTGCAGCCTGGAGATATCGATGGGCATCAAACAATGAGAAGTTATCATACAAGTTTGACTTCCTTGACATCAACTATGTCTCAAT
Organism: Prevotella sp.; assembly: GCA_045617365.1. Taxonomy (GTDB): domain Bacteria; phylum Bacteroidota; class Bacteroidia; order Bacteroidales; family Bacteroidaceae; genus Prevotella. The sequence goes on along the minus strand of JAZLIN010000047.1, from coordinate 27,502 downwards.
GCCATGGATTTCAGCCACTTTCAAACACAACTACCTTGACTCCGTAAGCAACAGGAATGCCATACTGCGCTACAACTATGAGGACCTGCTCATAATGAAGACTGGCATCGGAGCATCATACTCTGATGGCAAAAACATCATCAAGGCTAATATAGAGACAGCTGGCAATGCCCTTTCTCTGCTCTCCAAAATATGCGATTTCAATAGAAACGAGGAGGGACAATACAAGGTAGCAAGGGTTGCTTTTGCTCAGTATGCGAAATTTGATGCAGATTACACCAGATTACTCAAACTCGACTATAGGAATACTCTTGCACTACATGCCAGAGTAGGTTTAGCCATACCATACGGTAACAGTACTATCCTACCATTCGAAAAGAGGTATTTTGCCGGTGGCGCCAATAGTGTAAGGGGATGGAGTGTACGCTCGCTGGGGCCAGGTGGTTTTCACAGCACTGATGGTTCCATTGACTTCATCAATCAGACTGGCGACATAAAGATAGACCTCAATGCCGAACTGCGTACGGACTTATTCTGGAAATTCCAAGGTGCAGTATTCATTGATGCCGGTAATATATGGACCATACATCGGTACGCAGACCAGCCTAACGGATTTTTCACCACCAGCAGTCTCATCAATGAAATGGCAGTTGCATATGGCGTTGGACTGCGTCTTAACTTCGACTATTTCATCCTGCGCCTGGACCTTGGTATGAAAGCCATCAACCCTGACAACAATGTTTCGTCAAAAGCGAAATTTCCTATAATCTATCCTGTTTTCAAGAGAGACTACGCTCTGCACTTCGCAGTGGGACTACCTTTCTAACTATCACAAATGTCTTAAACGGAAATAACTTGACAACTTTTTTAGGTCAAAAAGTTGTCAAGTTATTTCCGTTAAAGACACAACAATTAAAAGAACAGGAACTTACTGCGCAAATTTCTCCTGCATAATATACCATAAGAAACGGACATTACCTATCATATATCTGCGCCATAATCTACGAGGCTCTACCATCAGACGGAATAACCATTCCAATCCCATATTCTGCCACACCTGAGGTGCACGCCTTGCTGTACATGCGAAGAAATCAAACACTGCACCTATAGTACCACAATGACAATGTATGTTAAGTTCTTCCCAATGCTGATAAGCCCATTTTTCCTGTTTGGGAGCCGTCATGCCTATCCAAAGCAAATCAGGGTTGCAGTCATTTATCGCTGTTATTATCATTGCATTATCCCCATCAGAGAATTCCGGCTTATACGGAGGCGAATACGTAACAATGGCTAAGTGTGGATATTTATCCTGCGCATTCTCAACTATCAAATCAAGTACCTTCTGAGAACTTCCCATAAACATCACAGTCTTACGACAATCTTGCTCAATAGCCTCTTGTTCCGTTTTCTGCATCTCGTAACAGAAGAGATCCCATCCAGCAATTCGCTCCTCCGGTTTAGACTTTGCATTCAGGAAATGACATGCATGCACAATGGAAATACCATCAGGTATGAGCACATCGCCCTGTGTAAGAGCCTCTGCAAATAACTTATCTTTGCGCGCATTATTATATGAAAACGCATTAATAGTATTGATCAGAAGTTTACCTGATGGCAGTGTCTCAAGTGCCTTTTTACTACAAAGTATGTCAAGTTCTTGAATCTTTATCATAGTCTAGAATTTCCACCAACTTCTTTTTGCAGGCTTTGGCATGCCCGAATCATGACTGCCACGCTCATCAATGATGTCCTCCCATGTAAGGTTTTCCTTTATCATGCGGTATATCGTACCCCAATCTGGTATGCCACCTACGTTACGGTCATCAATCCACAAATCCACTTTCAGTTTGCGAGAGAACTTATTATTCTTCTCCTTTTCCTCCTCAGGATAATCCCTATTGATGGCATAAAACTCTACACCGTGCTGCTTGCACCAGTCAACGGCTTCGTCAAGCAACTTACCCTCACGCACCGTCCACAATATAAGTTCGTGCCTGTCCTTGATAAGCATCTTGAGAGTCTCTGTCGCAAATGGACGTTCCTTACCTATCGCAGGATAAGCATGCTCTACAATCGTTCCGTCAAAATCTACTGCTATAGTCATAGTTATAATAAAGTAATCAAGGATTAGTAACTCCTGCTACCAATCCTTGATATTACAATCTCCTTATTTATTTTTTAATCGAATCGTCATTAGGATTACCATAGCGGCTGTTACTGTATGAGCCGTAACCGTATGAGTGGTAGCCATAAGTACCGTATCCATAGCCACCGTAGCTGTAACCACCATACTTGCTGTAACCACCATAGGTTGACTTATAACCATACTTGCTGTACTTACCGTACTTACCATATCCGTATGCATAGCCATACTTCTTACGAGACATATCAATACCGTTGATAGCAATCGCAACATTAGGCAATTTACCTGCCAATGCAAAACTATTAATCATATTGAATGCAGTTTTCTCTGTATAGTCTGCACGACAAATGATGACGGTCGCATCTGCAACACGACTTACCATCAAGGTATCAGTTACAAGACCTACTGGAGCTGTATCGATAATCACTATATCATACTCGGCACGAAGCACTTTAAAGATATCATCAAGAGAGGTACGCGAGATAAGCTCTGTTGGATTTGGTGGCACAGGACCGGCAAGAAGCAAGTCCAAATTCTTGTTCACACCAGAACCGATAATCTCTGCCCTAACCTCTTCTGCTGTAGGTGATTCCTTGACCAGAAGATTTGTTATACCGATACTCTTGTCTTTGACATCAAAGAGTTTTGCCAATCGAGGACGACGGATATCAAGACCGACAAGAACAACCTTCTTACCAAGCAATGCAAAGCTGACAGCAAGGTTGGATGCCGTAAATGTCTTACCTTCACCGGAAGTAGATGAAGTGAACATAATGACATTCTGCTGCTCATTAAGCATAAACTGTACGTTGGTACGCATACCACGGAAGATTTCCTCCATCTGGTTATTCTTATTCTCATGAACAACGATGTCTGCTTTTGTCTTCGTTGTTTCGTTTGCCATCGCAATGTCAGCGATAATAGGACAATGCGTAAGTTTCTCTACATCCTCATGACCCTCAATACGGAAACGCAGGAACTCAAGAATGATGAAGATAAGCATAGGAAGGGCAAGACCAAGGATGAAGGCTATGAGCATAATCATACTCTTCTTAGGACTAACCTGTCCCATGTATGAAGGCTTGTCAATCAAACGTCCCTTATCTGATGTAGCAGCGAGGGTAATAGAGTTCTCCTCACGCTTCTGCAACAACATGATATACAGACTTGACTTAACCGACTGTTGACGACCGATCTCGGTCAGGATTCTTTCCTGCTGTGGAGTACCGGACATCATGCCTGAATACTTAGAAAAACGGTCGAGGATGCCCTTGCGCTTGATTTCAAGTCCACGACGATTCTGTTCTATGGCACGCTTGATTGATGCTGTCAAATCATCGAGGCTGGCTGTAATGGCCTGTACCGTAGGACTGGCCTCAGAAGCACTGCGCATGATACGACTACGCTCAAGTACGAGTTTATTGTACTCAGAGATAAGCGAAGTAGCTGCCGCATCTGTAAGACCTACATTTGAAGGAAGAGTCTGATACTTGTTGCTTGGCTGGTTCATGTACTCCTTGACGCTCTGAAGGAGAAGCAGTTGGGTACCAATCTCTGAGAGTTCGGCATCAGCGGCATCCGACTTTGTAAATGACAAACCGCTATTAGCCTCTATATTAACGATATTATTATCGCGCTTATATTTCTCGATGTCACCATCAGTGCTGCCAAGTTCTTTATTGATTTTCTCAAGACGTTCATTAATAAACTCTTCGGTACGTTCTGCCACCTGGTTCTTATCTGCATTTGCCTGACGGTTATACACGTCCACGATATGTGTGAGATAGTCGATCGCACGTGTAGGCAACTGATCATTACGTGAAAGCACGGCAATGGTCGTAGTCTTTGAAGACGCTTCTACTCCAAGAGCCTTGGCATATTTCTCTGCGACCTTGGAAGGGTTAGTTATTGTAATATACAGATTTGAGCTATTCTTTGCCCAAAACTTGCCAGAAAAGGCTGTCGATTTGATTGTTATATTACCGACTGGCACCTTGACTACCAAAGGAAGGGTTCCTTTTTTCTCAAATGACTGTTCGCGACCAGCATGCTTATAAATACCTTCGACCTTGAACTGAGTACCAGACTTCTGCATCTCCAACTTCACCGGACTCTCAAGGGTATCAAGATGCTGCGCATCCATATCCACCTCAACAGGCAGTTTGTCATAAATAGGACGATCAGTAACCGATCCCTCTGCTACGTAATCCACGTAAAGTTTGAGGTCACGTACACATCCCTCTGCCAACGTTGTTGACTTCAGAAGTTCCAATTCATTGTCAAAACCATCACTCGTGGTTATCAAACCAAGTGTAGTATTATTCTTGATTGCATTTGCCGTAGGATTGTGCATTCCATTGTTGTCACCATCCTTTACAAGCACCTTTGCCGTTACCTGATATACTGCTGGCGTATAACGCAGATAAACCGCAGCAATACCAAGGGCAATAATCAAAGAAAGAACAAACCACTGCCAGTTAAGCAATAGCGTCTTAATAAAGAATTGTAGATTAAGGAAGCTTCCTTCTTCCTTCTCTACTGGTGCTACGAGCACCTCTTGATTGTTTGTTTCAGTCATTTGTATTTAGTTTTCTTTTTTCCTTATTTATATTAGTAAGCATTCTCATCGTGAAAAAACACTGACCACGCTGTCAACAGACAAATCTTCAAGTCTAGAATAAAGGTCCAGTTCTCTATATACCAGATATCCTTTTTAATTCTACCCTCCATCTGCCATAGTTCGTTAGTCTCTCCACGGAAGCCTGTCACCTGTGCCAATCCAGTTATACCTGGCTTTGCAAAATGGCGTACCATATACTTATCTATAAGAGAAGAATACATCTCCGTATGCAATGTCATATGTGGACGAGGTCCTACAATACTCATATCTCCTTTCAAAACATTGAAGAACTGAGGCAGTTCGTCGATATTCGCCTTACGCATAAAGTTGCCAAAAGGAAACTTTCTAGGATCATCCTTTGTAGCCTGCACACGATCAGAATCTGCATTTACGTTCATAGAACGGAACTTATAGCACATAAAATCCTGACCATTCATACCTGTACGTTTTTGTTTAAAGAATACAGGTCCTCGGCTTTGCAACTTGATTATCAAGGCAATAACAGGGAACAAAGGTAACAGCATCAGCAATATCAGTGAACTGAACATAATATCAAACAAACGTTTGACCAGTTTATTCAACGGATCTGCAAGAGGGGCATTATGATTAGAGAATACCACATTGGATCCAAGCAATTCAGGCCTCAAAGACAACTGAATATTCTGGAACATTCTTGGAACGTAGAAGAACCTAATGACCTCTTTGTCACAAAAGCACATGAGCTTACGCAAAAAATCCGACTCACTGTGAGACAACGAGCAATAGATATCATCAACATGAAAACCTTCAAGCTTTCCATTGTCCATCATTGCCTCAAATTCATCCTTGGATCCTAACTTCCTCAAAGTCTCTGGTGCATCCTCTATTACATCGTTACTATAATATCCCACGACTCTGTATCCTGTCGCAGGATCTGACATTATCTCATTGTATATGTTCAAATTGGCAGGATCACTACCAATAAACAATATTGTCTTTGTATTACCACCACGTCTGCGATACCACGACAACACCATTCTCTCAACAAGACGTTTAACAAGTATTGAAAAATATCCAACTACACAGAGCAAGACACTATAAATGCCCTCATTGCTGGAGTTGACACTCATGCTATGCCACAGCATAAGGAATACAACCTGTGTACACAATACGACAATAAAGTTACGGCTCATCAATTCTGAATAACTTATCTTTCTCTTGTGTATCAAGGTTGGAAAAACCAAAGAGAACAGCACAAAGCACAGCAATTCCACAAAAATGGCAATCTCTACATGATGAACAATACTGCCAGGAATATAATCAGGGCACATTAAAGCCAGCACCCAAACGAGAAACGCATACAGTAATGCGTCTGTCAAAAGGGCACACCATTTGATTATGATATTTCTGCTATTGTCTTGAGACATGTCTATTCTGCTCCAGATATTACGTAATATATGTGTGCAAAGTTACAAAATATATTTCAAAAATACGCAACATTCTAATATTTTTTTTACAAATAACACGTATTCTATTGCGGTTTTCAATATTTTTTTGTAACTTTGCGGTCGTTATATAACATTTTTTTTAAAAAACATGGGATTATTATCTATATTCAAAAAGCATGACAACGACACTACAAAAGTAGGCGGCATGCAAGACTATATGATGCTCATACGCGTCTATTTCCAGGCAGCATTGGCTGCCCAGATAGGCATTAATAATATCGCAATGCTACCAGACCTTCGCGTATTCAAGAGCACATTTAAAGTTAAAACAGAACACAACAAACTGGGGCTTGGCGAAAAAAATGCTTGCCGCAGAATGCTAAAAGATCTGTACAACCACGATGACAATTTCTTCAGGGAGATAGACAAGAGCATATCGAAGAACTGTCGTAAAATGCAGGACGTGCAACCATATCTGTACCAGTTCCTAGGATTTACGCAGGACATTATGATGCTGATGAGTAACCTCATGAAATTCAAGCTTCGCCTGCCTTCGTTCTTCAAAAAGGCTATATACACAATGACGGAGAAAACTGTCAAAGACCTATTCAACAAGAACGACTATAGTGACCCTGGCACCATGAAGGCCGTGTTGTCAGTTCGCAAATACAACCAGAGGCTGGGATTTTCTGAACAATGGATCACAGATTTCATTTATCAGGTTGTAATGCTTGCCAAAAAAGAAAAAAATCCAGCAGAGCAAAAATAATATCAAAGTAAAATGTCCGCAACGGATATCGACATAAAAGATTTCGCTACTCGTGTCCGACAACTGATACTCCAGCTGAAGGAAAATCAAAAGGACATGGCAGAACTGCGCGCCGACATCGAGAAAAGAGATAAACGCATCGCTGAACTCGAAGAACAACTGAACGCGCAGAAGACAAGTTATGAGACTTTGATGGGAGCAAAAATGCTTAATGTCACTGATGGTGATATAGAAAAATCACGAAAGAGAATCGCATCGTTAATAAGGACTGTGAATCAATGTATAACATTGCTGAGCGAACAGCAATAATACAATTAAGAATCCAACTATGGCAGGTGAAAAACAACATATCACACTGAACATCTACGGCACACAGATACCGCTGAATGTCAACAAGGATGAAGAGGAGGACTACAGAAAGGCCTCCAACCTCATTAATGACAGACTCAACGCATATTTTGACCGATACCAAGGCAGCATCAATGACAAAAGCATTATCTTCTATGCAATGATCGACATCGCACGCAAATGTGTCCGAGAACAGAACCGCAACGATGTGGAACCATACAAGGAGGTCCTAATCCAACTGGATAGCGAAATAAAAGAAGCCCTAAAATAACCCAACAATTCAATTATAATACACAATAAATGGAATATACAATTATAGCCGTCATAGCACTCTTCATCGGAGGCGTGATTGGTTTCGTGATTTTCAGATATGTAATCACGGGAAAATATAACGAGATGATTGCATCTGCAGAAAAAGCTACAGATGTACTGAAAGAAAAGAAACTCCTGGAAGTAAAGGAGAAGTTCATTAACAAGAAAAGCGAACTGGAAAGCGAAATCCAGCAACGCAACCAGAAGATTCAGCAACAGGAGAATAAACTAAAGCAGAGAGAAATGCTGCTGAACCAGCGACAGGAAGAACAAGGTCGCAGACGTCAGGAAATGGACCAAATGCAGGGACGCATAGAAAATGAAAAGAAACTCCTCGCACTCAAGGAACAGGAACTGGCTGACATGCAGATGAAGGAAAGAGAAAAACTAGAACAGCTCTCTGGACTCTCTGCAGAAGAAGCAAAGACAAGACTTATAGAAAGTCTCAAGGACGAAGCAAGGACTAATGCCCAAAGCTATATCAACGAGATTATGGACGAGGCTAAAATCAATGCTAACAACGAGGCTAAAAAGATAGTTATCAAGACTATACAGAGAGTTGCCACTGAGGCGGCAATTGAAAATTCTGTAAGTATCTTCCACATTGACAATGATGAGGTTAAGGGCAGAATCATCGGTCGAGAAGGACGCAACATTAGAACATTAGAGTCTGCATGCGGAGTGGAAATCGTCGTTGACGACACACCTGAAGCAATCGTAATCTCTGCATTCGATCCTATTCGTCGTGAGACATGCCGTCTTGCTCTGCACCAACTCGTAACCGACGGTCGCATACACCCAGCACGCATTGAAGAGGTTGTAGCAAAGGTCAAGAAGCAGTTGGAACAGGAAATCATCGAAACCGGCAAGCGTACTACTATTGACCTCGGAATACACGGTCTCCATCCTGAACTCGTTCGTATTGTAGGCAAAATGAAATACCGTTCCTCATATGGTCAAAACCTTCTCCAGCATGCCCGTGAAACAGCAAACCTCTGCGCTGTAATGGCTGCAGAATTAGGTCTGAATCCAAAGAAGGCAAAGAGAGCCGGACTGCTTCATGATATAGGTAAGGTACCTGACGAGGAACTCGAAATGCCACATGCTCTTTATGGTGCGAAACTGGCTGAGAAATACAAGGAAAAGGCAGACATCTGCAATGCCATTGGTGCTCACCATGACGAAATGGAGATGACCTCACTTCTCGCCCCTATCGTTCAGGTATGTGATGCTATTTCCGGTGCACGTCCTGGAGCTCGCCGCGAGATTGTAGAAGCATATATCAAACGTCTCAATGACCTCGAAGCAATTGCCATGTCATATCCTGGCGTAACAAAGACATACGCTATACAGGCTGGTCGCGAACTACGTGTAATCGTTGGAGCTGATAAGATGACAGATGCTGAAACTGAAGCCCTGTCTGGAGAAATCGCAACAAAGATTCAAAACGAAATGACTTACCCTGGTCAGGTAAAGATTACCGTAATACGCGAAACACGTTCCGTAGCATACGCTAAGTAAACAAGCAGGTTGTTGTTCAAAAATCATTTATAAAATTATGACAACAACACCAATATTTATCTCATAAAAAATCCTCCGCACATTCGGTGCGGGGGATTTTTTATATCACTGTACCACAATTGACTTCACCTAATCACTTTGCGCAGCAGTCAACAAATCATCATTACTGCGGCATCTATCCATCAGAGAACCAACAACATTCATGGCCTCTACTGACGTCATATCTGCTATATGCTTACGGAGTATCCACATACGCTGGATGGTAACATCATCCCATAAGAGATCATCACGGCGTGTACTTGACTGCACAAGATTGACTGCAGGATAGATACGACGATTAGCCAACTGACGATCCAATTGTAATTCAGAGTTACCTGTACCCTTGAACTCCTCGAATATCACCTCATCCATTTTAGAACCTGTATCAGTCAATGCCGTTGCTATGATTGTCAGCGAACCACCACCTTCGATGTTTCGTGCAGCACCGAAGAATCTCTTTGGTTTCTGAAGTGCATTGGCATCAACACCACCTGTAAGCACCTTACCACTTGCAGGAGCGACAGTATTGTAAGCACGTGCAAGACGAGTTATAGAGTCAAGGAAAATAACTACATCATGTCCGCATTCCACAAGACGCTTTGCCTTTTCCAATACTAAACCAGCAATCTTCACATGGCGATCAGCCGGTTCATCGAAAGTTGAAGCTATAACCTCTGCATTTACAGTACGTGCCATATCTGTCACCTCCTCAGGACGCTCATCTATCAAAAGCATCATAATATATGCCTCGGGATGGTTCGCAGCAATCGCATTAGCTATATCCTTCATCAAAACAGTCTTACCAGTCTTTGGCTGTGCCACAATAAGCGAACGCTGTCCCTTACCTATTGGAGAGAAGAGATCTACAATACGAGTTGACTTATTAGTTGTCTGTGGACTTCCACACAACCTGAACTTCTCATCAGGGAACAATGGTGTAAGATTTTCAAAAGAAATACGATCGCGTATGTCATGAGGATCACGTCCATTCACACTGACAATGCTTGTCATAACAAAGTACTTCTCATTATCACGAGGAGGACGCACCTTGCATTGCACCACATCACCAGTCTTCAGCGCATACTGCTTTATCTGCTGCATAGAGAGATGTACATCATCAGGAGAAGACAGATAGTTATAATCGCTAGAACGTAGGAAGCCATATCCGTCAGGCATAATCTCCAACAATCCACTAGCCATGAGCAGATCTGAGAAATCGTATTTTCCCTGTTCATTATATTCCTGAGACTCATTCTCTTCTCCACCGTCTCCATTGACACCACTTACAGGATTGTCAAACATATCATAGTATGGAATGGCAGCATTATCTTCTACAGGCAGATCTGTAACAATGATAAAGTCTGTTCCGTCAGCAGGATCTTCTTCCCAGACAGTATCTTCCACAATTTCCACTTGCTCATCTTCAACTGCGAATTCAGCATTGTGAGCCTCAACCTTACTCTGAAGTTTCTCAAGGAGTCCCAACCTCTCGTTGTCATCCTCTGTCATATTCTCATCATTGGCAAATGTTGCTTCTGGTACAACAGACTCAACACTTAGGTCCTCTCCCATATTCTGCATATCATTGTAACCTGCAGAAGGGTCTTCAATCTGTTGCATTGGATCTTCTTGAAACAAATCCTGTTGAGCTGCCTGCTGATGTTTCTTGGACATCACTGCGGCAGCCTCTGCAGCAGCAGCCAGTATCTCAGCCTTTGTCCTGCGTACCCTACGTCTTTTTACAGGTTCTGCGACTGGAGAGTCCTGCTCTGACTCATATTTAACTTCATTCTCAGCCACACTTGCACTCACCGGAACAGCTTCTGCTTCCGGAGTGCTACCAGAAGTAACTTCCACTTCCGTAGCGACTGTAGCGTCCCCATTTTCAACAGCATTTGTTTCTGCACTTGCAGCCAGTGCTGCGGCGGCCTCAGCTGCAGCACGTGCAGCCAACTCAGCCTTACTTGGACGACCACGCTTTTTCTTTGGCTGTTCCACTATATTCTCACCATTTGTAACAGATACACTTTCTACGTGTTCTGCGGAATCTTTTTTTGTCATATATAATCTTTTGGAAAGAGAACATTTTCACTGACGCTACAAAAGAATCTGCACGTCAGAAAACAGAAAATATCTAAAATTATGATGCAAAGGTACTAAAAAAAAACTAAAGAACGCACAAATGCATGCACTCTTTAGTTTTTTTTAACTAAGCGAATGACAAAGCCTCGAGTTTTTGCTTTAATTGAGGCATCATAGACTTTCTTATGGACAGAGTTATGCTGCAAGTGGTCTGAAAATCCTGTGCTACAACTCGCGGTTGCATATCTTTCACGATTTTCATCACCTTGTTCATCATCGGATAGGAGAAAGTGTATGTAATCTGTTCCTCCACCTGGCGTTCTTCCAATTTCGCATTTGCTATAGCATCCTGCGAGGCTTCCCTGTATGCTACAATCAATCCGCCTGTACCAAGATTCACTCCCCCATAATATCTGATGACAAAAATTACGACATCGGTAATCCCCGCACTCATCATTGCCCCCAAAATAGGTTTGCCGGCAGTACTTGAGGGTTCTCCATCATCATTAGCACGGAAATCCTCCCCTTCTGGTCCAAGACGATAAGCATAGCACACATGGCGCGCATCATAATACTTCTTACGGTATTGTTGTTGCAATTCCTTCACTTCATCAGGTGTCGTGACGTGATGGGCGAAGGCATAGAACTTGCTTCGCTTCTCTGTATAATATCCTTCTGCCACATTGGCTATTGTGGTATATATATCTTGCATAAGTGAATGCAAAGTTACACAAAAAATAGTTATCATGCAAATTTCATCGTTAAATATTTGCATGTTCCAAAAGTTTTACTTAACTTTGTAGCCTATAACATCCCACATTATTATAATAACGCAACCTTTACAATGAATCTCAGACCGAAATACTTCCTAATAGCATTATTATTGGCCGTGACATCGTCAGTTATCGCTGCCAATAGAGATGCCGTATATATTTGGATTACTAGCAACAACTACGTTTGCTACAAACTGGAGTCAAAACCACAGATAACATATAGCAACGGAAATGTCAACCTGACGATTCCCGGAAGATCAAAACCCGAACTGACACTTCCTATACCAGCAAAATCTAGGATTAAGATGGTCTTTGGCATTTATGGAGACCCTCAAGATATCAACATCCCAAAGAATCAAAGTGATACGATAAAACAAAACGGGAAATACATAACAGGAGGTAAACTCATTATCGTAAAAAAAGGAAAACAATACACTCCATCAGGAAAACGCATAAAGTAATCCCGCTTTCGGGAAAGCGAAAGTAGAGAAACAACCCCAAGGCAACAGACAAATGCGCTCTAAGAACAGACAACTATTCATCAATCTGACAGCATCATTTACAACATTTGCTGTAGGCATGGGAATAAGTTTCCTACTGACCCCATATATAGTAAGAAACCTAGGCGCTGCGGCCTATGGTTTTGTCGGTCTATCCACTAATATCATTGACTATACTACGCTGCTGACCATTGCACTCAACTCCATGGCCAGCAGATTCATAACCATCAGCTATACACAAGGAAGAACATACGAAGCGAACAAATATTTCTCCTCAGTATTCTATTCCAACATGTTCCTGGCAGGAATTATATTCATCGTAACAGGAGTCTGCATGATATATATGGAATACATGTTCGAAATACCCGAAGACCTTATCGCTGATGTAAAGATATTATTCTCTATTCTTGCCTTAAATTCCATAATCGGTTTGATGACCAATGTTTTCGCCATTGCAACATTCATCAAGAACAGATTGGAACTTTCATCCATCCAGCAGATAGTAGGTAAAATCCTACAGGCTACAGTAATAGTAATGCTGTTTGGATGCCTCATACCCAAGTTATGGTACATCGGTATAGCAAGCATGGTCATGATAACCTATGGGGCAATCTTCAACTACCGATTCACGACAATACTCACCCCGGAATTAAAAATCAACATCAAAAACTTTGACTACAGCAAAGTCAAGGAATTGGTGTCCTCTGGTATTTGGAACACATTCAATAAACTCGGCATCATGTTAGGCCAGGGATTTGACCTTGTCATAGCAAACCTTTACATTGGTGCTACTGCCATGGGTATATTCTCCATATCCCGACAGATACCTTTTGTCATAATCCTACTTAGCAGTACCATAGCAAATGTATTTGCCCCCACCCTAACCCAACTATATGCGAAGAACTGCAAAGAAGAATTCAAAAACGAGACGAACACCGCTATCAGACTATTGGGATTCATTGTAACCATCCCATTATCTTTCATTTATATCTATGGTGAAGACTTCTATGCTTTATGGATGCCCAACCAGGATGTGCATCTACTATATGTTCTATCTGTTTTATGCGGATTGGAACTCTCTCTGTCCCTTCCGCTGGAAGTCATCTGGAATATATTCACCGTGACCAACAAGCTGAAGGTATCGTCTATCTTCCTGTTCTGCAATCATCTTTTGACGTTCCTGATAGTATTGGCCGGCATGTATATAGCTGATGACACTACGACAAAACTGATTATCCTAGCCTCAACAAGAACTATTCTCGGCATCATCAGGTCATTGACATTCCTGCCCATATATGGAGCCCATTGCGTGGGAGCGTCCGCCAAATCCTTTTATCCCGCCATAATCAAGACTCTATTGTCAACTTTATGCATCTGCTGCATACTGTATCTAACCAGAGGATTCTTCACTTGTGACAGCTGGGCTGCACTCTCCATAGCAGGTGCTCTCAGCGTAATCATAGCAGTCATAGTCAACTATGCCATATTACTAAGGAAACAAGAGAGGGCAAGGATCATTAGTATAATAAACAGACACCACCACTAACATGAGAATACTAATATTCGAACAAACCAAAAACTTAAAGAATAATGGTGGACCTTCAGGTTACCTTTACAATATCCACCAATACCTCAAGGAACATCCTCACGCAGAGATTGAGTTTATAGACAAAAGTAGATTTCACTTTACACTCTTTTCTACCGTGTGCGGCTTCCTTATGGATGCTATCAATTCCCTCTCAAAACATATTGCCTGGATATATTACCCTGTCATTCTGTACCGATTCTACATCCACAGACGCTTTTTTTCCAAAAGCACAATAGCATACCTGAACAGCTTTGACTTCATACACGTTCATTCTTCTCCTGAGATATTATGCCATTTCAGAGGATCCGAAATAACGGCAAAGATAATCCTGACAGCCCACTGTCCGGAACCAACGATAGACGAGTTTGCCGGTGGAAAATCACTGGAACGCTTTCTGAAAAGATTTCCGCAAATCAGAGACTGGTGCATACGCCAAGAAGCGCATGCCTATGACTTGTGCGACAAAGTAATGTTTCCTGTTATACAGGCTCGCGAACCATACGAAAACGCCTCAAAGATATACAAAGAAAAGTTCACAGAAAACAATGACAAATTCTTTTATATACCTACCGCACTGTGCTCTACGGAGGCCATTACTAGCACAAATCATTATGCAGACAACCATAACATACCTTCCAACGCTCTGAAACTATGCTATATAGGCAGACACTCCAAGATCAAAGGGTATAATTTCCTCAAAGATAGTGCTATGCCTCTATGGCAAGAGATGCCAGATGCATATTTCATGATCGGAGGCATGAAAGACTGCAAGATTGGTGTAAAGGATAACAGATGGATAGAACTGGGATGGGTAGAGACACCAAAACTACTCAATGAGGTTGATGCTTTTATACTACCCAACAAGAACACATACTTCGATCTCATTCTTCTGGAAATTCTTCGCCAAGGCACTCCTGTCATACTTACAAGAACAGGAGGCAACAAATGGTTCGAAGACTATCATCTAGAAGGAATGAAATTCTTTGACTACGGTAATACCGATGAACTCATAACGAGAATCCTGGAACTCAGAAGGGAGAAAGAAGAAGGAAAACTAGATGACATGAAAAAAGCCAACAGAGCATTCTTCCAGAAAGAGTTCGGCATGGATTTATACATTCAAAGATATCTTCAAAAACTGAAAACATTCATTCCGTCATAAGCAGAACATTCATTGGGGATTGTTTTCTATTCCCATACACCTACTTATTATACAGTTATCACACAAAAAATCTTGTGTAACTCAGTTTTTTTTTGTACCTTTGCGGTGGCTATCAACCGTTTTTCCCAAGCGAGAGCCACCCACATACATAAATATCACATCCTCAAAATGTTACAGCATTGCGAGGGAGATATTATTGTGATATGAGGGAATTACGACAAACTAACAAACGCAAAGAAACACCCCGTTTCCTTCATCATTACAAATGAAAAAGGCCATACTCTATCTCTGGAACAATGTCTTCTCTCTGGGAGGATTATTGATGTGCTGTGTCTTTTTCAATATGATAGGTACATTCTCTGCAAACATTAAAATTGCCACATGGGCATTCATGGCACTCTGCGCCATGGCAAACATATACAGAAGGTACAAATACGACACCCTGGGTGTGTGTTTTATCTTATGGATTATGATAGCCAACTATGTAGCAGACCCAGACTATGAATTTCACACATGGCTACGATTGAGTAATTTCCTACTGGTCGCGCTATGCGTCTCTCCTATCACAAGAAACAAAGCTTCCAACAAACATAAACAACAGGCTTTCTGTACTTTCTGTCTTCTAGCTATCTTATTCTCCGTAGCATCATTCTTCGCATACTTTCTCGGAATAAACGTCATGAATGAGACATTCGAACTGGAAGATGAGAATACAATGTACAACACCGCAGGTGTTTTCAGCGGATTATTCAATCACTCCATGACGCTTGCCCCTATCGCATCCATTGCCGCTATCATGCTGACATACAAATACATGCAGCGAAAGAATCTTTTATATGCCGCCATGGGACTGTTTTGCATAGGATGCGTACTGATAGCGGCCTCGCGAATCGCCTTTGTTGCCATGCTCGTATCCCTAATTGTCACAGTATATTATGCAGCCGATGACAGACGTGACTTCATAAAGCATTCCCTCATAGCTTTTATACTGATTATCTGCACTCTACCTTTCTGGGACAGGGCTACACAGAAATTACAAAACAAACAAAAATCAAATATAGAACTTGGTGGTATCTTTGCTTCAAGAATGCCAAAATATGAGGCTCGTATATTTGAGATAACAAAGAGTCCATTGACGGGCGTCGGATTCTGTGCCATAGATGAGGAATCTGGTGACGAATATAATAAGAGGACAGGTGTGATAGAACCTGGTAGTTCTTGGCTATGCATTGCCTCAATGACTGGTATAATTGGATTCATCATCTTTTTCACCATCTTCGCAAAACGAATATCCATCACCAGAAAATCCAAAGCCAGATCCAAAGCCATGATTTTAGGCTTGCTAACATTCTTCAGCATTCACTTCATGGCCGAGGGATATATCTTTGCCGGCGGTAGCCCCTTGTGCTTTATATTCTGGATGGTACTGGGAGTCTGCGACAAAGATGAAGATGTATCAGCATTCACAAAAGATTTTGATGATATATGACAATAGTTTTTTTCTGTAATTACCTGAATCATCATCAGGTGCATTTCACAGACGAACTATATGCTATCCTGAACAATCATTCATCAGACCAGTTCTATTTCGTCGCAACACTCCTGCCTGACCAAAACAGTATGAAGGGAGGACAGGACTATACCACACGTCCGTACTGCATTGTTGCAACGGCTAGTCCAGAGAGTTACATGCTGGCTATGCAATTGGCACAGGAAGCAGACGTTTGCCTTTTTGGAGCAGACTCACAACAATATGCCGTTGCACGTGCCAAGACAGGGAAGCTATCATTTGAGATTGCCGAACGATGGTTAAAGCGAGGATGGATAAACATACTCTCGCCCAACCTGCTTAGATGGCGCCTCAACTATCATCGCTATTATCACAAAGCGCCTTTTTATATATTGTGTGCCAGTGCATACGCTGCAGCAGACCTACGGGCATTACACGCATATGAAGGCAGATGCTTTAGGTGGGGTTACTTCACAAATGTTCGGGTACATGCACCACACTATTATACAGAAAACAGCATCCCGCAAATTATGTGGTGCTCCAGATTCATAAGTTGGAAACATCCGGAACTAATGATAAAGGCTGCCAAACTGTTAAAGGACAACCATTACCGCTTCCATCTCACAATGTATGGAGACGGACCGGAGAAAGTGGAAACAGAATCGCTCACCAAACAGTATGGACTCTGCGATGTAGTGTCTTTTCCTGGCAAGATACCTAACGAACAGATACAGCAACGAATGAGGGAAAGCGACATCTTCGTTCTTTCGTCAGACAAGAATGAAGGATGGGGAGTCGTAATCAACGAATCCATGGGAAATGGTTGCTGTACAGTGTCATCAAATGAAGCCGGAGCAGTACCTTTCATAATAGAACATGGCAAAAACGGTATGGCATTCGAGAGTAAATCATTCGTAGATCTGTACGAAAACTTACGCTATTTGTTAGACCACCCAACAGAACGCAACGCGATGTCAACCAACGCCATGGAATACATCCATGACACTTGGAATGCACATAAGGCGGCATTATCATTGCTCGAACTTATAGACTGTATAACAAACAACCATGACATATCTAAGATACAAGGTATCTGCTGCGCTTTATAATCTTGGCTCTGCTTATATTATGACTGATACTGTTCCTTATAGAGTGACGAAGTGTCGTCAGCATGTGTAATATATTGTCTTACAACCGATTTAAGAGTGACAGCTTAAACATATAGTGTCACCAAGGTGTTGCGGAAGTGTCACCTGCGTTATTACTGTATGGAAGGTGACACATGTAATGACACTTTACCGACACTTTCCTGATGAAGTGTTAGCGTACCAGGCAACGTAAATACAATACCTTTCGCCCTATAGATGTCACTTCGTCACTTCTTATCCAAACATTTGTGTCAAGAAACCTTCAGAATAGCAAAAGGGCCCTTTTTGCAGTGTTAAAGGGGCCCTTTAACACTACTAAAGGGGCCCTTTAACACTGCTAAAGGAGCCCTTTAACATTCAATTTTCGCGAAAATCGCCGCCACTTTGTAGCAATTCTGTCAAATTACACAACATAGCCATAATCTTGCTTATGAAAGTGTTGAATACCATACCCAACATGTACAGCCGCTCCGGTGGACCTACCACATGTACATACAACCTCATGGAGGGACTGTATGACATATCTCCAGGAACGGTAGAGTTGCTTACTATCAAGAGTAAGGCTTCCGTTGATAACAATATAGGCAGTGGCAGGGACTGGATGATTGAAACGGACGATGACAGATGGTCGCCATTGGAAATGTCTTCTAATATAGTGAACTTTCTAGAGGCATCAGAATCTGATGTGTATCACACCAACACTCTGTGGAAACATACCAACCATGCAACATGCAAAATAGCAAGGCAGAAAGGAAAACCCATAGTGCTCTCTCCACACGGAATGCTTTACCCTACAGCCATGCAGATCAAGAGTTGGAAGAAGCGTCCCATGCTGGCATTATGGTTCAGAAAAGACATTTTGAATGCCTCATGTCTGCACGTCACATGCATGGAGGAAATGAGGCACTGTCGCGATTTTGGATATCAGGGCCCTATAGCTGTTATACCTAATCCGGTTGTAATCCCAGACAGCATGCCACAAAGTGCAAGACAGCATTCTCCGAAAGCAATAGGATTTCTCGGAAGACTTAATCCAATTAAAAAGGTAGAAAACATACTATACGCTGCTGCCATGATTGATGATCTGGACTTTGAGATCGTCATTATGGGGAAAGGAGAACCAGAATATGAGAATTTCCTCATAACAGAAACGAAAAGGCTCAATATAGAGCACATGGTTAGATTCACCGGATTCGTCACCGGAAATGAGAAATACCGCCTTCTGAGTCAGTTACGAGCCTTAATGGTACCAAGCATACAGGAAAACTTTGGTATGATAGTACCCGAAGCGCTTCTTTCCGGAACTCCCGTATATGCCAGTCTTGGTACCCCATGGAGTGAACTCAACGGTCGCCAGTGCGGATGGTGGAGAGACAATGCTCCCGAGACCATTGCCGCAACCATACGTGAAATAATGTCAATGGAAGAGTCGCAAATCATGGAAATGGGAATACGTGGCCGTAATCTTATACATGAGAAATACGAATACCACCAAGTGGCCACCATGATGCTCGATCTATACCGGTGGTTAGCTGGTGAGATAGAAAAACCGTCTTATATCTATTGCGAATGATGAATGCACAGAATCACTGCGATGATGACTTCATATACCATAATCATCTGCCATTATCCAATAAACTGAAACGAGCTATCTGGACTATATTGTGCCCATTGCTATTTCGTCCTTTCGTATCACCATTTCTCCGGGAATGGCGCAATATGATACTGCGAATATTCGGAGCAAAGATAGGTAAAGGTGTCAGTGTACATCATTCTGTCAAGATATGGGCTCCCTGGAATCTCATTCTTGACGACTACACCTGCATTGGCAATGATGTGATAATATATAATGTCGACCTGATAAAAGTGGGCAAGGGTGCTACGGTTTCACAAAATGCCTATCTATGTACCGCCAGCCACGACATCATGGTGGTCAAGCACACTCTCATCACTGCCCCAATAACCATCGGTATGAAGGCATGGATAGGTGTACGTGCATACGTTGGAATGGGAGTAAACATTGGCGAAGGTGCCGTAATAGGAGCTACCGCTTCTGTATATAAGGATGTGGAATCATGGACCGTCGTAGGAGGCAACCCTGCACACTTTCTCAAGAGAAGGTCTATAAAAGAATGGGAGGAATAGTGTCCCTATGATACATGATCTGACTACCATCATACTGACATACAACGAGGAACGCCACATACGCAGAGCACTTGAAAACGTGTGTCCCATATCTTATAAGGTATTTGTCATAGACTGTATGTCTGACGATGCCACAAGAGAGATATGCCATACATTTGCCAACGTGGAAGTGGTGGAACACGCATGGCCTGGCAATCAGGCTGTACAGTTTAACTGGGCTCTTGACAATCTCAATATCGAGACCACATGGATACTACGCATGGATGCGGATGAGTACCTCACCAAAGAACTCGTCAGCGAAATGCAAGACAAGATAGACAAAATGCCAGAAAACATCTCGGCTATATCACTGCCTCTCATCCGCACATTCAACAATCACAGACTCAAACACGGCATTGTCAATGGCATCTGCAAAGAGCGAATATTCAGGAATGGAAAGGCCCGCTATGATCTCCGCCTGATGGATGAAGACCTCATAGTGCACGAAGGAGATATATCCTATTTCAATGGTGGTTTTGTCAATGATAGCCACATCACAATCAGCGAGTTTATTCAGAAACATGACAACTATGCTGCAAGAGAGGCTGCAACCCAACTATGTATACAGTATAACCTACGAGATACTCCTAGGCATATAATCAAAAAGGAAGCCTTGAGATCAAAATACTATCGCATGCCACTCTACTGGAGGTGCTTCGCTTACTTCATCTATCGCTATATCCTCCGCTTTGGTTTTCTTGACGGTCGTGCCGGTTTCGAATGGGACTTCTTTCAGGGATTATGGTACCGCATGCTCGTTGACGCAAAAATAGCAGAAGCCAAACGACGTTGTGGGGCTGACAGGGAAAAGATACGCAACCACATCAAGAATATACTAGGAGTTACTATTTAGTAACGATGTATAACAGCAATTCAACAATCCTATGACCATTATCCAGCGCCAACTTCTTGCTCTTGTCGTAGCCGGTATAGGGAAGGAGACTTCCATGACGGAGTCGCCCGAATTCTATACCGACATAGACTGCCATATCGATGAGATTGTACGCCTTGCCGAACATCATAATGTGTCATATATTGCCTTGGACGGTTGGAAAAGTCTTCATGCAGCAATGCCCGACATTGCATGGCCTGCCGAAACGAGGGAGACAAGAATGGCAAAACTGAGATGGGAGGGAAAATGTATCAAAGGTGAACGAAGATACGAACGCCATAGGAATGCCATAGCGCGACTCGCCGACTTGTTACATTCCTACCATATAGACGTGATGCTTCTGAAAGGGTACAGCCTCTCATGCCTATATCCTATACCACAACACCGACAGACAGGGGATATTGACATATATCTGTTTGGTAAATGGAAAGAGGCTGACGCGCTAATCGCTAACACACTCTCCACAAGCATTGATGATAGCAGCGAGCACCATACGACATTCAGATTTGAAGGGATCAACGTAGAGAATCACTACGATTTCGTCAACACTAAGAAAAGACTCTCTTCACAAAAAATAGAACAGCAGTTCAAAGAACTCGCATCTCTTTCCAATCCAAAGATAGAGATTGGTAATACCAAGGTATTTGTCCCAAACAACAGACTCAATGCATTGTTTCTACTAAGACACATGGCGGGGCACTTTGCAGCAGAAGGCATAACACTGAGACATCTGCTTGACTGGGCTTTCTTCTTAGAAAAGCATCATACGGACATGGACTGGCGATGGATTAGCGACACTGCAAAAGAATATAACATGTACTTGCTGATGAAATGCATTAACCGAATCTGCATCGAAGTACTGGGATTCTCCAAGGCCATTTTCCCTGCCGACACCATCTCGACAAACATCAAGGAAACGAAACTGACAAACAAGATTCTGAAGGAAATCATAGACGGTCCCGACATTTGCCCAGGGGCATCTATCACGCAAAGAGTCGTCAGATGGTGGAAGCACCGATGGAAACACCACATCTGCTATTCCGACTCATTACTCTCCTCATTCTGGACATCCATGATTTCCAACATCTAACTGTATGAAGATCTCTGTCATCACTGTAACATACAACAGCGAAGCTTATCTCGCCGACACTATCAGGAGCGTGTTGACCCAAGACTACAAGGATATAGAGTATATCATCGTAGATGGCAACAGCTCTGATTCTACCATAGATATCATAAAAAGGTACGAAAAAGATTTCGATGGTAGGATGAAGTGGGTCTCCGAACCTGACAATGGTATGTATGATGCCATCAACAAAGGCATTGATATGGCAACGGGGGACATCATCGGCATGCTTAATTCTGATGATTTCTACGCTTCTGAGGATGTCGTATCTAACATCGCACAGGCATTTTCCACCAATGCCTGTCTGCAATCTGTCTATGGAGACATCAGATTCGTTTCGCCAATGGATTTGTCGAAAACGGTAAGATACTATCGCTGTAATAAATGGAGCCCCTGGCAACTCCGATTCGGTTTCATGCCAGCACACCCCTCTTTCTATACACGTAGGGAGAACTACCTGAGGTATGGACTATATAAGACGGACTATTACATCGCTGCCGACTATGAGTTGATCGTACGATTCCTCTACCGTAACAAACTGTGTAGCAGATACATACCCATGGTTTTTGTAAAAATGAGGACCGGAGGAAGGAGTACCAAGAATCTACGCTCTAACATAATTCTCAATCAGGAAATCGTACGTGGATGCAAGGAAAACGATGTATGGACATGTATGCCATTATTATTTCTGAAGTATTTCATTAAAATCAAGGAATTGCTTAGAAAATGAAGCGCATTCTTATCACTGGGACCAGCAGTTACATCGGAACGAACGTTGAGCGTTGGCTGAAGACAAATGACTCCATGTCGGTAGATTCCCTCGACGTTAAGTCTGATGCCTGGAGAGATACAGATTTCTCTGGATATGACAGCGTATATCATGTGGCAGGAATAGCACATGTCAGCACTAATCCCAAATTAAAGGATCTTTATTATAAGGTCAATCGTGATCTGACAATCGAAGTAGCAAGAAAAGCGAAAATGGAGGGGGTAGGACAATTCATATTTATGAGTTCCATGATCGTTTTCCATGAGAGCCAGACGCTAAACAGTGAAGTCGTAACCAGGAATTCCACTCCCAACCCCAATGATTTCTACGGAGATAGCAAACTGCAAGCTGAAAAAGGACTACTATCTCTAGAATCTCCTGATTTCCGTATCTGCATCCTCCGACCACCTATGGTGTATGGACCTGGTTCCAAGGGAAATTTTCCACGTCTTGTCAAGTTAGCGCAAGTATGCCCTTGCTTCCCAGAATGGCATAATAGGCGAAGCATGATATACATTGATAACCTATGCGAATTTGTAAGACAAACTATCCTGCATGAATTAGCAGGAACATACTACCCACAAAATAAAGAATACTCTGACACAACAGAGATTATACGTTTCTTTGCAAAAGCAAAGCGACACAGAATTTTCATCAGCAAAATATTCAACCCTTTAGTATGGATGGCAGGCAAGTTCCTGCGTCCCGTATGCAAGATGTTCTCTACATATCACTATGACTCTGAGATGAGCCGTATGGATTTCAACTATCAACTGGTCTCTCTGGAGGAAAGTTTGTCCATTATAGCTCAGAAACAATAACATAACAACAAAATAGTCACCCCTTATGATTCTTGTTATTACATTCATCATACTTGTTCTGCTCGAACTTCTCTATTTCAAGATAGCGGAGAAATACAATATCGTTGACAGACCAAACAAAAGATCCTCTCACCACACTGCGGTGATACGAGGAGGAGGAATTATCTTCACTTTCGGTATGATAATATGGTACATCATCCATACGCACCTCGGGGAATATACAAATGAGTTTCTTCTTCCCCTCATAGGTCTTATTATCATGGCTGGTATCAGCATTGTGGATGACATAAAGGAAATGAAATGGTCAACCAAACTGTTGGTACATATCTTTGCAATGTCTCTGATTGCAGTCAGTCAGAGCTATATATATGCACAATACGCACTGATTCTTGTTCCTCTTGTCATATTCGCATTTGTCGGCATCTGCAATGTAGTAAACTTCATGGATGGTATCAATGGCATCACAGGGGGATATTCTCTCGCGATACTCATATTGCTTTTAATTATCAATGAGTCGATACAACCATTTATTGCCTCATCACTTCTGGAAACCCTGATTGCGGCAGACCTGATATTCTGTTTCTTCAATTTCCGTCCCAAAGGCAAGGCTGTTTGTTTTGCCGGCGATGTTGGTTCTATTGGTTTAGCATTCATACTGCTACTGCTCATCGGACGACTCATAATCATGAGCCAGGACATTACATACCTACTGCTGCTTTCTGTCTATGGCATTGACGGTAGCCTTACCATCATACACCGCCTCATGCTTCACGAGAACATTGGTATAGCGCATCGCAAACACGCCTATCAGATTATGGCAAATGAACTTGGCATAGGCCACCTGACCGTGGCAAGCATATACATCACATTGCAAACAACCATATCATTAGTACTTGTATTCCTCATACCTGATACCCCAGCAGCACGCTGGACATACGCAGTAGGAGTGATAATAGTTCTTTCCATTGCCTACATTCTCTTCATGAAGAAATACTATCATCTACACGAAGAATACCTACAAAAGCATAAAGGTTAAAATCCTACACATAACACAGAAACGACAGCGACCGTGAGTTTCCCATCCTGGGACTCACGGTCGCTGTCGTTTGTATATGTCTGCTACAGGGTGATATACCCTTTACTTATCATGTCATAGAAGAGTGCTTCCAATTCTGGTAATGACAGCTCTTCTACGCTGTGCTCTATCGAACGGATGAGTTCATCGCGACGACGCTCTTCACCTTGATCGAAACGATTCATGACTGTTACTTCACATTAATATTCTTATACTGGAATCCCTCAACGTATTCAGGATGGAATTCCTTATTGTTTGCCCTTATGTCAAGATCCTCGAATGTGAAGTTTGACAAATGATAAACCTCCTCCTGCTGCTTTACATTGAAGAACACATTACAATCTACATTACAGCGACGCATTGTTATGTGGTCAGAGAAAGACTTTGGAGGATCCTGGCGTCCCTTGAGGTCATAGAACTGTGTCCATGGTGCCACGAGGATGAAGTTCTTTACATTGCCAGTGATATCCTCCACTGTGATGTATTCATACAGCTGCGGGGTATCAGGACGCATCTTCAGCCACAACAGGTTGTTGCCCTGTGTTGAGACATTGATGCGACGCAGTATGATATTGCGACTATGTACAGACTCCGAACCCAATGTAAGACAACCATGCGAGAAACCGTACTCACAATCCTCTATAATGATATTCTCATTAGCACCATTGCCTTCACTCTCTGCTGGTATTTTCACGCCATCATATTGCTTCTCGAAAGCATCTGCGTATGGTCCTTTACCTCCCTTGATTGCTACAGCATCATCATTCACCGACATATAGCAATTCTTAATCAACACATTTTTCACTACATCGAGGTCAACAGCATCTGTCGATGGTCCCTTGGAATCATCAGGCTTGCCTAATGAATAGATGCGCAGACCGAGAAGCTTTACATTCTCTGAATTATATATGTGGGTAGTCCAGAAAGCAGAATTCTGCAGTTTCACGCCTTCTATCTGCACATTCTTACAGTTTGAGACATACACCAGACGTGGACGCTGCTCATCCTTGTTGGTGCACTTACGGTTCCACTTGCGGCGCAACCAGAACTGCTGATGATAGCGCAAACCATTTCCGTCAATGGTTCCCTTTCCTGAGATGGTAAAGCCATCAAGATTGTCTGCATTTATCAAGGCACCGAAATATGTACATGTCTCACCCTCTATACGAGTCTTGCCCAAAGGATAGTCCCCAATGAAGTCCGACCCCATGAGTGTAGCACCATCCTCCAGATACAGATGAGTACCCTGCCTAAACTGAAGACCGCCTGTCATATATATACCTTGCGGAACCACGATCACACCACCACCATTAGCGGCAGCCTTATCTATCAGCGCCTGTATCTCTGCTGTATGAATACGTCCGTCCGCAAAAATACCATAATCCGTGAGTTTATACTGCTTACCCAGATTGGACAGTTTTACACTCTCATTCTGCCTGAACCATTCCGGTATCTCTGTACCGTCAGGAAACAGGTCCTTGACAACTGCTGCTTTCTTTGCCGCACTGCCATGCGACATCATCAATATCGCCATCACAGCTGTTAAAAATAGCTTTTTCATAATTAATTATAATATGTATAGTTGGTAATGTTCAGATTCTGCTACAAAGTTAATAAATTTTCTGGAAACTTACAAATATTATCTGCACAAAGACTAACAAACAACTAAACAACTAAGTGACGATAAAATATCTCTTCTATTTCTTAGGAACAAAAGACTCCCAGGTCTGATCATCATAGAATACCCTTATCTCTGTAATCTTCCTTAATGTAGCAGACTGCTGCACTATATAATCCTGCGGAACCATAGTTTTAGGCTGAGTTGTAACATTCACCTGTGCTACATGCTGACTGCGCTGCTGCCCACGACTTTGATTTGGTGACACATTCTGACGCACTTGTGTTTGTGAAGCAGGAATGCTACTGAAGAGATCAGGAGCCACATTCGACTGTTGTGCCATATTGGCAGTCGGATGATTAACATTTCCTGATGCCATTTGAGACATAACCGCCCCATGAGAATTACCATTTGGTTCTCCTCCCTCATACTGATGATCTGCGGATGAAGGCACAGGATCTAAACTCTGGGATGTCTCTGTTACTCCTCCCGTAGAAGAGGATGGAACAGATGACATGGAACTGTTTACTGCTCCAGAATCTGTAGCGTACATATTTCCCTCTCCCCACATCAACCAGTCGATGTTCACATTAGGAAAGGTTTTCCTTATAGCCGAAATGATACTTACAGTAGGATTGGTTCTTCCTGTAAAGATACCACTCAACGTTGCAGCTTTTATTCCGGTCAACTGAGCAAAATTTTGCTGATTCATATGCTGAGACTCCATCAGCTGTCGTATTCTATTTTGCATACCTTTTATATTTTATAGCGTTAAATTTCTATTCCACTTATATAACCACATGCTCATCTTTGGAAATAATCTATAATCCCTCGATATATTTTTTCAGTAGGACATTCTGTAACATCTACAATGATTGATCATATAGCAGCATTTCATCATTGTTAACTCCGTGCATACAATTAACAAATCCGCTATTTGAAGTAGATTCTTCTGTCCTAGCATGTACCAGAGAGCATTGCATTCTTCTTTTATAGTGTGATTCTCTATTTTTTTACAAAAGTAATACTATTTTTGTGAATATGCAAATGTTTTAACTAATTTTATAAATACAAA
>JAZLIN010000046.1:0-76548 GCA_045617365.1 Prevotella sp. | reverse complement strand
TTATACACCCACTGCTTGCTGAGACGCAGGGCGAGAACCTGACAACCGGTCAGTTCGGTACCTACGGACGCTATGGTGAGAAACTCTTTCTTGAGATCACCGGAGGTATCGGTGCGCTGGAAGAGTACGAATCCTACGAATATGGCAACGAAGAAAAGTACGAACACTACGATAACGAGGATGGTCGGGACATCGGCTGTGTCATCAGTGCCACCATTGACAAACCACTTGTGGTGTATCTCCGCATAACGCCCGGACTGTACCATACGCTGATACTGATTCTCCAGTTCGTGTATGAGGATAGAGTCACTGCTTTGAAAGGATATGCGCACCGAGGGTATATCTATGTCTTCCACCACAATCCTGTCTCCCAGTCCGAATTTCTTGACCATAGACATGAGCGCATACTTATTCCAGATATAATAATCGATGGTTCCATCGAGTATTCTGCCAATAGCATCATTGACGGCCGTATGACCGAAGGTGAATGATTTTTCTCTGTCAAAACTCGTATTGAGATAATGGTCAGGATATGTTCCTAAGCATGTATGCACAGTATCATCGGCATTGAATAGTTGCAGACTGGGTACATTCCGCTGTGTACCAAGGTGCATGACTCCCACATCGTACGAGGAAAGGGACGTGGTACTGATGGTCATGCCAGGAATGGTGTCACGGGCTGACACACACAGCATGAGATGTGCCTTACCATTTGACATCTCGCTACGAGCCTTTCTCCAATTCATCAGGTGTATTTCATAAGGCACATGGACCATGGAGAAGAACTCCTGCATTATCTCTATGAAGAAGCCGTCAGGCTGTCCATGGTCATTGATATAACTGTAAGGCGGCATAGCCCAGTTGGATACTATGACGAGCGGATGCTGATGCGTATAGCGTATGCCGATAGGTGCATGGTGGTTGTATATGATAGAGTGTCTGCCTTTCTGCGCCATGCCGTCATCATCCATAATGCCTGCCTCTGCTGCTGACGCACTGATCTGTCCCACCATCAGAAGTGTGATGGCGAGGAGGGCTGCATGGATAATGCGCCGCAGGGGTGATATGTAGGATACACGGGTGCTCAATTTTGAATTTTGAATTTTGAATTTTGAATTTAACTATGGCCTACATCAACGGGAGAGATATGTAGATGGTATTGCCACGATGCGGATCAGACTTCACCTCTATAGTTCCCCCGAGTAATTCAACGAGCGACTTACAGATAGCCATCTCGAGGCCAGAGAGATGACTGACGGCATGGGCATCAGTGACGAAGGAATCAGTGATATTCGGTTCGAATATATGCTCGAGTGCCACAGGCGGTATGCCCTGTCCGGTATTCTCCACAGCTATGGTGAGCGTATTGTTGTGGTACATATATCTAACGTCGAGTGTACCGTAATGGGTGTATCGTGCCGAGAGGGCCACGGATTCGCGTAGTATGCGTGAGACGATGTCCTTGTCAATATTCAGGATAAGGGATTTGTATGTCTCTACTACGTGGTACGTGACGGATTCATGGCGATAGTCGCTGAGTGCCTGCTCCACACTGTCACGGAATACAGGGACAAAGTCCTGCACACGCAGTTCGGGATGCATCATGCCTGACTCTATGCGTGAGAGCAGGAGGGTATCGTCTGATAGCATGGTAAGTCGCTGCACGCTGGAGGTGATGTTTCGTATCAACTGAGTCTCTTCCACACCGGCCTTGGTACTGAAGAGCTTCTCTACACTCTGCTGCATGGAGACCAGTGGCTGACGGATGGAGTAGGACATATTGCGCAGGAATTTCTGCCTCAACTGTTCGGCTTCCTGCGCCTTGGTGGATTCATGTTTCAACTGCCGCTGGGTGGAGATATGCGCGGTTATATCGGTACATATACCGAAATAGTTGGTTATCTTTCCTCCCTCACCATAGACGGGATGAGCATCGACGTAATAGAATTTTTGTTTGCCGTCAGGTGAGCGCAGTATGGTGCCTACATTGAGGTGCACATTCACGGGTTCGTTGCCATCCACACGGTGGAAGAGTTTGAACATACGCTTCATATACTTTCCATCAACCATCTCGAGTATCTGCAACTGTGACAGGGACTGCATTCTGTTCTTGGCACGGTCATAGAGCACTATGCGCTTGGTATCGGGATAGTATCTCAGCATCCATATCTTAGACTCCTTGAGTGCATAGTCACGGCGCTGCTTGTAGGTACGGCATTCGCCTTCCATCTGCTGGGCGGCAATGCGGGCAGCGGCCAGACGCTTGTCTTCTGCCACCTGCTGGGTGATATCGCGTATATAGAGCAGATAGCAGATGAAATTGCCGGCGTCATCACAGGACTTGATGAAATGCACGTAGAAATACATGTCGCGGCGTATGACGCTGGTCTGGCTTGCATCGGGGGCATAGACGTTCTTATAGGATATGGCATCGGCAAACGGCACATAACGGTGCATTTCTTCGGCCTTGATGTGTGAACAGAATCGCATGTCATCGGGCATATCCTCCAGACGGTAGTCGCCTATGACACCGAAATCACTGATATGGATATTACGATCGAGCAGTGCCTGTTTGTCTTTTATGCCGAGAAGCATGATAAGGCGGTCATTGAGTTCTATCATACGTCCTTGCGCATCAAAACGTATGATTCCACCGCTGGCGATGTTGAATGCCGTACGGTAACGATTGTTCATCAGTCGGAGACGCTCCAAGGCAGCTTTGCTGTCGGTGATGTCATGTTGTATGCCGCATACGAGATATACCTTGCCGTAGTCATCGTGCATGGTGCGGATATGTACCTCTACATCGAGGACAGTGGTGCGGTCTGCTAGTTTGTAGCTACGCAGCGTCTTGATGGTAGGCGGAAGCGACTGCTGCAGGCATTCCATCACATGGGAATGGATTATATTGAAGTCTTCTCCGGGGAAGAATCGCGAGAATTCGAATGAACTGTACTCTGTGCCAACCTTGCCGTCACGGTTCATCCATGCGTAGCGGCGCGTATTGGGATAATATACCCAGACCTTTATCTTATTGGCATGGAGTATGAGATCCATGCGCATATTGATGTCGTAGAGCGACGTGAGAGAGTAGTTGCGGTGGTAATAGTGTATGACATAAATGAATACTGCCACTACGATGAGACCGCACAAAAGTGATATGAGGACGTAGAGGAAGACATTACTGTCAGTTTGTTTTTCCGGAAACATCCAGTAGGTTATCATCTTATCTATCTTGCCCTCAGCCTTCAGTTCCTCACACACACTGTCGGCATAATGCAGCAGGAGTGTGTCAGAGGAGATCATGCGGTATTCTCCTGCCGGGATATTAACGGGGGTGATGCCGCTGCCGGTAATGTGATACTTGTTAAGCATACCCTTCATCATCACACTGTTCCACAGCACGCAGCCATTAGCTGTTACCACGGAGTCAAGTATGTTCTGGTCTATATATGGCACGACGGTTAGCATACTATCGGGTATGCCGTAGGCACGAACATAATGATAGGCACGGCTGTCATCGACTAACGTGATGTGCCTGCCCCGCAGGTCGGAGAGTTCAAGAGTCTGCTTGCCTATGATGTCAGAATGTAGTAGAGAGTTCTCAAAGAAACACACGGTGGAATGGCCGAAATGCCCTAAATTCTGATTGTAGTCGGCTGCCACACCGAATGTAAGGTGTGACATGTGATGCATGATATCCTGATGCGCCTGATGCTGATCAGTGAGACGTATCTCATACGGTATGCGAAGTCGCGAGAATACCTCACGCACGAGTTCTATATTAAAGCCATCGGGCTGTCCGTGGTCGTTGATAAAGGCGTATGGCCATTTAGCCCATGCGTCTTCGTAGATGAGGGGATGCTCTACGGTATAGCGCTCCTGCAACTGACGCAATCCTTCTTCAGATGTCATCTTTGCACCTGAAGCAGTAGCACCTGACAGTGCTACCATATATATCAATATCAGTACATAGAGTCGTCTCATCATACAGTGTTCACGCTCTGAATGCTATACTGCAGGATTCCCTTTAAAATCAATTTTCGCGAAAATTCAACGTTGTTTGGGCCCTTTAGCATCCAATTTTCGCGAAAATTCAAAAGCAGGTTTGGAGTATGTTTTCCTGGCAGTGCTAGTAAAGTGATAGTAAAGTGATAGTACATTCACAACGTAAAGGTCTGAGAGAAAGCCGTTTCGCTTGTCAAGTGACAGTAGTGATATCAAAATTTCACTTTCCTAGTGACGCATAGCGCGTGAATATAAAAAATAATGCGATCTGAAATAGTTATTTGGAAAAAATCCCCCATCTCTCCACACTAGGGGAGAAATGGGGGATAATGATTATGCTATGAATTAATCAGCAAGCTTAGCACAGATGAACTCACGGTTCAGTCGTGCAATGTTTGCGATAGACTCATTCTTAGGACATACTGCCTCACAAGCACGTGTGTTAGTACAGTTACCGAATCCCAGTTCGTCCATACGAGCGATCATAGCCTTAGCGCGCTTTGCAGCCTCAGGACGACCCTGTGGGAGGAGTGCGAGCTGTGATACCTTTGATGATACGAAGAGCATTGCAGAACCGTTCTTACATGCTGCTACGCAAGCACCGCAACCGATACATGTAGCGCAGTCCATAGCTTCGTCAGCATTCTGCTTAGGGATAAGGATAGCATTGGCATCCTGTGCCTGACCTGTGCGGATAGAGGTATAGCCACCTGCCTGGATGATCTTATCGAATGCTCCACGGTCAACCATACAGTCCTTGATGACAGGGAAACCTGCTGAGCGCCATGGCTCAACGGTGATGGTGTCACCATCATTGAACTTACGCATGTAGAGCTGACATGTAGTAGCGCCACGCTCTGTCTTACCGTGTGGTGTACCATTGATGTAGAGTGAGCACATACCGCAGATACCCTCGCGGCAGTCGTGATCAAACACGAATGGCTCCTTGCCCTGGTTGATAAGCTGCTCGTTCATCATATCGAGCATCTCGAGGAATGAAGTATCGTCTGGTACGTTCTTCATTACTTCCTCATCGAAGTGTCCCTTTTCCTTAGGACCGTTCTGCTTCCAGAACTTTACTGTTACTGTTATATTTTTAGCCATTGTTTTTACGGTTTTATGGTTTTACGGTTTTGTGGTTTTACGGAGATTACCCATTGGTTCTCTTAAATATAAGGGAGCGTAGCATTTTGTTTATAACTGCATTTTTACTTCCTAATATGTCGTAATCTTCTGCGGTCAAGTATCCAATGTTATATGCTATCAGTAACTGAGTATCTATTTCATTGGATGATCCTAATGCTATATACAGAAAATGCAATAGGTCTGCTTCAGAAGAGCGTCCATATCCCTCTGCTATATTCGAAGGAATAGAAACTGCTGCTCTTCTCAATTGATTCGTCAACCCATAAATTTCTTCTTTAGGAAACAATTGAGTCACCTCATAGAGTTGAGAAACAAAATTCATGGATTCTGTCCAAACTCTGAGATTTTTGTGAGGTCCCTGAATCATAAAGCAAACTTCCGTATAACCGTACGACCGTATAACCTTAATTAATTCTTGTAGTTACGTGTCTGAACCTTAATTATCTCATACTCAAGAGGTTCCTTGGTAAGTTCAGGCTTTGTGTCGTCGTTGCCCTGATACTCCCAGGCACCTACGTAGAAGAAGTTCTCGTCGTCACGCTTAGCCTCACCTTCCTCAGTCTGGTGCTCCTCGCGGAAGTGACCACCACAAGACTCCTCACGGTGGAGGGCGTCGTTAGCGATGAGCTCACCCATGAGGATGAAGTCACGGAGGTGGATAGCCTTGTCGAGCTCTACGTTGAGACCTTCCTTAGTGCCAGGCACGAAGAGGTTCTCGTTGAACTCCTTGCGGAGGTTCTTGAGCATCTTGAGACCTTCCTCAAGACCTTCCTTGGTACGACCCATACCAACGTGCTCCCACATGATGTGGCCGAGCTCCTTGTGGAGAGAGTCAACAGAGCGCTTACCCTGGATGCTCATGAGACGGTCAATCTCCTTCTGTACACTTGCCTCTGCCTCAGCGAACTCTGGCATGTCTGTAGAGAGACGTGGCCAGATAGCCTGATCTGCGAGGTAGTTCTGGATAGTATAAGGAAGTACGAAGTAACCATCAGCAAGACCCTGCATGAGGGCAGATGCACCGAGACGGTTAGCACCGTGGTCAGAGAAGTTACACTCACCGATAGAGAAGAGACCTGGGATAGTGGTCTGCAGCTCATAGTCAACCCAGATACCACCCATTGTGTAGTGGATAGCAGGGAAGATCATCATTGGCTTGTAGTACTGTACACCGTCAACCTCCTGTACGAACTCGCCTGGGTTAACGTCGGTGATCTCCTCGTACATATCGAAGAGGTTACCGTAGCGCTGACGGATCTCGTCGATACCGAGACGCTGGATAGACTCAGAGAAGTCAAGGAATACAGCGAGACCAGTGTTGTTTACACCGAAGCCCTTGTCGCAACGCTCCTTGGCAGCACGTGAAGCAACGTCACGTGGTACGAGGTTACCGAATGCTGGGTAACGACGCTCGAGGTAGTAGTCACGATCCTGCTCAGGAATCTCCCAGCCCTGCTTTGTGCCAGCCTGGAGAGCCTTAGCATCCTCAAGGTTCTTTGGTACCCAGATACGACCGTCGTTACGCAGAGACTCTGACATCAGAGTAAGCTTAGACTGGTTGTCACCGTGTACAGGGATACATGTTGGGTGAATCTGTACGTATGATGGGTTAGCCATCATAGCACCCTTACGGTATGCCTGGATAGCAGCTGTACAGTTACAGCCCATAGCGTTTGTAGAGAGGAAGTATGTGTTACCATAACCACCGGTAGCGATAACAACTGCGTTTGCAGAGAAGCGCTCGAGCTTACCTGTGGTGAGGTTCTTAGCGATGATACCGCGAGCACGACCGTCGATGATTACTACGTCTTCCATCTCATAGCGTGTGTAGAGCTTAACCTTACCAGCCTCTACCATGCGTGAGAGTGAAGAGTAAGCACCGAGGAGGAGCTGCTGACCTGTCTGACCCTTAGCATAGAAGGTACGTGATACCTGGGCACCGCCGAATGAACGGTTAGCGAGCATGCCGCCGTACTCACGAGCGAATGGTACGCCCTGTGCTACACACTGGTCGATGATATTGTTTGACACCTCTGCGAGACGATATACGTTAGCCTCACGAGCACGGTAGTCACCACCCTTTACTGTATCGTAGAAGAGACGATATACTGAGTCACCATCATTCTGATAGTTCTTTGCAGCATTGATACCACCCTGTGCTGCGATAGAGTGAGCACGGCGTGGTGAGTCCTGAATACAGAAGTTCAGTACGTTGAAGCCCATCTCACCAAGTGAAGCAGCTGCACTGGCACCTGCAAGACCTGTACCTACTACGATAACGTCAAGCTTCAGTTTGTTCTTAGGGTTTACCAGACGCTGGTGAGCCTTATAGTTGGTCCACTTCTCTGCTACTGGTCCCTCAGGTATGCGTGAATTTAATGTCTTTGCCATTGTTTTCTTAATGTTTTTGTTAAGTTTTCTTTCTAGATTCTCCAGAGTTTCCAGAGTTTCCAGAATTTCTATAACCTTATGCTCCTTTTAGCAGCAGAGACTGCTTACATAGAACCAGAGCACTACAGCTGCGAAACCAGCGAAGAGGAGTGTAGAATAGCAAACGCTGATAACCTTCATGCGGCAGAACCATGTCTTACCATTGAGACCCATGGTCTGCATAGCTGACCAGAAGCCGTGTGTGAGGTGGAACCAGAGTGCGCAGAGCCATACGATGTAGAGCACTACATTGACAATGTCAGAGAATGTCTGCTGAATCCAGTATGCACCGTCAGCTGCGTGAGCGAGATCGCCAGCACCCATGAGCTCTACGAGCATCATCTTTGACCAGAAGTGGTAAAGGTGGATGAGCAGACCTACGAAAACGATGATACCGAGAACGAGCATGTTCTGACTTGCCCACTCTACCTTTGAAGGCTTCTCTGTTACTGCATAACGCTCTGCACCACGAGCAGCCTTGTTCTGAGCTGTGAGGATGAAAGCATACACAATGTGAAGAACTGCCAATGCTGCGAGACCCATTGTCGCTACAACTGCATACCAGTTTGCACCGAGCATCTCACAAATCATGTTGTATGCCTCTCCTGAGAAGAGAGCAACAACATTCATTGACATGTGGAAAGTGAGGAACAAGATAAGGGCAATGCCTGTTACTGACATCACAACCTTACGTCCGATTGATGAATTAAATAACCACATAGTTTTTGTTTTGTTGTTAAGATAAAATTAATTATGATTTTGATTTAAATATTCAAATCGTTATGCCATGATTACCCATCAACACACATCACTGCCAACATGCAAATATTTTTGCACACCAGCATGTATATGCAATATAAATAAGAAATATTGTTTGCAAAATTAAAGAAAATTTATCAATTCTCAAAGTAAAGTAATGAGAAATTAAAAAAAAATCTTTACTTTTGCAGTGATTTTTCAAGTTTCAAGTAATTTTAGCAACTTTACTTTGCATTTTTCAAATGATATTACATTATGACGTTTTAGTTGTCGGCGGAGGCCACGCCGGATGTGAAGCTGCTCATGCAGCAGCAAGAATGGGTGCCAAGACTTGTCTCATAACAATGGACATGAACAAGATCGGGCAGATGTCTTGCAACCCTGCCGTCGGAGGCATTGCTAAAGGACAAATCGTAAGGGAGATTGATGCGCTGGGCGGTGCCATGGGCCTGGTGACTGATGCTACTGCCATTCAGTTTCGTATGCTCAATAAGAGTAAGGGACCTGCCATGTGGTCTCCACGCGCTCAATGTGACAGAGGCAAGTTTATATGGAAATGGCGCGAAGTGCTTGACCATACTCCCAACCTTGACATCTGGCAGGATCAGGTGGTGGAATTGATTACAGATACCAATTCAGACAAGACTCTGGACAATGGAACAAAGAATGCTGTTCTCGGTGTACGCACCATCTGGGGATGCGAGATCATGGCTCCTGCCGTTATCATCACGGCAGGTACATTCCTCAACGGTCTGATGCACATCGGCAGGAAGATGGTACAGGGTGGTCGCTGTGCCGAACCTGCTGCGCTACATCTTACTGAGAGCATCAACGCTCTCGGCATTTCATCGGCAAGGATGAAGACGGGCACTCCTGTACGCATTGACAAGCGTTCGGTACATTTCGAGGACACGACGATTCAGCCTGGCGAAGAGATTACTAGTATGTTCAGCTATCTCAACTCTTCTTCCGCTATCACTGACGAAGAGAAGGCTACCCTACCCCAACTGCCTTGCTGGACGTTTGACACTACGCCTGAGTGTCACGAGATTTTAAAAAGCGGTCTTGCGGATTCTCCGCTATACAACGGACAGATTCAATCTATTGGTCCACGCTACTGTCCTTCGATAGAAACGAAACTTGTGACGTTTGCTGACAAGGACCATCACCCTCTTTTCCTCGAACCGGAAGGTACTGACACAAACGAAATGTATCTCAACGGTTTTTCCTCTTCACTGCCGATGGATGTGCAGCTGCGTGCACTGAAGAGCATTCCTGCTCTCCGCGACGTAAAGATTTACAGACCGGGATATGCCATTGAATACGATTACTTCGATCCTACCCAACTTGATCATTCCCTTATGTCAAAGTTCTGCTATGGTCTGTTCTTCGCTGGACAGGTCAACGGTACCACAGGTTATGAAGAGGCTGCCGGACAAGGCGTGATGGCTGGCATAAATGCTGCACTGCTTGCCGGCAACGGTGGAAGCAGTAATGTTCTGGACGGTGGTTCGGGCGAGAGACCTACTTTCTTACTAAACCGTGACGAGGCATACATCGGTGTTCTTATCGATGATCTCGTTACAAAGGGTGTTGACGAACCATACCGTATGTTCACCTCTCGTGCAGAATACCGCATACTTTTGCGTCAGGATAATGCAGACTCGCGACTGACTGAGAAATCCTACAAGATAGGTCTGGCTGATGAGAATCGTTACCGGTTATGGAAGGAGAAAGACGAAAAGGTGAAGAGCATTGTGGATTTTTGCGACACCATGAACATCAAACCGAAATATGTCAATGATGCTCTCGTTAATATTGGTTCTACTCCTATGACTGTAGGTTGCAAACTTTCCGAACTTATCGCTCGTCCTGGTACTGGTATAGAATGGGCGGAAAACATCCTGCCGAAGTTAAAGAATGAACTTGCATCTATAACCTCTCGCAAGAAGGAGATTATGGAATCAGCCGAAACTGAAATAAAATACAGAGGTTACATCGAGCGCGAGAAGGCTACCGCTGAGAAGATGCACCGTCTGGAGACCATCCGCATAAAGGGACATTTCAACTACGAGGAAATTACCAGTCTCTCGACTGAGGCGAGACAGAAACTCTCAAGAATCAATCCCGAAACTCTCGCTCAGGCTTCGCGCATCCCTGGCGTATCACCTTCGGACATTAACGTACTCTTAGTACTACTGAAAAGGTAATGTTTTGAACGACCGTGCATCTGCAAGGACAGACGCACGGTCATTTCAAAAAAATCCCATCGCCTACCCCATCTATCTTCACAGAAACCACGTCCGGGTTAGTTCAGAACCCAGCACAAAAATCACCTGCACCAACGCAGAAACACAACCCACAGAACGAAACATAAATAGAAGGTTTCATCGAAGCACAGACTGCAGGGAATAAGATACGTTTCACGTGAAACTTTTAAATTAAAGTTTTACTTGAATCAATTGGTTAACTGTTTGAAAAAGACATTATTAAAAGTAATTAGTTTCACGTGAAACTTTAAACAAATCGCAAGTTTTGAATTGTTACACATTCTCTATATGGAACAAAAATCGAACACTACAGACCGCCTTGAAAGGCTCAAACAAATAGTTCTTTCTATGCCTGAAAGACCAGGGTCATATCAGTATTATGACAAGGACGGAATCATCATATATGTAGGCAAGGCTAAGAACCTTAAAAGGCGTGTATCGTCGTATTTCCATAAGGAGGTTGACAGGTACAAAACCAAGGTTCTTGTATCTAAAATTTGGAATATTACATATACCGTAGTAAATAGCGAAGAGGATGCTCTACTTCTAGAAAATGCTCTCATAAAGAAGTATAATCCGCGCTATAATGTACTCCTGAAAGACGGTAAGACCTACCCATCAATCTGCATAACTTCAGAACAGTTTCCACGCATTTTCAAGACTCGTACGATTAATAAAAAACACGGACAATTCTTCGGTCCTTACTCTCACTTAGGATCGATGTACACAATACTGGAACTGATAAAAAAGCTATATCATCCGCGTACCTGCAGGCATCCTCTGAGCAAGGAATCCATCGCTGCTGGCAAGTATCAAACGTGCCTGGACTACCACATAAAGAACTGCGGAGGACCTTGCATCGGGGCTCTATCCTATGAAGAATACCAGGAAAACATACGTAAGGCAAGGGAGATTTTGAGGGGAAATACCCGCGAATTATCAGCTTTGGTATATGAACAGATGATGAAAAAGGCCGAGGATTTAAGGTTTGAAGAGGCTGAAGAACTAAAGAAACAATACCTTCTGATAGAGCAATTTTGCGCAAAAAGCGAGGTTGTAAGCCATACCATCAACAATGTAGATGTGTTCAGCATAGACGATGATGAGAACAAAAACAATGCCTTTATCAACTATATTCATGTAACAAACGGTACGATAAACCAGTCTTTCACGTACGAATATAAGAGAAAATTGGAGGAAACAGACCAGGAATTGCTACTTTCTGCCATCATAGAGATACGCGAACGATTCCATTCTACAGCCAGAGAGATAATAGTTCCGTTTGAAATGGACTGGGAATTGGACAATGCAACGTTCTTTGTACCACAGAGAGGAGACAAGCATCACCTGTTGGAACTGTCGCAAATGAACTGCAAACAGTACCGTATAGACCGCTTAAAACAGTCGGACAAGCTTAATCCTGAACAGAAATACACACGTCTGATGAAGGAATTACAGGAGAAACTGCAACTCGAAAAGCTACCTTATCATATAGAATTATTCGATAACAGTAACATTTCCGGCACCGACGCAGTGGCAGGTTGCGTAGTATATAAGGGTATGAAACCATCAAAAAAAGACTATAGAAAGTACAATATTAAGACGGTTGAGGGCCCTGATGACTATGCTTCCATGCAAGAGGTAGTAAGGAGGAGATATAAAGAGACCCACCCTAACCCTCCCTGTGAGGGAGTGGATATATCTCCTACTATAGCAGAAGAATTGCCAGATCTCATCATTTGCGATGGTGGTTTGGGCCAGATGCACTGCGTGGCAGAGATTGTTTGGGGCGAATTAGGACTGAATATAAACATCGGAGGACTGGCCAAAAACGATAAACATAGGACCAACGAACTGCTTTTTTTAGATAAAGAAACAGGCGATTGCAAGACGATTCAGATAAAGACAGACAGCGAATTGTTCCATGCTCTCACCCGAATGCAGGACGAAGTTCACCGCTTTGCTATATCTTTCCATCGCGACAAACGCTCAAAACATGCACTTCATAGCGAGCTGGATGATATTAAAGGCATAGGTCCAAAGGCAAAAGATGCCCTCCTCAAGCACTTTAAAACGGTAAAGAAGATCGAACAAACAGCACTTAACGAAGAGCAAAAGGGCGAGATTATCGACATCTTAGGCCCTAGCAAAGGTGAGTTGATAATAGGCTATTTCACCGAGAAGAACAAAATTAACACCGAAAACAATTAACAAAAAACATATAAACTATGGAAGAATTAAAGAAAATCATCGCAGAAAAAGTATTGGAAAACGATACTCAGGAAGTAAAGAAATTCCTATTCGGAAGCATAGAATACACCTCTCTGAAGTGTACAGACAGCGAACAAAGCATCATGGCATTCGTAGAACAGGTGAACAGATGGGACGATGAACGCCCAGACCTTCCCCACCCTGCCACCATCTGTGTATATCCTTGTTTTGCAGAAATCGTCAATGAATGCCTCGAAGTAGAGGGTGTAGAGATAGCATGTGTGAGTGGTTCTTTCCCTTCATCGCAGACGTTTACAGAGATAAAAATAGCAGAAACAGCGCTTGCCATCAAGGATGGAGCAACAGAGATAGACATGGTTATGCCTATAGGCAAGTTACTGGCAGGCGATGAAGAGGGCGTAATGGACGAGATTCGTGAGATGAAGGCTGTATGCGGTGACGTAAAATTGAAGGTTATACTTGAAACTGGCTGCCTCAAAACACCTGAAAACATACGAAAAGCAGCGTTACTTGCGATGAATGCTGGTGCTGATTTCATCAAGACAAGCACAGGAAAAGAGAAAATATCAGCTACTCCAGAGGCCGCATACATCATGTGTCAGTGCATCAAAGAATACTACAAGCAGGAAGGACGCAAGGTTGGTTTCAAGCCTGCAGGAGGCATCAACACAAGCATGGATGCGATTATCTACTATACTATAGTAAAAGAAGTACTGGGAGAAGAGTGGCTAAACCATGATCTTTTCCGCTTGGGAACATCACGTCTTGCCGAAATAATTATTAATGAGATAGAGTAGCCCCCTCCAAGCCTCCCCCTTTGGGAGAGGAAATGCGAGCGAAGAAAGTTGCTGCAAATAAAAGAAAAAGGCTCTGTTGCATATTATGACAGATACTGTTCGCTTGAAAAGTGGCGAAGTGTCACCAAGGTCATGCGGCGTGTAACCAAAATTGCAAAAGGGCCCTTTTTGCAAAGTTAAAGGGGCACTTTAACACTGCAAAAGGGGCCCTTTAACACTGCAAAAGTGCCCCTTTAACATTTCCGCGAAAATCAAATATACAACATAGCCAAGAAAAAAGGATGTATCAACGGTAAAACGACCGTGGATACATCCTTACTTTTATGTCAAAAACTTATAAGACTAAATTCTTATCCTCTTCTTCGTCCTTGAATTTAAAAATTGTATTATCCTTACCAGAAGGACCATCCAATATAAACATTACACCAGCATCAGTATTCTTCACCTCTGGGTTATTTTCAACAAATTTGTTGATGTTTTTAAACATATTATTACACCATGTTTTAAACTCTGCATTTACTCTTTCCTTATTAGTATCATAACCTATACTAAAAGGTCCTACAGAGTTGATGTAATTGTTAAGGAACTTCACATGATCAGCAGTCAACTCGCCCTTAGGATCATATATTGTAACCTTAGCAGTACCAGAATAACCGGTAAATTCTTTCTTTTCTTCATCATCGCCGCAGCTTGTGAGAACCATTGCAGAGAATGCCATGCAAAACATCGCTAGGCAGATAAATAAATACTTTTTCATAATCATACAATAAAAAATAAAGAGTAAAAAAATTGAGAAAATATACTATAATGTACGTTGTATCACGTAGTCAAGATATGCAGTAAGAGCACATTTCATGGTTGCGTCACCTACCCTATTATCTACAAAAGAAACAGCTTCATTATAAAGATTCTGCATAACCTGTTCAGCGTATTCCATGCCGTTGTTTGCCTTAGTGAAAGCTATAAGCTGCTCTATGTCATGAGATGATGCTGAATGATCCTTTACGCGCTGTGCCATAGCGATGATTTCATCATTTCCATGAGTAAGAACTGCATGTATGGCAGGGAGAGTAAGTTTCCCTTCAGCCATATCATTGCCTGTTGGTTTTCCTATCTCTTCAGAGTCGTAATAATCAAAGATATCATCGCGAATCTGGAAGATAATACCGAGCTGTTGACCGAATAAACCAGCAGCTTTTACATCCGCTTCTGACGCACCTACGGACATAGCTCCCATCACACAGCAGGCTTCAAAGAGCGCTGCAGTCTTCTGTTTGATGACCTCATAATATGCCTCCTCAGAAATATTCTCAGAACCATTGCTTGTCAACTGGAGTATTTCGCCGTTAGAAAGGGTCTGACCCAGTTGTGAGAGATATCTGACAATCTCAACATTCTGTGTTTTGCACACATTGAGAAGAGCTGTAGAGAGTATATAATCACCAACCAAAACGGCAACTTTATTGTCATATACGGCATTGACGGATGCCTGTCCACGACGTTTTTCAGCCTCGTCAACAATGTCATCATGCACCAAAGAGGCAGTATGTAGAAGCTCCAACCCTACCCCAGCACGGTGTGTAATCTCACTTACATCACCAAATGCCTTCGCTATAAGAAGTATCAGCATAGGCCTCATGCGCTTGCCTGCTCTCTGTCTGATATACGCCAAAGCCTGATTCAATAGTCCATCTGCATGCGATAAAGAATCATTAAAGAGAGCCACAAACTGTTCGAGTTCAGGCTCTATCGGTTGGCGGATTTTTGATAAATAGTCTGTCATAATCAATTAATATACTGCAAAATTACAAAAAAAAAATGACTTTTTACATTACTCATACCATATATATGAAAAATTATTAGTAATTTTACATCCAAATTACATTTTTTACTAATATACACAAGAAAATATTCAAGCAAAATCCTCAAAACAATATGGCACAACAAGAAGCAAAACTCTTTCTCATAGACGCCTATGCACTTATTTATCGTAGTTATTACGCGCTGATTAGAGCACCTCGCATCAACTCGCATGGATTGAATACAAGTGCCATAATGGGATTCTGCAACACACTAAACGAAGTCATTGAGAAGGAAAAACCTACTCATCTAGCCGTGGCATTTGACCATGGCAAAACATTCCGCCATGAGATATTCGCCGACTATAAGGCACAGCGCGAAGAGACTCCGGAAGACATCAAACTCTCCATACCATATATTAAGAAGATACTCGCGGCATACCACATCCCTATCCTACAGGTCGATGGCTATGAAGCCGATGATATCATAGGAACCATCGCTGGCATTGGCGAACGCGAAGGAGCTAACGTCTTCATGCTTACTCCTGACAAGGACTATGCCCAGTTGGTCACCGATCACATATCTATGTATCGACCTCGACATGGGGGCGGTTACGAAATCATGGGACCAAAAGAGGTCTGTGAAAAATATGGCATAGAGAGCACCAGTCAGGTCATCGACCTCCTCGGTCTCATGGGCGACTCATCCGACAATTACCAGGGATGTCCAGGTGTAGGAGAGAAGACTGCCGTAAAACTCATCCTCGAATTTGGAGACATCGAGAGTCTCCTCTCACGCACCAACGAACTAAAAGGTAAGATGCGCGAGAAAGTGGAAGGTGCCGTT
Source organism: Prevotella sp. (assembly GCA_045617365.1). Lineage (GTDB taxonomy): Bacteria > Bacteroidota > Bacteroidia > Bacteroidales > Bacteroidaceae > Prevotella. Next base: position 60,260 of record JAZLIN010000046.1, on the reverse strand, counting down.
GATGATATTCGCCTCTCAAAGAATCTCGCCACTATACGAACCGACGTCCCGGTCAATGTCACTCTCAACGACATGAAGGTTCAGGAACCAGACAAAACCACGCTGCGAGAAATTTTCAATGAACTTGAGTTCAAGAACTTCGCCAAGAAGATTTTGGGCGAAGAGGTAAAGACTACTAAAAAGCAAGCCGAAAAGCAAAAAAATGTTAACGGACAGCTGGATTTGTTTGCAGAATTCACGAGCAATGATAAAGAAGAGCAAAACAACGGCGAAGAAAACATATTTCAAGCAAAGTTTATAAATATCAAAGAAATTGATACTAAAGATGTTGCAAAGTATCTTTGTAGTCTTTTGAATACATCTAAAACTTACGCTTTTAGCATAAAAGGCACCAATTTAGATGGTATTGACGCATCATTAGATGAAATTAGCTTTGCAACCACCGTAGAAGAGGTGACAACGATAAAATTGCCGTCGGGAGGAGAGGAAAGAGAAAAAATTATCGCCGAGCTCAAAAATCACTTTGAAAATGACAAGAGCACAAAAATTGTGCAAGATGCAAAATACATCATCCAAGTTCTTCGCAACAGCGGAATAGAAATCCCCTACCCTATGTGGGACACTATGATAGCACACTATATCATCAACCCTGACCTACATCACAACAAGGAGTATGTTGGTGTGACATATCGGAGAGAGCAACCTGCTGAACTTCTCGCAAAATATGAATCACTCTCCAAGCGACTGGAGGAGGACAACCTCATGAAACTGTTCACTGAGGTGGAGATGCCACTCGTACAGGTTCTGGCCGAGATGGAGATGAACGGCGTGGCACTTGACACGAAAGAACTAGTGAAGGTACAGCAAGAGATGAACGAAAGACTCCAGACAACAGAAAAGGAAATATACGAATTGGCAGGTGAGTCTTTCAACATCTCATCACCACGACAGGTGGGCGATATACTCTTCGGCAAGATGCAAATCATGGAGAAACCGAAGAAGACAAAGACAGGACAGTACGTCACTTCAGAAGAAGTACTGATGCAGCTGAGTGGCAAGTCACCGATAGTTAAAAAGATACTGGACTATCGCGGACTGAAGAAACTACTGGGCACATACGTAGAGGCACTACCAAAACTTATCAACAAAAAGACCGGTCGCATACATACTACTTTCAATCAGTGCGTTACAGCTACCGGACGATTGTCCAGTTCTGATCCAAACCTACAGAATATCCCCGTACGAAGCGAAGATGGCAAAGAGATACGCCGCTGTTTTATACCAGAGGAAGGATGCGAATTCTTCTCAGCCGACTACAGTCAGGTAGAACTCCGTATCATGGCAAGTCTGTCAGGTGATGAAAACATGATAGACTCTTTCATAAAAGGACTGGATATTCACGCTGCCACTTCTTCTAAGATTAACCACAAACCTATAGAAGAGATAACAAAAGATGAGCGTCGAAAAGCAAAGAGTGCAAACTTCGGTATCATCTACGGCATCTCTGCATTCGGTCTCGCGCAAGACCTTAACATAGAAAGAAAAGAGGCTAAAGAACTGATAGACGGTTACTTCGAATCATTCCCTGGTGTGATGAATTTCATAGAGAAATGTAAGGAAGAAGCACGTCAGAAAGGTTATGCAGAAACGCTCCTCGGACGACGTCGATACCTGCCAGACATTAACTCTAAGAATGGCACAGTCAGAGCTTTCGCTGAGCGAAATGCTGTCAATGCTCCTATACAGGGAACAGCTGCCGATATTATGAAGATAGCGATGGTAAATACATACCAACGAATTAAAAGAGAAGGACTTAAGACAAAACTCATTCTACAGGTTCATGACGAACTAAACTTCAGCGTACCCAAATCAGAGAAAGCTCAGATTGAGAAAATCGTGATGGAGGAGATGCAGAATGCCTATACCATGGCGGTACCTCTCATAGCCGATTGCGGATGGGGTAATAACTGGCTGGAGGCGCATTGATAGTGCATAGTGCATAGTGCATAGTTGTTAGTAAATGGTCAACTGTTAACAGTTAACTTAGATGTAAAATGAAATATATCCTCTTATTATTGTGCACAATACCTTTACTTTGCGGTGCACAAGACTACAATAAGATGTCGCGATTTGTGCGAAGTCTGGTCCACGAATCAGGTGAAAGCAGAGCGAAATGTTCCACGAGGAACACTCCTGAAACCTTCGTGGCACTGGTGAAAGGAACAGAAGAAAGCATTGCTCCCTATTGCATTACGCATGAGGGAGATATACACATTGCCAACATACCAGTAGATCAACTTTCGGCCCTATCACTCAACGGAGGTATTGAGCGAATAGAGGCTCATGAGGTGTACAGTACAGCGTGCATGGACAAGAGCGCAGAGATAGTTCATGCTACTTCTGCATGGCAAGGAATAGATTTACCACAATCATTCACAGGAGCAGGTACTTTGGTGGGTATCAATGACATAGGCTTCGATTTCACCCACCCAGCCTTTCTCTCTGCAAGCACTGGAAAACCACGCATCACCCACTTTTGGGATATGCCTGACATGGACAGCAATACAGGTTCCAACTATAACAAAAAACTCAAATTTCCTATCGGAAAATTCTATAACAATGCTGACGATATTCTAAGACAGGCTCATAGCCTCGACGGCAAGGAAATATTCCATGGCACACATATCATGGCTACAGCAGCCGGATCAGCAGCCGGCACACCTTACAGCGGCATTGCACCGGAGGCAGAAATATACGTCGTGAATAATATATTGTCTAATAACTATCACTTACTACCCAAGAGTTATAATATAAATACAGAAGAACTGCGACTCTTAGGATGGAAAAATATCTTTGATTACGCTGACAGCATTGGCAAACCAGCTGTCATAAACTACAGTGCTGGTTCAGTAATGGATATTACTGATAGCTACAATCTGATTAACGAATATGTAAAACGTATCACAAAACCAGGACATATCATAGTAGCCTCAGCAGGCAACAATGGCGAGGACAATTCATATATAAACAAAGATTCAGCGACAAAAGAAGTCGGTGGACAATTATCATCTGCTAACACCGTTGCGTACATAAACATTAGCACATCAGAGACCAATCTTGTATTCACGCTATACTGCGCAGGCGAAGGTAATAAAGTATCAAGTAAATCGTATCATCTTGATTTTAAACTAAATAGCAAGATAAAAGAGAATAAGGACGGATTACTCTACAATCATCAAATCACTGACACACTGGACATCGACATGGACAGTCTGAGAGTAATAATCCATTGCGCACCAGATGAGACCTGCCCACAAAACATGGGGTATGAGTTTTGTATCATAAAAGGTAAGAAGGCATTCAATGATGGCAAATACTACATCGGAATAGAAGGTGGAGAAGCATCGATATTCATAGAAAATGCCTCATGCAACGCAGCCACTGATTTCAATCCTTCATACAAGGGTGCAGAAAAACTTGGCAACGTGCTAAGTCCTGGATGTCTGGAGAGTGTTATTACAGTTGGCAGCACAGCACACGCAACATCCTTCACCAATCAGTATGGTGAGGCACACGTCAAGGACTTCGGTTCTGAAGGGCTGCGCGCATCATTCTCCTCGAGTGGACCTAATACTCATGGAATTATAAAACCAGACATCATGGCGCCAGGCGTAAACATAGTCTCTGCCCTCAACAGCTTCTATGTAGAAAACAATACGTCAGACAAAGACCTGGACAAGAAAATCATCACCTGGACAGAACAGAATGGCAAGAAATACCCTTACATAGCGCAACGTGGTACATCCATGTCCACTCCGATAGTCACGGGTGCCATAGCACTGTGGCTAGAGGCTGACCCTACTCTCACTACAGAAAAGATAAAAAAAGTCTTCGAAGCCACAGCAAAACACTGTGATCCTAAAGAAGAGCATTATCCTAACAACCACTATGGTTATGGTGAGATAGACATCTACAAGGGACTGCTATACATTCTCGGTCTGACTGACGTACCTGGCATATCCACTTCGCATGCCAAGAACATGAAAGTTGCCTCAACGAATGATGGCAATATCATCATTCGTTTTGATAATGAGACGGTTAAATCCACATCATACTCTCTCTATACACGTGGAGGACAATTAATAGGCAAAGGTACTATACCTGCTAACACCACCACCTTCACCATTCCTTCACACTCACAAGGCATAATAGTGATACAGGTAGATGGATACGGAAGTAGTATCGTAGCCCACTCCTGACATTCCCCAGGGACAAAGCGTTTTTTTCCATAAAAAGTTCTATAAATATTTTGTATGGATCATTTAGTAAGGAAGTGCCATGAGTATAGAAGTTATAGCTAGGGGGCTTTTTTCATATAATTATTTGCCTATATTAATAAAAAGACTTACCTTTGCACTGTAATAATAAAAAGTGCCAGACAAAGCACAATCTATATCACAAACATGACACACAAAATAGACATATTCTTTCCTTGCTCTGACATCAAAGAGCTTGCTAATGTCAACACTGCTCTCAGCAAAGAGAAAGTGGTGAAGAACATCACACTCCTTGAGGGTGAACCTACTCAGTCCACCACCACACTACGTAAGATAGCCAATGCCGCTACCGCCGAATACGTACTCGTATCACAGAAATCCACACCTGTGAATATCGGCGCCGGAGCACTGGAACGCATGGTGCGTGCTGCCAATGAGATGAATGCTGCCATGGTATATGCAGACCACTATACCACTACTGACAAAGAGGGCGCAAAACTTGAGAAACACCCTGTCATAGACTATCAGTTGGGTTCCATACGCGATGACTTCGATTTCGGACAACTGCTCCTCATTCGCACATTACTGCTCAAGCAGTTCGCCCGCGAACAGAAGACGGAATATGCCTACGCCGGAATCTATGCACTGCGCCTGTACCTACAACGCCACGGAGAACTGTTCCATCTCAACGAATACCTATACACTGAGATAGAACTGGACAACCGCAAGAGCGGCGAGAAGCAGTTTGACTATGTCAACCCACGCAACCGCTCCGTGCAGATAGAGATGGAGCAGGCAGCCACCGAACACCTTGATGCCATCGGTGCCAAGGTAGATACCAGCGTGAGACTGGAACCGGACTTCAATGAGCAGGTCTTCTCTGTGGAAGCATCTGTCATCATCCCTGTATTCAACCGTGAGAAGACGGTGGCTGACGCAGTGAAGAGTGCACTGGCACAGAAGACAAAGTTCCAGTACAACGTCATCGTCATAGATAACCACTCCACCGACGGTACTACCGAAATACTACGTTCCATCAACGATGAGCGCCTTGTACATATCATCCCAGAGCGCAAAGACCTCGGTATCGGCGGCTGCTGGAACGTAGCCATCAACGATGACCGCTGCGGACGCTTTGCCGTACAGTTGGATTCTGATGACCTCTATTCTGGTCCTAACACCCTGCAGCGCATAGTTGATTGTTTCCACAGACAGAAGGCCGCCATGGTAATCGGAGCCTATCGCATGTGTGACTTCGACCTTAACACCCTCCCTCCAGGCATCATAGACCACCGTGAGTGGACGGACGAGAATGGTCCTAACAATGCCTTGCGCATCAACGGTCTCGGAGCACCACGCGCCTTCTTCACACCACTGGTACGACAGATAGGATTCCCTAACACTAGCTATGGCGAGGACTATGCACTAGGACTGGCTTTCAGCCGCAGTTTCCGTATCGGCCGCATCTACGAAGAACTCTACCTCTGCCGTCGCTGGGGTGGCAACAGCGATGCTGCACTCAGCATAGACAAGATAAATGCCAACAACCTCTACAAGGACCGCCTGCGCACCATGGAGATACGAGCACGCCAACTGACCAACGATGGCAAACTCGCTACCATCAGCAGCGACTCCCTCATGCGATTCTTCAATCGACAGATGGAGCGTTGGGATGACGTACGTCAGCGCTACTCTGACCTACAGCATGTACTGACACGCCATGTAGGCGAGATAAAGTTGCAGTTCAATCCTGCCCGCATAGTTTCGACAGGCGCCAGCATTGACAAAAAAGCAATAGAGAAGCGTCCATGCTTCCTCTGCCAGAAGAACCGTCCGGAGCAACAGATCAGCAAACCGCTCATCAAGAAGAATGCCGAACAGGATATGGAACTCCTTGTCAACCCCTACCCTATCCTCCCCCAGCATTTCACTATCCCATCCCTCAAACATGAGCCACAGACCATCATGAGCCACTTCAGTGAGATAAACCATCTCCTGCGCCATCACTCACAGCTCATGGTGTTCTATAATGGTCCTCGCTGCGGAGCATCGGCACCAGACCACATGCACCTGCAAGCAGGTACTTCAGGCATAGTACCTATACAGACAGGTTGGCAGCGTCTCATGCGCACCATGCAGACCATCGTCGAAGGCAATGATGGTGCAAGCATCAGCCTCATCACCGAATACGTATGTCCTGTATTCGCCATACGCAGCACTAAGGCTGAGAACGAGAAGAAGATGTTCCTTAAACTATACCATGCCATGGAACAGGTCTGTCCATCACCTGTAGACGGTGAGGAACCAATGATGAATATCGTGGCGTGGAAACAGGGCGATGACTTTATCACACTCGTATTCCCACGTCGCAAGCATCGTCCTGACTGCTATGAGGCAGAGGGTGTCATGGTCTCTCCTGGAGCACTTGACATGGCAGGTCTCATCATTACTCCACGTGAAGAGGATTTCAAATCTCTCGATGCAGACAAGGCTGCTGGCATACTGCAGGAGGTGAGCATCAGCAATGATGATGCCAACGAGATAATCAACATACTCAAGGACTCTGCCAAGAGTAACGACAGCAAACAGAAACATATCAAGAAGATGAAGAAGGAACCGGATGTAAAGGTGGGCATCGTCAGTGCCACCGAACTGCATTTCACTCTCAACGGCACATACACCGCCAAGGGAGAGGATATCACCGGTGAACAGATAGTGACATTCTCTGAAGGTACCATCCTATGGCGTGGCACACAGTACCGCGAACTGTTCTTTAAGCCTAACAGCACCGATGCTTCGTTTTCTCTGCAGGATGTCACCATCGGTATCAATTTCCACTGGGAGCGCAAGCAGACTCAGACTTTCTCCGGTGCACTGCGCCTGGTAGTGGAAGAGGATAAGATATGCGCCATCAACGAACTCCCTGTGGAGAAATACCTTGAGAGCGTGATATCAAGTGAGATGTCGGCTACGTCAAGCATCGAACTGCTCAAGGCGCATGCCGTAATCAGCCGTTCATGGCTGCTGGCGCAAATGGAGCGCCGCACTCAACTGAAGGAGGGTAGCAACAGCTTCTTCTCATTCATCAAGAAGGATGACACCCTCATACGCTGGTACGACCGCGAAGACCATACCAGATTCGATGTCTGCGCCGATGATCACTGCCAGCGCTACCAGGGTATCACAAATGCTGCCAATCCGCACGTCATAAACGCCGTAAAGGCCACTCGCGGACAGATTCTCGCCTACGACGGAGAAATATGCGACGCACGCTTCTCCAAGTGCTGTGGCGGCATAACAGAGGAATATAAATACTGTTGGGAGAACATCAACAAACCATACCTTGCTTCTGTCCATGATCCTTTCTGTAACACCCAGGACCGCCAGATACTCTCAGAGGTACTCAATGACTATGACCAGGAGACCATGGACTTCCATGACTGGATGGTGGAGTATTCTCAGGAGGAACTCTCCAGCCTCATCAGTGAGAAACTGAAGATGGACTTTGGTCGCATACGCGCCCTGGAGGCTGTGGAGAAGGGTAAGAGCGGACGTATCTCTCTGCTCCGCATCGTGGGTGAGAAGAAGACATTCTGCATCGGTAAGGAACTGGAAATCCGTAAGGCTCTCTCCAAGTCTCACCTCTATAGTTCTGCCTTTAGCGTAGCTACACCAAAACATGACGCTGACGGTTATCCTACCCGTTTCATCTTTAACGGCAACGGTTGGGGTCACGGTGTGGGGCTCTGCCAGATAGGCGCCGCCGTTATGGGTGCTCGTGGCATTGCATACAATGACATTCTCTCCCATTACTATAAAGGTTCACTCATTGAGAAAGCATATTAGTTATTTACTAATTTGGTTCTACAAAATTTCGTGTGGATCATTGTAGTAAGGAAGTGCCATAAGTATAGAAATTATAAGTTAAAAGCGAAAGTTTTAAAGTGAGAAATTGCACGGCAAACTTGAGCGCTCGGCCTTAGGACGCTTGCCAGAGCAAGTTCCACTTGCGCCTGAGCTCCGCGAAGAACTTGATAACTCAACTTTTCACTATCAACTTCTATACTTTTGGCACTTCCTTACTAAACACCCACACTCTTTCTCGTAGAAGCACTCATTTAATATTCATAATTCACAATGCTCTCTATCAATTGCTCCCTCCCTCACAGGGAGGGCCGGGGTGGGACTCTTACCATGGTTGGGCTCTTACTCTCGCTCCTCCTCATACTCACATCATGCTCTCGCTGGCAAGGCAATGCCTCTGCCAATGAAGGCATGACGCAAGGGCAGATAGTGTCCTCTGACCACACATCGCTATATGACCAGGGTAAGACATCGGCATGCTGGATTTACGCCATGCTGACGTGCATAGAGCGCGAACAACTCAATCATGGCGACAGTATCACCCTCTCACGCCACTGGCTCATGTCGCGGCTGATGGAGGAGCAGACCATGGATTGTTACCTTACACAGGGCAGCCGCGAGATTTCCATGCGTGGCGTAGGCCCTGAGGCACTGCGACTCATCAGCAAGTATGGCCTCGTGCCATACATACACGAGAAGACACACATAACCAATAGTAATGTCCTGGAGCGCAAACTGCGCATCATTGCCGGCAATGCCAACTCTATATCCAATCTGCGAGAGCGTACAGCCAAACTATTGCCTGAGTTTACCGTGGCAAGACCTATGGACACTGATGCTCCACCGTCATTCTATCTCTATGGCATGCGCTATAACACGCTGCAGTTTGCAGAGAGCATCATGTACAACCAGCACTGGCAGTTCTTTGCCTCTGTAGATTATCATCCGTGGGGAGAGCGCTTCGCCCTAGAGGTACCCGACAATCGCCGCTACCATGAGTACACTAACATACCAATGAAGCAGCTGCTACATATGGTCAAGCAGTCTCTCGTCCACGGTCATCCCGTATATTGGGAGTACGGCAAGCATCACACTTCCAGTCACGCCATGGCTATCATAGGCACCAAGCGCGGCAAGGATGGCAAGGAGTATTTCCTTTGCCAAAACTCCTACGGCAAGCAATGGGGCAACAAAGGCTGTTGCCTGGTATCAACAAAGTTTTTCCTAGACAATACGTGCAACGTGGGAATTATAAATTAAGAATTAAGAATTAGGAGTTAAGGAGTTAAGACATTACTATTGATATTCGCTTATAAAACATTTGTCTTAACTCCTTAACTCCTTAAATTCTTAACTCCTTAAATTAATCAAACATATCCAGGAAGAGCTGGGCGCACCACAGCTGCCACTTTTGGTTGCCTGTGAGTTCTGACATAGGAATGTCACTACGGAACTCAGGGCGCTTAGGACCCTCCCAGTTTTGGAATATAGCATCTACAGGACGTGGCATAGGAATCTTGAAAGGAATCTCCAGTTCAGGGTACTTTATAGCATAGAGACCACGCACCAGGTATTTTGGTTCACCGTTTCGCACGCGTTTCATATCGAGAGGTTCTGCCATTACAAGGCGTGCGTATGGGTCATAGTATGGCATACCAGCAGCCCCGAAGGCATTGAGGTAAGAACTAGAACTCTCCACAGAGAACACCTCATCCATGAAACGCATATAGTCAATACCCTTCTCACCCTCACGATACTGCTCATAGAGATCCATCTGTGAAACAGGGTTCTTCAGTACGAGGGAAGGTTCCAGGAAGGTATAGCGCTTGGCAAATCCATCAAAGTCCCATTCAGGAGTGATGAGTTTGTCCATACCGCCAAAGATAAGGTCGGCACTCTCGCCCACCAGCACCATCTGCACACCATCTTTCTTTGCAGCAATGGCAGCCTTGTATATCTGAGGCTCGATGGAGTGAACAGGAGCACATTTGCGTGCCATCACTACGGGTGCAAAGTGTTTGTAGTCATCAAAGGTGATGTCAATGAGGTGGTGCACCAACTTAAACTTCTCACAGTATTTCTTGGCACGCTCCACATCGGCATTGAATACACCCGAACCAGAGGTGAACGTATATGCATGGCTGCCAGGCTTAAGGTATGCAGCCAGGTTTGCGCTGTCCATACCGCCCGATAGCAATATACCTATATTGTCGTACTTCTCATAGAGACTATCCACCTGCTTCTGTATCTCGCGGTCTATATCCTCAGATGTCACCACCGGTATCTGGTCTTCTGCCTTTATTGGCTGATAGTTCTCATGACGGAATCCTTTGTAGAAATCCATTCCGTCCTTCCATATATAGCGGTATGCAATATATGAATTCAAACAAAAGTCTTTGTTTTCCATTATTTTTTTGTTGTTTGGTTGTTGGGTTATACGGTTGTACGGTTGTACGGTTGTACGGATTAATGGTAATTTCCGTAAAACCCCAAAAACCGTAAAACCTCATTAATTATTAACCCATCCGCGTGTAGCCTTCAGCGCCTCGGTAATCTTGGTTGAAGAGATACCCTTGGTGTATGGGAAGTATATTATCTTTATGCCGGCCTCGGCAAACTCCTTCTCATACTGTTGCCATTTCTCCGTGCCATACCAGTCATCGCCCACGAAGAGCATTGAGGCACCGAGTTTCTTGCACATGGTGAGTTTGTCCATATCATCCTGAGGCACCACGGCATCCACGTACTTTATGCTGCGCACTATCTCCAGTCGGTCTTCAAAAGGTATCATGGAGCGTTTACCCTTGTATGTCACGAGATTGTCGGTAGTTACCCCTACTATGAGTTTATCACACATGCCCTTAGCATTTTTGAGCAGGTTGAGGTGTCCTATATGAAAGAGATCATACACACCGGCTGTATATCCTATTGTCATTGCTGTATATATTACTTTCTTTTTAATGTCTTTCTCTATTCTTTGCAACAGATGTGCAAAAGTACTAATAAAAATTTAATCGTGCAATATTTTTTGTTAAAAACAAAAATGTTTATGGTAATATCAGATATTTTTATTACTTTTGTTGTCATAAACGAAAACAAACGAACACTTACTCACTATATGAAGATACTACTGATGAGATTCAGCGCCCTTGGTGACGTAGCCATGGTAGCACCTGTGCTGAGACAGATGGCAGAGAAATTTCCTGACGCTGAGATTACTATGCTCTCCCAACCTTTCTGCCAACCTATATTTGAGGGTATTGCTCCCAATGTTAGATTTATAGGGGCAGACATCAAGCGTGAGTATAAGGGCATACCAGGACTGTATCGTCTGTTCAAGGAACTGCATGTCCTGCACTTCGACTTTGTATTTGACCTGCATGATGTATTGCGCACGAAGTTCCTGCGCAAGCTATTCCGCATGCATGGCTATAAGGTATATAAGATAGACAAACACCGCAAACTGCGCAAGACCATCACGGCTGCCGAACCAAAGAAGGTGCTGAGACAGTTGCCTACATCGTTCCAAAACTATGCCGCGTGCCTCACAGCCGGTGGTTTTGCCATCGATGCCTCTGTGCAGTCAGGCGTGGATCGCACTAAGCCCATTCGCCGCATCGGCATAGCTCCGTTTGCTGCTCATCAGGGTAAGATCTTCCCTACTGAGAAGATGGAGGAGGTGATACGCCTTTTGCCTGAGAAGGAGATAATACTCTTCGGTGGCGGGGGCATAGAGAAAGAGATAATGCAGCGCTGGGAGAATACATACCCCAACGTAGAGCGCGCTGCCACTGTGCTGCAGCGAGAAGGTCGTGAGGTATGTCTGCGTGAGGAACTTTCCCTGATGCGCACTCTCGACGTGATGGTTTCTATGGACAGTGCCAACATGCACCTTGCATCGCTCGTAGGTCTAAGGGTAATCAGCATCTGGGGTGCCACACATCCCTTCGCCGGTTTTCTTGGTTGGGGACAGTCACCTGATGACTGCATCCAGCTTCCCCTACCCTGCCGTCCTTGCAGCATCTACGGCAATAAGCCATGCCGATTCGGCGATATGCGTTGCATGACAGGCATCACCGCCAAGGATGTTGTTGGCAGTTTAGAGGTTTAGGGGTCTTACGGTTTTACGGTCTTACGGTTTTACGGTTTTACGGTTTGGAAGACTTCACCCCAACAAGCAGCCACCGTTCCTTGCGATTTTCCGCAAGGCCACAACTAACGAACGAAATGCCCGATCACGAACCTCTCCATCTCCCTGAGCATCTGTACACGGGCCAATTTCATGACAGTATAATAGAGCATTGCAGCCATGAGGACGCGAAGAATCAGCTGCAACCAGAGATTTTCTACAGGCACGGTAGCAAAGTATGTTGCCACCATCACCACTGCCGCAACCAGACAGAAAGGCATGACATCCTTGAGCATATCCACCCAACTGAAGTGTATCAACCTACCACAGCAGGCATGCCATGGCAAAAGCCATAATATGATGAAGACGGAGTAACCACAGACCATGATGTACATCCCCATACTACTGAAGGCATATATCACCGCTATCTGTAGCACTATCTGTCCTATGTTAAGCCACATATACACATCAGAGCGTCCCTTACTGATAGCCAGGTTCTGATACATGGTATATACCGGGACAAAGGCACCGGAAATACATAGCACCTGCAGCAGTGGCACACACTCCAACCACTTCTCGCCTATCGTCAATAGAATAAATTCGCGGCTCACCAGCGCCAAGCCGAACATCAGGGGCATGGAGAGAAAACATGTGAACCGGAGCATCTTACGAAACGTCATCCATGCACTGTCACTGGTCTCCACCAGTACCGTCTGCGCTATCTGTCCTACTGTATTGGCAACGAGCGAATTGGCCATGGTGTCCCATTTGTACGCCTGTGAGTAATTGCCCACGGCTGCCAGCGGGAAATGATGACCGAATATCACGGTAAGTACATTGCTCGACGTAGTGTTTATTATCTTTGTCACCAATATCTTTACTGCAAAAGGCATCATCTCCTTCACCGGACCGAAATCCATGGTGAGTCGGGGCCGCCACTCCCTGACGTAATAATATCGTCCGAGGTTGAGCACTGTGATATACGTCACCTGCTGCCATGCCAGTGACCAGTAAGAGAAGTGCAGGACGGCGAGTGTGATACCCACGGTACCTGATGCCACAAGGGCCAGAAATCCTATGATGGCTATCTCACGGTTCATCATGTTCTTGGCCATATATCCACCATGCGCTATACCGAGCGAGGCTATGAGAAACGACAGGAATACCACCCTTGACACCTCCGTCAGGCAAGGTTGGTGAAAGAATGAGGCGATGAGCGGTGATGCCAGGAATAGTACGGCGTACATCAGCACTGACATGCATACATTGAATGAGAATACTGAGTTGTAATCACGGTGCGTAGGACGCAGTATATTGACAAGTCCCTGCGTGAATCCCGAACTCTGCAGGTCGCCTGCTATGGCGGTGAATATAGCCAACACTCCCACTATGCCGTATTCTCCCGGAGAGAGATGGCGAGCCAGGAATATGCCTATGATAAGGTTGAGCACCTGTGTGGTGCCGCTATTGAGTGCGCCCCAGAAGAGCCCCTTTGCCGTACGCTGTTTTATTGATTCTGCCATTTTAAGTGTGTAATTATGGTGCAAAGGTACAAGTTTTTTCGGAACTACGCTCATATATTTTTATGTATTATTATAAATTATGTTAGAATATTTGGCAATTTCGGGAATATTGTGTAATTTTGCAAGCTAAAAGGATAAAAAACAATTAATACAACAAACTAAATACACCAAATGGACAAAACAAGTTATGCTCTTGGTATGGGCATTGGCAGTCAGCTTATAAGCATGGGTGCCGACAAACTCAACATTGATGATTTCGCACAGGCTATCAAGGATTGTATAGCAGGAAAGACACAGATTACAAACGCAGAGGCTCAGAAGATCGCTCAGGAGTTCTTCATGGAGCAGGAGAAGGAACAGCGTGCCAAGGCTGCCGAGATGGGCAAGGCTGCACGTGAGGCTGGCGAGAAATACCTCGCTGAGAATGCTAAGAAGGAAGGCGTTAACGTTACCGCTTCTGGTCTGCAGTACACTGTAATCACAGAGGGTACCGGCAAGCAGCCTAAGGCTACTGACAAGGTAAAGTGTCACTACGAGGGTTTCCTCATCGACGGTACCGTATTCGACTCTAGCATTCAGCGCGGCGAACCTGCTGTATTCCCTCTCAACGGCGTTATCGCCGGATGGACTGAGGGACTTCAGCTCATGAAGGAAGGTGGCAAGTACCGCTTCTTCATACCTTACAACCTGGCTTACGGCGAGGCTGGTGCTGCTGGCGCTATACCTCCATACGCAGCGCTCATCTTTGACGTTGAGCTCATCGAGGTAATGTAATAACGGTTATTAGGTTATTAGGTTATTAGGTTATAGGGGTAACAACAATTAAAAAACAAAATAACAACAAAAATAAAAAATGAAAAAGTTTACATTTGCAGCACTCCTTGCTATAGCAACAGCTGCTTTCACATCATGTGGTAACGGTACTCCAAGTGCCAGCCTCCATGACGACATCGACACACTCTCTTACGCTATCGGTATGGCTCAGACTGATGGCATCAAGCAGTACCTCGCTGAGCGCGAGGGTGTAGATACTGCCTACATCGACGAATTCCTCAAGGGTCTCAACGAGGGCGCTACCTCTGCTGACGACAAGAAGAGGGCTGCTTACCTCGCTGGCATCAAGATCGGACAGCAGATCGGACAGCAGATGCTCAAGGGTATCAACTACGAACTCTTCGGTCAGGACTCTACACAGACTGTTTCACTCAAGAATATCCTCGCAGGTTTCGCTGCCGGTACAAAGGGTGAGGGAAAGATCATGAGCGTACAGGAAGCACAGATGTACGTACAGTCACAGCTCAACAATATCAAGGCTAAGAACATGGAGAAGCAGTATGGCAAGTACAAGAAGGACAATGAGGCTTTCGTTGCCAACTATGCTAAGCAGCCAGGCGTAACAAAACTCCCTACAGGTGTAGCATACAAGATTCTCAAGGCTGGTAATGGTGCTCTCCCTACTGATACTTCTCGCGTAAAGGTACACTACGAGGGTAAGACTATCGACGGCAACGTATTCGACTCAAGCATACAGCGTGGCGAACCTATTGAGATGATTATCAACCGCACTATCCCAGGATGGGGCGACGCTCTCAAGATTATGCCTGTAGGTTCTAAGTGGGAGGTTGTTATCCCTCAGGAGCGTGCTTACGGTCCTAACGGACAGGGTCAGGTCATCAAGCCTTTCTCTACTCTCGTGTTCACCATCGAACTTCTCGAAATCAAGTAATCCATATTACCTGAACAGAAATGAAGACTAGAAATATCATCATTGCTGCACTTGCCCTCATGGCAAGCGCAGCATTTACTACTATTGACGCCGCTAAGAAGAAGGCGGCAGTCAAGGCTGATGCTAAGCCTGTAGAAATTATCCAGCTCAACACTAGCAGCGATACACTCAGCTATGCTGCCGGATATGCTCAGACCAATGGTCTCATACCTTTCCTCCAGCAGCAGTTTCAGGTAGATACCACATACATGGCAGACTTCATCATGGGTCTCAGTGAAGCAAAGGATAAGTCTGAGGATCCACACTTCAAGGCTTATCTAGCTGGTACCGAGATAGCAAAGATGATAAAGGAACGCATGCTCAAGGGTATCGGCAACGAGCTCGAAGGCTCTGAGTACTCTCTCTCAGACGACCTCTTCTTCAAGGGATTTATCAGTGCTATCCAGAAGGACACCACAAAGTTCAACATCGACAATGCCAGCGCACTCTTCAACGAGCGTATGGAGAGCATCCATAACGCAAAGGTGGAGAAGCAGAAGGCTGCTGGCAAGGCATGGCTTGAGGAGAATGCCAAGAAGGAAGGTGTCATCACCACTCCTAGTGGACTGCAGTACAAGGTCATCACTATGGGTGAGGGCGAGAAGCCACAGGCTACTGACGAGGTTAGCGTAAAGTATGAGGGTCACCTCATCGATGGCACAGAGTTTGACTCCAGCTACAAGCGCAGTGATCCTATCACCAAGTTCAAGGCTAACCAGGTTATCAAGGGTTGGACAGAGGCTCTCACCATGATGCCTGTAGGTTCTAAGTGGGAGGTATATGTACCTCAGGAACTGGGATATGGTTCTCAGAACATGGGCAAGATCCCTGCATACTCTACACTCATCTTCACAGTTGAACTCATTGACATCACTAAGGTTGAGGAGGCAAAGGCTGAGGAATCAGGAGTAATCTCTGTTTCAGGAGACTCTGCTGACAAGACAAAGAAGACAACCTCAAAGAAGAAGGCTGCAGCTAAGAAAAAGTAAAGCATACATCAATAAATAACTACGGGATAGCAGCGCAACAACTGTTATCCCGTTGTTTTAGTTGTTTGGTGGTTTCGTTATTTGGAGAGTCACCCAAAAACGCCACCGTTCCTTGCGTATCTCCGCAAGGCAAAAACGCCAACCATGCAGAGCAGAAAAATACTTACACTCAATGACGTCACTATAGGCTATGGAGACAAAGCCATAGCCACAGGGATCAGCGCATCGATAAACAGCGGTACGCTGACATGCCTCATAGGATGCAACGGTGCAGGCAAGTCAACGCTCATGCGAACCATCGGACACTTCCAACCAGCATTAGGCGGTACACTACTCATCGACAACAAAGACATCAGCAGCATCTCGCCTGCGGACTGCGCCAGACTCATCGGCGTAGTGCTCACCTCACGCACAGAGGTACAGAATATGACCGTACGCGAGATGACGGCTATGGGCAGAGCACCATACTCCGGATTCTGGGGACGTCTGTCAGATGAAGACCACAGCATCATAGATAGCGCCATGAGCGACACCGGCATACAGCATTTCGCTCAGCGCATGATACATACACTCAGCGATGGCGAACGGCAGAAGGTTATGATTGCCAAGGCATTGGCACAACAGACACCTTTGCTACTGCTCGACGAGCCTACCGCTTTTCTTGACTACCCTTCCAAGGTTGATACCATGCTCATGCTCCAGCGACTGTGTCACGAACAGCAGAAGGCGGTACTCATATCCACACACGACCTCGACATAGCACTCAAATACTGCGACCAGATATGGATGATGCAGGACGGCAAACTACTCGTGGGTACAAAAGAGTCGCTATCACAACACATCAGCGCATTCATGCGCAAGGAAGAGTAACCACTACCCTACCCTCTCACTTATAAACTATACATTATATATATAATCAAATGAAGAAACTTTTCATAGAAACATACGGTTGCCAAATGAATGTGGCTGACTCAGAAGTAGTAGCAAGCGTCATGCAGATGGCTGGCTATGAACTCTGCGACAGCGCTGACGATGCTGATGCAGTATTCCTTAATACATGCTCTGTACGCGAAAATGCCGAAAACAAGATTATACACCGTCTGGACACTCTCAACAACGAGAATGTAAAGAGAGGACGCACATGCTCTAAGGAGACCGTAAATAATGGCGGCAGACCACGCATACTCGGCATACTGGGATGTATGGCAGAACGCGTCAAGGATGATCTCATAGCCAATCATCACGCCAACCTCGTGGCAGGTCCTGATTCCTACCTCACCCTACCCGATCTCATAGCACAGTGTGAACTGGGCGGTAACGCCATTGATACCAACCTCTCTACCACGGAGACATACCGTGACATCATGCCACAGAGGGCACACGGCATGCATATATCTGGTTTTATAAGCATCATGCGTGGCTGTAATAACTTCTGCCACTACTGCATAGTACCTTACACCCGCGGACGTGAGCGCAGCCGCGACGTGGAGAGCATCCTCGCCGAAGCACGTGACCTCGCTGCCAAGGGGTACAAGGAACTGACCCTTCTGGGCCAGAATGTCAATAGCTACCGCTGTGAGAAGGAAGACGGCACCGTTGTATCATTCCCACGCCTGCTGGCCCTTGTGGCAGAGACTGTACCCGAGATGAGAGTGCGCTTTACTACCTCCCACCCTAAGGATATGAGCGATGAGACCCTGGAGACCATAGCACGCTACCCTAACGTATGCAAGCATATCCACCTGCCTGTACAGTCGGGATCCAACCGCATACTCCACCTCATGAACCGCAAATACACACGAGAATGGTATCTGGAGCGCGTTGCTGCCATCAAGCGCATCATACCTGACTGCGCCATCACCACAGACATCTTCGTGGGTTACCACAGCGAGACAGAAGAGGATCACCAGATGTCACTCTCACTGATGAAGGAAGTGGGATATGCCAGCGCATTCATGTTCAAATACTCAGAGCGCCCTGGCACATACGCCTCTAAGCATCTCCCTGATGATATTCCTGAGGACGTGAAGATAGCACGTCTCAACGAGATGATAAAACTGCAGACTGAACTCTCTGCTGCCAACTATAAACTTGACGAGGGTAAGGAATTTGATGTGCTCGTAGAGAACTACAGCAAGCGGTCACGTGAACAGCTCTGCGGTCGCACCGAACAAAACAAGATGGTGGTATTCGACAAGGGTAATCACCATATCGGCGAGACTGTACGCGTACGCATCACAGGCAGCACATCCGCAACCCTCTTCGGAGAAGAGGTCAATTAGCCACCGTTCCTTGCGCTTCCCCGCAAGACTACTAACAAAAAAAAACAAAACAACATGAAAGAATTCATTTACGAAACACAAGGCACATGCGCCAAAGCTATCCGCGTAGTACTCAACGATGACCAGACCATCGAAGAAGTACAGTTTGCGGGCGGCTGCAATGGTAATACCAAAGGAATAGCATCATTAGTAAAGGGCATGAAGGCTGAAGACGTCATAGCACGTCTGAAAGGCACCACATGCGGCATGAAGAACACATCATGCCCAGATCAACTCACCAAAGCACTGGAGAGCGTACAGTAACCCAATCCCCCTAATGGGGAATATGAATGAAGACTATAGAGAAAAGGCGTTATTTCGTATGAAATAGCGCCTTTTTTGCTATGTGTACGTACACAACAGTTGACAATAATCAAGTAAAGAGGGTAAAAACATAACTTTTCCCAAAAATTGTGTGCGCACACAAAAAAAAGTTAGTACCTTTGCATCGTCAAAAGGAACAAAGGTCCTTGAGACGGTTTATAGCAATTGAAGATTAGGTTAGATATCAGAAAGATTAGCAAAGATAGTTCAAAAAGTTAGCAAAGAAAGTTTAGGTTAGTAATTTTTTAGGTTTAGCTTTACGCCGCGAGGCGACTTTAGGTAAAAAAAGATTAGTAAAGGGTAACACATGATGCAGTCAGAAGGGCAAGGTTAAGCGGTCAAGAGACCACTTCCTACCCCGAAAGACGGTCATTAGAAATTCAAAAAGATATTGTTTAGGTTAGTAGATACATTTTTTAAGCGCCTTACCAGTCGTGATGACTCGTAAGGCGTTTCTGATTTTTGTCCACAAAGCCCCTATGTCTCAGCTACAGCCTCTCAGGTCCCCATCCAGCCTCCGCCGTTCCTTGCGCATCTCCGCAAGACCCACCACCATTATTATATTTATTATATTAATTTATAGATTAAAAAATATAATAAAGAAAAGGAATAATAATACCCTGTGGATATGTGGAAAACATAGTAGGATAGGGGAGCAACCTCATTCTAACCATCTATTATTTAATAAAATATAGAGTTAAAGCAGTGTGGACACACTATGTGGAATTATGTAGAAAACCCGTTAGTAACCACTGTATAAGGCATGGGAAAACTATGTGGATATCAACACACACGGAATTAGCATATAACGAATGTTGATAACCACATAGTTTTCCATTGCTTTTCCTTACGTTATACATCACTTATCCATATACTTATCCACAGGTTTATCCACATTTCGCATTCTTTTCATCTGAAAGCGAAAATTTTCTGCATAATATTGACGATTATTAAAATAAAAAATGTAACTTTGCAGTATATATCACGAAAAACAATAGGAGGGAAACTATGCAAAGTATAGAATCCATGGACATAATAGTGCTCAATCTGGGACATGCCGAGACTGTGCATCATTGGGGAAATAAAGATATCTCCTCACCATTCATACGAATATACTATGTGAAGAAGGGTAGGGCTGTACTCCACATGGCAGGCAATGACATAGAGATAACGCCTGGACACATGTATCTCCTGCCCAGTTATACGCCACATTCCTATGAGTGCGATCCGGAATTTGAGTTTTACTACCTCTTCATATTCCAGCGTAATAATAGTGCCTTTAATGTGTTCGATTATTATGAGTTTCCTATAGAGGTGAAAACCAATACCGCTACGCAACTGCTTTTTGAGAACTACTGCGAACTCTATCCGCAGCTCAGTCTGCCTGCCATGAATGCTGAAGACTTTGACCGCCATCCCTCATACTATGACTATGCACAGGCGTATATGAAGATGGCTGCCTATGAGCGACTGCAGCTCAACGGACTCGTGGAGATACTCTTCTCATACTTCCTTAAGCATTCCACACCAAAGGTGGTGGCTACCGACGAACCGTTCCAGAAACTCATAGACTATATCTCCAGTCATATAAGCGAACCCATCACCGTGGAACAACTCGCTGATAAGGCATGCCTCACCAAATCATATCTCATACGTGCCTTCCGAAAGGTTATAGGCGTCACTCCATTGCAGTATATCATACGCAAGAAGATACAGCGTGCACAGGCCATGCTGCTCAGTACCAATGCCCCTGTGCATGAGATAGCGTCGGCACTGGGATTTGAAGACACTTCTTATTTCATAAGGATATTCAAGAAGAATATAGGATTCACCCCGCAGGAATATCGCGTGAAACTCATAGGATGAGAATAATTGATACTATATTACGAGGGTAGTAGAAGTTTTAATAAAAAAAATTTGGTAATATCATTAAAAATTAATATATTTGCAAAATTAAATAAGTATAAAGGGCAATAATCTATCCCTTTACATATACTGAAACCATGAGGAATTATCCTCATAAAGGAAAAAACTTGAAAAACAGAGAAAGGAAATGAAAAAGCATATAATGTCACTTCTGGCTATGATGTGTCTCAGCACTGTCGGCATGGCAGATGAGATAAACATTACGCCTACCATTGTGACAAAAATACAAAAAGGTGATTATGCTGATACGGAAATGTATGATCCTACAGCCACCTCATGGACCACGAACTTCTCTACCATAAGCAATGGGGCTTTTACAGATCAGCTGACCAACTACGGTGGATCATGCGTAGTATTCAGTAAGTTCGACATAGGAGCTATACCGGCTGATGTCACTATCACCAAGGCCACATTCACATTCAACTCCATCTGTACCGTGGATGGACGTAATTCACAGTTGGCTGTGGCTAACATCAACCCTGGAGTGGATTTCTCCATCGCTACGTGGAACAGCGATAATAACTCCACTCTCCAGGCTACTAAGGTGGCAGATCTTTCCTACAGTACTTCTACCGCCACGACAAAGCAGGTATGTGACATTACGGAAATAATAAGAGAAATCTATAAGAATGGGGAAAGCAACGTGGCATTTGCTGCCTATACCAATACCGGACGCGAGCAGAAAGTATCAGCATTCAATATAACCATAGAATATACCGTAGGACATCTACGTAAATACAACTATACAGTCAATGCTGTAGATGAAAACGACAATCTTATAGTCACACTGCATGAAGGTGAAGAGTATGAAGGCATAGTAAAGGAAGTCTATTTCCCGCACTTCCTGCTCAATGGAGGCAGAAACTATATCAAGACTGTCAGTAACTATGGCATACAGGTTCACTGTGATACTACCGTCAATCTGAAATACACTGAGTATGAGCGCGACATCAGAGCATATACTGAGATGGAGGATATCACTCCTGGCGCAAAGGAAAGCGGACAGTACTCTAACGGTAACTTCGGTCATGTACTGGGTGGCAAGACGGCTTACCTCTGCAAACTGCCAGCAGGTAAATATACATTCTATGCCTATCTCGTAGAGCGCGGAGATCGTGGTATATTCCTGCGAGACATGTCAAATCCGGACATAGAGAAAAACATCATCGTAAGCACCGAATTTTCCATGACGACTGCCACAGGTATCAAGTTGATGACATTCAACCTTACCGAAGAGACTGAGATAGGTATCTCGGGAAGAAATGCTACGGCGGACAAGACTAACCAGTCTGCAGGAATGGACTATGTATATATAGTAAGAACTGGCGATTACATTCCACCTGTCTTCCCTAAGGATATGTCAAATGTTATCCCTGACACATGGATATGCGAACAGGGTGAGGGACCTACCGACTATGAAGGGGCTGCCGATGTATATACCACCTCATCATACGATGCAGGCAGAGTGATATACCAGCGTATAGAGGGACTGCAGCCAGGACGTTACAAGGTTGAGTTCTATGCCACAGCCAATATGATGTTCTTCGGTGCCAATTACGGCAGCAAGATAGCACAGGCATATTGCAATGAACAGTTCCAGGACATCAACGTCATTAACCAGACTGGTTGTGTGCCTACCGAATATCCACACTCCTTTGAGATTACCACCACCGACGGTATCATAGAGTATGGTCTGCGCAATATAAAGATGGGTGGCAACTGGTACGTCTGCAAGTCAAACCGCATCACGCAGTTGGACTCTCTCACCATCAAGGAACAGATGCAGGGCCGACTCAAACTGGCACGCGAACTCGTGACAGGTTATATGAATAAGGATGTACAGAATGTGCTCTCGGCTGCTATAGGCTCAACGACGGGATATGGACTCATGATGGACGAGGAGGTAGTCCCTATGCTGGCACCGCTCAATCAGGCTATTGACAGCGCCAAAAACTCCATAGAGGTGTATAAGGCGGTATATGACACCTATCAGGACTATCTGCAGAAGGCAAAGCAACTTGACGAGGCGGGTCTCAGTTACTACGAGGAGGCTGTAAAGGATATACTCCAGGCATATAACGACAGTACACTCAGCGAGGATAAGTCTGCTGACATCATAGATGCTTATCTCAAGGCGCAGGATGCTCAGCTCGTACACGAACCTATAGAGATAGTGGGCAGTGAAGACTGTACCTCAGAGTATGATGAGTCACGCTCTGCACTCATGACAGTGGAGAATGGTCAGTCACTGCACTATGAGTTTGAGAACTTCACCGATAGGAAGTATAACTATGACAGTTGGATGCTCATCGTTAAGTCTTCGCTCAGTTCTCCTAGCAGCAACATCATCCTTCGCAACGATGCCTGGGAGAATGTATCAAGGAGTGATGCTGACTGCACCAATAACTTCAACTGGTCCACATTCCTCAATGATATGAATGGTGCGTTTGTCATCATGGATGTGACATATCGCAGCGGAAAGGTTACCATGGCAGCCACCATCACTACTGCCGATGGCAAGAAAACCTACACTTATAAGTATCAGAAGAATGGTTTCACGCAGAATGTGCTCTTCATGTACCTCACCAATCTGAAGTCATATCAGAAGATCTACAAGGCCGATATTACAGGCGAACCAGAGCCTACCACCGCCATAGATGGAGTAGGGGAGACACCACATCGCCTGCACGACGGAAAATACCTTGAAGATGGCAATATCATAATAAGAAAAGGCGAAAACACATACCAAGTAAACGGCGTGAAATAACACTATTCAACTTTCGCAAGCTCAAGTTGATTGAACATCCCTACACGTTGGGCTGAGCGGGCGCGTATTTGTTTCTATATCATATTTTATTTTGTCTGCAAAAATGTTATAAGTTATTTTTTTTGACGAAGTGATACCAGTGTGTGTAATATATAGTCCTACAGCCGATTAAAGGGTGACAATTTAGACATATAGTGTCACCAAGGTGTTGCGGAAGTGTCACCTGCATTATTACAGTATGGAAGTCACTTTTTATCCAAATGTTAAAGTGCCCCTTTAGCAGTGTTAAAGTGCCCCTTTAGCAGTGTTGAAGGGGCACTTTAACTTTGCAAAACGGGCCCTTTTGTGATAATTGGGAACTTGTCAGAAACTATAAGAAAGGATGCTTGACTCCTGGACTTATAGAGATATATTTTGATGAATGTATTAATGATAAACTCATACAGACACTCATATGGAAACACTATGGCTATGAACTTGGAAAGGTAGATTTTCTCAGTATTGATATGATTTTTGTTTTCGAAAAAGGTAAGGATATAACGATTTGTCATTTATATGATGATCGTGGTTTCCGCTTTTTCCATTTTGACCAAAATTATATGTTGCCTTCGACAATCACATACAAGAATCCTTAAAAATGAAACAGGAGTTATTAGAAAGTTACTTAAGGGATATTCTATAAATTAAATTGTTAATAATTAGAGATTTACTTTATTGTTTCATTAAAAAGTCGTACCCAGCATCGGAATGATGCGAGCTAAAGCAGCCAATGCTCTGACCAACCTCGTATATAACATATTCAGATGTGTACAGATTGTCAACTTTCATCCACAGTTTATCACTTGCAAGGGATAACTGTACCCATATGTGTCAAATCGTCAAAAACAACATGTCAATGAGTGGATAAACGAACGCTATCGACAGCCGAAGTCCTCTGATGAGTGACTGATTCCGAAAGATTGAATCTAACGGAACGACTTCCACTCGAATTTACGAATTAATAGAACCTAAAATTTTTGGATAAGCACTGGTAATTTTTGGTTTATTTCATAGGGTGCTCCTATATAACAACATCGCGAGTTGTCTTTTAAAACGACGAATTTCACGAATTTCACGGAAAAGAAAAAAAATCCGTGTCTTCCGTGTCTTTCGTGTAATTCGTTGTTTAAAATAATATTTGTTATTCTTTGTTTCGCTCGTGGGAAGGCCCCAGGTGGTTAACTGAGTAGTTACCAGCACTGCGACTACAAGTAACGAGTTGACCTGTACAAACGAAAGAAATTAATTAGATTTTGTGGTTCATATTATAGGGAACTGCTACTTTGCTATGAATTTCTTTCCATTCTGTATATATACCGATCCTGGGTGGAGACGGGTGGCACGCTGGCCCATGAGGTCATAGATGTCTGACGATTTGTGTATGGCGCTTTCCTTTAACTCTATGCCTGTAGGGGCATCGGTAATCTTGGTGAGTTTGCTGAATAGTTTCACGTACATTTTATCAGCCTGGGGAGTACCGAAGGCAGGGGAGAGCCATGAGTTGCCATTAGCCTCCATGGCACCTACATTCTGTATGGTGTATCCATTGCCCTCCTCATAGTCCACCTTCCATAGACCGTAGTTCTTGGCATCCTCACCATACTGGTCCTTTATGCCGAGAGCAAACAGACACCATGTGCCAGGAGGAGTGTTGAGATAACCGTTGTTGCTCCATATACTGTATGCCTCACCGTTCTTGTTTGTGATCTGTATGGTGTACAGATTGCCTGTGACAGATGTCTGGGCATTAGTAACCTTATTGAACTTCAGCCAGCAGTATTCGTTGGCACCAATGGAATTAAGCGTACCGTTTGCCACATTCTGTGGAGAGTCATTGCCACTGTTGCAGTAGAGTATGGATGTGCAGTCGGCATCTGTAGGAAAGAGCACCTTACCGTTGAGACTGGCAGCAGAGATATTTACCTCGTCAGTCTTGCTGACGGTGTAGTTGGATGGTTTCTCTGGTTCAGGTATAGGGTCTATGTTCTCGAGTCGTATATTCTTGCAGAAGTCCCACAGTATCTTCGCATTATTGTTGGAAGGATTATGATCACCCCACTGATACATGAAGAGCACTACCTTGTAACCAGCCTCATTGGTCCATTCCTCCTTGTCGCCAGGAGTAGCACCGGTGAATGGAGTATAGTTAGTGGTCTTCTTGTAGGTGTTCTTGCCATTGACGGTAGCCATATTCTTCACATAGGCGTTGATGTCATACTGTGATATTTTGAATACGCTGTCGTCCTTGGCATGGCAGTGTATGAGGTTGATAGGACCCTTTACCTTATTCCATGGCTGCTCAGAGAACTGTATGCCGCTGCATGGTGCAAAGGCTGCGATTTTCTTGGTCATGTTGTGCATGCAGTGGTACATCAGCATAGAACCCATGGAGAATCCGCTCCAATATACCCTGTGAGCGTCGATCTTATACTGCGCGTACATCTCGCCTATGGTCTGCTCTACGAAGTGCTGGTCGCCTGTACCTCCGGTGTCCCACATGGTACCATTGCTGCGCAGGTAGGCTATGATGAATTTCTCCTTGTCTATGAGTTCATACATACGGTCACCGCCATACTGTACCTCCGGACTTTGATTCATGCCGTGGGTAACAATCATGAGAGGCATGTTTTCGGTAATGACATTGGGGGTAAACAATACGATGTTTCGTGTCTTACCGTCAACGAGGATGTTCACGCTGCTCTTCTTGTAAGCCCACGATACGGTACTACTTGCTAACAGTAGTATGAGTGATAAGATTAATTTGAAATTAAACATTGTTTTGGTTTTTGAGATTTTTTAGAAATTGCGCTGCAAAGGTACTGCTTTTTATTCAAATAACCAAAATATATACGCCCGTAGATGCGTATATGAAACATAGATGTAGGTAATTGTAAGGAAAGGCCCCACTCAGCCTCCTCCCCAAAAAGGGGGAGGAGACTTGCTGTAAAACTCTACCTTACATCCCGCTGACCATTTCCAGGAGTTCCTGACCGGTGAGCTTATGGCTCATGTCGGTGCTGTCGAGGATATTCTCCACGAGAGCCTGTTTGCGCTCGTGCAGACGCTGTATCTTCTCCTCTATGGTGCCTTCGGCTATGAGGTGATATACGGTGACGGCATTCTTCTGGCCTATGCGGTGCGCACGGTCGGTTGCCTGCGCCTCTATGGCAGGATTCCACCATGGATCCATGTGGATGACGTAGTTGGCACGGGTGAGATTGAGACCTAGTCCGCCAGCCTTGAGGGAGATGAGGAAGACAGGTGTCTTGCCCTCCTGAAACTCATTGACAAGCTTTGTGCGCTGCTTGATGTTTACCGAACCATCTATATAAAGATATGGTATTTTCTCTTTGTCAAGTGCCTGCTTGATGAGCGAGAGGTATGATGTGAACTGTGAGAAGACAAGGGCATGACCTTCGCCCTCAACGATGGTAGAGAGGAGTTCTACGAGGGCATTGATCTTAGAACCATTGTTGTCCAGTCCCCCCTTGCGTCCCTCTTCTATGAGGCGTATGTCGCAGGCGCACTGTCGCAGGCGAGTAATCTCTGCGAGAGTGTTCATGGAAACTTTGTTGCTGCCCTCAGCCAAGAGAAGAGCCTCTGCCTTCTGGCGAAGAGCCTCGTAGATGAGCTGTTCCTCCTCGGTGCACTCTACGTGCTGGTATATCTCCTGCTTCTCGGGCAGTTCCTTTGCCACCTTCTCCTTGGTGCGTCTGAGCATGAATGGCTTGACGAGGCGGTCAAGGAGTTTCTGTGTGTCTTTGTCCTTGTTCTGCTCGATAGGGATGATGAAGCGGCGGTT
The DNA here is from genome assembly GCA_045617365.1 of Prevotella sp. Lineage (GTDB taxonomy): Bacteria > Bacteroidota > Bacteroidia > Bacteroidales > Bacteroidaceae > Prevotella. The sequence goes on along the minus strand of JAZLIN010000046.1, from coordinate 32,534 downwards.
GAAGTCCTCGAATGATCCCAGGAGTCCTGGGTTTACGAACTGGAAGAGATTCCACAGTTCGCCGAGGTGATTCTGTACCGGAGTACCTGTGAGCATGATGCGATTATCGCTCTTCAGCTGCATGGCCACGGCAGAGGTCTTTGCACCACGGTTCTTTACTATGTGAGCCTCGTCAAGGCATATCGTAGTCCACTGCTTGACAATGATGTCATCCTTCACGCTGAGCAGGAGTCCGTAGGTGGAGACAACTACATCGCCAGCCTTGGCATTCCCTATAGTCTCCTTGCGGTCTTCTGCAAAGTTGAGCATGTGGATATTTAGCGACGGAGCAAACTTCTCAAACTCTGTCTTCCAGTTAGGTGCTACCGATGCAGGGGCGAGTACGAGTGATGGTCCCTTGTCAGCATTAGCCAGAAGGAGCGTGATGGTCTGTATGGTCTTACCGAGACCCATATCGTCAGCAAGGAGGGCACCAGCGCCCCATTTATTAAGTCGTGCCATCCACTGATAGCCCGTCTGCTGATAGTTACGCAGGGTGGCATTGAGAGTGGCAGGAACTGCTGGTTTGTATTTGCTGGACTGTGCTATGTTCTTGCGTATGGCTTTCAGTTCCTCATCCTCCTCCAGAATGAGTTCGCCCTGCAGCATGTCATTGCCTATGAGGGCAGCAGAGAATGGAGACATCTGCAGTTTGCCGTGAGAGCGTGATGCTACGGCATAGAGCTGATTGAGCTGCTTATGTAGTTTGTCGCTGAGTGCCAGGAATTCGCCGTCGCCGAGTTTGATGAAACGTCCCCTTGACTGGCCAATGAGATCCATGAGCTGAGCCATGGAGATAACCTTTTCCTGATCCAGTTCTATGGAACCCTCGATCTCAAACCATCCGTTCTCATTCTTCTTGATAGAACCGTTCCATGAACTGCTGCTGGCCTTGGTCTTGATGCGCATCTCTGATCCCTCAGGCCATTCGCATGTGATGTGGTCGGTGTTCTGCTGAGCATACTCAATGATAGGCAGGAGGTCAAAGGCAGGCACTATAGTCATAGTGCCACCAGTGAGCATGGCAACTTCATCGACGCCCGTTTCAACGAGGCTATTGATGAAGTGGTCAAGATTCTCCCTTTCCTTTTTAAGATTTCTCTTGATGCGGTATCTGTCGGTAGTGTTGGCATCAACAATAATCTCGTTGCCATCACCAGGAGTGCAACGTATCTTTCCGCCTTCCAGAGGTCGGCAGAAGAGAGAGACGGCATATGACTCCCTGTCCTCAGGTCTCATCTGCATGATGAGCGAAGGATTGCCATCGATGGTCTGTAGAGTGCTGCCACCCTCGATAAGGTCGCTGTTGACCTCCATCCTGCTACCGTCTTCGAATACCTTCTCACCCAGCCCCTTGAGAAACTCTCTCAGGGTATCTTCTGCCTCCAGAGGGAAATGTCCCAGTGAGAGGAGGCGTGAGTAGTAAGTCTTCTGTCCTTCGGTGAGGCGTATGAAGTTGATGCTTGCTGCGCCGCGGTGTGTGATGATGATGCCCTGGTTGACGGATGTGACAGGAACGTTGCTCAGTATGTCGAATCCGTCCTTTGTCCTTGCCATGGTGAGGTATGGTGTCTCTTCCGTTACCTCTACGTCTGTAAAGGGGGCGTATTGTCCTACCTGTAATATTACGGAATCATCGTATTCGGCCAGTATGTCATAGATATTAGCATCATAGGAGGAGTAAGTGTGTGTATTCTTGATGCGATTGGCTATACGATGATCTGCGCGTGACATTTCCGGATAGCCTTCACTACAGAAGGTCGAGATGCTTACTTCCTTTCCTGCGCCCCATTTGCCATTTTTCAGAATAGTCTGTTGGCGTAGCTTTACATAATTGGAGTTTATATCACGGAGTACATAGGTATAGCGTACGGAGCGGCTTTTGTTGGTATTGGCTGAAGACCTGCCCATCAGTTCCTCCAGTACGTTTTCCCACTCTTTCTTGCGGTATATGTTTGACAGTAGCGGCTTAGGTCCGAAAGTTTTGTCACATGCCTCTTCATCTTCTTTGGATAGAGGGATGTAGGCTCTCATTTCATGTTTAAGAATGAGCCAGTCAGGGGTAATACTTACCAATGATTCTGGTATGCAGCTGCCTATGTAGTGCAGGAGCAAACGTATTATCAGGTTCTCGGTAATGTGCGTAGAGTCTATATCATTATTGAAGGTACGGATGAGTTCGTTGTTTTCCTTTCCTGACAGGATTACGCCGTACAGTCGTTTGGCAGAACGGGTATATTCCCTGTCGCTGACCTTATTGATGGTGTGACATTTCTTCAGACTCTCATCCGAATTGTACAGGAAACTGGTGAGAACCATGAAGTAGTTGGTGATGTCCAACGGCAGGTAACTCAGATTGGAAGTGTAATAGTAATATGTGTTAGTGCTTTTATTGTTAAGTTTTACGGCATTCTTGAAGTGTTCGTATGCTTGTTTAAGATTTCCACGATAGGTCTCATGAATGGCTGCAATGATGCAATGGTTCTTGTTGTTGGCATATAATTGCGATGGCATCTTGCCATAGGCCAAAAAATCGTACAGGTCGCACAGGCATATCATGCGTTCCTGTTTTGCGATGACAGTAGCCGAACGCTTCTTGCCCTGCGTCATGAGCAGACGTATCTGTGCAGTGTCTATCAGACGGTGTTGTTCAATGACATCCACCAGGAAGGCCTCGCTGAGGTCGTATAGGTTATCCAGGGAGAAATTTTGTAAGAGTTCAAGGAAGAAAGGTTCTGCTATGATCTCAGAGAAAACGTCTATATAATCATCGACCGCAACCTTGTTGTAAAGTTCCGGTAATACATTGCCATCATTTATGATGTAGCTCCAGAGCAATTTCTGCAATGGAGTAGGGGAGAGATTGTTAACCTTGTCTAACAGTCTGCTGACGATGTCTTTCTGCTCCGTATAGAGGTATGCCATTACGGATATGATGTAACTATCATTGATGGCATAGTCATAGGTGTCATTGCGCCAGTTATAGTCTGTGGTAACGAAGAGTTTGAGTCTGTTGAGACGTGTCAATGTTTTCTTGATATCCACGGACTTATCCAATAACTGTCGTAATGCATTTATGGAAGAAGCGCTTTTGGTTCCTTGAGTATTAAACAAGGTGTAGCATGCGAGTACATACAACTCGTGCTCATCCAACTCCTTGAGTGTATTCTGTAACTTAGGGTTTTTATATAGACGTGATATATCTGTCATTGAAAGGATTTATTGATTGTTGTATGCCAATGCGTATGCTTTGATACGTTTTACCATAGCAAGAAGTCCATTGGAACGTGTAGGAGAGAGGTGTTCCTTGAGTCCTATCTCCTCTATGAAGTAAAGGTTGGCATCAAGTATCTCCTGTGGGGTATGGTTGGAGAGTACGCGTATTAGCAGTGCTATGATACCCTTGACAATGAGTGCATCACTCTCAGCAGTAAAGACGAGAGTACCGTCAGACTGGGGATCGCACTGCACCCATACACGGCTTTGGCATCCATCAATGAGGTTTTGTTCTGTCTTATACTCGTCAGCGAGTGGTTCTTGTTCGCTGCCCAGGTCTATGAGCAGTTGGTATTTGTCCATCCAGTCGTCAAAATCTGCGAATTCTGCAATTACTTCGTCTTGTATGTCGTTTATCTGCATTTTATTGTGTTTTATTTTTCGATGATTCGGTTAATCGATTTTTCGAATTATCGATTGATGTTTTCGATAATTCGGTGGTTCGATTGTTCGAGTATTATCTCCTCCCCCAGCTTGGGGAGGCTGGGAGGGGGCTTTTACTTTACATACTTCCTACCGTTTCTTATTATGATACCGGTAGTATTGTTATTAACGCGCTGTCCGAGGATATTATAGTTGTATGATGATTTTTCGGTAGTGAAGGCCTCGTTGATGCCGGCGTTGGCTATGTATGTGTCCTCGCCGAGGATATACTTCAGGCCTTCGTAGGCGTTAATTTTACCGTTGCCTGCCTGCACTGTGTTCCTTGAAGGGATGAGGGAAGCATTGGTGGTATACTCGTCGTTGATACTGGTGGCCTTGATAACATCCTTTATATCAGCAACGGTGAGTTCTGGGTTAGCCTGAAGCCACAGGGCTACGATACCTGCTACGATAGGGCTGGACTGTGAAGTGCCAGTGAGTTGAACGTAAGCGTATGGCAGTGATTCGCCATCGGCTGGTTTGGTGTAGTTGGTGACGTAATAGTCAATGTTGCGCTGCGAACCATCTACAGTCGATGTGGCTTTGAGTTCGAAATCAGTGAAATAGTTGGTATCGTAGATGTTGGCAGCAGAACAGATGAATGCTCCTGGTGCCACAACATCAGGGTGAGCGATGTTGTAGTCATCCACGGCATAGCCAGAGAAATAGCTGATGGATTTTTCCGGATATCGTGTGCTGTAGCTGTGAGTCTTGTACTCGGTGCCGTTGAAACCGGTGAAGCGGTAGCGGTCATTGTATGAACCTACAGATATCACGCCATCGGTTATAACATACGGGTTGATGCTGATGTCACGTGTTCCCTCGGTGAATACTGTGAGTGTAGGGTATGTCTCATTACCAATGAATGAATAACTGCTGTTCATCATGCGGATAGTCTGACCCTCATTGCCCTTGATACAGAGGGCCAGAGCCAGATCAGGTTCGTGGAACAGGTATGATCCAGTCTTGGAAATATTGCGGTAGAAACGCTGAGTCGCTGTGTCCTTGCTTGATGATGTGGTGAGCTGTGACAGTTTGGTGTTACCGGTAGAATAGAGAGGTTTTTCCGACAGAGAGAACAGTTCGCCGGTCTTTACATTGACTACCATATAATCCACGGTGAAGCTCTTGTCGTCATCAGCGTAGAAGAAACCGTCAATGCCGTTGTTGTATGCAACGACGTTGTACTTGTTGTCATACATGACAGACGAACCGTTAAGTATGGTCATGAGGTTATATCCCAACATGTTAGGTTCTCCGAGAGTATTGATGACGCTGGTGGTCTGAGCAGCATTGTTGCCACTGGAGATTACTATTATCTGTCCTTTCTTGGTGCCGTTGTCAGTGATTTCCTTGAGTGCGGTGGCAACGTTATTGTTGTTGGTGGTAAGGAAATTCATAGGAGCGACGCCAAGGCTGAGGTTGATAACTACCGGTTTGCCTTCCTTCTCCGCAAAACTGATGATTTCTCTGATGGCCTGGAGCATTTGGTTCTCGTATTTGGAGTCTCCGAGGTCGCAGAGAATGAGGTCAGCCTCAGGCGCCATACCGTTCATGCCGTTGCCATCCACCTGACTGCCTGCCGCGAGGTTACTGGTGTGTGTGCCGTGGCTTGTAGATTTAGTACCGGCGGTGAGTTTGGCTATGTCCTCCTCAGAGGTGCGCTTCTTTAGTGTACCACCCTCGAAGGTTATAGCCTCCACGATACGTGTCTTGCCGGTGGCAGGGTCTTTGAAGGCAGGGTGATTGAAATCTATGCCTGAGTCGATGACTCCCACCATGATGCCTTTTCCTGTATAGGGGGTAGAGAGGTTGGTGCCTTGGAGAACGTCTTCCACAAAGACGCTGGAACGTGCCATGTTGGAACATTCCTTTGCTACGCCAGATACCTCTACCAGCTTTACCTCTTCAAGTGCGCAGACACGGTCAAGGTATTCTGCCGGAATGCGCATCGTCACGATGCTTTGACTGATGATGTCAAATGAGATACCCATAGCCTTAAGAGCCGCCTCAGGGCATGAGCAACCTTCCTTGAGAGTTACTATGGCACCTATGGTCTTTATACTGCCGTCAGCATTGAATTCAAAGTCGGCAGCCTTCTTTACCTCTGTGGTATCCACGGCAAGGATTTGCATAGGTGCTGTTCCGTTGGTCTTGGCCTTGGCTGGCTGTGCTGTTGCTGCTATCTGTTCTGCATTGTCATTGAGATAGGCAGCCAGTTTATTTGCCAGTTTCGGATTATTATACTGCGCCATTGCTCCTGCTGTGGTGAGGAGTGCAGCTATAGACATGAATATCTTTTTCATCAGGTTAATTGTTTATTTGTTCGAGAATGAATAGTTTGTCGTTAGGGCGCACCTTGTCAGGTACGGCGATGCTGATGCGCTGTCCCTTTTCTGCTGTCTCTACAGGTTTGAGGTCATAGCGTATCTCGTTGCAGTCAAGGTACATGGCTCCTGTGGTAGGACCTGTGATGAGGAGTTTATCGCCTACCTTGATGTCGTGTGCCTCCACCTGAAATTCTGCTACGCCAATCTTGGAGAAGTATTTTATTACCTTTGCGGCATATACTTTCTTTTCCGTAGCCTTGGAACCGTATGAGTCGTTCCATTCGCCGAGAGTCTGTCCCTGATAGTAGCCATCCCAGAATCCGCGGTTAAAGACACGTGAGAGGCGTTCGTCCCAGGCGTCCTTTGCCTCTTCGGTGAAGAGCTTGGCAACCGAGTTGCCAAGAACGGTGACGGAAGCTGCTGTCGCAGCTTCAGCTGCGGCTTGGTCGTGGAGTACGGCGTTGATGGCCTCGCGGTAGCAGCGTACCACGGTGTCAACATACTCAGCACCGCGTGCGCGTCCCTCAATCTTGAATACGCGTACGCCGGCATCCATCATCTTGTCAATAAAGCGGATGGTCTTCAGGTCCTTTGGCGACATGATGTATTTGTTGTCGATAAGGAGTTCGTTGCCGGTCTCCACATCCGTAGCGTTATATACGGCACTACTTTCGTAAGCCTCCGCCTTATATCCCCTGCGGCATATCTGTACGCACTCGCCACGGTTGGCAGAGCGGTTGGCATTGTGCAGAGAGAGGTAGCACTTGCCGGAGATAGCCATGCACAATGCGCCGTGGCAGAACATCTCTATGCGTATAGGCTGACCGGAAGGGCCGCAGATATTCTCTGCCACTGCCTGCTCGTGGATAGCCTTCACCTGGTCCATGCGCAGTTCGCGTGCCAATACCACGACATCAGCAAACTGTGCATAGAATCGCAGAGCCTCGATATTGGAGATATTAAGCTGCGTGGATAGATGCACCTCCTGTCCCACTTTCTGACAGTACATCATCACCGCCACATCGCTGGCTATGACAGCAGAGATGTTTGCCTCCTTGGCAGCGTCGATGATCTCGTGCATCTGTTCTATGTCCTCACCATATATTATAGTGTTTACGGTGAGGTACGTCTTTATGCCGTGCTCGCTGCATGTAGCGGCAATCTCTTTCAGGTCAGCAATAGTAAATGTGCTGGCAGAGTGAGCACGCATATTAAGTTTCTCAATGCCGAAGTAGATAGAATCTGCCCCGGCATTGATAGCGGCAGCCAATGACTCGCGAGAGCCCACTGGTGCCATAATCTCAAATAGTTCACAGTTCATAGTTATTCGCATAGCTCATCAAGCTTCGCAAGTCATAGTTCATAGTTTCTCCGTGCGGTTACTCCGTTGGATGTTTTCCGTACTCTTTACTATGCTTGTTAGAAGTTTTATTATTTCTATATTGTCTGTTATTATTGAGTCGAATTGTTCCTTTGTTATATACTGTGATTCATAGAGAAGTTCAAGCCAATATTCGGTTTCACCAGCTTCCTTCAGTGCGACATTCATTTTGGCTCTGAAGTCAGCTCTGCTTTGTCCTCTGAGTGCTTCCTTTACATTGGCCCCAATGCTTGTACCACTGCGTAGTACTTGCTTTGAAAGTACATATTCTTTCTGTTCAGACGTTATTGTCAAAAATTTATATAGTCTTATTATCCTTATGGCAAACCCTTTGGCTTTATCCATTATGATACTTTTTTTCATAAAAATGAAAAACAATAGACAGTGAACAGAAAACTATGAACTATGAACTGTGAACTATGAACTAACCTACACTTCCCACACCGCTCCGTCAGGAGTATCTTTTACGATGATGCCGGCAGCGGAGAGGTCATCGCGGATTTTGTCGCTGGTAGCCCAGTCTTTTTCAGCCTTCGCCTTGGCACGCATCTCAAGTACCATCTGCATAACGGTGTCGAGAGCCTTGTCCTTCTCTGACGATGCACCGCCGGTGGCATTGGTGAGACCGAGAATGTCGATGGTGAAGAGACGCATAGTCTCAGCGAGTTTCTCCAGGTCGGCAGCACTTATCTTCGCCTTGTGGTCAACGAGGAGGTTGACCTGGTGGCAAGCCTCGAAGAGTTCAGAGATGACGATAGGAGTCTGCAGGTCATCGTTCATGGCGTCATAGAGTTTCTGTGGCAGTTCCTTGACGTATTTCTCTATCTCTGGCGACGAACCCTTGGCAGGCTGTATGCGCTTGATGTCCTTGAGACCCTGCATGAGGCGGGCAAAACCCTTTTCAGCAGCTTCGAGAGCCTCAGAAGAGAAGTCAACGGTGCCGCGGTAGTGGGCCGAGAGGATGAAGAAGCGGATGGTCATAGGCGAGAATGCCTTGGTCAGCAACTCGTGCTCACCCTTGAAGAACTGGTCCAGGGTGATGAAGTTGTTGTATGACTTACCCATCTTCTGGCCGTTGATGGTGATCATGTTATTGTGCATCCAGTAGCGTACAGCCTGATGACCCATCGAAGCCTGTGCCTGTGCTATCTCACACTCATGGTGAGGGAATACGAGGTCCATGCCGCCACCGTGTATGTCAAACTCCTCACCGAGGTATTTGCGACCCATGGCGGTGCATTCGCAGTGCCATCCTGGGAAACCGGTCTCAGGCTTTGTGCCGTCGGTAGAGTACTGGGCATTGTCGCCCTCCTGCCAAGGCCACTTCATGATATGCTCAGGCTGTGCCTTCTTCCAGAGGGCGAAGTCAGCCTGGTTTTTCTTCTCGCCTACACCAGCGAGGGTGTCGCGGCTGGCATCCTTGATATTCTCAAGGGTACGGCCTGAGAGTATGCCGTACTTAAAGTCGTTGTTGTATTTCTCAATGTCGAAATACACCGAACCGTTGCTTACGTAAGCATATCCGTTGTCAAGAATCTGCTGTACGAGCTGTTGCTGCTCTATGATATGACCGGTAGCGTGTGGTTCGATAGAAGGAGGAAGTACGTTGAGTTTCTCCATGGCGCTGTTGAAGCGGCGTGTGTAGAACTGTGCTATCTCCATTGGTTCCAACTGTTCCAGGCGAGCTTTCTTCGCAATCTTGTCCTCACCCTCGTCAGCATCGTGCTCCAGGTGACCCACGTCAGTGATGTTACGCACATAGCGCACCTTATATCCCAGGTGCTGCAGATATCGGAACACGATGTCGAATGTGATGGCAGGACGCGCATGTCCCAGATGTGCGTCACCATAAACGGTAGGTCCGCAGACGTACATGCCCACGTGTCCAGGGTTGATAGACTTGAATGCCTCCTTCTTTCGAGTGAGGGTGTTATATATTAATAGTGTTTGTTCCATTTATATTTTTTAGTTGTAATTTTTACTTAATAAACTTGGATCACGTCGGGTATCCCAAATGTCCGTCAGATATATGCAGTCATCATACACAATGTATATAACCTTGAAATAGGGTCTTATGACAATTCTTCGGAATTCTATCCCTGTATTTTCCAATGAAGGTTCGATGCCTCCGATCAAAGGATTGTTATTCAGTATCTTTAATTTGTTTTTTAGGGAATTTCTTAATCCCTTAAGGATACTCTGTGAATAAAAATCCTGAGAGCATGTAAAGATAAATTCGTATGCCTTATCGAACTCTTCAGTTGTCTTTATTCGCATAGCCATGGGTGGATGTTATCCATTTTGTTGAGCAGTGCTTCTGCGTCTTGAGTTCTACCTTCTTTGATGTCCTCCAAAGATTTAATCGCCCGTCTGTTCACCTCCTCTACTGTGTAAGGACGTGAATTGACTCTTGCTTTCTCATAAACGGAAGCAAGTTCGCGACTCAGTCTTTCAATGTCTTTCAGAGAAAGCTGTGTGGCAAGCTTGTATATCTGCGAATAATTCAGTTTTAATGTAGCTGGCATAACTATGAACTGTGACTTGCGAAGCTTGATGAGCTTGCGAATAACTATGAACTGTGAACTATGACTTGCGAAGCTTGATGAGCTTGCGAATAACTATGAACTAACTAAGCTCCAGCATCTTGTTGATAGGTTTCACTGCATCCTTGGCAATGGCAGGATTTACGTCCACCACCGGTGCCTCGTTCTTCAGACAGTCGCGGAGCTTCACGAGAGTGTTGAGTTTCATGTACTGGCATTCGTTGCACTGACAACCTACACCGCCTTCGCTAACCTCTGGTGGCACAGGAATGAATGTACACTCAGGACAGGTGCGCTCCAGTTCGTGCATTATGCCAGCCTCCGTAGCCACGATGTAAGTCTGAGGGTCATGACTCTGTGCATACTTCAGCATGTCAGCCGTGCTGCCCTTCACCTCAGCCATAGCCAGTACAGGAGCCTTACACTCCAGATGCGCCATGACGGTAGCCTCAGGATTCTCCTTCTTCAATGCAGCGATGGCATCAACGGAGAAACGCTCATGCACATGGCAACCGCCGTTCCACAATTCCATGCTGCGACCCGTGACGCTGTTGATGTACGAACCCAGGTTATAGTCAGGACCGAAGAGAATCTTGGCATCCTTAGGCAACTGGTCCACTACCTTCTTCGCATTGCCCGAAGTTACTACTACGTCTGTCAGAGCCTTTGTGGCAGCCGTGGTATTGACATACTGCACCACGAGGTAACCTGGATGCTCCTCCTTCCACTTGCGAAGGTCGTCTGCATTGCATGAGTCAGCCAGCGAGCAACCGGCTTCAAGGTCGGGTGCCAGCACCTTCTTCTCTGGAGAAAGGAGCTTACACGTCTCTGCCATGAAGTGCACGCCGCACATCACGATGATGTCAGCGTCTGTCTGTGCAGCCTTGCGAGCAAGGGCAAGTGAGTCGCCTACGAAGTCAGCACATTCCTGTATGTCGCCCGTAGTATAATAATGAGCCAGAATTACGGCATTCTTCTCTTTGCACAACTGACGTATCTCTGCCTGGAGTGCTTTGGTGTCTTTTTCTTCCATAAACTAAGTATAGTTTTTCGGGGGGGAACGTGTCTTTCCCACACGTATTAATTAAGGTGCAAAGTTAGCAAAATTCCTTGAAACTGCCAAATTTCCCTCTTAATTTTATTCCTAAATGAAACTAATAGGCAGAAATTTAGGCTTATTAATAAAAAAGTTCGTAAAACATTGCACATTTTCAAGATTTTTGTGTAATTTTGCAACTAAAACGTATTATTATTATAAGTATAAAGGAACATGTACACAACAATCACCGCGCTTGAAGCAGCGTCTATGATTAAGAATGGTGACTCTCTCGGACTCAGTGGATTTACACCAGCCGGAGCACCAAAGGCAGTAACAAGGGAACTCGCAAAGATTGCGATTGCCGAGCACGAGAAGGGTAACGAATTTCAGGTGAGCCTCTTCACTGGTGCCTCTACAGGTCAGAGCACCGACGGAGAACTCGCAGCAGCAGGAGCTATCAAGTTCCGCGCTCCTTATACCACAAACTCTGAGTTCCGTACCCGTGTTAACAAGAATGAGATTTCTTACAACGACCTCCATCTCTCCCACATGGCACAGGAGCTTCGCTATGGCTTCTTCGGTCCTGTAAACTGGGGTATCATCGAGGTATGTAAGATTGAGGATGCAGGTGACAAGTACCGTGTATTCCTTACAGCAGCAGGCGGCATCTCTCCTACAGTGGCAAAGCTCGCAGAGAAGATCATCATCGAGCTCAACTCGTTCCACAGCGAGGGCGTAGGTCAGCTGCATGACGTATATCAGCCTCTCGATCCTCCTTACCGTGAGCCAATCATGATCACAAAGGTAGGCGACCGCATCGGCAAGCCATATCTCGAGATAGAGAAGAGCAAGGTAGTAGGCGTGGTAGAGTGCAACATCCCTGATGAGGCTCGTGCTTTCAAGGGTACAGACCCTATCACAGACCAGATCGGTGCCAACGTAGCGCAGTTCCTGCTCAACGATATGAAGCGCGGCATTATCCCTTCTACCTTCCTCCCAATGCAGAGTGGTGTAGGTACCACTGCCAACGCTATCCTCAGCGCAGTAGGTAAGGACAAGAACATCCCTGACTTCAACATCTACACAGAGGTACTGCAGAACGCTATCGTTGACATGATGCTCGAAGGCCGTGTCAAGGAGGCTTCTACATGTTCCCTCACCGTTGACAACGAGTGCCTCAAGCAGGTATATGACAACATCGACCAGTTTGCCAACCGCCTCGTGATCCGTCCTACAGAGATAAGCAATAACCCAGAGGTAATCCGCCGACTCGGACTCATCGCTATCAATACAGCCATCGAGGTAGATATCTTCGGTAACGCAAACTCTACACACATCTCTGGTACAAAGATGATGAACGGTATCGGTGGTTCGGGCGACTTCGAGCGCAACGCATACATCTCTATCTTCACCTGTGCCTCTACAGCCAAGGGCGGTCTCATCTCGTCTATCGTACCATTCGTGAGCCATCAGGATCACTCAGAGCACGACGTCAACGTCATCATCACTGAGCAGGGTATCGCTGACCTCCGTGGCAAGAACCCAATGGAGCGCGCCAATGCTATCATCGAGAACTGTGCACACCCAGACTATCGTCCTATCCTCCGCGAGTATGTGAAGATAGCTACAGGCGGTCACACACACCACAATCTGCCATGTGCTTTCGCTATGCACGACACTCTCCGTCGTAAGGGCGATATGCACCTCACTGATTTCTCTGAGTACATCAAGGACTAATTCATCTACGATTTAGCTATTTACTATTTACTATTTATTTGACAATTTAAATATTTAATTATTTCATTCGGTAAGGCAATACGTTTATAATCGTCATCCCGCAGGAATAATACAATAAAAAATAAAAGAATAAATCGTAAGTAGTAAATAGTAAATAAACAAGAACATTACTAATATTATAATTAACTAAAAATCAACAACTATGACAAGCTTAAAGGATTTCTCCCTCGAAGGAAAGAACGCCTGGATCACAGGTGCATCTTACGGTATCGGTTTCAACATTGCTAAGGCTTTCGTTGCTGCAGGCGTAAAGACAATCATCTTCAATGATATCAACGAGGCAGCTCTTGAGAAGGGTCTCGCTAACTATAAGGAAGCAGGCATCGAGAACGTAAAGGGCTATGTATGCGACGTAACAGACGAGGAAGGCGTAAAGGCACTCGTAGAGAAGATTCATGCAGAGGTAGGTCAGATTGACATCCTCGTTAACAACGCAGGTATCATCAAGCGTATCCCAATGCACGAGATGAAGCGCAGCGAGTTCCAGCAGGTTATCGACATCGACCTCGTAGCACCATACATCTGCTCTGCAGCAGTTCTCCCTGAGATGATGGAGCGTAAGGAGGGTAAGATCATCAACATCTGCTCTATGATGTCTGAGCTCGGTCGTGAGACAGTATCTGCATACGCAGCAGCCAAGGGTGGTCTCAAGATGCTCACACGCAACATCTGTTCTGAGTATGGTGAGTACAACATCCAGTGTAACGGTATCGGCCCTGGCTACATCGCTACTCCACAGACAGCACCTCTCCGTGAGCGTCAGGCAGATGGCAGCCGTCATCCATTCGACTCATTCATCTGCGCTAAGACTCCAGCAGGTCGTTGGCTCGACCCATCAGAGCTCGGTGGCCCAGCAGTATTCCTTGCATCAAAGGCTTCTGATGCCGTAAACGGTCACGTACTCTACGTTGACGGTGGTATCCTCGCATACATCGGCAAGCAGCCACAGTAATAAGTACATTATTACATATTTATAAAATATTAGGTCCCAGGGCATGCGCATGCTCTGGGACCTATCATTTATGTGCCTGATTACTCTTGTTTTATCAAAGTTGTTAGAGTTCGAGATTAGGGAACTATAATAAAGTCATACATCTCGCAGAGGGACTTGCCAGGGGTGGCAGAGTCGAAGACGAAGAAGAGAGGCTGCTTGCCGGTTTTTGACTGCCATCCATTGAGAGGGATGGCAAAGGTGGTTGCCTCCTGAGACTCCTTGCCGGTGAGGGAGAGCGTGCCTATCACTGCGGCACCTTCCTGCTCTGTAGGCGCACCGATCAGCACCTTGATTGTGCCGGCGATGCCCTCAGGCTTGATGTTGAGGGCGAGAGAGTATGAATGCTTCTTGTCTAGCTTTGACATGTTGAAATATTTGTAGCCAACGGTAGAACCCGCGGTATTGTTTATTACAGGGCATATAGGCTCTTTGAGGCTGTATGGCGCTTGGTATGCGGGATTATCTATGCGTGATGCCTTGACGTACGAACCTGGGTAGGAGAACTTAGGCCAGTCGTGTGATGATGGTGCAGGGCTGCTGGTGTAGTAGCATGCCCATCCGGCTGCGGTGCGGTGCAGAGGGTTGAGGCCCTCGGTGCAGAATCCTTCGGAGGTGTATTCTGCCTCGGAGATGATTACCTTGCCGCCCTCCTTCTTCTCCACGGAGACGGTGATAGGGGCTACCATGGCCTGTCGTGAGTATTCGTCCAGTCCGCACTGTCTGTGATAGAATACGTACCACTGTCCGTTGATCTGGCAGATGCTGCCGTGGGTGTTGCCGTCAGGTGCTGCCGTAGGGTACGTCTTGCCGTTGGCATCCTTGGCAATGGCGCGAGCGTCTATGATTGTGCCGCCGTATGTGAATGGTCCCATCGGACTGTCGCTGTATGCGTATGCCAGGTTGTAGTTGCTGGTAGGGAGTCCGCTTTCGCCGTCCTTGGTGAAACGGCTGTAGATGAATACGTATTTGTTACCAATCTTTCTCATGGAACTGGCCTCGAAGAAACTGAATATGCCATCGTCGTAGCGACCCGATATCATGTTCTGTTTTATCTCCGTGCCAGGCTTGACCGTAGCCATGGTGTTAGGGTCAAACTCTGCACAGTAAGAGTGCTCGAATCCCCAGTATCCATATACTCTGCCGTCGTCATCCACGAATACGGCTGGGTCAAACTCCAGCACACCATCGTTGCGTGTCGGATTACCCGGAGTCCAGTTGATCACCTTGAACGGACCGTCAGGTCGGTCGCTCTTAGCCACCATGCCGTTGCGTCCGCCAGCCTGGTTGTTAGGGTAGAGGTAATACTCCTTTTTGCCGTTCTTGCCCGTCTTTACTGCCACGTCGGGAGCGTAGAGCACATCGCCCTTGCCGTCAGCATTGAGCGGTCTGCCGTCTGGGCCCATGATGGATTCGAATATCACGCCGTCATAGCGCCAGTTGGTTAGGTCATTGACGGATGCCGACCACACCACTTGTTCTCGGCCGCAGTATTCCTTGATCAGTGAGTCATGCGAACCGTATATATACACGCGGTATTCGCCTGGTTTGTCAGGGTCTTCAAAGACGTATGGCTCACCGTCAGGGATGTATTCCCATAGCGGCAGATACGGATTCTGTGCCATCATGCTGTTGCATGGCAACAGTGCGAGGAGTGATAAGGTAACGGTCTTACGCGCATGCCTTTTGATAGTAGAGATAATATTTTTCATTGTTTAAGTAGTTGATAGTTTTTCTATTTCAGTCCAGCGTCATCCAGCACCTGATAGGGTAGTGGTCACTGAGGGTGACCTCATTGTCCACGAAGCATTTGTGAGGAGTGATATCAGGTGAGCAGATGATGTTGTCTATGCGCACTTTCATGCCGAATTTACTGAAGGAGTATCCGGGGCCGAACCCCTTCTTCTGATAGCAGTCGGTGAGGTCGAATGTGACGCCGTCCTCCAGATGTCCCGCCTTGATGATAGCGTTGTGTGTGTAGGAGTTAGGTATATCGTTGAAGTCACCGCAGACTATCATGGTGCTGCTCTGATGCCTTCTTATGAATGTGGCAACTGCGTCAGCCTGGTGGGAACGCTTCTTGGTGGCGTCTAGTATCTTGCCGAATATAGTCTTCGACGTAGATTTCATCTCCTCCTTCTTGCTGTTGCCGTGCACCATCTCGCTGAAAGCCTCGCGATCCTCCACGGAGAATCCCATCGTCTCCAGGTGGTTGTTGATTACGATGACCTCCTTGCCCTTGATATTGAGCCAGAAAGCGCCCGACACATTACCTATCGTTTCGTAGGCAATGCGCTCCTTTCTTGTGATTGGGAATTTACTGAATAAGGTTACCGCCGCACCATGCTTATAGAGTATGGTATCATGATACTTATAGGCGGGATACATGATGCGCTGTATCTTTTCCTTGACAGGTTCTATGGCGTATGCCTCCTGAAAGCAAACGATATCGGCTCCGGTATTGACTGCATACTGCATAACCTCTTCGGGAGCTTCCTCATTCTGGTGTGGATAGCCGCGTCCCCAGTTGTAGGTGTTGTATGACAGCACCTGAATGGCATCTTCTGGCACTTCGCCCTCTGTGCTGATAGGGAAGTAGAGCGTCACAGGGCCGTAGGCTCCGAGCAGTCCGATGAAAGGTATCACCAGTAGTCGTTTGCGGAAGAATACGCACAGTACGATGCTGCACAATACGCAGACCAATGCTGCGGGGAAGGCATAGCCCAACAAAGATGCATAGCCCCATGATGTGGGGTTGAGCATGTCGCTATAGCCCGTTACCCATAGGGCAATGGTGCTGATTACGCAAAATGCGGTGATGGGGAGGTATCGTCTCTTTATGTTCACTGTTTTGTTTGTTTTATTGGGGGTCTTGCGAAAACCGCAAGGAACGTTGTTTGGTTGTTTAAAGCGGCCAAACAACTATTTCTTCGCATCGAAGAGTTTCTTCTTCTCTTCTTCCGTCAGCGAACCGTAGCCCGATTTGCGGATTTTGTCGAGTATGGCATCTATCTCAGCCTCCTGTTTCTTCTTGCGCTCGTTGTACTCCCAGTCGGTATTGTGAGAGGTGGTTTTATTCTGCTGACCGTAGTGCAGGTCGTCATTGACATCATTGTCTCTGTCCAGATGCAGCCATTTTCTTATTCTGCCCAGTATGGTGGCAGACTTATCCTTGACCTCGTAGCCGTCCCATCCGTTAAACTGCGAACTGGTGTTTTTCCAGTATTTTATGAGGAGGAAACCGAAGAGCATACCACCTAGATGCGCTATGTGGGCAACGTCGTCGTTACTATTGCTCATGCTCTCAAACAGTTCGATGGCAGCATAACCCATGACGAACCACTTTGCCTTGATAGGGATAGGCAGAGGGAATATGAACATACGTTCTTCAGGGAATGTCACACCGAATGCAAGGAGGATGCCGTAGATGGCACCAGAGGCACCCACCGTGGTAAAGACATTGAGCGCCATGCGGTCAGCGGACGAAAGGTAGAGCATATCAGAGATAGTGGCTCCCTGACCAGCTATCATGGAGTATATATTAAAGAACTGCGATACCTCCTGGCACAGTGCGGCGCCTAGTCCGCAGACCAGGTAGTAGATGATGAAGCGCTTCTCGCCGAAGGTGCGCTCTATGACACCACCAAACATCCACAGGGCGAACATATTAAAGAATAGATGCGTCCATGAGGCGTGCATGAAGAGGTATGTCACCAACTGATACAGTCTGAAATCAGAAGCAAGGAAAAAATGCAGTCCGAAGATGGCATTGAGGTCCATGCCACGTCTGGCGAAAACAAAATTTGCCAGAAAGCATATCACGTTGATGATTAACAGATTTTTGGTAATTCTTGGAATTTCTCTCATTTCGTTGTATGTGTTTCTGAATAAATCTTTCGCAAAATTACTAAAAAAGAGGGACAAAACATCAAAAATATTAGCAAAATAGGTCTTTTTTATAGGTTTTTAATTTTTTTTTTAACGAAATAGTTTGTACTTCAAATGTTTTTACTTAACTTTGCATCCAGAAATACTTAATAGAAACTAATTTAAACCCAACAAAAATTATGAACAAGACAGAACTTGTAAAGAAGATTGCAGAGAAGTCAGGACTTTCTCAGGCACAGGGCAAGGAGGCACTTGAGGCTACACTTGCATCAATCAAGGAAGCACTCGAGGCTGGTGAGTCAGTACAGCTTATCGGTTTCGGTACATTCAGCGTAACTGAGCGTCCAGAGCGTCAGGGTATCAATCCTGCTACTAAGGAGAAGATTACTATTGCTGCTAAGAAGGTTGCAAAGTTCAAGGCTGGCGCAGGTCTTATCTAATCTGTATTCACAGATGCAGTAAAATACCCCTTAGAGGGTCGTAGATAGAAGGAGGCATACTGGGATTTCATCATCCCGGTATGCCTCTTCTTGGTATTGTGGTTCTGCTATATAGGGTGTGGGTATGATGATGTTTGGTAAGGAGGAGTCCAATACTAGGTCGATTGGAAAAATGCTGCTGATTGGTTGATTGACGAAAGATGAAATAATAACATAAGTTAAAAAATACCCGTCTAATCAATAAATAATGTAATAATTACCGAAAAACGAATGTTTTTTGGGATTTTCTGTGTAAATTTGCAGTTGATTTCGAAATTACATGTTTTTTATATGACTTTAAACAAAACAAACTTCACCGTAATACTTGCATCTGTGAGTATGTTGACTTCGTGCCTGAAAGATGATACTGAAATAGTGACATATAATGACGCAGCTATCACCACATTCAGACTCGGTACGGTGAAATGTACCCCTTATGGTGATACCAAGGCGTACTCTTATTCTGCCTACAGTCACCCTATAATAATAGATCAGAACAATAACAGAATATATAGTTCTGAACCATTGATATATGGTACAGACTTGTCCAAGGTGCTCGTTACAGTAAATACTGTAAACGGCGGTGTTGTGTTTATAAAGAACCTTACGGCTGATGATACCTATACGCTCTATAGCGCATCTGACTCCGTTGACCTTTCAAAAGATCGTGAGTTCCGTGTTATGTCAAACGACGGAAAGATTCTGCGTGACTATAATGTGCATATCACTGTGCAGCCAGAGCCAGCCGACTCCTTCTCTTGGGATAACGTACAGGCAAATATGGCTGCAGAGATATCGCAGTTTACTGCGATGAAGACAGTCCTCTTCAATGAAAAGATATATCTCCTTGGTTCGGCCAATGGCACAGTCAGCATGATGAATGCTACTGATTGCACAGACTGGGCTACGGTGGAGGCTCCTGCCGGCGTGACGCTGACAGAAGGCTGCAGCATGGCGGCGTATGACGGTGCACTCTATCTGCTCAATGGCGGCAAACTCTATTCCACTGCCAATGGCAGCGCATGGACAGAGGTCGCTACAGATTCTCGTCTGAAGACCATCATCGGCGGTTGCAACAAAGAACTGTATGCCACTGATACCGACAATGCCTTCATGGTATCACAGGACAAAGGCGCTACATGGCAATCTGAGAATATCTCCGACAGTGAGGCAGGCAAACTTCCTGCCAGCGACATCAGTGCGGTGGTAGCATCACAGCCAACCTACAATGGGGTAGGTGTAATAACCGTGATAGGCAAGAGCAGTGATGCAAGCGTGGGTGATGCCATGATATGGAATAAATACGTGGATGCAGCAGATCCACAGCAGTGGATGTACACTCCATTCTCTGAGCATAATGTGGGTAAGCGCCTGCATAATATGCTCAACCTCTCTGCTACTCCTTACGCAGGAGGCATACTCGCTGTAGGAGGTGCTTGCAATGACTCGAATATCAAACCATACAAGCAGGTGTTCTTTTCTTCCGACAAGGGTCTGACATGGCATACCACAGAGACCATGAATCTCCCTGTTAATTTCTATCAGGGCTGTACTATCAAGACATCCAGCATTGTTTCTGACGGAAAGGGGTATTTCTATATCATCAGTTCGCAGAGAAGAAACGGTACTGACGCATGCGTCATAATACGTGGAAGAAAGAACAGTGAGACATGGGATGTTGACCAGAAGGTGTTTCAGTAAGTAAATTCGCATGCGCGTATATATATATAAGGTATCAATCTTGTTTGCAGCCCTTGTCATGTCAGTGATGGCGGCAATGGCACAGGACGATGTGGAATACCGTATGGAAATAGGTGCTGGACTGGGGCTGACAGCTTATCAGGGAGATTTCAGCAGCAGCATTACGAAGAATATGCAACCCACGGGTGCCGTCATATTCCGTCGTGTGCTCAATCCCCGTTCGGCTGTGAGATTCTCAGGTATGTACACGCGGCTGAAAGGTGATATGCGTAATATAGATACAGTATATCCGGACCTCGTTAACGAAGGGTACTCCTTCTCCAATGCACTGGTGGATGTTTCCGCCACATATGAATACAACTTCATGCCTTACGGCACAGGACATGAATACCGCGGTGCCAAGAGGCTCGTGCCATTCCTCTCACTCGGACTAGGCATTACATACGCCAACTGCAGCGGCGGCACATGGGACTATGCTTCGCTCACCAATCCTCATAGTATGACGAAGGGAACGGTGGCAGCGAATTTACCCCTTGGCTTTGGCATGAAGTACAGGATAGGTGACCGTACCAATCTCTCCGTGGACTGGCAGATGCATTTCTCCATGTCAGACCAACTCGACGGTGTGCAGGATCCATATCGCCTGAAGAGTGATGGCTTGTTTAAGAATACGGACTGCTATTCCACACTGACCGTGGGACTTACATACAGTTTCTCAGCCAAGTGTCCGACCTGTATGAAGGATAGGTAGGCTCAGGCCCCCTCAGTCTCCCCCTAGGGGGGAGTATTGCGGATAGAAAAGGCTAAGTAAGAGAAACTGCCAATACAACGTTAAAACAGAAAAAGTAAAAATTAAAATGATAGATAAAAACCGAATACCACAGCATATAGCCATCATCATGGATGGCAACGGTCGTTGGGCCACTGAGCGTGGCAAGGTACGCACTGCCGGACATATCGAGGGAGCAGAAACCCTCAAGCGTATTACTGCAGACGCAGTGCGCCTCGGAGTGAAGTATCTTACACTCTATGCCTTCTCTACTGAGAACTGGAGTCGCCCTGATGATGAGGTGGCAGCACTCATGGGACTTGTGCTCACACATCTCACCGAGGAACTCTTTGACAAGCACAATGTTCGTATGTGCGTGATAGGTGACCGTTCGCGTCTGCCAAAAGATGTGCTCGAGAAATTGGAATGGATGGAGCAGCACACTGCATCGCACGACCGCATGGTCGTGACGGTGGCTATCAGCTATTCTTCACGTTGGGAACTGACAGATGCCGTGCAGCAGATAGCACGCGAGGTGAAGGAAGGCAGACTCAATGCTGAGGATATCACGGAGGATACTATCAGCACACACCTTAATTCAAGTTTTCAGCCAGACCCAGACCTGCTCATCAGAACAGGCGGCGAACTGCGCATCTCCAATTTCCTGCTGTGGCAGATAGCATATTCGGAACTGTACTTCACACCAGTATATTGGCCGGACTTCAATAATGACGAACTGCTCAAGGCTGTGGAATACTATCAGAGCAAACAGCGCCGATTTGGCAAGACTGAGGCACAGGTAGAGGCAGAGGAAGCCGTTGCCATAAAGTAGTTTATCGGTTGCACGGAGATTCCGGAGAATCCGGCAAATTCGGAGAGCCCGGCAAATCCGTAAAGTCCGGAAAGACCGTAAAGACCGGCCCCCCGTAAAACACAATACGAAGAAAAGAAGAAAACAAACATATATGACATTATTGAAATCTTTATCCGTAGCCTTAGCCCTGCTCCTGGCAGCAGGCAGCGTCAAGGCACAGGACAAAATCGTAAACCCTGAGATATCATATACCTCCGAGGTGGCTATGTACACCATCGCAGGCATCGCTGTAAGTGGTGTGGAAGGATATGAGGACTATATGCTCACTGGTATCTCCGGACTCTCTGTAGGACAGACTGTCAGCATACCAGGTAATGAGATAACAGAAGCCATAAAGAAATACTGGAAGCATGGACTCTTCTCTGACGTTAAGATAGCTGCTGACTCCATCGTGGCTGACTCTGTCTATCTGCATATATATCTCAAGACACGTCCAAGGGTAAGTAACATAAACTATGTGGGACTCAAGAAGAAGAGCGAACGTGAGGATATGGAGCAGAAACTGGGACTCTTGAAGGGGTCGCAGATTACGCCTAATATGATATCACGTGCCAAGATTCTCGCAGAGAAATACTTTGAGGGTAAGGGTTACAATAATGCTGAGGTGACCATACGCCAGCGTGATGACGTGGCAGAGAAAAATCATGTCATACTCGATGTCATCATTGACAAAAAACTCAAGACCAAGGTGAAGAACATCTTCATCGAGGGTAACGATCAACTCTCAACCAAGGAAATAAAGGGTGGACTCATCAAGGGTGGTGCTCTTAAGAAACTCAATGAGGTCAACAAACTGCAGAATATCTTCAAGGCAAAGAAGTTTACACCTGAGCGCTTTGAGGAGGCTAAGACAGGACTCATAGAGAAATACAACGAACTGGGTTTCCGTGATGCCACCATCATAGCAGACTCTGTATATGACTTTGACGAAAGCCATGTCAATGTATATCTCAAGGTCTATGAGGGACAGAAATACTATCTGAGGAATATATCATGGGTAGGTAATACAGTATATAATACACGCGACCTCGCCAAGACTCTCGTCATGAAGTCAGGCGATGTCTATAACCAGAAGTTACTCAACAAGCGACTAAAGGAAGACGACGATGCTGTGGGTAATGCTTACTGGAACAACGGTTACCTCTTTTATGACTTACAGCCCGTGGAGGTAAACGTAGTGGGCGATAGCATCGATCTGGAGATGCGCATACGTGAAGGACCTCAGGCACATATCTCGCGTGTTCGCATCACTGGTAATGACCGACTCTATGAGAAGGTCGTAAGACGTGAGTTGCGCACCAAGCCTGGTGACCTCTTCTCTAAGGACGCTCTTATGCGTTCGGCTCGTGAGATAGCATCCATGGGACACTTTGACCAGGAGAAGGTCAATCCTGACGTGAAGCCTAACGTGGAAGATGGTACCGTGGATATCAACTGGGACCTCGAGCAGAAATCCAACGACCAGATTGAGTTCTCACTGGGTTGGGGACAGACAGGTGTAATAGGTAAGATAGGTCTGAAGCTCAACAACTTCTCAATGGCTAACCTCTTCAATAAGAATAAGGAGCACCGCGGCATCATGCCTATCGGCGACGGTGAGCAGTTGGGTATCAGCGCACAGACCAACGGTACATACTACCAGTCATACAACGTATCTTACTCTACTGCATGGTTTGGCGGCAAGCGTCCTATACAGTTCAGCGTAGGCGTGTTCTACTCTAAGCAGACGGACGTAAACTCCAACTACTACAACTCCAGCTGGATGAACAGTGCCATGTACTATAACTATGGCTATGGTTCATACAACGGTTACTATAACAACTATGAGAACTATCTCGACCCAGACAAGTATGTGCAGCTCCTCGGAGGATCTTTGGGATGGGGTAAGCGACTCCGTTGGCCGGATGACTACTTCGTGTTGTCACTCAATCTCTCTTACACCCGCTACATACTTAAGAACTGGAGTTACTTCCTCGTAAACAACGGTAACTGTAACAACCTCAACCTCGGTATCTCGCTCTCGCGTACCTCTACCGACAACCAGCTCTTCCCACGCCACGGTTCACAGTTTGAGGCATCAGTATCCATCACTCCACCATGGTCAGCATTCGATGGCAAGGACTATGCTTCACTCGCTCTTGACCGTGCCTCGGCTAATTTCAGTGCTGAGCAGCAGGAGAAGTACAGATGGATTGAGTACCATAAGTGGAAGTTCAAGTCAAGGACATATACCGCCCTCAGCAGTGGTCAGAAGTGTTTCGTGCTCATGACTCGCGCCGAACTTGGTATCCTGGGTGCATACAATAAGAACAAGAAGTCACCTTTCGAAACATTCTACATGGGTGGTGACGGTATGTCGGGATATTCCAGCAGCTATGCCGAGGAGACCATAGGTCTTCGTGGTTATGAGAATGGTTCGCTGACCCCTTACGGCAGTTCGGGCTATGCCTACGACCGTTTCTCTGTTGAGTTGCGCTATCCATTCCTCCTTGGCAATACCACCATCTATGGACTTGGATTCGTTGAGGCAGGTAATGCATGGTCAGAGACCAGAAAGTTCAATCCGTTTGATCTGAAGCGCTCAGCCGGTTTCGGTGTCCGCATCTATCTCCCTATGGTAGGTCTGATGGGTATAGACTGGGCATACGGTTTCGACAAGACCGGTCCTTTCTACGACGGTACATTCGGAGCAAAGGGTGGCAGCAATTTCCACTTCATCCTCGGACAGGAGTTCTAAAAGAGACCCACCCCGACCCTCAATCGTCTTTATACCCCCTTCGATTCCCCCGTTATCGGGGGAAAGAAACCCTGTGAGGGAGGGAGTCTGGATAGTTTGTGGAGCGAAGCCTTCTCCCTCCCTCACATGGAGGGCTGGGGTGGGGTCTCTAAATTAGGGTTTTCCCCTGCGCCCGTAGGAGTTTCTCCGTTGCAGGATAAGGAAAATGTAATACCTTTGCACTCGTTAAACATATAAAACGAAAGAAGCAAATGAAAAAGATCTTATTACTCGCCGTTATGGCTATAGCAGCAGTTGCTGCCAATGCGCAGAAATATGCGCTCATAGATATGGAGTATATCCTCAAGAGCATACCTGCATACGAGCGTGCCAACGAACAGCTCGCACAGGTGAGCAAGAGATGGCAGGCAGAGGTGGAGGCACTCAATACCGAGGCGGCCACCATGTATAAGAACTACCAGAATGAGGTGGTCTTCCTCTCGCAGGAGCAGAAGCAGGCTAAGCAGGAAGCTATCATGCAGAAAGAGAAAGAGGCCGCTGACCTCAAGAAGAAATACTTCGGACCGGAGGGTGAACTCTTCAAGAAGCGTGAGAGCCTTATGTCGCCTATACAAGACGAGATATACAATGCCGTAAAGGAAATATCCGAGCTCCACGGTTACCAACTAGTACTTGACCGTGCCTCAGACAATGGCATCATCTTCGCTTCGCCAAAGATAGACATCTCCAATGAGGTGCTCCAGAAACTGGGATACTAATTAGAAATTAGGAATTAAGAATTAAAACAAATATAAAAAAAAGAAGAAAATGAAAAAAGTTATTATCGCACTCGTAGCAGCACTCGCTATGACTGTCAGTGCTAATGCACAGAAATTCGGACACGTTGACACACAGGCTATCATGCAGAGCCTCCCAGAACTTACAAAGGTCAACGGTGAACTCCAGGCTATCGCACAGCAGTATGAGAATGACCTCAAGGCTATGCAGGACGAACTCCAGCGCAAGGCTGAGGACTATGACAAGAACAAGGCTACAATGAACAAGACTGCTCAGGAAGAGGCAGAGAAGTCTCTCCAGGAGATGTATGCCAAGATCCAGCAGACTGCACAGATGAACCAGCAGGAGTTCCAGAAGCAGCAGCAGGAGAAGATGGGTCCTATCCAGCAGAAAATCATGACTGCCATCCAGAACGTAGGCAAGGCTGGTCAATATACATACATCTTCGAGGTAGGTGCTGCTATCTACATCGGCACAGGCTCAAAGGATGTTACTGCTGACGTAAAGGCAGAGATTAACAAACTGAAGTAAACTCACACTTACATAACAACTTATTATGAAGAAATTGCTCTTCACAATAACCCTATTCTTCGCTTGCTTCGCTACTGCTGTAGCGCAGCAAGCGAAGATTGGTTATTTTTCATATCAGGAAGTACTGCAGTCCATGCCCGACTATAAGTTTGCCATTGACAATGTAGATAAACTCCGCAAGCAGTATGCAGAGGAACTAAAGGCTGCAGAAGACGAATTCAATGAGAAGTACGAACTCTTCCTCGACCAGCAGTCCAAACTCGCTGAGGCTATCCGCCAGAAGCGTCAGGCAGATCTGCAGGACCTACTCAAGCGCAACGATGAGTTCCGTAAGGAGTCAGAGCGACTCCTCAAGCAGGCAGAGAAGGATTTCATGGCTCCTGTAAAGACCAAACTCAATAATGCCATACGTGCCATCGGCATGCAGGGAGCATACCTCGTGATACTCAATACGGACAGTGAGGCATGCCCATACATCGATGCCACACTCTCTGAGGATGTGACTACCAAAATCATAGAAAAGGCTAAGTAACACTATGCACAAAGGACCTATCGGCGTGTTCGATTCCGGATATGGTGGTCTTACCATCCTTCAGCAGCTGAGAAAGCAACTGCCTGAGCGCGACTTCATATACCTCGGCGACAATGCGCGTGCACCGTACGGCCCGCGCTCCTTCGACGTGGTATATGAATTTACGCGTCAGGCAGTGATGCGTCTCTTCTCGCTGGGATGCAATCTTGTCATACTGGGGTGTAACACGGCATCGGCAAAGGCTCTGCGTACCATACAGCAGAATGACCTCACAGACCCCAAACTGCGAGTATTGGGTGTCATACGCCCTACGGTGGAGATAATAGGCAACCTCACCAAGTCGCGCCATGTCGGAATCGTAGCCACCGAAGGTACGGTGCGTTCTGAGAGCTACACGCTTGAGATAGCCAAGTTTCACCCAGACATCACCGTCACCGGTCAGGCATGTCCGCTATGGGCAGCCATCGTAGAGGCTGGTGAGGCGGAGAGTGAAGGAGCTGAATACTTTGTGCGCAAACGCATCACGCAGCTCATGGAGAAGGATCCGCTGATAGACACTATCATACTTGGATGTACGCACTATCCGCTCCTTATGAATGCCGTTCGCAAGGCGGTGCCGGAAGGCATAAGGATAGTGTCCCAGGGTGAGTATGTGGCGGCATCTCTGCAGGACTATCTCCATCGTCATACTGACATGTCAGATCGCTGCAGCACCGGCGGCACGGTGAGATACTACACCACTGAGTCGCCAGAGAGATTCAAGGAGTGTGCCTCCCTCTTCCTTCACGAAGAGGTAGAGGTATCCCACATAGACCTGTAACACCCCTGATTGGTCAAACACGAAATAGAGTTTTTGAGCGAACACGAATCTCTCGAATCTAACGAATCTAAGGTTCAAAAATAAATTCGTGTTCAAAAGAAGAAACGTGATATAAGTGTTTTTGGACGAACACGAATCTCTCGAATTTAACGAATCTACGGTTCAAGAATAATTCGTGTCATTCGTGCAAATCGTGCTCCAAGGAAGAAACGTGATATAAGTGTTTTTGGACGAACACGAATCTAACGAATCTGCTGTTCAAGAATAAATTCGTGTCATTCGTGCTATTCGTGTTCAGAAAAAAATACATAAGTGTTTCAAGCGAACACGAATCTCTCGAATTTCAGCGTGACATAGGAAATTCGTGTTATTCGTGCCATTCGTGTTCAAAAGAAAAAACATGATATAAGTGTTATAAAAGAATGATAGTTTATAAACAAGAGTCATATGATGTCATCGGAGCAGCTCTGCAGGTATACAACACCTTGGGGCATGGCTTTCTAGAAGCCGTCTATCAAGAAGCCTTAGAACTAGAACTGCGTAAAAGAAACATTCCCTTCGAATCTCAAAAGGAACTGCAGATACACTATGGAGATGTTACCCTTAAGCAGACATATAAACCAGATATTTTGTGTTACGACAAAATTATAATTGAACTCAAGGCTGTAAGCATACTTGACGATTCTCATCGCTCACAAGTTTATAATTATCTACATGCCACCGGTTATAAGTTAGGACTCCTTATCAACTTTGGCAACTCCAAAGGATTGGAATGGGAGCGTAAGGTGTTATAGCGAACACGAATCTCTCGAATCTAACGAATCTATGGTTCAAAAATAAATTCGTGCCATTCGTGCCATTCGTGTTCAAAAGAAAAAACGTGATATAAGTGTTTTTGGACGAACACGAATCTCTCGAATCTAACGAATCTCAGCGTGACATAGGAAATTCGTGTCATTCGTGCCATTCGTGTTCAAAAAAAAAAATATGGTTTGCGTAAAATTAAAACAGTAACTTATTATACTCATTAGCATTATGAAGAATCTATTAACCTTATTACTGGCATTATTACTTACAGTGCCTGCAAGCATGACAGCGGCAGAGAAAGGCGGCACGTTCGAGGCAGGCAAGGGAGCATTCATGCTCAACGGCAAACCTTTCGTGGTGAAGGCTGCCGAGATACACTATCCACGTATCCCGCAGGCATACTGGGAGCATCGTATAAAGATGTGCAAGGCACTTGGCATGAACACCATCTGCATCTATATCTTCTGGAACATACACGAGCAGAAGGAAGGACAGTTTGACTGGTCAGGCAACAATGACGTGGCACAGTTCTGCCGTCTGGCACAGAAGAACGGCATGTATGTCATCGTACGTCCCGGACCATACGTATGTGCAGAGTGGGAGATGGGCGGCCTGCCATGGTGGCTTCTCAAGAAGAAGGATATCCGCCTTCGCGAGCAGGACCCATACTTCATGGAACGCGTGAAGATATTCGAGACAGAGGTAGGCAAGCAGTTGGCTCCGCTTACCATACAGAATGGCGGACCAATCATTATGGTGCAGGTAGAGAACGAGTACGGTTCCTACGGTAAGAACAAACCATACGTGAGCGAGATACGCGACTGTCTCCGTTCGGTAGGTTTCGACAAGGTGGCACTCTTCCAGTGCGACTGGTCAAGTAACTTCCTCAACAACGGTCTCGATGACCTCGTATGGACCATGAACTTCGGTACTGGCGCCAATATCGATGACCAGTTCCGCAAACTCAAGGAGGTACGTCCGGAGGCACCGCTGATGTGCTCAGAGTTCTGGTCAGGATGGTTTGACAAGTGGGGCGGCAAGCATGAGACACGCTCTTCGAAGAGCATGGTCGCAGGCCTCAAGGAGATGCTGGAGAAGAATATCTCCTTCTCCCTCTACATGACCCACGGCGGCACTTCGTTCGGTCACTGGGCTGGTGCCAATTCTCCAGGCTTTGCTCCTGACGTTACCAGCTACGACTATGATGCACCTATCAATGAGTACGGACAGGCCACACCAAAGTTCTATGAACTACGTGACATGCTTCAGGGATTCTCCAAGGAGAAACTGCCAGCAGCACCAAAGCCACTCCCTATCATCACCATACCAGAGTTCAAGACCACGGAGTATGCGTCTCTCTGGAACGTCATGGCTGACGGCGGCACATCATCGCGCGACCTCAAGACCATGGAGGAGTATGACCAGGGCTGGGGATCCATGATATATACCACCACACTGCCTGCATTCAGCAAACCTGCCAAGCTCCACATAGAGAATGGTCATGACTACATACAGGTATTCGTCAATGACAAGTACATCGGCACACTCGACCGCCGCATGGGCGACAAGGACATCGTCATCCCTTCGCAGTCTGTCAAGGGCGCTAGACTCACCCTCCTCGTTGAGGCAATGGGTCGCATCAACTTCGGTCGCGCCATCAAGGATTTCAAGGGTATCGATGGCACAGCTGACCTCACTATGGAGATAGATGGCACCGACTATACAGGTTCGCTGAAGAACTGGAACACCTACCTCGTGCCAGACACCTACGCATTCTATACCTCGCTGCTCAGCGGCAAGGCACAGACAGCAGAGATGAAGGACAGCCGCAAGGCCGGCGTATATCGCGCCACATTCAATCTCTCAAAGACAGGCGATACCTTCATCGACATGAGCACATGGGGCAAGGGACTGGTATATGTCAACGGACATGCCCTGGGTCGCTTCTGGGAGATTGGTCCACAGCAGACCCTCTACTGCCCAGGCTGCTGGCTCAAGAAGGGTAAGAATGAGATCGTGATATTTGACGTGGTAGGTCCTCAGGACACCAAGCTTGCAGGTCTCGACAAGCCAATCATTGACCGTCTGCAGCATCAGGAGCCTCCTATCCACCGCAAGGATGGCGAGACCCTTAACCTCAATGGCGAGAAGGCCGTGGTAGAGGCACAGTTCAAGGCTGGCAACGGTTGGCAGGAGGTAGCCTTCCCATCGGCACAGAAGGCACGCTACGTATGCCTGGAAGCCCTCAACAACCATAAGGGCAATGAGTACGCCTGTGTGGCAGAACTCTATATCCTCAACGAGAAGGGTGAGCGTCTGAGCCGTGAGCCATGGAAGATAACCTATGCCGACTCTGAGGACATCGTCACAGGCAACCGTGCCGGTGACAAGATCTACGACCTCCAGGAATCGACCTTCTGGTCCACCGTCAAGGGGGTGCAGTTCCCTCACCACATCATCATAGACCTTGGCAAGGAGTACACCATCTCTGCCCTGCAGTATCTCCCACGCATGGAGAGTAACCCAGAGGGTGCCATCAAGGACTACCGCATATATGTAAAGACCGCACCTTTCTCTCTGAAGTAAAGGTGCAGCGGTCTTACAGATGATAATAATCCATAAAGAAAAAATATCCGAAATACTGTTCGCCAGTCATTTCGGATATTTTTTGTGGCTATGTTGTATAATTTGATTTTTGCGAATATTGAATGTTAAAGGGCCCCTTTTGTAGTGTTAAAGGGCTCCTTTTGCAGTGTTAAAGGGGCCCTTTAACTTTGCAAAACGGGCCCTTTTGCAATTCTGGAGGTTTCTTGCCAAAAATGTTTGGATAAAAAGTGACGAAGTGACACCTACAGGGCAAAAGGCATTGTATTTACGCTGTCTGGTGCGGTAACACTTCATCAGGGAAGTGTCGGTAGAGTGTCATTATATGTGTCATATTCCATACTGTAATAACACAGGTGACACTTCCGCAAGACCTTGGTGACACTATATGTTTAAACTGTCACCCTTTAATCGGCTATAAGAGAATATATTACACACGCTGGTGACGCTTCGCCACTTTACAAGGGGAACAGCATCAGTCATAATATACAACAGAGGGCTTCTATTACCAAAGCACCTTCTCGTCTTCCACGCCCTCGCGCTGTTCGGAGAATATAGGTTCATCCGTATTCTGCTCTGTAGGGTAGAAATGCAGGGCAGAGTCATTCATCTTAGGATGCGTGGCATTAAGCATGCGGATGACCTCGCCACCAGCCCATATCACAGGGCCGTAGCCGTGAGCTGCCATGACGTGAACCGGACGGTAGGCATAGAAGGCAGGATCAAAGCCCATGCCGCTGCCTACGCAGGTGTTGGTGACCTGTCCCTTGGCATTGACCTGAGTGCTTACGGCATTCCATGCCAGGAGAGTCTGGGCACCGTATGCCAGTGGGTCTATCCATCCCTCGCAGATGGCATGTGCCATGCAGTAGGTATAGATGGCAGTGGCAGAGGTCTCAAGGTATGTGTCCTTGTCATTGAGCAACTGATGCCAGAAACCGGTCTTGTCCTGTACGGCGCAGAGACCAGCGATGTGGTCGCGCAGCAGTTGCATGATCTCCGTACGGCCAGGGTGGTCGGCAGGCAGCACATCGAGCACCTCGCACATGGTGAGGACAGCCCAGCCGTTGGCTCTGCCCCATGGGAAGAAAGGATGCGGATTCATCTCCTCCACCCATCCGTGACGGAAGAGTCCCTGTGCAGGTACCCACATCTTATCCTTGAAGAGTCGTATCTGGCGTACAGCCTCATCATAGTATTCCGTCTTGCCGGTGAGTTTACCATACCAGGCAAGGCAAGGGATGCCCATATACATGTCATCAAGCCATACCGTGTTATAGTGTGGGCGTATGCGTGCCAGTGTGCCGTCCTTGAGGCGATACTGCTTCTTATACACATGGTCTATGTAGCGCTCCACTATGCGTATGACGTACTTGTCAGCCTTCGCCTTCTTGTCGGTGAGCATATAGCGCACAAAACCGGTACACATGGCGCCGGCATCATCAAGTGCGGTAGGGAAGCAGACCTTGCGCATCTGGTCATCAAACTTCATGTCTTTCTGCAGATGCTTCATGCTGGTGGACTCTATGCCGGCTATCAGCGAGAGTCGGTCAGCAGCAAAACGATAGTAACGGTCATCGCCGGTAGTCTTGGCAGCCTCCTGCATGGCGCAGTAGAGCACACCTATCTCATAAGAAGTCAGTCGCAGTTGTCCCTGCTTCAGTTTGTCTCCGTCGCGCTCGGCAGGCATAGCGCCTTCGAGCCATGAGGTGACACGGTCCAGGGAGGCTTTGACATCCTTCACCTCCGGTTTGCCGTAAGGAGTGTCATACTGTGGTTTCATGAGGTGAAGCGGTGTGTTCACATCATTGATCTCCTGTGCTGCTGCTGATCCGCATACGGTCAGCATGGCAGCGAATAGAGTGTTAGTAAGTAGTTTCATTGCTTAGGGGTATGTAAACGTTATATGATAGGGGGTGTTTAGTAAGGAAGTGCCATGAGTATAGAAGTTTAAAGTGAAAAGTTAAAGTGAAAAATAATTTCTATACTTC
Source organism: Prevotella sp. (assembly GCA_045617365.1). Classification (GTDB taxonomy): domain Bacteria; phylum Bacteroidota; class Bacteroidia; order Bacteroidales; family Bacteroidaceae; genus Prevotella. The sequence continues at coordinate 205 of JAZLIN010000046.1, read as the reverse complement.
TGGCATTTCCTTACTAAAATGCCCCACACAAGATCATGTAGCTCTGCAGGAAAGAGTGTGGGGAATTTCAGTAAAGGGAATTAACTGTTAGCTGTCTCATTCTGTTTCCATCCTCTCCATGCGCAGTAGCCACCGAGGATGATGAAAGGTATGGAGAGAATCTGTCCCATATCGATAGGCAGGGCAGCTTCGAATGCCTCCTGTA
>JAZLIN010000045.1:0-6369 GCA_045617365.1 Prevotella sp. | reverse complement strand
AAGGAAAAGGTAAACCGCCCAACGCTGTGCAAGAATTTTGTTGTAGATGACTTCAAGTGCCAGAGTAGAAGGAATGTCGGCATGCGCGTGCTGGTAGTTTTTTATCTTCGTCACAAGGACGTTTGCGCGTGTTTCGTCCTTGTCCAGTATGGCCTGCACCCACTGATCCATGGCGTGCTTGATGAATTGGAACTCACGTTCTGGAATGTCGCGTGGAAGAGACGTGCTGCCAGGGGAATACCAACTTCCATCGAGGGGGAAGATATTGAGGAACTCACCAGAATAGAACATGCTAACTACACGCACCTTCTCGTCTGCCTCGCGCAGACTCTTGTCAGCGGGGTTCTCGGCAAGCGGTCCTTGCAGTTTGTACTTGCCGTCCGAGGTATAGAAGTCTCGCAGCGATGCCCATCTGCCATCAATGCCGATGATGCGCTGTACCTCGGCTGACTTGACCTTGACGAGTGGTTGACGCTCCCAATCGTCGTAATAGATCATCCAACCAAGGAAGATTTCCTCGGCACTGTACCCATTCCACGAAGGTTTGCCTGTGAGTTTGGTGACAAAGTCGGTAGCGGCAGTATTGAGCGGACAGATACGACCATTGTATAGGACTGCAACCTCATTCATCGCGTTCGATGCTACAGCAGGTGCAGAACCGTCCTGTGCGTATGTCCCCACACTCATTATCAGCATCATAATCATTGTAGCCGTACGGGCAGAGAGGCGAAGGTGACACCGAAATCGCGTCACAATGATGCCGACTATCGAAAGCAGCAGGGAGAGATAGAACGTATAGGTGATGCCGATACCCCAAGGGTCATAGCTGACGAGCATGGTGCATCCCTGCATATCGTCGTCATACTGCGACTGATAGAACCGATAGCCACCGATTGTAGCGATATTGTTCATTGATACGTCCATGGTGTCGCCTGTCGTAGGGCAAAATAGCGTACTGACATAATCCATCGAAGCATCAGTGCCGGGATAATTGACGATGCGGAAGTCATGGAGCGTGACGGCAAAGGGAAAGCGCTCGACCTGACCTTCCTCCGTCAGAAACGATGCCGTTTCCTTGTCCATACGCAGCGAAACAGTACCTCGCTGAGCCGTGAGGAATGTCACCAATGCACCGGCAAGTATGCCTACGAATGACAGGTGCAGAGCAAAGACGCACAAGCGCTTATACAATTTGCGCTGTATGATGTAGGCGAGACCTGCGATGGCGAGTATGCTCCACAATGCCACGAACCACCACGAACCATAGATGCAAGTGCTGGCGGTCGAAGTGCCGAAACTGCGTTCGACGATTGTTGCCAATCCCATACACACCATGAGCAGTGTGTATGGGACGATGATACTGTATTTGTTCACAATGCTTTTTTCGGTTAATCGGAGTCTCGAATTTTCGAGCAATCGAATCATCGAGTAATCGAATTATCGCTAATAAAATCTTAAATCGATTCAATGAAATATACAACTTGGTCGCGTTCCTTCTTGCTGAGATTGCGGAATTTCTTCACAGTATCGTAGGCGTCACTCTTGCCGCCTTCGTTGGTGCAGCCATGCCACATGATGGCTTCAACCACATTGCGAGCGCGACAGTCGTGCAGGCGTTCCGTACCCGAACCGCATTTCTTTGCCAAGCCTCTGCCCCAGAGCGGAGTGGTGCGACACCAGCCGGTGCGCAGGTCATTCTTCATGAAGAGACGATGCTGCACCATGTCGGTATAAGGCCATATCTTCTGATGAGGGTAACGAGGCATGTCGGCATTAGCGAAAAGAAGGTTCGGATCCTGAATATTGTCGTCGCCAGTTGTCCACGAAGGACGGTGACACTGGGCACAACCAATCTCGGTGAACAATCGCTTGCCCTCCCTGAAGTCCTCAGTAGTGGTGTTGCGGGCAGCAGGTACGGCAAGACCACGGTGCCAGATCATCAGGTTCTTGTACTGTTCGCCTGTCATCTCCGGCTCCAGTTGCTTGCTGGTCAGGTAGGTGTAGATGTTGTTCTCTGCATCGGCTGTATGCCATTCAGGATGCTGTTTGTCTGGGTCAACGAGGTTGATATACTCTGCGAAACCAGCCTGTACCTCAGGGTCTTTTGATGACTTCTCGGCATAATACTTGCCAGCGAGGTCGAGGTAATGGTAACGTCGGTCGGGACGTGTCACGTTGGTGATGTTCCAGATGGCGTTGGCACCGGCAGCATCCATCAGCGGACCGCGTGACATGGCGTATGTGAAACGACGCACATACTTAGTGCCGTCGCCCTGTAGCGAGTTGGAGTAATAACTCTTCCAGGTGTCTGCCTGCTGATCCCACATGGCAGGGTTGAGCGTCACGTATGGCGACTCTGCCTTCCACTGTGCCGTGATGGCATCATCGTCGATGGCATCGAGAAGACCTGTGCCGTAGATGCCGATGGTTGACTCAAGGCGCACGCCGATCTCATTGGCTACATCCTCTGCAGGAATGACAACATCCTGTCCGCCTCGCTGCACTACCACAGGAGCATAGTATGCCGATGCAGGAATGCTGACCTCGGGATAGGTGAGGTCGTATGTCTCGCCATCGTCAAACTTGTTGCCCCACTCGTCGTTGTAGGCAAGCCACTGGATATCAATCTGACTTTCGTCGATAGGAGCCTTGAAGGGCTTAACTGCACCCGTCTGAGGCATACCTGCCACACTTCGTATGTAGGCATCTGTCTGTTTGTCATAGACTACGAGCAGATAGCCATTGCGGTGAAGGTCAGCCTTATAGACATCCTGTCGTGCACCATGACCATACCCAGGGTGGCAATACAGACAACCAGGACGCACATACACGGGACCAAGTCCCTTGAATGCGCCCGAGGTGTTGGTGTTGAAATCTCTTTCGAAAAGATATTCGCCCTCGTTGAATGCGGTAACCATGCCAGCATTCTCCACGGCAAGGGTAGGTTGTTTGTAGGCAGTAGATGCCGTCACGCTGGTGGTACCGAGCTGTCCACCGGCAAAATAGTCCTCTGGGTAGTCGATGGGGGTTGGATCGTCAATGTCCCAACCCAACATCTCACTGTCTTTATCTGAGCACGATGCAAGCAGAAGCATGCCCAGTGCGAATGGTGCGATATTATGTCTTTTCATAAGTGCGAAAATTGTAAATGGTAAATGATAAATTGTAAATGCCTTTATCCCTTAATCTTCAGAATATACTGATAGAGCGTATAAGCATTGCTGCAGAGTGAGCGATACGTTGGCACCACCACAGCATCCACATAGTTCTCGTTGATAACCTGACACTGGTTCTGTACCGTCTGATTGTCGCGGTAAGCCTCCAGATGCTGGGTGAGCACATCAAGCGTAGTGTCGAGTTCACCGAGCGCATCGATGGCTGCCTTGCATGAGCTGTCGGTGTAGTACAGGGCGAATGGTGACTTCATGCTATGGATGGCAGAGAGAGCAGTATTGAGCTTTGTCTGTACATCCTTGGCTGCGCTCTTCAGCGTTTCGTTGCCAGAGTTCAGGCAGAAGTAGATAAGCGATTTCTCATTAGGCGAGGTTGCACCCATTGCACCATACAGGGCATTCTGGCAGCTCACGATGTTGTCGTAGAAGTCGATGATGCTGTTGTAGGCGTATGGCGACTCGATGTACGACTTGTCCTCGCCCGTGTAAGGCAAACCAATCTTTGAACCTCCTACCTCGGAGATAATGTCGCGCGCACCCTCCACAATCTGGATGGTGGCATCGAGCGAGGTGTCGTATGTTCCGCCAGGGGTCTTAAAGTCCTTGCCGAAGTTGAAGTATGCCAGGCTCTCGCCCGTCACATCGCCTTCGTCATCGAGCGAGGAGTGTGTACGGAGATAGTCGATGGTTTCGTTGTAACGGTCGCCCGAAGTGGCTCCCGACCATGTAGTCTCGAGTACGCAGGTAGCCTGATAGAGGTCGCGTGCCACGGCACATACATAGTTGTATTCCAACTCAGAGATCTGGCTCACCTGACGGGGTTGTCCCTCGCGAAACAGCACATACTCTATGCCGTGGTAACCCAGCACAGAGGAGTTCATCGTGCGCACCTTATTATTAATGTCAGCCATGATAGAATTGTCGCGCAGAATGTTTGCCAGTGCCACCTGATCCACGGGCCATGTGTCGGTGTGTGGGTCAATGGAATACTCGTCGGCAGCACCGAAGAGGAATGCCTCGGTGTTCTCCCAGTCGGCTCGTGCCAGTTTCCACTGCGCACAGGCAGCATTCAGTGCCTCCTGCGAACCGTTTACCACCTCTGTGTTTACCTCATCCTCAGAGCAAGACGCCATCATCATGCCCATTACGGCAGCCATCATCGCTGCCATCAGTTTTGTTCTTTTCATTTGCTTTTGATAATTTTGATTTGTGATTTATGCATTATGAATTATGAATTAAAGAAACCATCCGCAGTATGCCACACTCAGGCTTATGCTTGGTTCATTGTTGTAGGGTTGAACATAGAGTGGGCTGTCAGCGTTTAGATCGTTGTTGTTCGGTTTCTGAAAGGCGCGGTATGAGTATTCGCCTTTGATGATTACCTCCTTCACTGGTTTGTAGTTGAAACCCACGGCAAAGCGGTTCTTCTGACAATAGCGGTACATACTCTTGTACGTACCCGATGCTACACTGTTGTAATGCTCATAACGACCGAAGATATAGATATTATCGTGTCTCTTCGGCATCAGCAGTCGGGCAATGTCGTAACCGGCCTCTATGCCTGCGGCAAAGGCATTGCTGGCTATGTTGGAGTGCTTGAACGGATTGCCGTCCTGATACTTGTGATGTGTCCAGTTCGACTGGTTATAAGCCGAAATGACATCTGCATCGCTGAGGTGGGCATAGTCGATGTTGCCACGGACAATCCAGTTCCAGCGGTTCAGCGTAAAGTCGAAACTGGCTATGGAGAGCGCTCCCTTTACATCGTCGTATGATGCTCCCGGGGTCTTGATGGAGTTGCGGAACGTATGTCCGTAATAGCCGCTCACACCCAGTCGCAAGCCCTTGACGCTGAAGTTGTCCAGACGAAAAGCACCGGCGTAGCTGTTTGCCACCTTGTACTCGTAGGGACTTGTACTGCCGTAGTGCACAAAGTTCTCAGCGGTGAAACTCTCTGAATTGAGTGCAGAGAGGAACTGCACCTCGTAGCGCCAATCTTTCACTCGCCCCCAAAGCGACACACCCAGCTGATGCCACGTGTTGGGCATAATGGTTGCCTCTCCCTCCGGACGGTAGCAGGTAAAGAAATGTATGGGCTCGTGATAGGCGTTGCTTAACCCTACGGGCACGATAATCTCGCCCGCCTTGATGTTCACTTCGCCCTGCATGAAGCGCTTGTTTATCCAGAACTGCTCAAGCACAATTTCGCCGCCTTTCTCTGTTTCTGCCTCATACTCACCGCTCTCTTCTGCTTCCAGTTCAACGGCTGTGCCAGCGCCACCATGTTCAAACTCAATTTCGGTGCCCATGCTCCATCCTTTGCCAAAATCGTAACCCATGTTGATGTTCACATGCGGCAGATCAAAACGCCCATGACTCGCATCCTTTGCGTATTTCTCCGGCGCATTGTATCGGTTGAAACTCTGGCTATAGAAATTACGTGTCATCACTGCCTCTCCATAGCCACCAAGCGTAAAACGAGGCTTTCTACCCGCCAAACTGTCTGCCTCCTCAGCCATGGCGCAAACGCCGCCTATGCTGAATGCTGTAAATAAAATAATGTGTCGTAACATATTTCGATCTACTTGTTTGATTGTTTTGCAATTTTACTATGATGTCCAACTACCTAAAAATGGTTAACCTCGTATGTGTACTGGATATTGAAACAGTTCCGACCGATTATCAACTCTGCTTTTTTCAATAGAGTACGAAACTCGTGTCGCAAAGGATGGCACTCTGCTGTGATTCAACGAAATACACCTTCCACGACATCCTTATGGAATCACAGATTCACTCTTCCGTCTTCACTGCTTTTTCATAGTGCAAAGTTACGGCAAACCTGGGGATTCTGCAATACTCAAAAATCGGTAAATTGATGGCACAAAAAAGCCTCTGAGCAAACTTGTCAGAGGCTAATATTGAGGAAAATGGAGGGTAGGCATGGCTGTTTGGGTCTTTATTGCGACTTTTGAGTGTCAGAAACATAGATGCGGTCCTCCATTGCGTGGGTGTCTTACGCAGTTACTTCCGTTTCCCTGCCAGGTACTCTATTGCCAATTATTGTTGTCCGCTAAAACTTAATTGTTTGCGTACACGCGTGTGAGTGTACATGCAAGCAAAAAAAACAAAAAAATGGGCTGATTCCTATTCGAGGAGTCAGCCCTATTTGGTAATTTTGCAGCTGCGAAACAAACAT
>JAZLIN010000044.1:0-42716 GCA_045617365.1 Prevotella sp. | reverse complement strand
TTCATTAATTATATTTATGCTCATCTTATTGCGACAGTTAAAATTAATGGTTAATTAATGTCTAATTAGTGGAAATTAATGTTGAAAATCAATACATTGGGCATTCATGTAATGTCTTTTAGGGTGGGAAAGTTCAATTATATTATTAAAAAGAACACAAATTGTAAATAATTCGTGCAATTCGTGTTCCAAAGAAGAAACATAACATAAGTGTTTTGGGCCGAACACGAATCTCTCGAATCAAACGAATCTCGTGGGCGACGGAAAACACAGAAAACACAGAAATGAAGTAACGTTCGTTGGCGAAGGAATTTTGGTAAACTCCGTGTTTTCCGTTGACAAAATAGAAAATCCCGATGTGACTTTCGCCATCATCGGGATTTAAAGAGTTAGAGAGAGAGAGAAGTGGGCGTTGACGGATTCGAACCGCCGACCCTCTGCTTGTAAGGCAGATGCTCTGAACCAGCTGAGCTAAACGCCCTTGTTGTGCAAGGTATTTCTTCCAATGAAGTACGCATTGAGAACTCTCTTAGTGGGCGTTGACGGATTCGAACCGCCGACCCTCTGCTTGTAAGGCAGATGCTCTGAACCAGCTGAGCTAAACGCCCTTGTTGTACAAGGTGGTCTTATTTTGACCGTGGTGAGAAGTGTTATTTCTCAAATGCGATGCAAAGGTACGACTTTTTTCTGAAACGTGCAAGAGTTTTTGTGAAAAAGTTTATCTTTTTAAACAAAAAGGTGTACATCGTTGATATTTATCAAGTATAAGGCATATTCGCCAGGCAAAGCGTCGATTATCTCGGAACATACAATATCCCTTGTTATGAACGGAAAACTTTTCGACCGTGCAGGTGAAATTACATTTTTGAAAATTTGTGGAAAGATTTTATGCGTATTTCTTGCTCTGGCAAGCATCCCGTAGGTCTGAGCGGTGCGCATTTGTTTCCTTTCAATATTTCATTCGTCTAAGTAGGTGTGCAAAATTATTTTTATAATGATTGTGTTCAATAGTGATGCATATTCGGTGCCTGATATAAAGGGCTTTTGTCGAAGGGTAAAATGCAGTAGTGGCTCCTACCCGACTGTTGTCAGGTGTCGAAGATGCGCAGTAGGGGATGCAAGGATTATATAAATAATTTTGCACACCTACTTATAAGAACTTCTTTCATTTGTACAGTTCGAAACTTTTTCCGGAGATCTCCCTTACTAATAAACTGGAAACATTTTGCAGATACCTATCGAAAAAACGGTGCTCCACCTAAGGTGAAGCACCGGAGAATATATAACTTAACTAATTAAAAAGGTCAATATAGTGTAAGTGTAACTAAACATTTATTCTGCTGGCATCTCTGCTGGAGCCTGCTCTACTGGAGCAACCTCTGTCTCAGCCTCGCCAACCTTTACGGTTACACGACGGTTGTAAGAGATAGGGGTGAGAGTGTCAACACCACCAGCACCAGAGACAACGAGGTTGTCACGGCTTACACCCATTGCAACGAGTTCGTCAGCAACTGTCTTAGCACGGTTCTCAGAGAGAGTCTGGTTGAACTCAGGAGAACCAGTAGCAGAGTCTGCATAACCTGTTACGATAAGGGTTGCATTGTTGTCCTTAGCGTAGTTAGCAAGTTCCTGTACGTTTACGAGATCCTTCTTGGATGCGATCTCGTACTTGCCAAGGTTGAAGAATACAGATGCAGGGAGTGTAGAAGTTTCCTTGATGGTCTTAACCTCGCCACATGGACGGTTCTGAGCCTCGCGGAGGAGTTCCTTCAGACGAGCGTTCTCTGCGTTAGCATCCTCGAGCTGTGCGTTGAGGGCATCAATCTGTGACTGGTGGAGAGCATTGATGGCATCCATATCAGGAGCCTTCTCCCAGTTGCTCTTACCAAGGTTGAGTTGCAAACCTACTTCTGCATATATCTGGTTATCGTGGTTCCAGAAGAAGTCGTTATCTACGTCGAAGTTATCCTCTGGCTGATCACTATCGTGCTCACTCCAGTAATAACCGAGTTCGAAGTATGCACCAAGTTTGCTGTTAATCTTGAATGAGTTGTGGAAGCCTGCCGAGATAGACATACCCCACGCACTATTGTTGCTGAAAGAGTGCGAAGCACCTACGCCGCCAAAGAAGCTAACGTTCCAGATACGTTTCTCATTGTAGCCCCAGAAGAGGTTGTTGATATTGATGAGAGCCTGCTCGTGGATATTGATGTAGCGGTTGAAAGACTGCTTCTCGAAATACTTCTCCCTATCAGCCTTTGACATACCGTTAATGAAATCATAGAAATTTCCACCTGCATAACCATCAGGAGCAGGGATAGGGCTAAGACCATCATAATAACCATTGGCACCACCTGCTTTTCCGCCATCAAATGCTTTTCTCTGCCACATATCCATACCTACACGGCGACCCCAGATACCTGTGGCCTTAGTACGGAGACCGAAAGAAGGCGAGAACCACTTACCGATAGCTATCGACACACCAGGTGAAGAACGATATGACTTGAGAGGGCTGGCATCAAGACCGAGACCAACCTCTTCATTGTTATACCATACAGAATAGTTTCCACCCAACTGTACGAACCAGTTGTCCAAAAAGCCATTTGTTATGTACTTGTACTTAAGACGCGGGGTAGCATCCTCAGTATCTGCTGATGCGGTAGCAACCACATCATCTTCATCATTCGGGTCATACTGTGCCCTGGAAGACACTGCGACCGCCATCAAAGCGATGGCCATTAAAACCTTTTTCATAAGTTTGATATTTTTTCGTTTTTATTATTTACTTATTAATGTTTAGCTTCTTATAATAGCCCACCTTCAACCCGATTTGGTGGTAATCTGCTTGCAAAGTTAACTATTTTTTCCGAAACAACATAATTTTTATCAAAAAAAATTGCTTTTTTGAGCAAAAAAAGTCATTTTTTCTTTATTTTTCATCAAAATCGTCGTTCCAAGTCATCATTTTGCAACAAATTAATGATAATTTTGCCGTCAGGAGTATAACGTTGCATAGCACATTCAAAAAGCTGAGTTACAAGCTTCTCCATCGTTTCATTCGAGAGAAACTCCCCATAAGGTACTGCTGCCCTTTTGGCCAGAGTGAGTGCTATGATGTCATTGACTTTCTCTGTCACGCCGCCTCCATGTTCCACGGCTTCGCTGACAAGGTTATTGACGAGCGACAGGGGATCAAGTCCGTCAAGTCCTGGTGGCACCCCCTGAAGGGCATAGTTACCTCCTCCGAGATCACTGATATCAAATCCCAGCAGACGTAGTTCGTCGAGCACAAGATCCAGCGAGGCTGAGAACGACGGTGGAAACTGCATCATCTCAGGAAAGAGAATCTTCTGGGTATTGGTGACGCGTTCTTTGAAATTGTGCATATACTCATCGTAGAGCACCCTCACGCTGGCTCTATGCTGATCAATCATCATCAGTCCTTCCTGTACCTCAGTAAGGATATACCTGCCATGAAGCTGATAATGCAACGATGAACGGCCTGTCACCATATCATTCCCCTCACCTACCCTGGAATCAGGCGAAGAGCTGGAAGATACATCAACGAACTGAGTATCGTCGTCCCCGAAAATGCTGGACTGCCTCAGTTCGCCACCTGATACGAATGATGACTGGTCAGACGATGGTACAGAAAACAATTCTTCCCATCCCCTTGCGCTCCTCATACCTTGAGCTGGTGTTGCACCTACTGGTCTCGACGAAGACTTCCCCGATGACGGCGGAGCAGGCTTGGATGTAGAGTCAGAGAACGGATTATATGAAGGGTTGTAGTTCAACTGTGGTGCCGTGATGCCCTGGTTTCCTGTAGGATTGAAGACTGGTATGTCAGGTTTGCCCTCAGAATCAAAGTCCAATGTGCTGACATCAGAGAACTTTCCCACTGCATCGCGTACCGATGCCATAAGGACCTGCCAGATAGCCTGTTCGTTGTCAAACTTTATCTCTGTCTTTACAGGATGGATATTGACATCAATATCAGCAGGATTGACATCGAAGTAAATAAAATACGATACCTGTTCGCCCTCTGGCAGCAACCTGTCATATGCACTCATGACTGCCTTATGAAAATACGGATGACGCATATAGCGGCCATTGACGAAGAAGAACTGATTGGCACCTTTCTTCTTGGCCGACTCCGGTTTGCCGATGAATCCAGTGATCTTACACAATGTGGTATCTGCCTCAACGGGCAGAAGTTGCTGATTGACCCGCTTGCCAAAAACATCAATGATGCGCTGCTTATGTGTAGCACTCCTTAGGCGTAGCATCTCCATACCATTATTATATAAGGTGAAGTCAATCTCGGGATATACCAGGACAATGCGTTCGAATGTCTGCATGATCTGGTTCATCTCCGTAGAGTTAGACTTAAGGAACTTACGACGAGCCGGTATATTAAAGAAAAGATTCTCTATGAGGAAGTTGGAGCCCACGGGACACGAGACATTCTCCTGTTCCATGACCTTGGAACCTGCTATCACGAGGCGAGTACCCAATTCATCCTCCTCCCTTCGTGACTGCAGCGTAACCTGCGCTACAGCAGCAATGGATGCCAATGCCTCACCACGGAATCCCATGGTATGGAGATCGAAGAGATCTACCGCCTGACGTATCTTCGATGTAGCATGGCGCTCAAAGGACAGTCGGGCATCGGTATCAGACATACCGCATCCATCATCAATGACCTGTATAGAGGCCTTGCCAGCATCTGATACCAGCACCTGTATATGCTTGGCACCAGCATCGATGGCATTCTCCACGAGTTCCTTGATGACGGATGCCGGACGCTGGATGACCTCTCCGGCTGCTATCTGATTGGCTACTGAATCAGGGAGTAACTGTATTATATCCATCTACGTTGTTGCTATTATTTTGACGGGACATAAAATGTCCCTGGGATATTAACGGGAAATAGGTGACATAAAATGTCCCTGGGATATCAACGGGGAAAAGGGGGACATGGATGTCCCTGTTTTCTTAGCGGGAATCACCTTTCTTACGTCTTGGCGGCTCGCGGCGTTTTTCTTCCCTCAATTCGAGACCTTTTCCCTTTGGTCGCCAGATGAAGATGTCATTTTGATCTACCGGGCGCATATAGTCCAGCCACGCAAAGTTGGAGAGCTTATGCTTCTCCGGAGGAGCCTGCGGCAAAGGATAGAGCGTACCTGTATTGGCACACATCCATATCTTCTCCAGTTGGCGGTCTGGCGTCATAAACATCTTGAGGGTATCCGTCTCGGTGTAGTTAAGTCCGATGATGGTACTATCAGCATCATCAATAGGATAATACACTACCTGCACCTGTCCCACCGCCCAGTTTTCACGCAGGTTACCATCAACAAAATACGCCTGCATATCCCGCGATGCCACCTGATTATAGTGTACGGAGTCACTCATCTGCTGCACAGAAAGCGCCTGACCAAGAACCTCGGCATAACGTATTGTGGAATCATTCATGAACACACGTATCTTCTCGCCAAGCAACTGATTGCCCTGTGCCCATACCACGGGGTCGCGATACATTGTCATGCTGGAATCCCGGGAGAGGATGACCATGGAGTCGCACACGGCCTGCAGGTCACGGCGAAAGGCACGTACATGATTATAGCAATACACCTCGCGCTGCACGGAGTCCGTATCGAGATACAAGGTATGAATCCTTAGAGTATCACCATGCACCCACATAGTGTCTTTCTGCGAATAGTCTATCGCCACAGCATTGATGGTAGCGAAGCCATCACCGGTCTTGTCACTATATATACCGTAACCACAAAGAAGTTTGTTCTTATTGACAGTATCGTTATACACCACATTGCCGAAGGCCTCGTTGACACCAAGTTTGTCGTCATGATACAGGCTGTCAGCCGTGATGGTCTTCTCTCCGCTATATATTGTGGAGCGACCATATAGCTCAGCCTTCTCAGTGCGAGTATTATAGTAACTATTGTTAGTATGCACCACACTCTCCTTCTGCTTGATGACAGAAGGACCGATGACATGTGCCAGAGAGGAATTGGAAGAATAGTGCAGTGTATCAGTCTCGATGCGCAATCCCTTGTCATTGGTCAGCACGACATTGAAATAGAACTCCTCATGGCGGTCTGCCATGAAATGACGCCCCCAGTCGGCTGTCAGCACATCCTTGCCGCTGACTAGTTTGATACCCTCCGCACCATAGGCATCAGCCCATCCATACATGCGGTCATAGTCCAGGGTGTCACAGTACAGTTTGGATTTACGATGAGTGAGTATGACATTATTCCATGCATGACCCATCTCATCATTACCACTGTAGTAAGCTTTGTCACTGACGAGACTAAGGGTGTCTCCCTGTACCATCTTCACATGTCCGTAGGCCTCGAAGGTGTTAGCCATCTCATAGAAATAGGCACTATCGCATGTCACGTGCATGCCCTTATGCAGGAAAGACACCTTGCCGCGAAGAAACTGCGCCCCAGGATGGGGACCATACATATCATACTGCAGTTCATCGGCATGCTGCAGATAGACACGGGTATCGGTTTTCCTTGACACAGCACGCCCACGGCTTTTTGGTTTTACGGAGTATGCAATGCCAAAAGCAAAGAGACACAGAACCATCAATACCATGATCCTGTGCCCTCTATATGTTATGTAGGATGATTTATTCATTATCTTACCTTTCCCATCCGTCGTATTCGAAGTCACCGCCCTTGAAGCGGTCATCCATACGCACGTATGTATCCTTGATCTTCTGCTGGATCCACTTACGAACCGCCTTCTCGCGTTCAACATTCAGCAGTACATTCTTCATAACCTGGAAGTCCTCAGTAATCACAGCTCTGTGACCTTCTGTACGCGACTTCAGTTTGACGATTGCGCATACCTTCTTACCACGGCTATTGATCATTGTAAACGAATTGGACACTTCACCCACCTGCAACGGTTCTATGGCGCGCGCCACCTCAGTAGGAAGATCACGCAACTCAAAACGCGAGGTATAACCATCCTGCGTAATGTTAGACATCAAACCACGGTTATTACGAGTATCCTTATCGTCAGACAGTCTTGTGGCAGCATCGTCAAAGGTAATGACATCCTTACGGATATCAATAGCCAGAGTGTCCAGTTTGCCAAGCATCTCAGTCACAGCCTCAGAAGACACACGAGGCTTACGGAGTATGTGACGGCACTTGATCTTGTCACCACGCTTATCTATGAGCTGAATGATATGATAACCGAACTCCGACTCTACGATCTTGGAGATCTTCTTTGGATCGGTAAGGTTGAAGGCAACCTGAGCGAAGGCAGGGTCGAGCATTCCACGACCGACATAGTCCATCTCACCACCCTGACGGGCAGACCCTTCATCTTCGGAATAGAGACGGGCAAGGGTTGCGAATGATGTCTGACCAGAAGTCACACGATTGGTATATTCACGCAACTCATCCTTTACCTTATTGATATCCTCTATCGGAATACGTGGTTGCGCTGTGAGTATCTGCACCTCTACAGTGGTAGGCACGTATGGCAGGCTATCCTGTGGCACATTCTGGAAATAGCGACGTACGTCAGCAGGGGTGACAGTGACATGCTCCATCAGCTGCTTGCGCACTTGCTGCACGAGTTCGCGATTCTTGAAATCATCATGCAGTTGATTACGCATCTCTGCAATGCTTTGCTTACGATACTCCTCCAGTTTCTCGCGCGAGCCAGCCATCTGTATCCACTGATTGATCTGCTGTTCTATGCCGTTGGAGATATCAGCCTCTGCCACGTCGATACTATCGAGGGCTGCCTGATGCAGGAAGAGTTTCTGCACAGCTATCTGCTCCGGGATGCGACAATCAGGGTCGCCCTCCCACTTGATACCTTCCTGTTCGGCCTGCATACGCATCATCTCTATGTCAGAGCGGAGGATGGCCTCGTCGCCCACTATCCATACCACCTCATCGATGTAGTTAGGGTTAGGGATGAGAGCCTCTGCCTTCTTCTCTGACGATGCTGCAGTATCAGCCTGCTCTGCGTCAGCAGCATCATCACTATTCATACGCATCATTGCACTGCCGGCATTTGCCGACAGTGCAACGAGTGCCATCACTGCAATAAAAGTATTGAGTATTTTCTTACCAGTCATTATATATAGGGGTGTTCTATTAATTACCCCGGTTAATTTTTACATTTTCGTTTGAGTGTTCTTTTGTCATCTTTTGGCTTTTATCTGGCTCATTTTGTAAGTATCATCAGTCGTTATGCCCGCATAACTCCTTCTTCAACTTTCAAAATGATCTCAGTTAAAACTCCAAAATCTGACAAAGCTAATTAATAGAACACCCCTATAATATATAAGGTATAGTCCTTAATAATTACTTCACCGTATCAACGATATCAAAGTTCACACTCACAGGATAACGAGCCTTGAGTCTCTTGATCCACTCCTGCTCCATCACTTCCTGATAATCAGCCAGTACGAGAGAGCGCACATCATCAAGTTCTTCCGGCGCCTTCAGCATCTTGCCGTATGTAGCGGTATAGTCAAAGCCCTTGAGTTTCTTAACCTTAGCATCAGCAACGCCAAATTCCTCGCGATCCACAAGACCATTGGCACCTTTCTTGAATACACCCTTCTCTACACGTATGCGGAGAACAGAGTCGTTATTGAAAGTGCTGCGAAGAATCTGTGCCCATTCATTGAACTTCTTGCCCTTAAGGCTTTTCTTCACTGCGTCAATGTCGCTTATGTCACGAGTAAAGTAAGAGATACCTTTGAAACGAGGTTCGTCCCACTGATACTTCTTCTTGTTTTTCTTAAAGAAAGACAGCAGTCCAGCCTCATCCTTCTCTGCTTTCTTCCAAACCTCAAGATCGCTGATTTCAAATACGAGCAATCCGTCATGATAGTCCTTTATGAGGTACTTCATGTCCTGACTAAGGTTAGCCAATGAGTCTGCACGCATATCCATCACCTGCTCTTCGGTCGTCGCAGTAGCAGCAGCGATTTCCTTCAGACGGTTCTTTGCCATGGACTCACGCACGTTCTGCCTCTCGATGAAGTTGTATATGTCTTTCTTCAGCGCCTCATAAGGATCCAGTTGCTTACGCTCCTTCATCCTTATGATATGATAGCCCACCTCCGAAAGCACAGGAGCAACCATCTGTCCAGGCTGCAGAGAGAATGCTGTCTCTTCAAAAGCCTTGAGTGTCTGTCCCTTACTGATGAATCCGATCTCACCGCCACGCTGGGCACTGCCAGGGTCTTCGCTGAAACGCTTGGCAAGGTCATCAAATGAAGCACCGCCAAGGATAGCCTGATAGATGGAGTCAGCACGCTGACGGGCAACATTCTGAGCATTGCCGTCAGCATTCTGCGACACGCGGATGAGGATATGCTGTGGATTGACCAGACCGTCGGCACCAATGCGTTCCTTCGTGTTGGCATAGATATTCTGTGCCTCACGCTCCATATCAGCATCGACAATGAGAGTAGGCAGCACCTGCATGTCACGATACTTACGGAAATCTTTCTTGTAGGACGTCATGGTATCGCACTTTGCATCAAGTGCAGCCTCAACCTTCAGTTTATAGTTTACAAAGAGGTCAACATACTCGTCAACCGTCTTACGCTCAATAACATCCTCGCCGTTGTTCTTCTTGTATGAGTATGCAAATTCCGAACGCAGGACTGGTTTGTTATTGATCGTCATTATGACAGGGTCATTCACTCCCCTCACCTGAGCCAGTGAAGGGAATGAAATTGAGAGAAGCGCTGCAAGGGCAGCTATCTTAATATTCTTCATTACTGTGGACGACTGTAGTTAGGAGCCTCACTGGTTATGATTACCTCATGTGGATGACTCTCAAGCATACCAGCATTGGTAATGCGAGTAAACTTAGCATCATGAAGGCTCTCGATGTCTTTTGCACCGCAATAACCCATACCAGAGCGCAGGCCACCTACGAGCTGATAGATTACCTCCTGAACGGTTCCCTTGTAAGGTACACGACCTGCAATACCTTCCGGCACGAGTTTCTTAGCCTCTTTCACGCCACCCTGGAAGTAACGGTCCGCAGAACCTTTCTCCATAGCCTCAAGCGATCCCATACCACGGTATGACTTGAACTTACGGCCATTATAGAGGATTGTATCACCTGGAGCCTCTTCGGTACCTGCTACGAGCGAACCAACCATTACAGAGCAACCACCAGCAGCGAGTGCCTTAACCACGTCACCCGAATAACGGAGTCCACCATCAGCAATGAGAGGCACACCAGTACCTGCAAGAGCCTGGGCTACATCATACACAGCCGAGAGCTGTGGCACGCCGACACCAGCAACGACACGTGTGGTACAGATAGAACCAGGACCGATACCCACCTTCACCGCATCAGCACCAGCAGCGACGAGATCCTTTGCTGCTGCACCGGTAGCTATGTTACCTACTACGATATCCACCTCAGGGAATGCAGCCTTAGCCTCGCGGACCTTCTCAATAACACCTGCTGAGTGTCCGTGAGCTGTATCAATGATGATAGCATCAACGCCAGCCTTCACGAGAGCCTCCATACGCTGGAAGGTATCAGCTGTCACGCCTACGCCTGCAGCTACACGAAGACGACCCTTAGCATCCTTACATGCCATAGGCTTATCCTTAGCCTTTGTTATATCCTTATATGTTATGAGACCGAGAAGATGATTCTCATCATCCACTACAGGGAGTTTCTCAATCTTATGCTCAAGAAGAATCTTAGCAGCAGCCTCGAGGTCGGTCTTCTGATGTGTCACGATAAGGTTCTTTGTCATGATTTCCTCGATCTTACGTGTAGGATCAGTCTGGAAACGGAGATCACGATTGGTAACGATACCTACGAGCATGTTATTGCTATCCACTACAGGAATACCGCCAATGTGATACTCTGCCATCATGTCAAGGGCATCCTTAACAGTCTTGCTACGCATGATGGTAAGCGGATCATAGATCATACCATTCTCCGCACGCTTAACGATAGCAACCTGACGGGCCTGTTCCTCTATTGACATATTCTTATGGATAACGCCGATACCACCCTCACGAGCAATGGCAATAGCCATAGGTGCCTCTGTCACCGTGTCCATAGCTGCGGTAACGAAAGGAATCTTAAGGTCAATGTTACGAGAGAACTTGGTGCCGAGAGACACCTCACGTGGAAGGACCTCCGAATATGCTGGAATAAGGAGCACGTCATCAAAGGTGATACCTTCCATCACTACTTTGTCTTCAATAAATGATGCCATAAATAATCTGAAATTTTTAAATTGTATTTGGATGCAAAGTTACTAAAAAAAAATGACATAATGGCAATTCTGTCCCCTTTTTCACAATATATTAAAGCAATTTAACCATTGCAAAGCCCCATCTTATTGTCCGTTTCACATTATTTTAGTAACTTTGCAAGCGAATTGTGTAATTTAGAAATATGATATTCCCATTCAACTACCTTCATAAATTAGGTTCCTACCTGATGCTCATGGGGCGTGCCGCAGCACGTCCGGAGCGTATGAGAATGTTCTGGAACCAATATGTCAAGGAGATGTCGCAGCTCGGCGTTGACTCCATTGGCATCGTATTGCTCATCTCGTTTTTCATTGGTGCGGTGATCTGCATACAGATGAAACTCAACATCCAGTCTCCATGGATGCCTCGCTGGGTGAGCGGTTATACCACGCGTGAGATCATGCTCCTGGAGTTCTCTTCATCTATCATGTGTCTCATTCTTGCCGGCAAGGTGGGCAGTAACATTGCCTCCGAACTGGGCACTATGCGTGTAACACAGCAGATAGACGCTCTTGATATCATGGGCGTAAACTCTGCCAACTATCTCATAGCACCGAAGGTACTTGGCCTCATGACACTCATGCCATGCCTCGTAATATTCTCGGACGTAATGGGTATCGTGGGTGCATACGCCACGGCATACGTGGGCCATATACTCTCACCTGACGATCTCACTTTAGGACTCCAGCACTCATTTAATCCTTGGTTTGTATGGATGTCCATCATAAAGAGTGTGGTATTTGCATACATCATCTCCAGTGTCTCAGCCTTCTGTGGCTACACCGTAGAGGGTGGTTCGGTGGAAGTGGGCAAGGCAAGCACATCTGCTGTAGTCAGCAGCAGTATAATAATATTGTTTGCTGACGTATTCCTGACACAGTTGTTATCGTAAGCCCCAAAGCCCCCCTCCCAGCCTCCACCTAGAGAGCCCCCACCCAGCCTCCACCTAGGGGGAGGAGATGCGAGCCATGGCTTTCCCCACTATACACCGTTCCAAACGGTTCTCCGTTTGGAAAAAGCAACCATACAACCAGCCACCGTCCCTTGCGGTTCTCCGCAAGGCAAAACACCCAAACGAATGATTGAACTCAAGCATATATATAAGTCTTTTGAAGACAAGGAGGTTCTGAAAGATATCAATGCCACGTTTGAGACGGGCAAGACGAACCTCATCATAGGACAATCCGGCTCCGGCAAGACCGTACTGATGAAGAACATTGTGGGTCTCTTCACCCCTACCAAGGGAGAGATACTCTACGACGGACGAAACTATGTCAATATGAGCAAGCACGACAAGATTCTCATGCGCAGAGAGATGGGTATGATATTCCAGTCGGCAGCCCTCTTTGACTCTATCAGCGTACTAGAGAATGTGATGTTCCCACTGGACATGTTCTCAAACATGACCTACCGTGAGCGCAAAAAGCGCGCCCAGGACTGCCTGGACCGTGTAAACCTCACCGATGCCGGCAACAAATTCCCTGGAGAGATATCAGGTGGTATGCAGAAGCGCGTTGCCATTGCGCGCGCCATAGCGCTAAACCCTAAATACCTCTTCTGCGACGAACCAAACTCTGGCCTGGATCCTAAGACATCGCTCGTCATCGACGAACTACTGCATAGCATCACTGAGGAGTTTGGCATGACTACCATCATCAACACCCATGACATGAATTCTGTCCTAGGCATCGGAGAGAAGATAATCTTCATCTGCAAGGGCAGAAAGGAATGGGAAGGCGACAAGTCTATGGTAATGACAGCAACCAACGAAAATCTCAACGACCTCGTCTTCGCTTCTGAGCTGTTCAAAAAGGTTAAGAGGGCGGAAATGAGGTAAGCACCCTCCCTGCCTCCCCCGGGGGAGGAGATGCAAGCAACAACTTTCCCAACTAGCCACCGTCCCTTGCGGTTCTCCGCAAGGCCCCAGACAACCAGACAAAAGTTGAACTAAACTAACTATTTAACAATGTCGGAATATATCGTATCAGCAAGGAAATACCGTCCGATGACATTCGACAGCGTGGTGGGTCAAAGCGCTCTCACAACTACCCTGAAGAATGCCGTCAGCAGTGGTAAACTGGCACATGCGTACCTATTCTGCGGACCTCGCGGTGTAGGCAAGACCACGTGTGCAAGAATATTCGCCAAGGTCATCAACTGCCTCACCCCCACAGCCACAAATGATGCTTGCGGTGAGTGCGAGAGTTGTAAGGCATTCAACGAAGGCCGTTCACTTAACATCTTCGAACTCGATGCAGCCTCCAACAACGGTGTGGAGCAGATCAAGGCCCTCATGGATCAGACCCGCATACCACCACAGACAGGACGCTACAAGGTGTTCATCATCGATGAGGTACACATGCTGTCTTCACAGGCATTCAATGCGTTCCTCAAGACACTAGAGGAACCACCAGCTCACGTGATATTCATCCTGGCTACCACGGAGAAGCACAAGATTCTGCCTACCATCATATCCCGCTGCCAGATATACGACTTCGAGCGCATGTCGATACAGGGTATCATCGGTCACCTGAAGAATGTTGCCGACAAGGAAGGCATAACATATGAGGAGGAGGCTCTCAACATCATAGCCGAGAAGGCGGACGGCGGTATGCGCGATGCCTTGTCCATCTTCGACCAGGCTGCATCATTCTGCCAGGGCAATATCACGTTCCAGAAAGTGATAGAAGACCTCAACGTTCTCGATGCCGACAACTATTTCCGCATCATAGACCTCGCCCTTGAGAACAAGGTCAGCGAGATCATGGTGATACTCAACGGCATCCTGTCACACGGATTTGACGCCGGACACATGGCAAACGGGCTGGCATCACACATACGCAATGTCATGATGGCCACAACTCCTCAGACCACGGAACTCATCGAGGCCTCTGATGCCATGCGACAGAGATATGCTGAACAGGCACAGAAATGCCCGCAGAAATTCCTGTATCAGGCTCTGAAACTGCTTAACCAGTGTGACATCAACTACCGACAGAGCAGCAACAAGCGTCTGCTCGTGGAACTGACCCTCATACAGGTGGCGCAGGTAACACAAGAGGAGGACGGAGAAAATGCGGGGCGTGGCCCCGCTAAAAGATTAAAATCCCTGTTTAAGAAGATATTGCCGCAGATTCAGTCAGCAATGGCAGCGCAGGTGGCCAAGACTGAGCATTCTAGCGGCAACGATACTGCTGGCAATATGCAGCCGGCAGCGACAACGCAGCAGAGCAACGATAGCAATACTCACACACGACAAGACACTACAGCACTCCAGGCTCAGTCTGTTGCCAAGCGCCCTGAGATGCCGAAGATATCCATGAGCAACCTCGGCGTATCATTCGGCAACATCATGAAGAAACCTACCGTCAAGAAATATGACGAGGACGTACCGCAGTTGGGCGATGCCGCCAACCAGGCAAAGGAGTTTACAGATGACGATGTACGCAGAGAATGGCTAGCTATGTGCCAGCGTATGATGCAGAATCCACAATTCAAGGTCCTGGGCAATCGTATGCTCAACGTACAGGTATCAATCAGCGAGTTTCCTAACATCGTAGGAATATGCGAGAACAGTCATCTGCTCACTGACGTGCAGGATATCAGGATGCGCATACAGAACACTCTGGCAAAATATCTCTGCAACGGCAACGTACATCTCACGCTGGAACTGGGTGAGACAAAGAGCACCGTTAAGAGACTTCCGCCGCATGAGTTCCTGGAGCAACTCGTAACGGCAAGTCCTGCATTCGCAAAATTCAAGGACGAACTGAAGTTAGAGTTGGAGTAGGAGCACCCTCCCCCTGAAGAGGAATGAAAAAGGTCTGTCACCTCAGTGGTGACAGACCTTTTTATATTCTCCGATTCTTCGAGTTTTCGAATTATCAAATTATCGATTCGTCGAATTATCGATTCATCGAGGTTTCCCAATCTATTAGCATGGGCGAGTCTTAGGGAGGTTGAATACATCCTGTACCTCCTTCATAGCCTCAGCAGTCATACCGTCAGGTTCACTGCCCATATTCTTTGCGCACATATAGATATTTGCAGCCTTACATAGCACGTCCGTCTGGTCGAATGCATCCATGATATCCTGACCTACAGCTACAGTACCATGCTTCTCCCAAAGCACTACATCGTGCTTCTTGATCTTCTCAAGAGTAGCCTCAGCGAGTTCTACCGATGATGGCAGACCGTAAGGCACGATTCCGATACCCAGAGGAGCGAAAGCGAGAGTCTCAGGAATCATAGACCACAGTACACGTGTCATCTCATCACCACGGAGGAAACGCTCTATGTGAGACATAGCAACGAGCTCGATAGGATGTGTATGGAGAGTTGCCTTATAGCAAGAACCTGTCTCAAGGAGATAGTTCTGAAGAGCGAGGTGTGTAGGGAGCTCTGATGTAGGAGCTACCGGTTCGTCAGCGATGATCTCGTATGAAGCGCAGTCATCACAGATACGCACGATAGAACCATTCTGCATAGGCCAGCGAGCGAGGTCACGCATACGCTTTCCTGTACCCTTGCAATAGAAGTACTTACCCTTGAGCTGTGGCAGTACCATACCGATCTGTTTCACAGGAGCGATAGCAGGCATAGCCTTGCACTCATCATCCATATACTCAGTGACATTGACGGTGATATTACCACCGTTACGCTCTGCCCAGCCTTTCTCCCACAGGTAGCCGGTAACCTCTGCAATCTGGTCCACCACGGCCTTCAGACCAGGGCGTCCTTCAAGAATTGATTTCATAATGTAGTATGTTTTTAATAGTTGGTAATTTCTTTCCAACTGCAAAAATACATCTTTTTTTCGGATTGACAAAATAAATGACGCAAAAAGTGACATTATAAAAGTCAAGAAGTTGAAGAGTTGAAGGAGTTAAGGAGTCGAAGAAGTTAAGACAAATGTTTATAAGGTAGTAATAGTAATGTCTTAACTCCTTAACTCCTTAACTCCTTCAACTCCTTAACCCAATGCTTTGACCGCGATACGGTAGAGCAGAGCATTCTGGAGCACCAGAGACTTGTGATGCGAGAAGAACACCATACCGTCATAGTCACTTCTCACCTCCTCCATCACGTGGCCGTCATACGGGTGCAGTATGCGGGCAAGCACCTCACCTGCCTTTACCATGTCACCAGCCTTGCGTTCGCGTACATAGATACCTGCATGATGCGAGGAAATAGTATGCAGCGATTCCTCTTCAAGCGTAGCCGAACTGTAGCCTGGAGCTGTCAGCGTCTCATCCGTCACACCGATGCTGTGCAGGAATCGCAACACTGACTCCACGGCAAGACGTGAGTCATTGACATCGATGCTGTCAGTCTGGCCGGCATAGATACTGAAGGCGGAGGTGTTCCACAACTGCCAGTTATAGTTTAGTAGCGTAGTATCGAAAGGCAGTGGTTTACGCGTTGTGACATAAGGCAT
This sequence comes from Prevotella sp., assembly GCA_045617365.1. Taxonomy (GTDB): domain Bacteria; phylum Bacteroidota; class Bacteroidia; order Bacteroidales; family Bacteroidaceae; genus Prevotella. The sequence continues at coordinate 25,967 of JAZLIN010000044.1, read as the reverse complement.
ACCGAAGAGGCGAGCCATTTCCACATCCTCATAGCCCGTGCTGAGCATACGCACATGAGGCACGAACTCGCCCGGCACGTAGAATGACGCCAGTTGAAGTCCGTATTCATAGCCTTCCAGGTTTTTGAATATGGCAGCGGCGATGCGCTGTGTGGTTTCACCCTTATCATATCCAGGGAACATACGGTTGATGTCGGTACCATCCATAGCCCAGAAGCGGCGACTGACATTCATTGAATAAGGATTACATGATGGTATGACGAGGATGCTCTTGCCATCAGCTATGCCGCCACGCGACTCTATGCTCTGCAGTTCTTTGACGATCTGTGAACAGACATACTGCTGTTGTACCTCGTCACCGCGCATAGGACCAACGATGCATACACTCTTTTCTCCGCTACCAAAGCGGTAGCCTTCTATCTTAAAGTCATCACGGTATGATGACTTCATCTGAAATAATATATCTTTCTTCATTTGATTACATTTAGGAGACGGGACGTTAAACGTCCCTTTTTTATAAACGGGAAACTTTGTGGTTTACTACTAAACCACAAAAAAGCTACTGTTCCTGCTGCTCAGCTTCACTTACGATGCGTACCACGTCCAGTTCGCTGTCATCATAGCGAAAGATGCGAGCCATGAGCGATCCCTCATATACTATAGGGTACGCGCGTATAGTGAACAGGAAACCATCAACGGGTGACTTAACATCACTAAGCACCTCTCCCGTCAGAGGATTGACTATCTGACCTATGGACTGTCCCTCATGCACCATCTTGCCGGTGCGCAGGCTGGTAAGGAAGACACCTGAGCACTCCGCATTAAGGAACTCCACACGATCTCCTTTGCACACAATCGACGAACTGAGGATTCCCTCACCAGCCATAACACTGTTCTCATCGACATTGTCAGTAATCTCGGATATATTATCTCCATGCCACATGCCCATCTCCATCATCAGATTGAAGATACCAGCCACGAGGCGCATACACATATTATGATTAATGCGCTGACCCACACCCATCTCCACTACGAGACATGGAGTACCGGTAGAGTTGAGCGAGTGCGCCAGCGTAGCCTCCAGCACAGTGGCAGCATCATGCACCCAGATAAAGTCCACACCGATATGACGCGCCATAGGCACGAGGCTCTCCTCATTGAGCACATTGATGCGCACCTGCGGAGACTCACGCAGATATAGATTAGATGAATGGATGTCAAGCACCATGTCGGCGCCCTTCAGATCCTCACAGATGCGATAGGCAGTCTGCTCCGCCATAGTGCCATGCTCATTGCCAGGGAAGATACGGTTCATATCCAGGTCAAAGTTTGGCACACCACGCTGTATGGTGTCTATACCTAGAGGATTGAGTGCAGGATATATCTCCAGCGTACCATCCAGGCGGTCGATGTATTTCTGTACCAGGCGTGCCATCTCATAGCACACCATTTGTCCTTCCAGTTCGTCACCATGCGTTCCGGTGACTACACACAGGCGTTTCTTACCACTGCCGCCTTTTATAACGTTCTTGCGAACGAGCAGGCGCTCGGCAAGAGGCAACTCTGTGCTTACGATTGTTTTGATCATTGTTTTATTGTGGTTTTTGTTTTTCGATTATTCGATTAATCGAGTTTTCGACATTTCGATGTTTCGATATTCCGATTAATCGGTTTTTCTATTATTTTTAGGGGGCTTCGCTCACGCTTACGCTTACCATCGTGGTCTGGCATGTATTGCCCAGGTATGTGCCTCGACTCACGGGACAGTCCTGAGCATTGCGCCCATGGGCCAGTTTGATGTAGCCGGTGGCAATGGCAGTATCGTTTGTCGGGTCAAACGCGTACCAGCATTGCCCGTCGTACACCTCCACCCACGCATGGGTTGCACCCTCGCCTATCATCAGTCCGCAGACATAGCGTGCAGGGAGGCCTGCCCTACGACATATCTCGACCATAAGGTGGGCATAGTCCTGACATACCCCTTGACGACTGGCCACGACACTGCAGAGCGAGGTATTGATGTCAGTCGTTCCAGGAATATATGTCATATACTGGTAGACGAAATGCATAACAGCAAGCGGTGCATCAAGTCCCCTCAGCCCAGAAGCCTCACGGATGATGCCCGCCAACTCTTCATACCTATCCTCAGAAGGAATGGAAAATACGGGATGTGGATTGGCATCGGGTATGCAATATGTGGTCTGCTCCACCTTGCCGCGACATATATACTCCAACGTGGCATGATGATAGCTCGTACCGCCCGATATTATCCTGTTGCCAAATCCATCCTTCCCTTCCCTGTGCCAGAATCCTTCGCTGATGACGAATGACTCTTCAGCAATCTGCTGAAATGCCTCCCTTGCCGGAAGGCATCTCAGCTGAATATTGTGCTGACCTATAGTAGGTTCAAACACCACACGTGTGATGTATTCGTAAATAAATCTCAATTTATGCTCTAACTACATTATTTATATACTTGCAGAGTTTCCAGCGGAACTCATCATCTGCCTTGGCATACGCCTCCGGCTGAAGCATCTCCATGATCTGCATGTCCATATTCTCGTCTATCAGTTCCGGCCATGCCTCTGCCCTCTCCTTGAGCATGCCATACTGTGCAGCGATGCGGTCATAGCAATAGCAGAAACGCAGCATGATGTCTATCTTCTCCACCTTCTGTCCTACAGCTATGAGGCTGAGCACCTTAGGCGAATCTATACGCTGGGCAGCCGAACCTCCGAAGGCAAGCATCCAGTCAGTGACAGGCTGGAGGTTTGTGACATTGCTCATGGCCTCACTTCTGTATTTCTTCATCAGTGAGATACTCATCTCTATGTACGACATAGTCTCAGACTTGATATCCTCCCTAAGCATGATGGCATTATCCATGGCTCTATTGAGCGACGACAGCACAGATGATGGGTTATCCTCATCATACATCATGCCGAGTGTGAACTCACCCGGTGAGGCATAGCTGTCAGCCACATCCAGTTTCTGCCAGAACCCCTCATAGTCCTGAGGCTGTCCATCTATCATCTTGTCATAGACGCGACGCAGCAGATGCAGTGTCATATATACTCTCTCTACATATCTACCTAACCAAAAGAGTCGGTTAGCCTTATTTGCACTTAATACCATTGTTTTGTTGTTTAGTGGTTTGGTTGTTTGGTTGTTTAGTGGTTTGGTGGGGTATTTGTTGTTTCGTTGCTGGTTGTTTGGTAGCGGACGTGAAACGTCCTTTTTTATGAATGGGAATGATTACCCTAAAGTCCCAAACATCCAGACAACAAAACAACTAAACCACAATAAAAAGAATTACTTAATCATTACCCATGTATCCTTGAATCCGCCGCCCTGGCTAGAGTTCACGACGAATGAGTCAGGATTACGCGAGAAGCGTGTCAGGCCACTCTTCCATACCTTGGTGTCGCTGCCGCTGACCACGAAAGCACGGAGATCTGCCTTACGCTCTACTATCTCATCGCCCTCAAGGAGTTCCATATCCTTAAAATCTATCACCTCCTGAGCAATCCAGCGACGAGGCTCATCCTTGATGAGTTGCCTCATCTCAGCCAGTTTCTGAGCGTCCATCTCATTGCCGAACATCACACCGTAGCCGCCTGCCTCGCTGACATCCTTGATCACTAGTTTCTCCAGATTATCCAGCACATACTTCTTGTCCTCCTCATAGTAAGGCAGGTATGTAGGTGCATTCTGCAATATGCTCTCCTCACCCAGATAGTACTTCACCATCTTAGGCACGAAGTAATAGATACCCTTATCGTCTGCCACACCGTTGCCTATAGCATTTATCAGTGCCACGTTACCCTCACGGTATGCCTGCATCACGCCAGGGACGCCAAGGAGCGAGGATGCCTCAAATGCCAATGGATCCATATACTCGTCAGAGACACGGCGGTATATGGTACCCACGCGGATCTTCTGTTTGAACATACCAGCATAATACACCTTGTTATCCTCCACGAACAGGTCGCCAGGGTACGCCAGCGTAGCGCCAGTCTTCTCAGCGAGATATGAATGTTCGAAGAAAGCCGAGTTATAACGACCAGGTGTGAGGATGACCGATATACACATCTCGTCTCCTTCATCCATAGGTATCTGCTTTCGCATATCATCCATCATGCCTCTGAGGAGTTCGCTATAGTCACGGTTATCAGCTACCGAGTTGTCTGAGAAAGTAGTAGGTGAGACTTTTCTGCACAGTTTACGTGCAATCATAGGATACGATGCACCGCTTGGTATTCTCAGGTTATCCTCCAGCACATACCAGTTGCCGTCCTTGCCTTCCACGAGGTCTATGCCTGCAATGTGAGCATACACCTTGCCTACAGGATCCACGCCTTCGCATTCAGGCATGTATCCCTTGCTGGAATACACGAACTCTTCGGGTACTACGCCATCCTTTATGATACGTTTCTCGTGATAGATATCCCAGAGAAACATATTCAGTGCCATGACACGCTGTCTGAGTCCTGCCTCGAGATAATCCCAGTCCTTCTTGGGAATGATACGTGGGATAGAATCAAACGGAAACAGTTGCTCATTGAATACGCCATGCTTATATACGCCAAATCGTACACCGAAACGCTCCATCCACTTGTTGACGGCGTCCCTACCGTCCACAAGTCCTTTAAGATTAATGTAAGCCATTGTAAAACTTTTTTATTTGTGTTTGTGTTGTTGTTGCTTTGTGTTGTTGTTTGCTTTGTGTGTTGTCTGTGTTTGCAATTGCTAACTGTGTGTTTACTTTTCTTTCTTTTTATCGGTTATTCAAAGCTTGCAATGACTATGTGTTTGTTTTCTAACGCAAAGTTAATACATTTTGCCAAATCATGCAAGTAAATTCTAACATTTTGTTACTTCTTTGTTACATCTTCTTTCTTTTTGTACGATTTATCTGTATTTTAGTTACTCTTTGTTTGATTGTACGTATTTATCGTTGCATTCTGACACTTCGGATATAGTAATACTAAAAAAGGGACGAACCACAAGGTTCGTCCCTTTCGAAACATAAGTTATAAATTAAGTATTAAATGCTAGTGACACATGATTTCAGATTTTTAATCTCCCCTTATGGGGCAAGGGGGCTTTAGAAGTCGTCCTCACCGAAATCATCATCTCCCTCTTCCAGACCGAAGCCAGGGACCATCTCATTACCTGAGTCGCCGTTATCGCCAGGATAGTTAATGACCACCCTTGGGTCAGAGAGAGGAGTCATCATTACCTCTTCGATATCTTCAAATAGAGCGACTGGCTTAATATAGTTCTTTTTCATCTTTGCTAACTTTCTTTTTATACACTGTCACCGCATCATCTTACCACATACTTTCTTCCTCCTGCGATGTATGTTCCCTTTGGCAGGCCGAGGAGGGAATCTGCATTCTTGCGAACCAGCTGTCCGCCCATGTTATATACATCCTTGCTTGCTGATCTACCCTTGTGCTCAAAGACCACATCATCCACAGCCGTCACCTCTTCATCTTCCGGCATATCACCGAAGAACACCAGAGAGAGTTCCTGCAGATCAGGAGCATCTGGATTGGCTTTCAGGAATGCGCGGTAAGGCTTTGCCGCGGTATCCTTGGTCAGTCTGGTCATCTTACCTGTCTTTGACATCACGTATGAGTACTTAGGAAGTATTTCCTTAGCGAAATTACCAGTGAAGGTATATCCCTCCAAGCCGCCAAAGTCCTTCTCCGCATCAGTGAAGTCGATGCCCTCACTCGCAATCTTGACGATGCTTGGCTGACCTGCCTGAGGATAGAGGTAAGCATTGGTAGTAAATCCATTCACATCCTTCGTTGGTCTGATGAAGTATGGATAACCAGCAAGGATATCCTGGTTCTCATGCATCACGAAGTTTGCAGTTGTCTTCTCTTCACCATTACGTGCCTGTATGTCACGCAGCAGTATCACCTTGGTACCCTTACCGAATACCTGCTCCATAGAGTTCTGGTTCATAGAGAATGGCAGACAGATAGATCCCCATGTATTGGCAGTGAACTTAAGATCCATAGTCACCTCTACCGCTGTGTTGTCATACTTTACAGCATACTCTACAACACCATTCTTACCAGGACTTACCAATACAGAATGCTTCTCATTGAGTGATGAATCATACGCATAATCCGTTGACTCGCTCAGTGTCAGAGTGTTCATCCTTATCTCCTCACGAGCCATCTCGTCGGTTGCCGATGTACGATACATGTAAGGTTCGAAGTAATAACCAGCGAAGCCCATGCCGTAGTCATTAGAGAAAATATAGTATGTCTTGCCCGGATAGACATTGAAGCTATACTTCACGTTGTCAGAATGTCCCTGGAGGAAGTAACCGCCCGAAGGACACTTGTCTATCTGATTATTCGATGCAGTCTTATGGAACACACCTGATACGTTTCTACCAAACTCGTCAACGATGAAATATACATTTCCAACGCTCTTGGTATAGTTATTACCCTTCTGCAGGATATCTACATTGAGCACACCAGGTATGGCTGGTTCGAACTTAACGTAACCGCCACGACAAGGCAGTGTCCAAGGGGTATAGTTCTCTGTGTCAGTTGGTGAGAACTTACCCTGCGACTCCAGGTGATACTTACCTGTAGAACCTTGAGGCATGAGGGTCTCACTCGCTGCAGGTGTAGGCATGTGCGACAATACAGGGAATCCGTCGGTAGCGACTGGTACTCTTGAGTCCTTTGTCACTGTCTCACCTGCCAGCTGTGAATAGGTTACGAACTTCTCATCACCGTTATACACGCCAAGCTCTGACCATTCATCCGTTACGTCGGTACCATCGAAGCTCTTATAGGTATTCTTATTCTCCGTGGTCTTCCATCCGCCGTATGTCAGGGCTATGGCATCGGTGTATGTCACCGCAGTGCTCTCCACGTTTGCCACCTTCCATCCCGAAGGACTGCCAAGGATACGTGTATGAGGTACAGGCTTATCGAGGTCAAGGTCGCCTATGTACTCTGTATAGAAAGAGTATGTAAGGTTACGGTTCACACCCATTCTCTTGATGAATGTCTGCTTGTCAATCTGCATGATACATGGCACACCATGGTTACCGTTGTAGTTCATCTTGAAGAAGTGGCAGTCGTTAACGCGCTCTTCACCACCGGCTGAGAACAGTGTACTGCTGGCATTGTCAATACATTCATTTTTGATACTGCTCCAGATACTGCCTTCCTTGAGACTCATATAGAGTATGTCACGTCTCACGTGGTGCATACAGTTCTCGAAATGCTCAGGATCATCAGCTTCATTCGTTCCGACTTTATCAGCATTTGGCTGCCAGTCATCTCCAAGGTCGTTACGGTAAGAGTTCTCCACGTAAGGGATGTACATCTTCACACCGCTATTGAGCACGAGATATGCCTTCGTTCCGGTCTTGGAGTCCTTATCCTTCTCTATACGTATCTGAACAGCGCCTGCAGGAGCCTTGAACTTCAGACCAGCTGTGACAGGTATCACATCAGCACCGTCGTATGTCAGTTCGGTATAACTATCCTTATTTGCATCATCACCGTCTGTTCCGAGTTTCTTAGCATTCTTATATACTACGGTACCATCAGAGTTCGATTCATAATTCCATAGTGTGCTATTTGCCTTCACCTTTGCCTCATTGAAACGCAACTTATCGCAGAGGTCGAAGTTCCACTGTGCATAGAGACGGTTATTGTAGTTGAAGTAACCAGTGAAGTCTGTATCATACACGTCACCACCCTTGACAGTCTCCAGTTCGAAGGTCACGTAGGTGATATGAAGCTCCGTACACTGCTTTTCACCGGTCTGGTCTTTCGCTCCCCTTATCACAAGACGTACGCCATTTTCGGCATCACCGGTTCCCTTAATGTAGCCAATGACATTGCCTGTTCCGCTTGGCATAGACTTACCATAGTTGAAACTTACATTATAGTAAGACTCCTCACCGAGTCCAAACTTCACCTTTGAGACCCTGTAGCCATCAGGTACGGTAACAAGGAGCTCGTTATTATAATTATCTGGCTGTTCACGCTGCAATTTCAAGCCATCACATTCCTGATGACGGCTACTACCATCACACTTCTGGAACAATACGTTTGCAGACTTACCATCTACGTCCTTACCATCTACGTTGATGCTATAGGTCAAGACACCTGTCTCGGAATTCCACTTCTCACCCTTGCCTGCACCTGTCACGATGGTGTAATGGTACATCTTGTCGAGCCATACATTATATATATCTGTTGACTCCTCTTCTACGTGTGCACTACAGCCTGACAGATCGATGGCTGAAATGGCTTTGATTTCATCATCAGTCATCTTTGCGCCATCATCAGCAAGATTAGCGAAATCCTCCCATCCGATGTGCAGAGAGGTCTTCTCGGCTGCTGCTTCTGTAGTATATTGGAATGTCTTGTCTCCTGACCTTACGAAGACACGCACATGGTCGCCCTTATAGTCAAGGCGCACGCCTGTATAGTCGTTAGCTTTGTAACCGCCAGTGAAGTCAAGTGCATTCACAAAGTTGTTCTTATTATCCGAAGTCTTAAGGCAGAAGAACTTCTCCGTTGCCGATTCATGCTGAACCTCTTTCACCACCCATTCTACGGTGCTGCGATGTGCGCCACGCTTGAACTCTGGGGATTTCCACAATGCAGTGCGGGAATCGAGGTTGAACTTCACATAGCCATCGTCTATTGTTGCATTCTGCTGATCAGGAAGGTTGACCAGCTTCACGTTAGAGTATGTGGTCTGCACACCAGTATAGTCCAGTCCCCAATCCTGCTTTCCAGAGAATCGAACCTCTACCCAGCCATTGTAATCTTTTGGCAGACCGAGCATCGACCAACTGTAATATGATGTTGTAGGATCTTCCGCTGCGTCCAGTTTTGTAGTAGTCTGTTTCTCGTCTTTTCCATCATACATAAGGAAGATACGTGAGTCATCGCCAATGTATGTCAGTTGGATACCTGTATAGTTAGCCAACTGATCCGCAGGGATTTTCTTAATACTAATCCAGTTATTATTAGGTGCCGTTGGATACAGGGTGCCATTCTCCCACTCTACATTCTTGACTCCTTTCTCTGTAAAATTCAGATCTGTATTTGAAGAGAACTCGAACTTTCCCCAAAGAGTAACATCCTGATTTGAGATTCCGCTCTTAGTATAAGACAAATCTGTAGATACAGGTTCTCCAGTAAATTCTACATTATCATACCAACCCACGAACCTGTTGCCCTGAGCAGGTTTTGCTACATATACAAATTCGCCTGGCCATGGTGTAACATGGAAGTCCTTAGATTCCTTGCCATCCTTCTTGATAATTACATCGCCAAACTCACCATTGTTAGTATAGGCACGGACGTGGATGCCAGCATTAAACTGCGCCACGATGTTATAATCATCGTTGATAGTAACAGTCTTATTGCCGTCATACTTGCGGCCGTCTGTACCATCCCATCCCCAATGCAGGTTTGTGCCTGAAGGAGTTGCGGTAAAGGTCACCTGAGTTCCTGCAGGCACTTTGCTACCCGAGGTTATTGCATTTCCATTAACAGTTGCTGTAACAGTACCCATACCTGCATCATTTGCAGAGAATGTCACTACTGGGGTCTGGATTATCTTCATTCCATGGATGGCAGTAGAACTATACCAAAATCCTGTGATGACAATATTCTCTGTATTGGCATCAACGGTATTGATATCAGTACTTTTGATGGTATAATTCAAAGTATATGACTTTGATGCATCGCTGGAATTTGCATAAGATATTACAGCGCTTGTAGGGTCAATCAATGTATAAGAATCCCCAGCTTGTTTTACGGTAAAAAGTCCGAGATCGCAATTGTTGGAACTCGTTGTTCTTGCTACATCGAAAGACAAGATATCACCAGGCTTTACTTTTCCTTTGTCAAACTGAATCTTGATGTGCTTGTTGGGATCTTTGCTGAGTTTGATATATTGTTTACCATCAACAGTAACAATATTCTCATCATTGTTTCCACGAAGTCCACCTTTCCAAAAAAGGGTCACATTAGAGCAATACCACGGAGCTGCTACATTAGTAATCTTTTTGTCAGCACCCGATACCAAATCTTCGATATTAAGCAGATTGCCTACTGCCATTGCCTTTTCTGTTCCAGCAACCATCACGGCGAGGATCAGAAACAACTTGAGGATTCTTCCGAACGAAGTTGTGTGAAGCCCACTTTCTGGGCACAGGATGTTTGTTCTCCTTTTCATTACTTTGTTTATGTACCTAAATTATTGCTTGTTTTTTCCTTTCGACACAGGCATCATCATTTGCGATGAAGGGGTAACACTGTGCCATCATTTAACTTTTCGATTGCAAAGTTACCAACTTCTTGTAACATAAAAACATACAATAGTAAAATATACTTACGAATATGTTAACAGGAAACAGAAAACATAAGAAATGTTACATCAAAGAAACTTTTATAGGGAAAATAATGGCAAATGCATCAATTTTCCACATGTTTTTCACACAAACCAAGTGAATAATATAACAAAAGAATTGACAAAATAGCCCCATAACGGGAAACAAATCGGCTATTTGCAAGGAGGTTTGCAAAAAAAAAAACGAGCTGTGTGGTTGGAATTGCTATAAAGTCAGTTTAGATTCTGAGTGGGATTTTGAGTTTAGATTTTGAGCGTAGCGACCATCAAAGAACTGCCGTTTCCTATTTTTAGCCAGATTAGTTTAATCGCTCAAAAACTGTCAAGCGATTTCAGGAAAAGGCATACCTATTTTCGCGAAAATGTAAAAGGGCCCCTTTAGCAGTGTAAAAGGGGCCCTTTAGCAGTGTTGAAGGGCCCCTTTAACTTCGCGAAAGGGGCACTTTAGCAATTCGGAAGGTTTCTTGTGACACTTCCACAATACTCTGGTGACATTCCTTTTCACAAGCGTCACCCCATAACCATTCATAAGACAAAATATTACGCCCGATATTGACACCTCGTCACTTTATGCCCCTTTCACTACATGCGTGCCGAGGGCAAAGGATTTCTCCAGGTCACCGGTGGTATTGAAGATATCCGCCTTGGCAGAGATATTGTCAAGATAGTTCACAAGCTGAGCCTCAGGAGTGGCTGGCTTCACCGGCGAACCATACTCCAGTTCGCCATGGTGGGCGAGAACACAGTGCACTATGAGGTTTATGACATTACGATCCGTAACGCCACCTTTGGCAAGAACCGTCTGCAGCATCTGCGCGGACATGTATATATGCCCAAGGAGGTACATATAGCGGGTGCATTCGCCATCCTCAGTGTATTCACGTGTCTTGCCCCAGTCATGATACATGATGGCGAGGACACAGTACTCCAGTTTCATATCCTCACAGTAAGGTATGGTAGGGAATATGCCTTCAAGCATGTGTAGCATCTGATAGGTATGATTGAGCAGGCCTCCGGGAAAGGCATGATGCACGGTGGTCGCTGCCGGATACTTCACATACTGACCGTATAGAGAGACAGACTGCTCACGGATGATATTGACGAGCGTATCATCGTTGCACATCTCGCAGAGGTGCGAGATGGTAGCATCCCACAGCTCGCGCTTCACCGGGCGCGGTATGAGTTTATACAGGGGGTCAGTCTCGGCAGGTTCCTCCCCTACCCTCATATTCATGGCATTGGCTGATTTCTTGCCCTGATAGTCACGTATCTCAGTAAAGGTAACGGTCTGACCTACCTTCGGTCCTGCCTCTTTAGGCACGTCAAACACGCATATTGTCTCATTGCCATTCTCTATGCTGGCAATCTTCAGGTTGACATAGGGACTGTTGTTACGCGCAACAGCATCCTGACGGGAAAGTACGATATATTCCATGTTTTCTAGGTTTTATGGAGAAGCCCACTACCAGCCGATTACTTGATGACAAGCCCTTTGAGGATAGTCTTGATGTCCTTATCTTTCAGGGCAAATTCGTTAAGGGTAATAGTCAAAGCGCCCTCTTTAGATAATGGTGTTATGAGCTTTTGGCATGAGCCGTTACCTCCATCGAAGAAAGTGTGAGTCATCATCTTATTACCAACCTTGTAATCAGGCATACGCTTTGTCTTTCCTGCCCCGAACTGTCCCATAGCATTGTCTGTCTCTTCTTTCACGGTATTATACTTACCTCCTCTTATCTCTACGCTAAATCCAAAGTTGCCTCTATCGCGAGGATCTTTGTCAGGACAGATGGTCAGCCAACATGGCACCTCCTTATTCATGATGCTTTTGATGTGCCATCCCTTTGGAACATCTACCTTGAAGTAAGGAGTTTCAACGGTCAGAGGACCCTTATCGCCTTCTTTCTGTGCGCTGACTGCAATGCTAACAAGCATCAGTGCCATTATGAAGAATAACTTTCTCATCTTATATATATGATATAAATAATGATGTTTGGATTAAAGTCTTATTTAAAATATAGTTGAGCAAGTGCTTGGTGTAGCACCTGCCCAACTTAATTCGTGAATAGCTCGAATTAGTAATTCTCGCCGTAACGCTCCTTAGTGATCACATCAAGAGCCTTGCCACGTGTGTTAGGCATACCGATGAGACCTACAACAAGAGAGACTACAAGGAGAGCAAGCATAATGTATGCTTCCAATGCGAATCCCTTACCGTCATCATACATAGCGGTAAATGCAAGTCCACCTAAGGCTGATGCACCACGCACTACAAAGAACATGAATCCCTGAGCACCTGCACGGAACTTTGCAGGGAACAACTCTGAGCCCCACAAAGCATAGAATACCTGTACGGAAGAACCGTTGTTGATACCCCACAGAATTGTAAAGAGCCATATACCTGCAATACTTGATATTGCACCACCAATTACAAGGAGTGCGGCACTAAGGGCTGCGGCAAGTCCAAAGATATAGAAGAACCTGTGAGCCACCTTGTCAACATAGAAGGAGATGATAAACGTTGTAATAACAACGAACACCCAACTGGCGCAACTGAGAAGGTTTGAAAGTTCGTCGCTGACACCACCTGCTGTCTTGTAGATGTATGGCATGAACATACCCATGATACTTGCCACGAGGTTCCAAGTGAGGTAGATGACAGAAAGGAATACTACGGTCTTGACAGCTATCTTGTTTGTAAATACAAGTTTGATATTGTCAACGATGCTGCTCTTTTCCTTGTTGCTTTCAAAAGTAGAGCTTTCTTCCAGCTGGCGCTGCAAGTTCCATGCAACCAGAGCTACTACAAAGAGTGTGAAGAAAACCACACGTGAACTGAATGAGTTAACCAAAGCAGTGTCTGCCATGTCTGTACCGCAGAGACTTGCTACGGATTCTACAATGCCGAACAGTACACCGCCGGGAGCCAACAATGTGCCAAAGAGCAGAATGCACATAGGACCGATGCCCCATGACATCTGTGAGATACAGATGTTACGTCCGCGGTTGTTCACCTCTGAACTCTCAGAGATATAGGTCCATGATGCTGGCACACCCACGCCTACGGAGATACCGGTAACGAGGAAGCCAGCGAGGAGCATAGGGAAACTTGTTGAGAACATAACGAGAAGCACACCCAGCATATAGACCAAAAGATTATATGTAAAGATGAACTTACGTCCGTACTTATCAGCGAGGAATCCGCCTATAATCGCACCGATAGCTGCACCACATGCGTTTGCGCTAAGGGCATTTATCCAACCAAGATGCAAATCGGTGAGATCAAGATAATCTTTCCAATATGCCAATCCCGCGGAACCGGCCACGATAGCACCGGCGTCAAGATAGTTATTGAGAGATACTGCGATGGTACTCTTCAAGGACGAAGACCTTCCCCCTGGCCCCCTCCCGTTATTAGGGAGGGGGGATTGATTTGTATTTTCTGTTGTCATAAGTTTATTTCATTAATTATGATAATTGTTTTATGTGATTACCTATCCGTTCAAGAACGGTATCAATGTCCATAAGCACCTGCTCGTTCCTGAATCGAATGACATAAAGCCCCATACCATTTAGCCTTTCAGACCTTAGCAGGTCATCTTCTTGCTGAGTTCTTTCGGCGTGATACCCACCATCTACTTCTACCACCAACTTATAATACGGCAATAGAAAGTCAACGATATAATCACCCACCACATGCTGCCTTAGTACTTTCGTATTGAATGTTCCACGCAGATACTCCCACAGAACGGATTCCGCCTCTGTAGGATGTTTGCGATTTTCCCGAGCGAATTCCTTCAGTATGTGGTATCTGTCAGATGCAGCAGTGCGATATTTCCACATTATATTTTCAAATTATATAATTCAACTTCCACAAGTTACACAATCTCACACGAAAACGCAGAGTCCGCTAAGGGTTACGAACAAGCGCACGCAGGGACTATATTAGCAAAGGTAATTACTCCCCTCCCTAATAACGGGAGGGGGTTGGGGGGAAGGTCTTTTAACGACAAACGATATCCACCTCTACGTCCATGATCTTAGCCACCTTGAGGATGGTGTCGATGTGACGACCTACGGCTGCTGCCATGTGGTGGGTAGGACCTGCCTCAGACCACTTGTTGCAGAACTCGCGGCAAGGGATAGAGAACTTGGTACGCATGTTGGTATCGCCGAAGGTGAAGATCTCGCCTTCCTGGTTAACACCCTCTGCTACGACAAACTTGAACTTGCCGTTCTTGTCCTGAGTGATGCCGAGGTAAGTAACGTCGCCTGTTGGTGGATAGAACTGTGTGAGGTAACCGCCACCAGCCTTGCCGTGGAATACAGGAACGATCTTCATGGTTGGCTTCTTAGCCTGAGAGATGTCGAAGTCGCCCGAACCTGAGTGACCGATGATGCAGATATCCTCTGGGAAGTCTATAGAGTACATCTCAGCGAGTGTGCCTGTGCCAGAGATGGTCTTGAGTATAGACATAGCCATAGCCACCTTCATGTCACCCTCAACGGCACATGCTGTGTGCTGCTTGATGAGCATAGAGAATGCAGGGATGAGCATAGAGTCGAGCTTACCTGCCACGCCCTGTGCGAAACCGTCATAGTGAGAAGCGATGAGACCGAGCTGCTCGTCCTTCACCCACTGCTCGAAGGCTACGACATACTTTGCCATGTCCCATACCTTCTCGATAGAGTTGCCGCCCTCGATGTCGAATGTGTTGAGGATATCCTCTGCCTTAGCCTTGATGGCAGCCTCGTCGGTGATGTTGTCAGCGATAGCCCACATCTTCTCCCAGTCAAACTGCTTGGTGAAGAGTCCCATGCGGTGGTAGAGGTTTGTCTCGTCGATGTAGAGGTCCATCATGTTTGGATAAGGACGACCGATCTGTGCGATGTTGGTGTAGCGGAAACGACGGTGTACCTGTGCTGCCTTGCACCACTCCTCAAGTTCGTGCTGCACCTCTGGGTCACCACCCTCTACTACGCCTGTGATTACGGCGTGACGCTTGCCGGCACGCTCCAGGTCTGCTACCATCTCGCCTACTGCACCGCAAGCATAGAGGTCGCCGAGCCATGTAGGGATGTCGGTGTTCTTGTAGTCAGGCTGTGCCTTCTTCTGTACGTTGACGAGCACAACAGGTACGTTGAGGTCGCGAACGGCAGGCAGCATATTGTTAGATGTAGCGTATGTGAGGAGCTGGAGGATCACGAGATCCACGTCAGCGCAGCGGAACTTGTCGCCGGCAGCCATAGACTGCTCCTTCGTTGTCACCATGCCGCCATCGATGATCTCGATGGTGTCAGGGAGTGTTTTCTTGAACTCCTCGTACTGTGCCTCAAAGTTAGGTACGAGTTGTGGGAACTGTGGGAGGTATGCTCCAAGTGCGATGGAGAACACGCCAACCCTTGCTTTGGTTTCTACGAGTGGTTTTGCCATTGTTTGTTTTTATTTATTTTGTTTCTGATTTATGATTCTTTTTAGTATGGAAGTGCCATAAGTATAGAAGTTATAAGTGAAAAGTTCAAGTTTTAAAGTTCTCAGTTATCAAGTTCTTTTCGCTCACGACTTTTTGCTTTTGACATCATTGAACTTTGCCGTTTTTATACTAGCCATTAACATGTATCTTATTTCGTTTAAGTCCGAAATTAGAGAGGACATCGCAACTTGGTTCACATCATAAGCATCTTTAATACCGTCAAGCCAGTTGTATGTCTCGTCAGCCTCTTTTAGTGCAACCTTCAGTTTGTGTACGAAGTCCACTCGGCTTTCTGCGTGCATACTTTCTGCAATGTTTGCTCCAACACTTGTGCCAGAACGAAGTACTTGATCTATAATCTTAGCACTACAGTTGCTTTGTTGTTTAAGATAAAGCTCTAACTTCATAATTCGTTTAGTAAAAGCACGAGCCTTCTCAAACAATATGTATTCAGCCATAACTTAATAACTTAACAACTTAGAACTTTAACTTTTAACTTATAACTTCTATACTAATGGCACTTCCTTACTTTACATTACAAGGGATATATATCTAGCATACGCTGCGTCCCATTCGTCCTTGTCCTTTGGCTCAAAGGCCACGAGGTCGAGGGAGTTGGCTATTACCTTGCGCATGTCCCATAGGTCAGAGACGGCGCCGGCGGACTTCGCCTGTACCATGATGTTGCCGAGGGCAGTGCCCTCCTGCGGACCGGCGAGGACCTTTGTGTTGACGGCGTTAGACGTGAACTGGTTGAGGTAGGCATTGCGCGAACCGCCACCGATGATGTGGAGCACCTCGATGTCGAAATCTGCCATCTCCTTCATCCATGTGAAGACCTCACGGTAACGAAGGGCGAGCGACTCGAAGATACAACGAGTGATTTCCGCATAGCCCTGCGGCACATGCTGACCCGTCTGCTGACAGTACTGCTTGATAGCCTCCTCCATGCTCACAGGGTTGGCGAACATCTTGTCATCAGGGTTGATGATGCTCTGGAAGGCTGGCTGTGCCATGGCATCGGCGATAAGCGTAGGATAATCCTTCGGTGCCTTGTCACCCCACTCCTTGCGGCAACGCTCCAAGAGCCACATGCCCGTGATATTCTTCAGGAATCGTGTGGTACCTTCGATACCACCCTCATTGGTGAAGTTGCGGTCGTACGACACCTTATTTATAATAGCATCCTTTGTCTCGATACCCATCAATGACCATGTACCCGAAGAGAGGTATGCAAACTTCTCATTGGCAGCAGGCACAGCAGCAACGGCAGAGCCGGTATCGTGTCCTGCCACTGCAACGACAGGGATAGCACCAAGTCCGGTGGCAGCCTGCACCTCTGGTGTCAGCGCACCGATGAGGTCGCCAGGGTTCACCATACGTCCGAACTTGCTCTGGGTGAGTCCTAGCGAAGCCAGCAGACGTGGATCGAGCTGCTTGGTACGCGGATCGAGGAGCTGCGCCGTAGAGGCGATGGTGTATTCACATACCATATTGCCGGTGAGCATGTAGCTCAGGGCATCAGGCACGAAGAGTATCTTCTGCGCATGCTTCAGTGCGCTGTTGCCGGCACGCTTCATGGCATAGAGCTGGAAGATGGAGTTGAAGTTAAGGAACTGTATGCCTGTCACGTCATAGACCTTCTCTCGTGACATAACATTCTCCAGATAATCCTCCATGGCATCAAAGGTATGAGGGTCGCGGTATGCCATAGGCTGGCTTACGCTACCATCCTCTGCCACACATACGAAGTCAACGCCCCATGTGTCGATACCGATGCTGGTGATCGTAAGATCTTTCTGCTTAGCCACTTTCAGTCCTTTGATAATCTCAAAGTACAGGGCATAGATATCCCAGTAGAAATGTCCGTTTACCTCAATGAGATTATTGTCAAAGCGGGTAAGCTCCTCTAATTCGACCTTACCTGCATTGAGACGGCCGACGATGGTACGACCACTGGTAGCACCCAAATCAACTGCAAAGAAATATTTCTTCTCCATTGTTTTTGTATTGTTTATAGTTTCGATTTGTCAATAAAGATCAGGTACGCGGACCCAAATCGTCCACGCGGTTTTCATTTGCAAAAGTAATAAAAATATCTCATTTTGCGACATATTTATAGGAAAACTTTCTGTTTTTTATGCTTTTTACTCCTTTTTCAAAAAAAAGCATCACTTCTTCCAACTTTTTTATTATCTTTGTATCATGTTTGGAACAGTCACCGACATTACAAAATAATTATTACATAAAAAAACATTAAATCTAACTAGAATGTCTATTACAACTCTCATCGTTGCTGCTTTCGTTCTGGGATATTTCTTTATCGCCATCGAGAGTGTGACAAAGATTAACAAAGCTGCCACCGCAGTACTTATGTGCGTTATCTGCTGGACTGTCCTTGCAGTGGGACACGGCAGCATCCTACCAGACTTTGACTTGGAAGAGTCTGTCATGCTAAATTTGGGTGAAGCCGGCACTACGCTGTTCTTCCTCATGGGTGCCATGACTATCGTGGAGATCGTGGACCGACACGGAGGTTTCAACTGGGTAAGGGGTGCACTGGCATCAAAGACCAAGCGTTCACTGCTATGGAAGATTGCATTCATGACAGCCATCCTATCTGCAGTACTGGACAATCTCACCACATCCATCGTAATGATTATGATATTGCGAAAAGTGGTGCAAGACAAGGATGACCGCATCTGGTATGCCGTATGCGTCATACTGGCTGCCAATGCAGGCGGTGCATTCTCACCTATCGGTGACGTGACTACCATTATGCTATGGAATGGCAAGATGATTACCGCACTCGGCGTGATATCTGAGATTATCATACCATCATTCGTAGCATTCATCGTTCCTACATTTATCATCCAGACACGTCTGCAGGGCGAACTGCCTGCCATAGAGGACGACGAAAACAATGAGATAGATGCCCTCTCTGCCATGCAGAAGAAGATAATCTTCGTCATTGGCGTAGGTGGACTGTGCTGCGTACCTGTATTCCACACTCTTACCGAACTGCCAGCATTCATGGGCATCCTCGGTGTTGTCGGCATACTGTGGACCACAACTGAGATATTCTATCGTAAGCTGAGAGAAAACGACCCTATGGCAAAGCGTGTCACCAAACTGCTCGCACGCATTGACCTCGCTACCATCATATTCTTCCTCGGCATACTCATGGCTGTCGCTACCCTCTCCGAGATCGGCGTACTGGCAGAAATGGGCAAGTGGCTGGATGACTCTATCGGCAACGACTACCTCATCACCGGTGCCATCGGCATACTGTCGTCCATAGTGGACAATGTGCCTCTCGTAGCTGCATCAATGAAGATGTATGTCATCGACTCTGCACCTAACCTGATGGTAGATGGCATCTTCTGGCAGCTCTTGGCATACTGCGCCGGCGTAGGCGGTTCGATGCTCATCATCGGTTCGGCTGCCGGAGTGGTAGTCATGGGACTCGAGGATATCTCATTCGGCTGGTACATGAAGAATGTATCATGGATCGCTTTCCTGGGCTACATCGCCGGCATGGGTTGCTACTTCGTAGAGAAAATGATTTTTTAGTTGTTTCGTTGTTTGGTTGTTTGGTAATCGGGGATATCTGGTTATCTGGTTGTCTAAAACACCGACCCCATCATTCCCGTAAATAAAAGAAGGACGTTAACGTCCGCCACGACCAAACAACCAAACGACCAAACAATCAAACAACCAAACAATGAAACAATGAAAAACGTCATAATCGCCGCACTACTCGCTGCAGCTATGCCTGCAATGGCAAACCACCCTGACTCCGTGTATGTCAGACCTGACGTGAAGGAGGCGCAAAGGGATTTTCAGATAGCATACTCCATAGACAAGAAACACTGGAAACACATTGACTGCACCCTCTTCTCAAGCGACTACGGCACATGGGGCAGCCAGAAGAAGATGTTCTGGCCGGTGCTCTCATACGATGGCAAAAAGTACCACATCACATTCATACCTGACCCTAAGAGTCCGCAGACAGCTACAAGCGAGGCTGACTGTCTGCATCTCTGGAAACCACAGGACTACCCTATGTTCGACGCTTCTCTGAGTGGCAAGACATGGCGCGACTATATCAACACGCAGAAGGCTGCGCACGAAGACAATATCATACGCATACCGTACAGCGACATACAGGCTCTCATGGAGCATCAGAAGGTGGCTGCACAGAATGCGGCATGGGAAAGGGACAACTATGTGGCATCGGCTGCCGGCATAGCCCAGCATGCCGCCGACATCACGGCGAGGATGAGCATCAACTGGGATGACAGAAAGGCAATATCGCCTAACCTCATGGGAATATTCTTTGAGGACATCAGCTATGCTGCTGACGGTGGACTGTACGCCGAACTCATACAGAACCGCGACTTTGAGTATAACGCCAACGACCATAAGGGATGGCATGCCCTCACTGCATGGCGCATAGAGGGAGAAGGCATGGAGACAGAGATAAAGAGGGAGAATCCTATCAGCCTGAACAATGCTTCCTATCTCAGCATCAACACCACCACTACCGGTAAAGCAAGGATCATCAACGAGGGATGGGACGGCATCCCACTCAAGGCAAAGGCGAAATACAACTTCTCCATGTTCCTGAGAGGCAAGAGCAAGGTGCGCGTCAGTCTCGTGGAGGCCGACATGGTATTGGCATCTGCCACCATCAGCGGTACAGAGGCATGGAAACAGTGCAAGGCGGTGCTCGTGCCTTCGGCTGACGCCAAGAATGCGCAGCTGATCATCGAACCCCTCACTGTGGGTGAGACGGCAATCGATTTCGTTTCACTCTTCCCGCAAGACACATACAAGGGGCGCGCTAATGGTATGCGTAAGGATCTGGCGGAAGCTATCGCTGACCTCAAACCACGATTCGTGAGATTCCCTGGCGGATGTGCCACACACGGACAGGGCATCGACAACATATATCACTGGCAGGCTACCATCGGCAATCTTTGGGAGCGTCAGCATGACATGAACATCTGGAACTACCACCAGACACGTGGCATAGGATTCTATGAGTATTTCCAGTTCTGCGAAGACATTGGAGCCGAGGCACTGCCTGTGCTGGCTGCCGGCGTACCTTGCCAGAACTCATGGCGCGGTGGCAACGGCCAGCAGGGCGGCATACCTTTTGCCAAAGATCTCAACGGCAAACCGTCTCCTTACTCATACATGGGCAAGGACCTCACCATGGAGAGTTATCTGCAGGAACTGCTCGACCTCATAGAATGGGCTAACGGTGATGCCAAGACATCCAAGCTTGCCACCATGCGTGCTAAGGCTGGTCATCCGAAACCTTTCAACATGAAGTATCTCGGCATTGGCAACGAAGACCTTATCAGCGATGTCTTCCTTGAGCGCTACCGCTTCCTCGTGGAGGGGGTAAAGAAGGCGCACCCTGAGATCATCGTAGTGGGTACAGTAGGGCCTTTCTGGGAAGGTTCGGACTATGAATACGGATGGAAAGAGGCCAAGGAGAAGGGCATCGAAATAGTCGATGAACACTACTACAACTCTCCGGGTTGGTATTTCCACCACCGCGACTTCTATGACAACTATGACCGCAACGGCACAAAGGTATATCTCGGCGAATGGGCGTCAAAGGGTAATAATGCCAGCAACGCACTCATAGAGGCGGCTTACCTCACAAACGTTGAGCGCAATGCGGATGTGGTGGTTATGTCATCATATGCTCCGCTCCTGGCAAAGGAGGGTCATACGAACTGGAATCCTGACCTGATATATTTCAACAACACTGAGGTGAAGCCTACCGCCAACTACTACGTGCAGCGTGCCTTCGGACAGAATGCCGGTACGGAGTACATATACTCTGACATGTCGGTAGATTACAGCAGCGGCAATGACCGCAAACCTCTCCTGCATGAGATCGGACAGCGCATCGACAGGTCTGTGGTAGTGGATGGCAAGACAGGCGACATGATAATAAAACTCGTCAGCACCCTGCCTCGCGAGGCTAAAGTCTCCATCGACCTCAAGGACTTTGAGGGGCGCAATGCCAGCGTCACCATCATGGCTTGTCCTGACGCGCCTGACCGCAACCGTTCATGGGCTACCAACGAGACGACCTCTACCACTATAACCCAAGACTATGCTGTCAATATGCCGGCATTCTCATTTGCTGTCATACGCATACATAATAATACGAAGAAGAAGTAAACGACAAAGATGGACGAACAACTGCTCTTACTTATCAACCATGCCAGCAATGACTTCATGGACGGATTCATGTACCTACTCACGGAGAAGGTGGTATGGATTCCGCTTTATGCCAGCCTGCTGTATGCCGTCTGGCGCAACTACTCATGGCGTGGCATAATGACATTGGCTGTTATGATAGGTATCGGCATGTTCTTCACGGACTGGTTCAATGCACACATCCTGCGTGAGGCATTCGCCAGACTGCGTCCCAACAATCCAGAGAACCCAATCTTCCCCATGCTGCACCTCGTCAGAGACTGCAGGGGGGGAGGATATGGTTTCCCCTCTGCACACTCTGCCAATTTCTGGATGCTTACATTCATGATGATGCACTGGCTGCGCAGTCGCATGGTGACCATTACCATGTGCGTCATATCCATCCTGGTATGCTACTCCCGCATTTACATGGGCTATCACTATCCGGGCGACATACTGGGCGGCATGGTATATGCCGCCATCATCACCGGCATACTGGCATGGTTGCATCGTCGCTTCATGCATTTCTCTGCCGCAGAAGAGCCACGACATGTATGGGTACCCACAGCTGTGGGAGCATTGACCATACTTACATTCATCGTCATCGCTATCGCTGAATAACACCCACAGTAGCATGCGCATCATATACAACAGACATTTTCCATTCGGCACATTCCTCGCCATCAATCTCTTCGGCATCATCTTCTGCCGCAGTGACAATGGCAGGATGACCAGCATATCCAAGAACCATGAATACATCCACACCCTACAGCAGCGTGAGATGCTCTTCATCTTCTTCATGCTATGGTACGTAACCGAATGGATCTATCACCTCATCAGGCTGCGCAACAGCAAGGCGGCATACCACGCCATTTCTTTTGAGCGCGAGGCATACGCCAATCAGCACAACCTGAGTTATCCCAAGCACCGTCGTCATTTCTCCTGGGTGAGATACCTTGGCATCAAACAAAAGCATAGATAGGTGAAGGATTATCCTGCATTATTCATGCAGGAATTGATACCAAAGACTAAAGAAGAAAGATCAAGTGAGAGTCCGAAAGCACAAAAAATAATCTCACAACGATTTGTTAATTTATAGAACCCACCTAAATACTTTTACATAACAAACCAATTTTCGCGAAAATTGGTTTTGAAGTTGGCGTCATAGGTCCCCCCTTAGGGGGTTAGGGGGCTCTCCTCACACACCATGCAGTCCCATCCGCGGAATACGATGGCATATTTGTGGAGCGTCCATCCCATGCCGTCGGCCTTCTGCTGCAGGCCTTTGTCTGCAACGTATTTCGCTAACTGAGCGTGTGCTTCCTGACGTTTGGTTTCAACCTCACTGTCAGTTGATCCGTGCTTGCAGTATTTCAGTTCGATGAGGAAGGAGTGCTGGCATTCACCATTCCATGGTTCCATATAGAGGTCAGAGTAACCGTGGTTCTCCTCTGGTTCTGTGGTCGTGATGAGATACGCATTGTTTGTGCCGCCCAGCTTTGCCAGGAGGAAACCCTTGACGAATGCTTCGGCCTGTGGGTCGAAGTCGCGGTTGCTGCTGTCGGTAGTGATCTGCTGGCAGATATATTCGAGCATCGGCTTGGCATCGCCCTTGCGAACAAGTTTTTGACCAAGGGTGTTCATTTGGCTCGTGTCCGTCTGCCAAGAGAGGTACATCTGGTAGCATTTCTCCATGTATCGGAAATACTGTTCATACACCACTTGGTTAGGGATGACCAGTGCAGGATAACCGTCGCTGTCCAGTCCGTACGTCAGCAGTCCCATATAGAACAGCATACTTGGCAGGTTCTGACTGTCCTGTAGTTCATGGAGCGAAAACTCCGACTTCAGACTGCATGTGATAGAACGGTTCTCAAGAAGGTTCTGCATGATATTGCCCCTGTCGCCAAACGACTTGTCAATCTTCACCATTCTGCGAATCTTGTTATAATCCGTGCGGACGTTGTTGTCAATCATCTCCTCTGGGAAATCTCCGAGGTTGCTGAGATATTCGTCGATGAAGAACAGAACCATGTCAGAGTTGAACATCTTCTGTTTTTTAATAGCTTTCTGCGAGAAACAGTTGTTGTTGTACCACGGCTTCATCACCTCTATTAGTTCATCTACAGTGTGGTTGAATCTGCCTCTGTCATCGCGGAAATACTCCAGCATGGTGCGCACCTCATCCTCCGTGAATCCAATCATCTCATTGTATTCATGTTTCAGTGAGAAGTTTCTGCCGATATTGAATCCGCTGGTCACGTCGCTCAGCGTCAGCGGTGTAACACCCGTAATAAACATACGCTCAACAGCTGCATCGACATTCGTTGTTGCCTCTTTCAGTATGTTGAAGAACAAGCGGAAGAAGCCATCACCATGCGTGAGATCCACATAGTTGTCCTCATCGTCCGCCATCATAGTATTGGCGAAGTTGTCGTATTCGTCAATGAGCAGATATATACGCTGCCCCGCCATTTGCACACAGTCAAAGACATAGTTCAAAGCCTGGCTGCTGGACTCAATGCCCTTTAGCCCTTCCAGAGCATCTTCTGGAAGATATTTCTGATATTTCCTTACAAACGTATTCAGAGTTTGCAGCACCTTCACGTTGAAAGACTCCTGCACCTTATCCTTGCTGGGATCAATAGCACTGAAGTTGAATTTCAGAATCAGATACTTGTTATGCTTGGGTGTAGGATTCTTATAAATATCCAGCCCGCCAAACAAGGTATCAAACTCGTCAGCATAGTTTATGTCATAATAAGCATGGAGTACATTCAGCATCAGGCTCTTGCCGAAACGTCGCGGACGAAGGAAGAACACAAAGTTGCCCTCACGCTCCAGTTGTGGTATGAAGCGTGTCTTGTCAACGTAATAGTACCCCTCGCGACGTATCATCGCAAAGTCCGTCACTCCGTATGGTATTCTCAACGAGTTTTCTTTCATCGTTCTGTCTCTGATTGTTTCGTGCAAACTATGGCTCGCACGAAATAATAGCGTACGTCGCTCCTAGAGCGGTGCGCGTCTCTGATTATTTCGTGCAAAGATACAAAGAATTTTTCTAACCGCCAAACAAATAATGTGTAAACAATAAAAAAGTCCCAGAACATTATAGGCAGAAGCCACTGTAAAAGTCCTCTTATAAGGTGGTCTCGTGATATTAAGTGATAGTAGGTGATAGTAGAGTGATAGTAATTTTCCAACCCCTATCGACTACTATCCTGACTGTTACGCTATCCAATGATAGTAGTGATATAAAAAAAACTCAATGCACTAAGAGGCGCGCGCACGAATAACACATCAGCACTGCGGTCTAAACGTTGAAAGGTATGGACATTAAAAAGGCTTCGCAAGAATCAATAACTTTCTAAAGTTCTCCGATACTATATATGAGTCCACTTGAAAAAGTATTTGGTTCAACAAGAAATAGTGTGGGTAAAAGTTCCCAAGGAGCGATATGTAGAGAGGGCACTGAAAAAGTCCTGAAGGGACGACATAACACGAGGGCACTGAAAAAGTCCTGTAGGGACGACATAACACAGCATAGGGTGTGAACCCTATGTAATGAGATTCCTCCCCCCATATTCAAGCGCCGAAGGTGCGACATAACCTATAACAGTTTGTAAATGAGTTATGTCGCACTTACAGCGCTCTAGTAAGGGGAGGAGGACATTTAATAACGGGGGCTTACGCCGCCCGCCTATGTTATGCCGTCCCTTCAGGACTTTTTCACCGCTCTCGTAGAAAGGCACTCCGTGAGGGCTGTTATCAAATGTTGATGCAATAAATAGTAATGAGCATCCACACTAAATCTTGTAGAACCCTTTTTATAAATATTACCTTTGG
>JAZLIN010000043.1:0-66959 GCA_045617365.1 Prevotella sp. | reverse complement strand
CGATCAGGTGACGCAGGCAGTCACCGTCAGTGCTGATGAAGACTATGTCATCACGTCATCTACACCGTTTGCCACGGCTGGCAGCGTGAATATTACCAATACCGAGCACGCCGTGGTAATCATCAAGAGCATACGCCCAAGTAAGGTCATCAGTTCGTGGCTCAAGAACCACGTGTATATCAACGGCCAGCAGGCTGTCGATGGCCAGAACTGTCAGGTGAAGATGTACGCCTCTGGTGCCATCGTTATGCCTTACGCCAAGGACATCCGTCCGCTGACAGTATTCTCAGAGCAGAACTTTGAGGGTACCAGCGTCAACGCCTTCGGACTGGAGAATGACGGCGGATTCATGAACACCCTCACAGAGGCAAAGCTCAATAACAAGATACGCTCCTTCAAACTCAAGCGTGGATACATGGTGACATTCTCCACACGTAAAGGCGGCAGGGGCTATTCACGTTGCTTCATAGCCGACAAGGCTGACCTGGAGGTCAAGACCCTCCCTGCCATCCTCGACCAGAAGATATCGTCATACCGTGTATTCCAGTGGTATAACGCCAAGAAGGCAGGTATAGCCAGCGACACTCGCAATGCAGCCATACAGGCGGTCAATGCGTCGTGGTGCTACACATGGAACCTCGGTGAGTCACACCTCCCTGATGCGGAGTGCGTGCCTAACCATATCTATGAGAACTGGCCATCGCCGGAGGCCTGCGGCAGTGTGACATACTCTTGTCACCTCAAGACCAATAACGAGCCGGGCAACGAAAAAGACGACCATCCGCAGAGCGTGGAGGAGGTCCTCGCCAACTGGGAGAACCTCATGCGCACCGGTCTCCGTCTTTGTTCGGAGTCATCACATGACGGTTCGATGAATCACCTCAAGGCGTTCATGGACTCCATCGATGCACGCGGATGGCGATGCGACATCCTCGACCTGCACTGCTACTGGCCACAGGGGTCGTTCAATAACCTTACCTCATACAGTAACAACTACGGCAACGGACGTCCTATCTGGATCTCAGAATGGGTATGGGGAGCATCATGGAACAACAATGGTGCCTTCGCTGTAAGCAACCGCAACGACTATCAGGGTAACTGGGCAAACAACTACAATGGTACTAAGCCTATCCTTGATATCATCAATGCCAACTCACGCGTAGAGCGCTATGCCTTCTGGAACAGCGAGGCCAACTGCTCCAAGATATATCTTGACGGCAAACTCTCCACTCTCGGCGAGTATTATGCCAAGATGAATGAGGACCTGGGCTACAACCCTGCCAACGAGTTCATACCACGCACCCCACGAATGTACGCACCTACTAAGCTCACTGCCGAATATGACAAGAAGGAGCACAAGGTAAGACTGCAGTGGCATGAAGAGAACGGTGAGTACAATAAGGACATGGTGCTGCAGATGCAGAAGCCAGGTTCCAACGTATGGACCACAGTAAGCACTGTGGAGCAGAAGGAGGATGCGGCAGACTACTCCATGACCATAGATGGTGTGGATGGTTATAAGTACCGCGTGGCAATCACACCGCTCATCGGTACAGTAAAGTATAGTAACGTGGCTACCGCTGTCAATGAGAACATAGTCTATGGCGACGCCGTCACCGTGGGCGGAAAGACCATGTACCTCGGTGGTAACATCCTTCTCAACGGTGACTTCTCGCTGGGAATGGCAGACTGGACCAACGGCGCCGGACAGCCAATCGCCGCACCTTATTTCCAGGCAGTGCCAGTAGGCGGCAGCGATGGCGGCGCTTACCTCCAGGCATACGGTAATGCTGCTACGAAGACTTCGGAGCAGACCCTGCGCAAGACATTCGTCATGGAGAAGGGACAGTCATTCTATGCAGCAGCAGCCGGAATGAATAATGTCGCTTCGGCGCAGAAGTTTACTACCGGTATCAGTGCTACCCTCGACATATACAGCAAACTCGCTCTCCAGCCTTCTGATACATGGAGCAAGCAGTCGGCTACCTTCACCATCGACAGTGATCCGTACCTCGCCATCACCTTTGCTTCGTGCGGAGGCACAGCGCGCTTTGACGAACTGATGCTCTGTCAGCTCTTTGATACCCAGGAGGAAGCTCTTGCTGATGCCAGGAAGTGGGAGCAGAAGCGTGTGCAGCTCTTCATGGAACAGAACAAGAATTATCCTGCGTTCAATGCTGCACTCCAGGACTGTATCAATGAGGACTTCGAGGCCAATGCCCTCGAGGCAGAACTGCAGATGGCACTTGCCGCTGTCAATGGCATGGATGACCTGAAGACTACTTTGGACAATGCTCAGCAGGCGACAGACCTGAATATGCCGAACGCTGCCGTACTCCGAAAGGATATGCGTGAGTTGGAGGAATATATGCTGGGACAGAAGTCCTTCTCTATGTCTCAATACACAGAGTTGACACAGCGCATCAGCAATATGGTGTCAGAGACCTATAAGTACGAGGAGGCTAAGGATGTGATAAAGAACCCTTCTTTCGCATCGGCGCTCTCATGGACCGTCAAGGCAGGCACATACACTGGCGGCGACCAGCGCACAGCCACACAGGCAGGCAAGACATGCTGGAATGCCTGGTGGGATCGCAATGCCAAGGTTAGCGATGAGACCACCATGGCGGTGAAGCAGACCGTCAGCGGCCTCTCTGCCGGTTTCTATGCCCTGGAGTGTAAGGCTACCACACAGCACTACTGTGAGACAGACCAGCATGCCTACATCCTCAATGATGAACTTGGATTAATTGCAGATTCCAAGCCTCTTGACTGCGGACTCCTTGACCTGCCGGGGTATGACAATGCCACGATATGGCGCACACTCGTCACTCCTTTCATATACGTCAATGAGGGCGGAAAGGTAGAGATAGGTTTTGAAGGTTCCAAGGATCCCGATGCTATCAACGGCAAATATATAAAGTATGGCACTCCTACCGATACCGGCGACGAACGCGAGGGATGGTGGTGCGCTACCGACTTCACCCTGCGCAGGATCCTTGCTCATCAGAGTAAGTTCAATGAAAACGGATTCGGAACCATCTGTCTGCCATACGATGCAGCGGTACCTGACGAGGTTCAGGTCTTTACCGTGGCGGGCATACTCAGTGACAATAGCGCCATCTGTTTCGAACCATATACAGAGAGCACCCTCAAGGCAGGCTACCCATACGTATTTATGTACAACGGGCCTGACAAGCATAGCCCTGCATATAAGGAGAATATTTTCTTCATGGGAAGTGGCGATGAGGTGCAGTCTGCTGTCAATGACCATGGTCTCCGCGGCACATTCTCTACCATAGCCAAGTATCGTCAGGGCTGCCTCGTGCTGACCGGTGGCGTATGGAAATACATAGAGGAGTCGAGCGTGATACCTATGCAGTCATACTCTGCATACATATACAAGACCTCGGAGCTCACTACACTTGATTCATGGAGTGGTTTCAAGCTCAAAACCTCCGGCATACCAGGTGTCACCACCGTTGATGCCGTAGCTGCCGACGATGCAGCATCAGAACCAGCCTATGACCTTGCCGGCCGTCGTGTCACAGACAACGCCAAAGGCATAGTGGTCAAGAAGGGCAGAAAGAATTTGAGATAAGCAGGGGAATCCGTACAATAAACGTATAAGAATAAAGTGACGATGTGTTAATGATATTTTGTTACCTCTTGGATATCAGACCATAAAGATTTGGGTTGAGATCAAAGAGTGTCATCAATGTGACATACATCGTGACACAAAGTGTCAACGTAATTGGTAATTATCAGGATGGTTCTACAAGATTTGTGCCCGCACTAATTCTTGTAGAACCATATTTTTGTCAATAGAAAGCACGGAATACACAGAAAGAAAATTTGTTCCGAAAAAACAAGCGACACTTTACCGTCACTTTTTTAGCGGAGTGACACCACGCCAGTCTGTGCAATTCAGGCACATATCGACTCATTATTGTCACATCGTCACTTTTCAGCACAACATTTATGCAAAGATCACCTCTAAAGTAGCAGAAGTGTCTTTAACACAGCTAAAGTAGCCCTTTAACACAGCTAAAGTAGCCCTTTAACATAGCTAAAGTAGCCCTTTAACATAGCTAAAGTAGCCCTTTGACATAGCTAAAGTAGCCCTTTAACTGATTAGAACTTTACGTTCGACGGAGTGCCACTTCTCTTCCGGTAGGAAATCAGATACCGCATGACCAATTTACCTTACCCACCCACTTTCTGGTAGAACCCATAAATTTGTCATTTTCATTGAAGTGGACTTTTTGGAATATAATTATTCCGTTTTTATTTGGAAGTTTCAAAAATATTATGTAATTTTGCAAAACATAATGATGAACACTGAAAGGAATGACCATGAAATTCCTACCTTATTAAGATACGATGCTTATGAAAAGGCTCTTACTGATATTTGTCTCATTTGCTCTTGCCATACAGATGATGGCTGATGACTATTCCATGGTCATCAAGGATCGTGATGGCAAGGTGCACACTATATTTGTCTCCGATCTGGACTCTGTCTATTTCAGCAGAGAAGCATTCCCTGAAGAGAGCAATATCCTTTATGAGAATGTTGCCACACAGGATCCTTCGCAGGGCGAACCAGCTCAGAGGGAGGAAGAGTCATGGCTTAAGGGAAAGAAGATGCTGGTCATCGGTGATAGCCAGTGCGCATTTCCTACTGACAGTTGGCAGCAATATGCCGCTGAGGCACTCGGCATGACATATCGCACACATGCCAAGGACGGTATCGGCATACTCCCAATGGTGGATGGCGACGGCAGCGGCAAGCATCCTGCAGACTATGATCCTGATAATCATGACAGCAACCAGATACTGTACGAACTCGACACCATTGATGTCAGGGACGTGGACGTGGTGGTCATGATGGGATTCTATAACGTCAGACAACTATGCACAGAGGAGAACCACGGCGGTAATGACACGGATGTCTATCCTTGGTACAACTCGTTTAAGGGACGTCTGAACTATGCTGTGGAGAAGGTGCAGAAACTCCTCTTCGACTGTAAGAACTGGGAGTGCAAACTGATACTCGTCTCTCCACACTGCTATGGCAAGTATCCTTGGTATGACAAGACGGGATATGATGATGGTGACTATATCACCGACGCTGTAAAGCATGTAGCTGAATACCAGAAGGTGAAGTTCATAGACCTCATGCACTCAGGCGTAGTGGATTCCACCTCATGGAACATGTATCAGAACGAGAGCAATCCATATTCACGCTACTATGTGCCATGTGACGGCGTGAATGATGGTACCAACAAACCATTCCCATCGTTGGAGGCTGCTCCTACAGGTGCTGCATACAATGGTAAGTTTATCACGATAGAGGGAGAAGAGGGATGTTATTTCTATCGAGGCGGATGGTACCCAAGTCCGTATCCATGCGTATGGAATGCAGACCAGTTGCATCTCAACAAGGCTGGACGTAAGGTTGTGGGAGAATACATAGCCAAGGAGATGCTGAAGATGCGGTGGTAACATCCGATTTGATGTGTGTATATATAGTTTGATGCTATGGTGACAACGAGATTAAGATATATCCTGTCATCGCTTGCATTGCTCCTGTCTGTCACGGTGGTGGCAGAGGAAATGGATACAGTGCGGACTGATGATAGCCTTGATACTATCCCCCAAAAGGAGGAGATGGTAGATAGCCTTGTTGTCGCGCCAGAGGTAACGGTGAAACCGGATGATCCGGATAACCCGGATAACCCGGAAGGTCCGGACAACCCGGAAACTCCGGAAACTCCGGAAATCCCGGAAATCCCGGAAATTCCGGACATTACTGTTGGCGATGATGTCCTCTTCGTCTGGCAAAATGACGAGGAGGTTGACCGTTATAAGGTGATGGAGAGTCTTGTGTTTACCTTCCCGCTGAGTTCCAGAGTATCAGTCTCTTACTGCGGCGAACAGAAAACGTTCTCGCTAAAGGAACTGGAGGATGTGGTGTTCACCGTGATGAAATACGAAGACTATACTCCAGTGGAAAAGAAACTGGAGGATATCAGCAACAAGATTAACTCTGTCAAGAAATTCTTACAGTCTAATCAGGTGATTATTGAGAAAGACGGTAAGAGATATGTGGTGAAGTAGATCGAGCAGGAGGTAAACCTTACTACAACTGTCCCGATTCCACCAGCCTTACTATTCGTTCGGTAAGGCGGTCTTTGCCCTGTGGTTCATATTCCTTTTTGAGAGAAGCACCAAACATCCAGGCAAATGTTTGGTAGAATGCAGCCTTAGTGCGGCCAAGGAAAGCCTGCACGAGTTGGTATGACGATGAATTTGTCTCTCGATATACCAGCTTGATGAGGAGTTTTCCCTGAGAGAGTGTGAGTTTCTTCATCCTTGGCGTATATTCCTCCTTGATACCTTTTTCCACGAGTTTCATGTGTTCCTCGCGTGCCTTCTCATTAGGGAGCGTCTGCAGGTATTCGTATGTCTCTATTATAGCGCGGTTTATCTCCTTGGCTATCGGGAGCACCTTTTTCACATTATATACAAGGCGGTTGTAGGCCTGACGCTGTTTGTCATTCTTAAACTCCATCGGACCATAGACATACACATTATTCATCTCTACGTACTGTATGCTGTCGTTGCCTTCTAGTACTTTTCCAACCCTGACCATAGGAACGAAGGTAGGGCTGTCCATATCCACCTGACGGTCCTCTGGCTTAATCTTTTTCTGACTTTGTGCACATGCTGATGCATCATGGAGGAAGAGTGCCGCCATGAGGAGGGAAAACGATAATATGTATGTATTTTTCTTAATCACGGCGCAAAAGTACACATATTTTTTCATTCTACAAGCATTTTAGTTCTTAAATTTACTAAATTAGGCATGAATTGTTTTGTCATGTCCCCTTTTTATGCTAACTTTGCACCTTGGAAATTAGAAAATCACTATAATACAATGACAATAAAAAGCATTTTTCGCAGTTTCGTGGCTGCGTTACTCATGGCAGGAATGACAGCCTGCAGTAATCATGAATTTCGTGTAGAAGGCACCATCACTGATGCCAAGGACTCCGTTCTCTATCTGGAACACATGAGTCTCAATGGCCCTGAGGTGGTGGACTCCGTAGTATTGGGCGATGATGGTAAGTTCGCTTTCAGCAGCGTGGTGGAGCATTACACAGACTCCGTTGTGGCTCCTGATTTCTTCCGTCTTCGCATAGCCAATGGTATCATCAACCTCAGCATTGACTCTACGGAGACGGTAAGTTTCGCAGCATCGTATCCTACCATGTCAACAAAGTATGAGGTGAAGGGCAGCGATAACTGTACCAAGATCAAGGAACTCGCGCTCCTGCAGCAGCAGCTCCTGGCGCAAGTGGTGGCTCTCTCTGATGACAACAGCATCGGTACCAAGCAGACAACGGACAGCATCGAGGCACTGGTGGAGGCGTATAAGGACAATGTACGCAAGAACTATATCTTCAAGGCTCCACAGAAGGCGTACTCTTACTTCGCTCTCTTCCAGGCACTGGGCAACCGTCTCATCTTCAATCCTCGTGAGTCGGAGATGGATATACGTACCTTTGCTGCCGTGGCAACGGGTTGGGACACGTTCTATCCTGGTACCCAGCGTGGTGAGAATCTGCATAATATTGCACTCGAAGGCCTCAAGGCTATGCGCCTGCAGCAGGCTCGACAGATGGGACCTGCCATAGATCCTTCAATGGTGCAGGTGACCAATATCATTGATATACCTCTCATAGACAATAAGGGACGCCAGCGTTCGCTGACCGAACTGAACGGTAAGGTGGTGCTCCTGGATTTCCATGCCTTTGCACTCAATGACAGTCCGCAGCGTATCATGATGCTACGCGAACTGTATAACAAGTATCACAGCAGAGGATTTGAGATATACCAGGTGGGTCTCGATGCCAACGAGCATTTCTGGAAGACAAAGACAGAGGCTCTGCCATGGATTAACGTGCACGACCCTGACGGTATGCAGTCGCAGTACCTCATGAGATACAATGTGCAGAGTGTGCCTACATTCTTCCTCATAGACAAGAGCAACTCACTCTATAAGCGTGATGCTCAGATGAAGGATATTGAGGCAGAGATAGAGAGTCTGTTGTAATGAAGGGAGGAAGATGGTAAAACAGAAGATTCTGCTTTTTGACTTCGGATGTATTCTCGTAGGACTCGATAAGCAGCGCTGCACATCGGCGCTTGAAAAGATTGGATGTGGCAGGATAGCATATTACGTGGATGAGTGCAAGCAGGAAGATCTCTTTCATGACCTGGAGATAGGTGGAAAGACTGAGGTCTTCTGCGATGAGGCACGTCGGAAATCATCATATACCGATGCTGACGGCAACGAGCATCCCTGCATGGCTACCGATGAGGAGATATGCTGGGCATGGAACCAGTTGCTCACAGGTGTGCCGGAGGATAAACTGCGATTCATACGTCATCTGCATGATGACCTAGGGTATCGTACCGCCATACTCAGCAATACCAACTGGATTCACTGGGAGCATTCCGTCAAGGAGTTCTTCACTGTCGAGGGCAGGGAGGTAACGGACTATTTCGATGACATATTCCTGTCATGCGACCTCGGTCTGGTGAAGCCTGACGACAGGATATACGGCATCATGCTGGAACGCCTTGGCGTGAAGGGTGAGGACGTGTTCTTCATCGATGACTCTGCACGCAACTGTGAGGCGGCCTCACGTCACGGCATAGAGTGCCTGAATGATACTGACGGCACGCAGTGGATGGCCCGTCTGCAGGATATGGTAGCACAGCAGACGGCGGATGATGCTGCGTCTGCTGAGGAACGTCAGGGTAGGGCAGCGGTCATAGGCAATTTTGACGGTGTGCACAAAGGACACCAGTATGTACTGGAGAAACTGTCGCATCTGGCTGGCAAATATGAACTAAGACCGCTGGTGCTGACATTCGACAAGCATCCGCGCTCGTATTTCCACCGCAGTAAGAGAACGGAGTTTCTGACCACTCTCGATGAGCGTCGCGCACGTCTCAGCGACATGGGCATTGCTGATATGCAGGTGCTGGAGTTTAATGACCAGCTCGCTGCGGTGTCGGCATACGATTTCATGAAGGATGTGCTGCGCGACAAGATGAATGTGAAGCTCCTCCTCCTGGGTTATGACAACCGCTTCGGCAAGCGCAATGACGCAGAGGATTTTCACAGTTATCAGGAGTATGGCAAGGAACTTGGCATAAAGCTCATCCTCGCTAATCCGCTGGATGTGGAGGGCGAGAGGGTGTCGTCCAGTCATATACGTCACCTGATAGAGCGTGGCGCTGTGGATGAGGCTGCGAGATGTCTCGGCTACAACTACTTCGTGACTGGCGAGGTGACTAAGGGACATCAGGAGGGACGCAAGATAGGATTCCCTACTGCCAATATCCTGCCTCCGCCTGCTAAGCTGATCCCTGCTACGGGTGTGTATGTCACCGAGGTGCTGGTGGCTGGCAATATATATAAAGGTATAACGAATGTGGGTTGCCGCCCTACTTTTGACAATGGCACCGACGTGACTATCGAGACCTATATCGATGCCTTTGAAGGAGATCTGTATGGTAAGGAGATCACCGTAAGCTTCGTGCGCAGGATTCGCGACGAGATATGCTTTGACAATGCAGAGCAACTGAAGGTACAGATAGAAGAGGACATGAGCCAGTTGGCAAGTTAGACTTATGAAAAAGGCATTACTATATGTACTGTGCATGGTGGCGGTGCAACTCGTGATAGGGTTTGCCGTCAGCGTACTTGTGCCACTGTTTTGTGCGGCAGACAATGATACCGTGTTGCAGTCCGTCTTGGTATCGTCCATCGTCAGCAGCGTGCTGACCATATTGCTTTTTGCCTTGATGCGCTGGTGCCCTGTGTCTGATGATTTCATCGGTAGGCGACCTTGGGGAGTACTGCTATGGACGGTGGTGCTGTCCGTGGCTATGCTGGCACCCCTGTCATGGCTGGAAGAGCAGATACCAGAGTGCTTGCGTGAGAACCTGATGGCGGACACACTGGAAGCGCTGGTGCATTCGTCATGGGGATTCGTTGCCATAGCACTGTTCGCGCCCCTGTCAGAGGAGGTGGTATTCCGTGGTGCAGTGATTCCTGCCTTGATGGAGTGGAAGAAGTCCTCGGTATGGATGGCGATCTTTATCTCGGCTGTATTCTTTGCCGTGGTGCATCTTAATCCGGCGCAGATGCCGCATGCCATACTGGTGGGAATGATACTGGGATGGCTCTTTGTCAGAACCAGAAGCATCATACCGGGATTGGTATTGCACTGTATCAACAATGGTATGACTTTCGTCATGACATGGTCGTGTCCGGATTTGAAGATGGATGACGACCTGCTGACATACTTCGGCGGCGATGCGCAGATGATGTACGGCACTATCTTGGTGTCCGTTGCGGTGATGAGTCTAGCAGTGTGGCAACTGCACTGTATGCTCCCTAAGCCAGAGGCTTTATGGGGTGAGAATGGGAAATTACATGGTGAGGAGTCACATTCTTAGCCAAACGTTTGGTAGTTTGAAAAAGAATAACTATCTTTGCACGCAAGAATTGAACTTAATATTAACTAATAACAAGCAGAACTCATGATTATGAAGAAGTATTTGAAGATAGTATTCATTTCTGTCATGGCAGTATTCATGGCATCATGTGATAGAGATGATCTGATAGCTGAAGACCTCTCCGGCGGTATATGGGAAGGTACAGTGACTACAGACTATGTGCGTGACCGCTGGGGCAGCACCTCAGAGGTATATCAGTATGTGGATATGCAGTTTGAGGCTAATCCTTACAGATATGCCAAGGGTACAGGTCTGGAGCGTGATTATTCCAAGACTCGCGTAGTACGCTGTCCGTTCGACTTTGAGGTTGACAGAGGCATTATATATCTCTATTATGATGATGGTACGGATGTAGAGATCAGAAACTACAGACTGTCAGGTGATCGCTTCACAGGTTCCTTCTATAATAGCAGGACTGGCAAATGGATGGCGGACTTCACTTTCACTCGCTATAGCAGCTGGAGAGATGAACGCTATTACTACGCTCCTAAGGAACTGACAGATTCGGTGAAGTAAGTTTCCGGATTCCCTAAGGGGTATAAATATATTATCAAAGAGTGTCATGAGTAACATAGATATGTTTTCGTGGCACTCTTTGCTTATAAGTTACTTATGAAAAGGATAATTACAATAATGCTGCTGATGGCAGCGATGGTATGCCATGCGCAGTTTCGCATGGTGGTGATGAGTGATCCGCATGTGATGTCGAAGAGTCTCTTTGATGAACCATACGGTAGTGCGATGCTGAAAACAATGCAGGCAGACCTTAAGGTGCCGGAGGATAGTCAGTACCTCTTTGACCAGTTTATAGGTTTGATGCTGAGGGAGAAACCGCAGTTGGTCCTTGTACCGGGTGATCTGACACGTGATGGAGAGAAGGTGTCGCATGAGTATGTGTCGCGCAGACTCGGCGAACTGAAGGCAGCAGGCATCAATGTGTATGTCATACCGGGCAATCACGATATGGAGAATCCGCTGGCATACAGTTATCATGGTGACAAGGCAATGAAGGTGCCTTCGGTATCAGAGAAGGAGTTTGCGCAGATATACAAGGACTGCGGATATGCTGATGCTGTGAGTACGGACACGCTGACGGGGTCGTATATGGCATATCCTGCCGGTAACCTGGCTGTGATATGCCTTAACAGCAATATTCCTAATCGCTATAAGGCACGCTATGTGCACGGCAGGTTGTCAGCGGCTACGCTAGCATGGATGGAGAGAGCTGCTGCCAAGGCGCACAGCGAGAAAAGATATGTCATCGCTATGGTGCATCATGAGGTCATGCTGCATCATAATCAGGCAGCGACATTTGCTCCAACGGCAACGACTAATATGGAGAAGATAAAGGGGCTGCCTTCGCTGAGTGATGTGCAGAATGCCTTTGCAAGGGCCGGAATACAGGTGGTGCTGACAGGACACTATCATACACAGAGCATAACGGATGTGAATACTCTGTTCGGCAAACTGACCGATGTCTCTACGGGTTCGCTGAGTGGATTCCCTAGTCCGTACAGGTATATGACTCTGAATGATGATGGCAGGCTGGCTATCACGTCGGCTACGATGTTCGGCAATAAGACCTATAAGTGGCCGTACACCGAACTGTCGCAGAAGGAGATGGGTCGTCTGCGCTATATGCTGCAGATATATGTGCCGAAGTTGCCGGGGATAAAGACGAATATGACGGATGCCTATTCTTATCTCGCAGACAAAATGGAGACTGTGCTATGCGCCCTTGCTGCCGGCGATGAGACGGGGCATTCTCCGAAAAAGGTGTATATGGAGTGTATGGATGCCTTTGACCGCTATGTGAGGCATGCGTACAATCATAATGTCATAAGCGTGGATAGGGTGAAGTCTGATCCGAAGGGCCCCTACCATCAGTTCAGTGACCTTGTGAGGAGTATCATGTATAACTATGTGGGCGACCGCAAGCATGTAAACGCCGACAACTCCGTGGTGATCAAGTTAGCCCTGTAGTCCCCTAAGGGGAACCTTGTGATGTGGTTGTGAGTCTGAACGATTAGTAGGGAAGTGCCATAAGTATAGAAGTTATAAGTTTAAAGCGAAAGTGTTAAAGTTAGAAGTTCTTAGCGGAGCTCAGGCGCAAGCGGAACTTCGCGGAGCTCAACTTTTCACTATAAACTTCTATACTTCTGGCACTTCCTTACTATAGTGATTCTCCCCCCACCACTAGAGCGTCGAAGGTGCGACATAACCTGTAACACATTGTAGATGATTTCAGAAACATACCTAATAATTTCCCTCCCCCTCATAACGGGGGAGGGCAGTGGAGGGGTGCCAGTGATAATAGTGATAGTAAAATACGCATCCGCATGAGTTAAGAAGTTAAGGAGTTAAGACATTACCATTTATATGATCAAAAAAACATGTTCAACAGGAAAGTGAGTGGGTAAAAGCTCCAAAGGAGCGGTATGTAGAAGGGCAGTCCGTGAGGGCTGCCCTTTCACATGCCGGGCTTACAGCCCTGTTTCCTTTATCCACACAAAATCTTGTAAAACCAAAATACAAATGTCTTAACTCCTTAACTCCTTAACTTCTTAACTCCTAAAAAAACTCCTTAACTCCTAAAAGAACAATCAGCTGAGACGTGACAACTTCCAGCCTCCTAAGAGGAAGAAAAGGATGATGCCGAAGAAGAATCCCGCGAAGGCATCCACGGCATAGTGGGCATAGATATATACAGTTGCCATGCAGAGGAAGGCGTACGGTATAGCGAGGAAGAGCAGGTAGCGCCACATACGCATGCGTGCTACGATGCACATCACCACGGTGGCTATGGCTACGTGGCTTGATGGGAAAGCTGCAGTAGGGCGCTCACCTGCATCGTGAGCCATGTGGCAGAGGCGATAGAAGAGTCCGCGTTTCCATCCAGGTGAGGTAAGACACTCCGTGGTGTTGGCGAAATAGGTGCCGATGTCAGGGTATTTGCCTGCCGCGATATTCTCCAGTCCCGCTGCCTGATAGTAATACTGCGGGCCGGTGACGGGCAGGAGGACGTAGATGACGTAGCAGATGAAGAATCCGCCGAAGATGATGAGTGTCACACGCTCCAGCTGCTGATAGCCACGGAAATAAATATATATGGTGGTGACGACGAAGAAGAGGTAGTATGAGAAATATCCCATATACATCAGTTCTGATACCACGGCAGAGGGGAAATACTGTGAGAAGAGATAGGATGGCTGGCAGTCGAAGTAGTCCTGGTCCATCTGTGCGAAGATATGGTCGTAGCTACCAAACTGGCAGTTGATGTCGTATGTGTCAGGGTACCACGATCCGAGCATGGCGAGGAGATAGACCACGCGCATGAGTATCATAAAACGGCATGGCCAGATGTTATAGACTATCCACAGGGCTATGGTGCCCGACAGAAAACTGATGCGCTGCCATAGCAGGGCAGAAGGGTCTTCGATATTGGTCCAGGTGAAGAATATCACGAACGCCGTGAACAGGGCGTAGGCAAACTGCGCTAGTTCGGGAGCCATGAATCCCAGTGCGCCCATGCCTAACGGCCCTCTCTGGGCGGCCTTCTTTCTTCCGCTGTCAGGGATGAGGTGGCCTTTCATCTCGCGTATAGCGGTGGCGGTGAGTTTCGCTATGTCTATCT
The DNA here is from genome assembly GCA_045617365.1 of Prevotella sp. GTDB lineage: Bacteria > Bacteroidota > Bacteroidia > Bacteroidales > Bacteroidaceae > Prevotella. The sequence continues at coordinate 52,726 of JAZLIN010000043.1, read as the reverse complement.
TTGGTAGTTTGTAGTTCATTGTGGTTTTCGTTTTTGCGGATTCAAGAATGAATCCAAAGTGGATAATCTTTTTGGGAAGTGCCTTCCCCTTGGTGAGGGTGGGAGGGGTTATTTTTTCAGCATCTCCTTTACTCCCTCTTTCAGCTTCCACTGTGGATCGTAGCCTAAGTCCTGCTTGGCTGGGGTTATGTCACAGCGCCAGTTGCGTTGGCACAATATATTATAATGGTCGTTGTTGAGAGTTGATAGTTTGCCAGTGATGTGCATCATGAGGTCGCTGAGCCAGCACGCTGTGCGCAGTACCCACAGAGGGAGAGTGAGGCGGATGAGGAAGCGCTTGTGCAGTTCCTCCTTTATCAGATCGCTGAAGTCGCGTGATGTATAGACCACGTCATCACTGAGGAAGTATGCCTTGCCTATGGCGGCCTCTGCTGTCAGTGCGAGGAACACGGCCTGCACTACGTCCTTTACAAATACGAATGTGATATCCTGACGGGTGAACCCGGCTGCAATGTCTATGCCCTTGCTGATGCTGTCAGCCATGAGCATATAGTCTTTCTCGCGTGGGCCATACACGCCGGTGGGGCGCAGGATTACGAACGGGATGGTGCAGTGGGCTCGTACCCATTCCTCTGCCTTCAGTTTGCTCTTGGCATAGGCTGTGTTAGGTACGGGCGTGTCAGTGTCCTTTATCTCTGTATATGGCTGTTGCTCCCTGGCAGGACCATAGACGCTGAGGCTGCTGATGAATACCAGGCGGCGCACAGGCATCTGCAGTGCCTGGAGGGCGCTGATGAGATTGATGGTGCCTTGGGTGTTGACAGCGTAGAACTGTTCGGTGGTCAGTGCCTTGGTGGCTCCGGCTGCATGGACTACGTAGTCGAAGGATTTGTCGCGTAGTGCCTTGATGACTTCCTCTTCTGATGACATGTCCAGATAGAGGAGGTGTATGCGGGAATCCTGTAGGTATTGCAGACTGCTGCTCTTGCGTACTGCTGCCCATACCTCCATGTCGCGGCTGAGGGCTTCCTCTACGATAAAGGAACCTATAAAGCCGGATGAGCCTGTGATAAGTATTCTTTCTTTTTCCATTGCGAATGCAAAATTAGTGAAAAACATGTAAATACACAAATTTACTTTCGATATTTTTGGCAGTTAAGAGGATTTTCCGTAACTTTGCATGTGTTCAATTTTTAAATATACTATATGGCAGAAGATTTCGATATACATAAGGAACGTACCGGCTCTGCGGAGAAAGAGTTTGAAAAGGCGTTGCGCCCTCTGCAGTTTGGCGACTTCAGCGGACAGCCTAAGGTGGTGGAAAACCTTGAGGTCTTTGTCAATGCTGCCAAGTACCGTGGCGAACCGCTTGACCATACCTTGCTGCATGGACCTCCGGGACTGGGCAAGACGACACTCTCTAACATCATAGCCAACGAACTGGGTGTGGGCTTTAAGATTACGTCAGGTCCGGTGCTTGACAAACCGGGTGATCTGGCTGGTATCCTGACTTCACTTGAGACCAATGACGTGTTGTTCATAGATGAGATACACCGTCTGTCTCCGGTGGTGGAGGAATATCTCTACAGTGCGATGGAGGATTACCGCATCGACATCATGATAGACAAGGGACCGTCGGCACGTTCCATTCAGATAGACCTTAATCCGTTTACTCTTATCGGTGCTACCACGCGCAGTGGTTTGCTTACGGCTCCGTTGCGAGCTCGCTTTGGCATTAATATGCACCTGGAGTATTATGACCCTAAGACGCTGTCGAAGATCATACGACGTTCGGCGGGACTGCTGCAGGTGCCTATCAGTGATGCTGCGTGCGATGAGATATCACGTCGTTCGCGTGGCACGCCTCGTATTGCCAACGGCCTTCTCCGCCGTGTGCGTGACTTTGCACAGGTGAAGGGTAATGGCAGCATCGATATGACGATAGCCAAGATTGCCCTTGAAGCGCTCAATATTGATGAGTATGGCCTGGATGAGATAGACAACAAGATACTCCTTACCATCATTGACAAGTTTAACGGCGGACCGGTAGGTGTCGGCACTATAGCAACGGCTATCGGTGAGGATGCCGGAACGGTGGAGGATGTGTATGAGCCATACCTTATCATGGAAGGATTCCTGAAGCGTACCCAGCGTGGACGTATGGTGACGGAATTGGCATACGCTCACCTTGGCAGGGATGCCTATCGTACGAATAGTAATATCCTCGCACCGGGATTGTTTGACTGATAATTGCTGTGACTATGAATAATAACGTAGGAAATATCAGCCATACTCAGCGTTGCTGTGTCTTTACTGGCAGTTTCAATCCCTTTACCATCGGTCATGCTGACATAGTGCAACGTGCCCTGGGCGTATTTGACAAGGTGGTCATCGGGGTGGGGTATAACCCGGAGAAAGGACTGAGCGATACTGCTTCGCGTGTGGAGCAGATAGAACAGGTATATCGTGACGAATCCCGGGTTGTCGTTGAGGCATTTGGCGACCTTACCGCAGACCTTGCCGCCAGGCATAATGCTGTTGCGGTGGTGAAGGGGGTGCGCACGGTGCAGGACTTTGAATACGAGCGTCAGCAGGCTGAGTTTAATAATCTGTTGGGTGATGGACTGGAGACGGTGGTGTTCTTTGCAAAACCTGGTCTCGCATCTCTTTCCAGCAGTGTGATAAGGCAGTTGCAGTACTTCGGTCGTGACGTCAGTGAGTTTCTGCCTAGTCCAAACATAAATCAACAATAATATGATAACATACAGTTCAGAAAACGTGAAGATGCCTAAGATACGCAAGCGCGATACCTCGGCATGGATAAAGAAGGTGGCTGCCTCATACGGTCGTAAGGTAGGTGAGGTGGGTTACCTGTTCTGTGATGACGAGAAGATACTTGAGGTCAACAAGGAGTATCTTCAGCATGACTACTATACGGACATCATCACCTTTGATTATGATGAGGATGATGTAATCAACGGGGACCTAGTGATATCACTTGATACTGTGCGTACCAATGCGGAGTTGTTCAATAAAGCGTATGAAGAGGAACTCTACCGAGTGATTATCCACGGCATACTGCATCTTTGTGGCATCAATGACAAGGGACCTGGAGAAAGGGAAATCATGGAAGCGGCCGAGAATAAGGCTCTAGCCATGAGAATCTAGGCGCTAGATAATCTAGATGCTCTAAATGTTCTAGATGTTCTAGACTTTCTAGATGCTCTAGACTTTCTAGATGCTCTAGACTCTCTAGAAAAAAAATAAAGAGGGCGGCTACATTAATGTAGCCGCCCTCTTGCTGTAGTATGCTCGTCTGTCTATTAGAAGACAGACTCAGAGTTTTCGTCACTTTCTTGATCGTCAATAGACTGTGCATCACCAATGCCGCCTTCGCCCTCATTACCCTCGAATGGGATAGAGTCAACGTCAAGGAGGTGTTGAGTTTGAACGAGAACCTCAAGTTCTGGTGCTTGATATTTTTTCTTAATGTTCATGGTTACTATTGATTACTTGTTGTTATACTTCTTACCATTAGCATTGATAACGATGCCTTTGTAGCTCTTTCTTACAGACTGACCAGCGAGGTTGACGAGGTTGTCGTCAGCAGCGTCGGTATCAGCTTCTACAACGCCTGTTGCTGTTGCTTCGTCTTCGTCCTCGAAGTAGAACTCGATAGACTGGGTGTTAGTACCAGCAGGGAGGTTGAGGTAAGCCTTGTTCATCATCTGCTCTACAGTCTTGCCGACCTTCATGCGAGCGAGTACTATCTTAGTATCGTTAGATGCTACTACGTAGTTGTCGCCAGGAACAAATGCTGCTGTAGCAGAGTTGACACCGATAAGTTCGTTGCCATCGATGTGGTTACCTGCGAATGGTGAGAGAGGCACCTTAGCCCACTTGCCTTCTGTACCCTGAACGATTACACCTTCGCCAGCCTTTACGAGAGTACCCTCTGGGATACGAACGAGAGCGCCGGTATTCTTAGAGATCTGGTTTAAGTGACAGGTGTAGAGTCTGCCGTGAGAAGGAGTAGCAATCCAGTCGTAGTCAGAAGCGAATGTAGCGATACCGTTCTTGCCAACCTTCACGCTGTCCTTACACTCAATGAATGAGATGTAGTCAAGAACGTGATATGCCATCTTTGTGCCTGTTGCCTCCTTGATGCGGATGTAAGAAGGCTTAGAGATAACGGTCATTGGAATAACGATCTCATTGCTCTTACGTGAAGGGATTAAAATCTCTCCGCCGAGTTGCTTCCAGGTCTTGCCATCGGTAGATAATTCGATGTTCATTACTGAGTTACCTGCAGTAATGTAAACAGGCTTGATCTCTATGTCATACACACCAGCAGGTACTTTGCCTGCTTCCTTAGCCTCTGCTGTAGCATTGTCACCTGGATAAGAGGTGATGAAGGAACTCTTCTCAAGACGTATAGAACCACCATTAGAATAACGAGGGGTGTTGAGGTTGAGTGTACTTGATGGATTAGATGAAACCATGTCCTCGCACTCGAAGAACTTTCTTACGTCAGATGGATAGAATGGGATGTCGTAGTCACCGTTACCGTCGATGGTCTGAGCGAAAGTATTAGTCTCGTACCACTTGTTATCTACCTCGAGGTACTTACTCCAGAATGTGGTGAGAGGTTCGTCAGAGTAGATGATCTCATCATCGATAGTCTTCAGGAACTGGTTCTCGCCATCATGTGGATATACGGCCTGGAGAGTGTAGTCGAAGCGAGGATACTCGTTGAAGTGAAGGATGATGTAGTTCTCATCAGGATCTACCTCAGCAATCTTCTCTTCCTCATCCTCATCAGAATACTGGAATACGTACTTTACTTCAAGTCCGTCTTCGTTGATCATGTAGAAGTCTGCCTTCTCCTCGTCACTAGCAGAATACTTCAGACCTACATTGGTATTGCGTGGATCACTGTCAGGCTTGATGGTCTCGCCATCGATGGTCTGGTACTTCATTGTGTATGTAGTAGGCTGTGTGATTACTACATAGTCAAGGTACGCGTTACTATTATAATTAACGTAGAGGTTACTGATTACGATATGGTGTCCTTCTGGAACCTTGATGCCCTTAACGACAACGGAACCGTTGGTCTGTGCCAGGAATTCAACCTTGATGTCACCCTCTGTTGGGAACAAGTTACCGTACTGGTCTCTTGTCATGATATCCATTGTAGAAGGATTCAGGTTAGGGTTGTTATAGAATACCTCCATAACGTATGTGCCCTCTTCGTATGTATTAGGTGTCCACCAGTATGTGTTGTAAGCGTGACGTGGAGCGCTGCTGTTAGAGTATTCTGCGCCAGTCACCCATGCAGCAGGATTACCTTCGTCACGTGTACCACCGGCTCTGAGCATGTTCTCGGCTTCGGTGAAGTCTGTGATGGTAGCTTCTTCAAACTCGATGTTAGCAAAGTATGTCTCGTCGAGAGTCTTCGCAAACATAGAGGTGCTGTTTGTGGTCTTGTACCACTTGTCATTGAACTGCATGTACTTGCTCCACTTGATGGTAGTACTACCGTCAGAGAATGCCTTACCCTCACCGAGAGTACCGATAATGTTACCGTTGCATACTGCATTGATGCCGTAAGAGAAGATGTCAAGAGAACGGAAGGTAAGTGTCAGACCGTTGTCCGTTTCTTTCTTGTTGGCAATCTGCTCGATGTTACCAGATACATACTCGTAACGCTTGTCACCGAGAGCGTTGGTGAATGACTCCATATCTTCTGGGCGAGCGCTGTACGTATTGCCTACGGTAGCAGGGTGCTTTACGCTGTCCTTGATAGTGTTGCCGTTTTCATCCTTGAAGTGTACGGTGTATGATGTTGACTCAGTGAAAGTGATGTAGTCAATATAGTGCACCATGTTATATTCACCTGCTACGATACGGAGGAAACCTGCCTCTGGGAAATAGAGGTAGTTAGCCTCGTAGTTAGCCTTTACGCCTTCATTGTCGCTTGCAAGAGTGACAGGGTCACAAAGAGGTTCCCATGTGCCATCTTCACCTGTTGCAGAGTAGAGGACTTCTACTATCTCTTCGTTGGTACGACGAGCGATGGTGCTGATGGTAAGGTTGTATGTACCAGCAGGGATAAGTTCTGGTGTAGTAAGGGTCTCTTTTGCAAAGAGCTGTGCACCCTTTGTGTTAGAGAAGTCTGATCTGCCGCTTACGAACGCAGAAACCTTGTTCTGTGGCATATCCTCTGCCTCGATGAAGTATGTGATGTTAGCATCCTGGAATTCGATGTCAACGCTGCCGGTCTCTGTGAATTCGTGAGTATATTCTTCACAGAAGTACCATTTGCCATTGAACTGCATGTATTTGCTCCATCCCTTAAGGATAGTCTCACCAACATATGCAAACTCATCACTTACGATGTAGCCCAGTGTACTACCGTTCTTGGTAGCTCTGATGCTGTAAGAGAACTTTTCAACCTCCTTGAACACGAGGGTGATGATATTCTTTGCAGAATTGGCATTAGCAGTAAGTTCCTCGTTACCACCTTCGTATGTATATTTGATGGTACCGTCCTCATTCTTGAAGTCCTCCATCTGCTTAGCGTTGGCAGTGAATGTCTTGCCTACGATAGCACCGTTGGTAACGATTTCATCAGGCTTAATCTGATGACCGTTTATGTCAACGTAACGGATGGTATAGTCTGCGAACTCATTCTTTACCTCGATAGCCTCAAATGTCAGGTTATCCAATGCTACAGATCCGCAGGAACTTGGCTTGAAGTTCATCTCGTCAGGGATCAGGTTGGTATCCTGTATCTTTTGGTTGTCAATCAGAGGAGTAGTGAGGACGTTTCCGTTAGCGTCGTATTTGTAAACAGTAATGAAGACGCCGGCTGCAGAGCCAGTCAGTATGAAGTGGTGCCAATATTCAGGCTTGATCTCGAGAGCAGTTCTTGAGCTGATACGGGTCTCTCTGTTAGCAGGAGCTACTTCGAGAAGGATTGACTGATCACCATAGTTCATGGTGAAACCGCCACCCCAGTTAGCAGGGTCGCTGATATTGATGAGTTCGGTGCCGCTTGCGGTTACGGTGGTGACACCAGCTCTCGTGTTACATCCGCCCACACCAGACCAGTCAAATTCCAACTGCCATCCAGGAGCATCAGCTGCACTGGCAGCATCGAGAGAGAATACGGTGTTCCAGTTGTTATTGTTTGCACCCCAGTTGTTACAGAATGTACTTGTCTTACCGTTCACTGTACGAGTGTAATCGTAGTTAGGGTTAGAACGTACTTCTGTACCATTTGCCAGAATGTTCAGCACAGGTGAGTTAGCATCATCGAATGAATAGTCGTTGAGCGTCTCAGGATAAGGAGTAGCATTTACACGTATGCTGTACTGAGCTGTGGAAGCCTTGAAGAAGTCCGTCTCAGGGATAGTAGCGGTAATGACAGCAGTACCGTATGCTACAGCCTTGACCTCACCTGTCTTTGCATTAACAGTAGCAATCTTTGTGTCGCTACTCTTGTAGGTGATACCTGTAGCATCCGATGTCGTGGTAGGAACCTGAGTGAATGTAGATCCAGGAACCAGGGTCTTGGACTTTCTTTCGAAGTAGGTTGTAGCATCAGCCTTACCCTTCTTCATGGTCATGATCTTCTTGATCTGAACAGGAGTCAGAGCTTGAGAGTAGATAGCAACGTCATCGAAACCGAATGCTACGTCAGGGTCAGCCCATTCGCCAGAGAGACCGCCGAGTACGATGGTGCTGGTGTACTCCAGATACTTCCAGAAATTCTCAGTCTGGTTGGCTATCCACGCATTGGTACGAGGTTCTGTCCATGCGTCAGCCCAGTCACATTCCTTAGGGTTGATGACAAAGTCCTCGATAGGTTCGCCGTCGATGTAGTAAACCACGTGAGAGCAATTCTGGTCCATGACGTATGACACGTAGTGCCATCCCTTGTCGCTTGCCCACTTTGTGTTATCTACGTAGGCAGGGTTAGAGTCCCATGTGTTGTGATAGTAGTAGAATGCCTGTCTAGCATGGCTACTACCATTTACGCGAAGGTCGAATGCGCGGTATTCGTGTCCTGCACTGGTGAAACCTTCATCGGTATAGGCTGTGAACATAGCGTTCCATCCCAGACCGAAGTTCTTGTCCATGTGCACCTTGGTGTAAACCCAGAAACACACGGAGATTTCTCCAGAATTAGTGTCCTGTACTTTGAGGAAAGCATTCTGGTCAGGCATAGCGAGGTAGTTGCCTCGTGTGGTAGCGACAGCAGCGTTAGGCATGTTCTGGTAATACCTGCCAAACACAGGGTCGCCCACAACGATGCTACCGTTGCCGATCAGGGTACCAACGTCACTTGGAGACGTTGCCTTCTCAAAGTCCTGAAGATACACAGGGGTAGGCAGTTTGACACTGCTTTGTGCCCAAACTCCCAGGATGCTAAGCACGCTGAGGAGAATTGTTGTAATTTGTTTCTTCATTTTGTTTTGATATTGAATTTTTATTGTTTTTTTGTTCAAAAAGATGATTCTTAGCTAAAAGTTTTTATTCGCGCTGTCTCTGCTTAAAATTCGTGTGCGCGATTATATATTTTCGATATTTGTGTACAAAGGTATGATTTTTTGTTGAAACTGCCAAATAATATTTGTTAATTTTGCTTTCTAACCCTCGATTTCTTCCTTTTTTGTGGTTTTTGTAGGCAAAAAGTCGCTGTTTCTATAATAAAAATCGAAAAACTGCCCACCGTAGGTGTGTATTAAGGCGAATTGTCTAATATCATTTTCGACTGTTAAAGAAACTTAAATATCGGCCATGTTATAAGGTGTATCAAAAGGTTTTTGTAATTTTGTGCCCAAATTTTGAAAATGGCATCCTGGTGATGTCGCCTAAGAAAACTATGCAAGATAATTTAGTAATCGTGGAGAGTCCTGCCAAGGCAAAGACAATCGAGAAGTTCCTCGGCAAGGATTTCAAGGTGATGTCCAGTTTCGGACACATCCGTGATTTGAAAAAGAAGGAAATCAGTATTGACATGGACACGCTCGAACCTGAGTATGAGATACCCGAGGAGAAGCGCAAGCTCGTGTCGGAACTGAAGGCTACTGCGAAGAAGGCAAAGAAGGTATGGCTGGCTTCCGATGAGGACCGCGAGGGTGAGGCTATCTCATGGCACCTTTGCGAGGTACTCGGTCTGGACGAGAAAAACACGAATCGTATCGTGTTCCATGAGATTACCAAGAATGCTATTCTCGAGGCGATAGAAAACCCTCGCCACCTGGATATGAATCTTGCTAATGCGCAGCAGGCACGCCGTATGCTTGACAGACTTGTAGGCTTCAATCTTTCGCCGGTTTTGTGGCGCAAGGTAAAACCCTCATTGTCAGCGGGACGAGTACAATCGGTTGCAGTACGACTTATAGTAGAGCGCGAGCGTGAAATCCAAGCCTTCAAGAGTGAGAAATATTATCGCGTTACGGCAGTTTTTACTGTTGACGGACAGGACATCAAGGCAGAACTGGATAACCGTTTCTCTACCCATGAGGAGGCACTTTCGTTCCTTGAGAAATGTAAGGAGTCGCAGTTTACCATTACCGCCATTCAGAAGAAACCACTAAAGCGTACCCCTGCACCTCCATTCACAACATCGACACTTCAGCAGGAGGCTGCCCGCAAACTTGGTTTCACTGTCAGCCAGACTATGATGGTGGCGCAGCGACTCTACGAAGCCGGACACATTACTTATATGCGTACGGATAGCGTGAACCTATCTAAATTATGTATAGGCACCGCAAAAGAGGCTGTCGTGAACCTTTACGGAGAGAAATACAGCAAGTCCCGCAACTATACCACACACTCCAAGGGGGCACAGGAAGCCCACGAGGCCATCCGTCCTACATACATGGACAAGCAGGAGATAGAAGGCTCGCAGCAGGAACGCCGTCTCTATGACCTGATATGGAAGCGCACCGCTGCTACCCAGATGGCAGATGCCGAACTGGAGAAGACTACGGTGGATATACTCATCTCGGGTGCCCCACAGAAATTCGTTGCTACAGGAGAAGTGGTGACATTCGACGGATTCCTCAAGGTGTATCGTGAGAGTAATGGTGATGATGACCGTGACAGTGATAGCGAGAACTCTTCACTCATGCCTGCCAGCATGAAGGAGGGCGATGCTATAGAGCGTAAGGAAATCATAGCGACAGAGAGAAGTTCGCAGGGACCACTGCGCTATACCGAGGCATCACTGGTACACAAGCTGGAGGAACTCGGCATCGGTCGTCCTTCTACATACGCTCCTACCATCTCCACCATCCAGCAGCGCGAGTACGTGGCTAAAGGAGACAAAAAGGGTGAGGAGCATCCTTATACCGTAGATACCCTCAGCGGCAATAAGATAAGCACCAAGAACAAGAAAGAACTCGCTGGCAGCGAGAAGGGCAAACTGCTTCCTACGGACATAGGTACGGTGGTCAATGACTTTCTCATGGAGTTCTTCCCTGGCATCATGGACTACAACTTCACCGCCAATGTCGAGGAGAAGTTTGACTCCATCGCCGAAGGCAAGGCCGACTGGCACGAGATGCTCAAGGAGTTCTACAAAGGCTTCGAACCAGTAGTTAAGAAAACCATCAACTCACGCAGCGAGCATAAGGCCGGCGAACGTATGCTGGGTACCGACCCTAAGTCTGGCAAACCGGTGTCGGTAAAGATAGGCCGCTACGGTCCGGTGGTACAGATAGGCAGTGCCGAGGATGAGGACAAACCACGCTTCGCACAGTTGCCAAAGGAGTTCTCGCTTGAGACCATCACCCTTGAGGAGGCACTCGAACTCTTCAAGCTCCCACGCACTCTGGGCGAGTTTGAGGGCGGCAGCATCAGCATCGGCAGCGGACGATTCGGACCATACGTACTCCACAACAAGAAGTATGTCTCTATTCCGAAGACGATGGACCCTATGCTCATCAGTTTTGAGGAGGCTGTAAAACTCATAGAGGATGCACGTCAGGCAGAGTTGCAGCGTCACCTCAAGACGTTTGAGGAAGATGCCAAACTCGAAGTGATGAATGGCCGTTACGGGCCATACCTCGCATACGATGGCAAGAACTATCGTCTGCCAAAGGCTCTGCATGAAAAGGCTGCGCAGTTGACATACGACGAGTGCATGGCAATAGTAAATAAAGCAAATTGATATGATAAAACAATAATTCCCGATATTATTAAGCATTAATTATCATTAATTGAACATCAATAAATTAAAGAAAGATTAATGTCTAATTAATGGTAATTAATGTAAAAATAGCGGAGATTTGTGCTTACACCCACTGACCAGCGGGAAGTAAGTTATTATTTAACGTTTACCAAGCCGATGAAAAGGATTATCCTGATAGGTTATATGGGTGCGGGAAAGACCACCGTAGGTATGGCACTGGCAAATACCCTCGGCGTTCCATTCTACGACCTTGACTGGTACATAGAAAACCGCATGCGCAAAAAGGTACCTGAGATCTTTGCCGAGAAGGGTGAGGAGGGATTCAGAGTCATAGAGCGCAACATGCTCCATGAGGTAGCAGAGTTTGAGGACGTCGTCATCTCTTGCGGTGGCGGTACTCCATGTTTCTTTGACAACATGGAGTATCTCAACGGTCAGGGTGACGTAGTCTATCTGCATGCCACTCCGGAGGTTCTCTTCCGTCACCTGAAGATGGGCAAAGGCGTGCGTCCGTTGCTGCAAGGCAAGAATGACGAGGAACTGCTGACCTTTATCACAGAGCAGCTCGCTAAGCGAGATGAGTTCTATATGAAGGCCAACCACATCGTTGATATACCATGTATGGAAGACGAGGATAAGGTAAATATCACAATAGACAAGGTAAAGAAAGAACTGGGTATATGAAGAAATGGACGATAGAAGACTCTAAGGAACTCTACAACGTAAGAGGGTGGGGTACCTCGTACTTCAGTATCAATGAGAAAGGCAATGCCTGCGTCTCTCCGCTGAAGGATGGTGCCCAGGCTGACCTGCGCGAGATTATCGACGAATTGCAATTGCGTGATATCTCCACACCGGTGCTGCTGCGTTTCCCTGACATCCTTGACAACCGTATCGAGAAGACGGCCTCTTGCTTCAAGAAGGCTGCCGATGAGTATAACTACAAGGCAGAGAGTTTTGTCATATATCCTATCAAGGTCAATCAGATGCAGCCTGTCGTGGAGGAGATCATCTCCCACGGACGCAAGTTCAACCTCGGACTGGAGGCTGGTTCCAAGCCTGAGCTCCATGCCGTCATTGCCGTGGCATGCCAGAGTGACTCGCTCATCATCTGTAACGGATACAAGGACCAGGCGTACATTGAGCTCGCGATACTGGCGCAGAAGATGGGCAAGCGAATCTTCATCGTAGTAGAGAAACTCAATGAGATAGACATCATAGCCAAGGCAGCAAAGAAACTTGGTGTCATGCCAAATATCGGCATACGCATCAAACTCGCCTCTTCCGGTTCGGGTAAATGGGAGGAGAGCGGCGGTGACGCATCCAAGTTCGGTCTTACCGCATCGGAACTCCTTGAGGCCCTGCAGAAACTGGACAGCCTCGGCATGCACGACTGCGTCAAACTCATACACTTCCACATCGGATCACAGATTACCAAGATACGCCGCATACAGACAGCTCTCAGAGAGGCATCACAGTTCTATATCAATCTCCACAAGATGGGGTACAACATCGAGTATGTAGATTGTGGCGGTGGACTGGGCGTTGACTATGACGGTACGCGTTCCAGCAATTCGGAGTCATCCGTCAACTACAGCATACAGGAGTATGTCAACGACTGCGTATATACATTCGTAGATGCAGCCGACAAGAACGATCTGCCGCATCCGAACCTCATCACCGAGTCTGGCCGTTCGCTCTCTGCACACCACAGCATGCTTGTCATCGATGTCCTTGAGACTGCGTCGCTGCCGGAGATGCCGGAAGAGTTCGTAGCCAAGGAGACAGACCACCAGCTGGTGCATGACCTCTACGATATATGGTGCAAGATAGATACGCGCTCGCTCCTAGAGGACTGGCATGATGCCGAACAGATACGTGAGGAGGCACTCAACCTGTTCTCTATGGGCATGGTTGACCTCAAGACCCGTGCGGAGATAGAGTCCATGTACTGGAGCGTATGTCGCGAGGTGATGTCGCTCACCAAGACCATGAAGCATGTGCCAGAGGAACTGCGCAGCGTAGGCAAGCTCCTTGCCGACAAATACTTCTGCAACTTCTCACTCTTCCAGTCTCTGCCTGATACATGGGCCATAGACCAACTCTTTCCTATCATGCCGCTGCAGAGACTCGACGAGCGTCCTACCCGTCAGGCTACACTGCAGGATGTCACCTGCGACAGCGATGGCAAGATAGCCCACTTCGTCACGGGCACACACCTTTCTACCACCCTCCCTGTGCATCCGCTCCGCAAGGGCGAGCCATACTATCTCGGTATATTCCTCGTAGGAGCATACCAGGAGATCCTTGGCGACATGCACAACCTCTTCGGTGATACCAATGCCGTGCATATCTCCATGAAGGACGGACACTACCACATAGACCAGATATTCGACGGCGAGACCGTAGAGGAGGTACTGGACTATGTACAGTACAATCCAAAGAAACTCGTTCGCCAACTCGAGATATGGGTGACAAAGAGCGTGAAGGAAGGCAAACTCTCCCTCGAAGAAGGTAAGGAGTTCCTCTCTAACTATCGCAGCGGACTTTACGGATATACATATTTGGAGTAGCCGGGCAATCCGGACAATCCGGATAGTCCGGATAGTCTGGATAATCCGGAAAGTCCGGAAAAAACCGGATAATCCGCCCCGTACAATCCCCCCAAAAAAACAATCAGGATAACAACAAAATGAAGAAGCAACTACTCTATTACATCATCATAGCACTCATGCCCTTATCTGCATTGGCAGACGAGGGCATGTGGATGTTATATAACCTGCCTGACGCTGTCTATGAGCGCATGAAGGGCTACGGATTCGCCCTGCCTAAGTCAGCTCTCTATGGCGACACACTCTCGCTCAAGGACTGCGTGGTCAATTTCTCAGGTTATTGCACCGGCGAACTGGTATCGCCTGACGGACTCATCATGACAAACCACCACTGCGGATTTGAGTCAATCCGCTCACACTCCACAGTAGAGCAAGACTATATGCTCAACGGCTTTTTTGCCGATTCCATCGGTGCCGAGCTTCCTAATGAGGATATGTTCGTAGCCTTTATGAAGGATCAGAAGGACGTCACCCATACGCTCGACTCCCTGGGCATATTCACCATGGACTCATATTCGGCAGAGTCTCTCGTGGACTCTCTCCAGGAGGTTCTCACCGAGGAGGCTCGCAGGATAGACACCACATACTACGTAGAGATAAAGCCATACTACGAGGGCAACGTTTATATCGCTACCACATACCAAAGCTACAGCGACATCCGACTCGTCTTCGCTCCAACCAAGTCCATGGGAAAGTTTGGCGGTGAGACCGACAACTGGATGTGGCCTCGCCAGACATGCGATTTCTCCGTCTTCCGTGTCTATGTAGATCCTGTGACAGGCGGACCGGCGCAGTATTCCCCTCATAATGTACCGATGAAATCGGCAAATTATCTACATGTCAGCACCGACGGGTATCGCGAGGGCGACCTCGCCATGGTATTGGGATATCCGGGCAGTACGGAGCGCTACCTCTCCAGCTATGGCATCAGGGAGATGCGTGATTGCAAGAACGATCCTATGCAGCAGGTGCGCGGAGTGAAGCAGGCGGTGATGAAGCGACACATGGATGCCTCGGAAACCGTCAGGATAATGTATGACTCTAAGTATGCGCAGAGCAGCAACTACTGGAAGAATGCCATCGGAATGAACAAATGTATCGATTCCATCGGGATAATACAGCAGAAGGAAGAGTATGAGAAGCGCATAGCACAATGGATGGACAGCACCGGCCGATACAAGGGCCAGCTCTCCTTTGATACCCTCCGCTCTCTCTATGAGAAACGCTTTGAGGCTGTTCGAGCCCTCGTATATCTCGCCGAGTCATTCGGTCGTCGCAGCGGCAATGAGATAGCAGTACGCGCTACCAAGTATTATGACGGCATGCCTGTCAACGGTGATGACAAGAGTGTCAGCAAACAGTATGTGTCTTTTCCTGACAACAGCAGCACGTGGGACTGTGACCTCGACGTGGAGGTTCTCGCCACATTGATGGAGAACTATCGCACGCATGCGCCTCAGTCATACATGCCGGAATTCTATAAGACCGTAGATAAGGTGTATAAGGGCGACTGCTTCGCCTACGTCTCTGACATTGTCAATAAGTCCGTCCTCATGCGTAAGAATGCACGCATTCCAGTGCGCACCACTCGCAAGTTGCAGCGCGACCTCGGCATAGCCTTCAGCATGTCGCTTGTGGAGACCCTCGCTGATATCCGCCTCGTGATAGACGAATACACGGAGCGCATAGACCAGCAGGAGCGCTACCTCTGCGCTGCCAAGATGGAGATGGAGGAGGGTATGCCTCTCTATAGCGATGCCAATTTCACCATGCGTATGTCCTACGGTCAGGTAGGCGGATATAAGATTGCCGGCTATGACTCGGGTTACTTTACCACCGCAGCGTCTATGGTCAGGAAGATGGATCAGGGCGACACCATCGAGGACTACAAGGCTGAGTCAGAGTTTAAGACTCTCCTTTCTTCCGATGACTTCGGTGTTTTCCGTGACTCGGTGAGCAATACCCTCAACCTCTGTTTCCTTACCAACAACGACATCACAGGCGGCAACAGCGGTTCGCCGGTGATAGATGGCAAGGGTCGCTTGATAGGTCTCGCCTTTGACGGCAACTGGGACAGCCTTTCATCTGACATCTTCTTTGATACTTCCCTCGCACGTTGCATCAATGTAGATATACGCTACGTGCTCTACATCATGAAGCACTGGGGCAAAGCCGACAGACTTCTTCAGGAGATGGGGGTAATAGTCCACTAGTCCCCTGTATGCTCCTAGCCTCCATAGGTAAGCCCCCTCCTAACATCCCCTTACTTTTATAGTTGCGAGAACCAAAAATTATCTGAAAATTTCTTGCGCCTGAGCACCTACGGAGCGCAAGAATTTTTCTGATAATTTTTGGTTAAAAACTCGTTTGCAGTTTCATTTGTACAGGTCGAAATTTTTCTCCTTAGCCATATTTTGTATAAATTATGTATAATTTTTTCTCAATGTCGTATTAGGGTGCTGAGCTGTTACTTCGTTTGATTCGAGAGATTCGTGTTCGGCAAAAAATACTTATATTGTGCTTCTTCTTTTTGAACACGGATTTCACTCGAATTGTTGTGTCACGAGATTTGTCGTTAGAGTGAGTCTAACGGGCGAGGGTTGGGGAGCTAGTGATAGTAAGTGATAGTGAGTGATAGTATAGTGATAGAAAAATGTTTTAGGATCTGCCTGTTAATCAATGCACTACAAGGTTAGTGATAGTAGTGATAGTAAAAAACATTTTCCCTGTAGTAAGTGCGCACGAATAACACATCCGCATTGCGCTCCGAATAGTTTTTCCCCGAAAATCTAAACTTATTAGAAAAAACCCACCAAAAGGTGTGAGTTTCTCATATTTTATTTGTACCTTTGCCATGTCTTGTTACGATTTTCTTTGTTTTTGGATTCGCAACACAAAGATAAATGTAAAATCTGGCAGGGCAAAATCCTGGGCCGCTCGACTTTGCCGCTTGCGCTGTAAGAAAATTTGTTGCTCAGAATGTTATATGTGAAGTAGATAAACTATGTTGCGGAATTTAGAATGTATGAAAAGAATTATTTTTATTTCGTGTATGTTAACTTTGATGTTAACAACAGGATGTGACAATAGTTGGAACAATATGTGTAATATGGAGGAAAATACGAGTGTAAGTTCTCAATTAGAATCCAATTCTGTTGATGCCAATCAACTTGACTACTATTGGTATCAAGGAGAAAAAGTTTACTTGAAGCGAAAAGTAACAAAACATTATGTTCTGTTCGATGCAGAAAAAGAATCTGTTGTAAAAAATGTCGTAAAAAAGACTGGGGATAATGCATTCGTATCACAAGAGTTTAGGTTGTCTAGTGTAAAGATGTTACCTGAGGTGGCAACAACAAAGAAACTGAAATGGTGTATTGTTAATAATGGCAATGCATATATCAAAGATTTGGTAAAGACCTCGGATATAGAATATTATGCTCCGTTCTATGAAACCATCGAAAATGGAAAGGAAATTGGCATTTCACATCTGTTTTATGTAAAGCTTAAGAAGAAGGAAGATAAAGATTTGCTTGTTGAATTGGCTACTAAATTGAGAGTAGATATCCTTGGCTACAATGAATATATGCCACAGTGGTACACCCTTTCATGTAATGTGAATTCTGTTGGTAATTCTCTTCAAATGTCAAATGCTTTTTATGAAAGCGGATTGTTTGAGTGTGCGGAACCAAGCTTTATGTTCAATATGGAACTCGCATCAACTTCGTCATCAACGTTTCCTAACGACACGTATTTTTGTAATCAATGGAATTTGGATGGTAGTTACTCTATTAATTGGAAGCTTGCTTATTCTATTTCGACAGGTGCAGATGTGGAAGTTGGCATAATAGACGATGGAGCAGACTATATGCATCCTGATTATAATTGGAAACTTATGCCTGCTTATGATCTTAGGGATCATTCATTGTATACTATAAATATATATGGCTCACATGGCGCAAAATGTGCAGGAATTATTTGTGCACAAGTGAATAATAACAAAGGTATAGCAGGCGTAGCACCAAATTCTGACGTATATATGTATTCACATCCTTTTGATAATGACGTGAATGTGAATCAAGAGTTGGCATCGGGTATAGCTATTGCGTCACAAACATCTGATGTGATAAGCTGTTCTTGGGTGTGTGTGTTATCAAGTGGATTTATAACAGATGCAATATGTAATGCTTTGACGTGGGGACGTAATAGGAAAGGAGTCGTTGTAGTTTTTGCAACGGGAAATGATAGCGGGGCTATTAGATTTCCTGCTAATTGTGATGAAAATATACTGGCTGTAGGGGCAATAGATAGAAATGGTAGAAGGGCAGATTTTAGTAATTATGGTACGAAGTTGGATGTCGTTGCGCCTGGTGTAGATATTACAACGACAAATTTGTTGGGGCCGTCTATACCCATGTATGTTTCTAATTTTGGAGGAACATCCGCAGCATGTCCTCACGTAGCAGGTGTCGCTGCTTTAATTCTTTCTGTCAATCCAGATTTGACAAGTGTGGGGGTTATTGATATAATAGAAAATACAGCTCGTAAGGTTGGTGGTTATTCTTATTCTGTAGTCAGCGGAAGACCTAATGGGATATGGCATAATGAGATGGGATATGGTTTGGTTGATGCTTATGCCGCAGTTCAAGAAGCATTGAGGATGATATGACCTCCTTTGTTATTAACGAGATAAGTCAATAAAATTTCAATAATTATAAGTTATTGCTAATACACGGGTCGCATATCAAACTAGTAAAAGATATAACGTTAAATAGATATTAAAAAGAAACGAATCTAATGGTTACGAAATATGGGAACATGTAGGAATTGAGGATGTCGGCAAAAAGTGTTATTGGACAGCAGCATATATTATACCACAACGTTTCAATACACCAATATGTCTATTTCTGTCTATAGATTAACGTTTCCAAACTGCTGAAGGCAGATGTCTTTATTTTTAATAAATACTAACTGATCAACCTATATGAAAAAAAGAATCCTAAACATTGTATTACTCTGTATGGCGGCACTGTCAGCAGTGGCGGCAAACAGACAGAAGTACAATTTCAATTCCAGTTGGCTGATGTATGTGGGTGATGATGCCAAGGCATCCGCCACCATATATAATGACGCCTCATGGAAGAGTGTTACATTGCCTCACGCATTCAATGAGGATGAGGCATTCCGTCTGGACATCCATGACCTTACTGATACCATCATCTGGTATCGCAAGCATTTCGTCCTGCCACGCGAAGCCAAGAACAGAAAGGTGTTCCTGGAGTTTGAGGGAGCGCGCCAGGGCATAGACTGCTATGTCAACGGCAAACTGGTGGGCAGCCATGAGAATGGTGTGATGGCGTTCGGATTCGACATCTCAGACCAGGTCGTTGCCGGTAAGGAGAATGTCATCGCCGTCCGCATAGACAACGACTGGAACTATCACGAGCGTGCCACACGACAGAAGTACCAGTGGGCAGACAAGAATTTCAATGCCAACTACGGCGGACTGCCTAAGAATGTGTGGCTGCATGTGGCAGACAAGGTGTATCAGACCCTCCCTCTCTACAGCAACCTCGGCACTACAGGTACCTATGTGTATGCCTCGGAGATGAATGTGCCAGAGCGCAAGGCTGTGGTCAATGTGGAGAGCCAGGTGAAGAATGAGACCAAGAAGGCCGTGGTGCGCAACCTCCATGTGGATGTCATAGACCGCGACGGCAGAAAGGTAGCATCCTTTGACGGCGGTGCACAGACCATAGCACCTATGGGCGTGGCAGTGCTCAAGGCATCAGCCGCCATGAGCGACGTACACTTCTGGTCATGGGGCTATGGCTATCTCTATGATGTGAAGTGCAGCCTCAGGGAACCGTCATCCACCACTTTGACCGATGAGGTACAGATACGTACCGGATTCCGCAAGACACGCTTTGCCGATGGCAAGGTGTGGCTCAACGACCGTGTGCTGCAGATGAAGGGTTTTGCACAGCGCACCAGTAACGAGTGGCCTGCCGTAGGCATGAGCGTACCGGCATGGATGTCAGACTATTCCAACGGCATGATGGTGGAAGGCAATGCCAACCTCGTGAGATGGATGCATGTCACACCATGGAAACAGGATGTGGAGAGCTGCGACCGAGTGGGACTGATACAGGCCATGCCTGCCGGCGATGCCGAGAAGGACGTGACGGGACGTCGCTGGGAACAGCGTGTCATGCTGATGCGCGACGCCATCATCTACAACCGCAACAACCCAAGCGTCGTGTTCTATGAGTGCGGCAATGAGAGCATCAGCCGTGAGCACATGCAGGAGATGGTAGCCCTGCGCGACAGTTTCGATTACTTCGGCGGTCGTGCCATAGGCAGTCGTGAGATGCTCGATATCCGCGAGGCTGAGTATGGTGGTGAGATGCTCTACATCAACAAGAGCGAGCATTCGCCGATGTGGGCGATGGAGTATTGCCGCGACGAGGGTCTGCGCAAATACTGGGACGAGTGGTCGTATCCTTACCATCCGGAAGGAAAAGGCAACGAGGACTATCTCTCTGTCATGACCGGGGAGAAGGCAAAGCGCAAGGATGTGTCGGCATACAACCATAACCAAGACCAGTTTGTGGTGGAGAATGTGCACCGCTGGTGGGACTACTATGTGGAGCGCCCTGGTGGCGGTCGACGTAGCAGCAGCGGTGGCGCTAAGATTATATTCTCGGATACCAATACGCATTATCGTGGAGTGGAGAACTATCGCCGCAGTGGCGATGTCGATCCGCTGCGCATACCGAAGGATCTGTACTTCGCACATCAGGTGATGTGGGACGGATGGGTAGATATAGAGTGCCCACGCATAGACCTGGTAGGTCACTGGAACTATCCTGCTGGCACCGTGAAGCCTGTCTATGTCGTTGCCAATACCGACTCTGTGTCACTTACGCTCAATGGTAAGGAACTGGAGCAGAACAAACTTCCGCTCAGTGAGTTGGTGGTAGAGAAACAGGCGCTGAAGAAGCAGCAGTGGCGTTTCCTCTTCACATTCCCAGAGGTGCAGTATGAGTCAGGCACGCTGGTGGCTACGGGCTACAATGCAGGCCAGGTCGTTTGCCGTGACACACTCATCACCGCCGGTGCTCCTCACCATATTAAGATGTCAGCCATCACCAACCCAATGGGATGGCAGGCAGACGGAGCCGACCTCGCCCTGGTGCAGTTTGAGGTGGTAGATAAGGACGGCCGCCGCTGTCCGCTCGCCAATGACACGCTGTCGTTTGCACTGGACGGACCAGCTGAATGGCGCGGTGGCATAGCACAGGGTGAAGGTACGTCAGAAGTACTTGGAGGCAAGAGCACCAACTTCATACTCTGCAAGGACCTGCCAGTGGAGTGCGGTGTCAATAGAGCCATACTCCGTTCCACCACGCATGATGGCATCGTGACCCTTACAGCAAAGGCAGAGGGATTGCAGCCAGCGACCATTACCCTGAGCACCAAGGCCAGCGATCAGCGTGACGGTCTGTCGCTGCGTAACCCTTCGCTGACGCTGAAGGGTTCGCTGAAGAGAGGCGAGACACCAAGCACCCCGTCTTACGAGGAGCGTGCGGTGGATGTCCTCATTGCCGGTGTCAGGGCTGGTGCCAATGCACAGGACGCCCACCTGAGTTATGATGACAACGAACTGTCGGAATGGAAGAACGACGGTCGCCTCTCAACGGCATGGATAACGTATGACCTCGCACGCATGGCACAGGTGGATGAGGTATGCATCAAGCTCACCGGCTGGCGTATGCGCAGCTATCCGCTGGAGATATTCGCTGACGACGAACTGGTATGGAGTGGTGAGACGGAGCGTTCGCTGGGTTACATACACCTGCCTCTCAAGCCACGCATGGCACGTCATATCACCATACGTCTGAAGGGTGCCGCTCAGGAGAGTGATGCCTTCGGACAAATCACCGAGGTGGCTGCCGCAGCAGCAGGAGAACTCGACCTCTTCAAGGCGAAGGATGGCGACAAGGTGAAGAGCGAGCTCCGCATAGTAGAGGTGGAGTTGAAGGAGAGACTGAGCCCCCTAGCCCCCTAAGGGGGAACTTTTGCAACTGCAAGATAAGGAAACAAATACGCACCGCTTAGCCCAAAGCGGTGCGTATTTGTTTCCATAACCCCCTTGCATGTGGTTCCAACCGCACAGCTTGTAAAATTTTCTTTCAAAGTTATATGGGAACCTCCTATATAACAACATCGAGAGTTGTCTTTTAAAACAACGAATTTCACGAATTTCACGGAAAAGAAAAAATCCGTGTCTTTCGTGTAATTCGTTGTTTAGAATAAAAATTGTTATTCCTTGTTTCGCTCGTGGGAGGCCCCAGGTGGTTAACTGAGTAGTTACATAAGATTTTTGTTGTGTTAAAAATTAAGAAATATCGGGGGGGATGTAAAGAAAATGCGGGAAAATAGGGAATATTTCCCGATTATTGAGTAACTTTGCATATCGAAAATAATCAACCATTATAATCTGCACACCTAATCATAAGGCAAGCAAAAGAATGAACAAGCAAAAGAATCTAATTCCTCTTATCGTATCAGCGATAATGATGATTGCACTCATGGCCTATGCCGCATACTTACTGATAGGCATATACCCCGATGTACTCATCACCGCACAGGATCGTAATGTGTTTGATGGCAGTTCGCTATTCTTCACACAATCCCTGTCCCGACCTTTCGGACTCATGCAGTATGCAGGAGCCTACCTCACACAGACGTTTTATCATCCTGCACTTGGCGTCAGTCTGCTTATAGCATTGTGGGTAGTGGCAACCATTGCCGGCATCAAGGCCTTCCGTCTCAGCGGAGTATGGTGCTCGCTGATGATGGTGCCCGTGGCATGCCTGCTGGCGTCAGTGGTTGATCTGGGTTATTGGATATACTGCCTGATCATACCAGGCTACTGGTTTTCGCAGACCGTGGCATACAGCCTGCTGATGCTGCTACTGTGGGCGGCCAGTGCCACACCGCGCCGCTACCGATTGGCATGGTATGTGGTGATAGGCTTTGCGGCGTTCCCTTTCTACGGATGGCATTCCTATCTGTTTGCAGTCAGCCTGGCGCTGTCGCAGTTGCGCAAGGGGGCGTCAGCATCATGGGTTGATGCGCTGGGACTTGCTCTCACAGGTGTGGCGCCGATAGTATTCTTTGCTATGCTCTATCAGCACATGCCGCTGCGCGATGTCTATGCTGCGGGATTCCCGATCTTCAAGACGTTTACCGACGAGATACTGCATCCGTCAGTACCATTCTATATCATTGCAGTCATGACAATGATGCTGTCACTCCGTGGACTCCTGACCTACCGCAGTGTAAAGGAAGAGAAGGCGGATGCTGCGAAGAAAACCATGATGCAGGGGCTGCAAAAGGTAGTGGTGCCAAGCCTGGTACCCGTGGTAGTGTGTGTGGCATCGGCTTACTGCGTATGGGACAGTATGTTCAAGAACGACAACTACCTCTATGAGATGCAGATGACACAGGCAACGATGGCCGATGACTGGCAGAAGGTCATCAGCGTGGCAGAGAAGGCAGAGCGTCCGTCGCGAACCATGGTGATGCTGAAGAATATAGCGCTGATGAACACCGGTGAACTGGGCGAGCGTTCCTACGAACTCAGTAATGATGGCGCAGAGATATACAATCCAGACTCTCTGAATCTGAATATCATGCAGATAGCGGCACCTGTGATATATTACAATTATGGTAAGATGAACTTTGCCATGCGCTGGTGTATGGAGTTCTCGGTGATATACGGTTTCTCACCATACTATCTCAAGACACTGGCACGATGTGCTGAGGCTACGGGAGAACGAAAACTGGCACAGCGATACATAGATAATCTGCACCGCACCATGTGGTACGGCAGTTGGCAGCCAGCCCCGGAGACAGCGGTGGTGAAAGAGTTGCAGGCTGTACTCGGCGATGTCCTGGAGAATGATGAAAACAGTTGTGAGCGATACCTGATAGGTTCGCTGTGCAAGACCAGACAGAGGAGCAGTCTGCTGGTGAGCGAGGTCAGTCTGTTGTATGCTACGATAATACGTGACCCTAATCTGTTCTGGATATCATTCTATGACTATGTGTCACACATGAAGGGGAAAGAAATACCAACAAATTACCTGGAGGCTTACTGCACCTTTGCAGGAAGATGTCCGCCAGGCTACCCTGCCAAGATAGATGCACCGGAGGTGCAGGAAAACTTCAATGCGTTTATGGCTGAAGGCGACAGCTATGCCGAAATGGGATTTGATGAGGCCGGTGTGGCCGAAGCCATGAAGAGTAAGTGGGGTACCACCTATTGGTGGTTTAATGCCTTCGGACGCCAGGCGTATTGAACCTCGACCCCCTAGCTCCCCAAGGGGGAATTAGGAATTAGGACTTTTTAATTTTGAATTTAGAATTAACCATGCGTAAATCATTATATACTATTCTATCGTGCATGATGTCAGCATTGTTGCTGATACCATCATGCACCACACATCCGGATGTGCCAACTGACGCCAAGAGTGTCAGTGTATTGCCTGAGATATACCCTGACTACTGCAATGTTACGGTACCATGTAATATAGCGCCGCTGAACTTTATGATGGCAGACTCTGCATACCAAGAGTGCGTGGCAAGGATCACTACTCCCGATGGCAACAGCGTGACATACGGTGAGGGAGCAAAGATCATCATACCGGAAGATGAATGGCAGGAGATGCTCACGGCATCGCGTGGCAAAGGTATGACCGTGGAGGTGTGGGGCAAGAAGGATGATGCGTGGACGGCATTCAGAAAGTTCAGTGTCTCCGTAGCCCAGGACTCCATAGACGGATATATATCATACCGACTGATAGAACCATCATATTTGCTGTTCAACTATATGGAGATAGCCCAGCGTGACCTCAGTAGTTTTGAGGAGAATGTCATTTTCAACAATACGGTGTCATGTGACAGTCCTAAGGGACAGTGCATCAACTGTCACAGCTATCAGAATTTCCGTACGGACAATATGCTCTTTCATGTGCGTGTCACCAACGGCGGTACCGTGATAGTCAACGACGGTAAGATAAGCAAGGTAGATCTGAAGCGTGACAATACCATCAGCGCTGGTGTATATCCAGCCTGGCATCCGAAGGAGAAGCTCATTGCCTTCTCTACCAATACCACACGACAGGATTTCCATACCGTCAACCATAACAAGACGGAGGTGTTTGACCTAGCCTCCGACCTTGTCCTCTATGATGTGGAGAAGGATGATGTCACTGTCGTCAGTTCAGACACTACACGCCTGGAGGTGTTCCCTGCGTGGTCTCCTGACGGACGCTATCTGTATTACTGTTCTACCACAGGACCTGTGGATCTGGGCGCAGCCAAGATAGACTCGCTGAGGAATGAGGGCGTCAAGGGTAATATAAACAAAAAGATGGGCTACATATACCAGCATGTGAAGTACAACCTTTACCGTCGTGCCTTTGATATGAAGACACGTGAGTTTGGTGAGGAGGAACTGGTCTATGATGCAGAGTCCATGGGACACAGTGTGTCTCTGCCTCGCGTGAGTCCTGACGGACGGCACATCATCTTTGCACAGGGAGCATACGGATGTTTCAACATCTGGCATCATGATGCCGACATAGTGATGATAGACGTGCCGGGGGCACAGACTGCAGACGCTGCCACACAGGGTGACGGTTGTCTGGACCTGCTCAACAGCAAGGGCTTCGCTGAGAGTTACCCTACATGGTCAAGCAACGGCAAGTGGATTATGTGTGCCAGCCGCCGTGATGATGGCAATTACAGCCGTGTGTATATATCATATTTTGATGGCAAGAAGGCGCATAAGGCATTCCTCCTGCCACAGAAGGATCCGGAATACAATTCCTTCCTGCTGAAGAGCTACAACCGTCCGGAGTTTATGGTGGAACCGGTGAAGCACTCGATAGAGGACTTCAGGCATGCTGTGACTAACCCATAGCCCCCTAGGGAGAGGCTGGGAGGGGGCTCCTTTCTGGTAAATAGTAAAATAGTAAATAATGATGTTGTCTCAATATGTTTCTGACAAACTCAAGGTGATGTCGTTCTTTGCCATCATACTTGTGCTGTATATTCATGCCGTATTTCATGATTATCCTAATGAGATACAAGGTATGACGTATAATTTCCTGATGCAGGAGTTTATATCAGGCATGATAGGACGCTGCGCAGTACCATTGTTCTTTGCTGTCAGCGGTTACCTGTTCTTTGTCAACGTAGATCTTGATGCGGGAGACACCACGGTGATATATGCCAAGATGAAGAAGCGCGTGTTTACGCTCCTGGTGCCGTATCTGATAGCGGCATGGTTTCCTGCATTGTTCTACCTGGCACTTGAATACATACCGGGTGTCGGAGGATTTATTAATGGTGAGGCTTTCTCTGAGAACTTCGATAGACGATTTCTGGATTTCCTATGCTTTATGTATTGGGACACCGGTGGTGGAGCACCATACGCCTTTCATCTGTGGTTCCTGCGCGATCTGATAGTCATCGTCGCGTTTGCGCCTGTCATATATCATGTATTGAGATACCGCATGGGCGGTATGTTATTGCTCGCACTGCTCTTTGTCCTTATCATAATGGATGTTCCTTACCTGCCAGTCTATGGTATGTTTTGGTTTGTGTGGGGGCATTGCTGTCTCGGCGTACTGAGCAGGGTTGCTGACAGACTGTGCCTTCCCTGTTCTGCGGTATTCGTCGTGCTTTGCCTGGCAGAACTGTTTTGCCAGTCGTCAGTATGGGAATATCTGAAGGTTCCCGTCATTATGCTTGGCATTATGTCTATGTGGACGCTGTATGACAAGATTGTCCCTGAGACGTTCAGGCTTTCAGACCATAAATACCTGCTTGTGGCATGTACCTATACATTCTTCGTTTATCTGTTTCACGAACCCACGTTGAATGTAGTCCGCAAGATACTGGTGATTCCTTTTCATCACTCCAGTCTGGGTTTTGCATTGAGTTATCTGCTCAGTCCGTGGATCTTTGCAGTTCTGATGACTATCGCCGGCGTTTATGTGAAGAGATGGATGCCAAGGCTATACAGCATCTGCGTGGGAGGAAGGTGAGGCCCCCTATCCCCCTAAGGGGGTATTCCCAATCCTGCAGAACCTTCTTGCAGAACAAAAGGGTAGGACGCATTATGGTGTCCTACCCTTTGTCTTGGTATTATGCGCTTGTGCGTATGTGGGTTTTACTAAAAAGAGTGTGGCACTTCTTCACTAAAACAACCCATACAAAATCTTGTGGCCCCCGTATGTTTACTTGTTGAACTCAAAACCGAGTTTCATGCCGTTGTAGCTGCCTATGATGGCAGAGATGCTGCTGTTCATGAGGGATGCTGCACCACCGGCGATGGTGAGAAGCTTAGAGGAGTCAAAGGTGAGACCCATCTTGCTGCCAGATACGCTGACGTATGCAGTGATCTGTGCACCAGCCTGAGTCTTGATGGTGATAGTCTTGTTAGAGGAATTAAAACTGTATGTACCCTTGAGAGTCTTTCCGCCGATGACATACTGCATGGTATTGTCATTGTTGAACGTGAAGGTGCATGCTCCAGGCTTGATACCAGCTATCTGATAGATGCTTTCGAGTTTGCTCTCCACCTTAGTGGCTGCTACGCTGCCACCAGCTTTAGCCAGGAGGTTCTCGCTGTCAAACTGTACGCAAGGTTTGGTATATTTCCAAGTACCCACGATAGTGCTTTTGCTTGTGGTGATGCCAGGAGCAAAGATAGAGATGATGTTGCCTATGGCAGAGTTGCCAGCCACTTGATTGACAGCTGAACTGAGTATGTCGCCTCCGGTGGGAGATGATGATGTTTGAGTCTGAGCAGGCTGTGACGCACCTGTAGCGCCGAGTCCGCATGAATTCAGCATGGCGCAGCCAATGATGGCAGCGATTGAGATGATGATTTTTTTCATGATGATAGTTTTTTTATTCAAAGTTAAAGAGTGAGAAGAAACCTGTGATGGTGAATACCTGCTTTACCTCAGGAGAGACGTTGCGGATGGTGACATCGCCCTTCTGTGCCATACTCTGCTTGCGCAGTGACAGGAAGAGTCGGAGTCCAGAAGAAGATATAAACTCGAGTCCTTCGCAGTCGAGTACGATGTGCTTGTCTGCATTGTCCATAAGAGGTTGCATGTCACGAGCAAACTGTGTTGAAGCAGCTGTGTCAAGACGGCCTTTGAGGTAGCCGATTACCATGCCGTCTTTTTCTGTAATTTCTAATACCATAATGTTTATTTTATTAATTTATGATTATCTTTAAGTATTCTACATTCAGTAAGGAAGTCCCACACTCTTTCTAGCCCCCCTCTTCCAAGGATCCTCAGTGAGCGCTCTCTCCTCCCCCAGGGGGAGGCCGGGAGGGGCCAGCCTTACAGTCCGTAATACACCGTTATGATGAATACATTGGCAATGAATAGGCACATGTTCATGCAGATGCCTAAGGCAAGGTAGTCATGAAACTTATAGCCGCCGGGACCATATATCAGTGTATTCGACTCGCTGCTGATAGGAGTAGAGAAACTGCATGATGCTGCTATCATGAGGGAAATCATGAATGGCATAGGGTCTATGCCATGCAGGTGTGCAGCGTGCATAGCTATCGGAGCGAAGACGGCAGAAGCGGTGGAGTTGGAGACGAACTCCGTGACTACCGTAGCCGAGAATGCTATCAATACCAGGGTGAATATAGGGTTTGTGCCAGTGATGGACAAGAGGTTGTTTGCAACTAGCTGATCTATGTCCGAGGCATCGATGGCTTTACCGAGGCATATCGAACCGGCAAATACAAGTATGACCTTCCAGTTGATGCTGCGCTGTAGCTGATCGACAGAGAAACAGCGTATTAAGCCCATGAGGAGAGCAGCCAGGAAACAGCTGTTGATCAGTGGCATGACACCTGTGGCTGTGAGCAATACCATGCCCAGCATGATGAGAGATGATGCGAGAGTCTTCCAGCCTGACTGAGGCAGAGGGATATTGTCAAAGAAATTGAGATTGCCAACGAAATGCTCCGGATAAAGTTTTGTACCCTCCAACAGCAGAGTATCACCAGCTCGCAGTTCCACTTCACGTGGACTGACGTTGAGACGCTCACCTTCTCGGGCTACGGCAACGAGCACGACGCCGTTGTTATCTTCAAAGTCCGTATTGCTTATGGTCATACCTTGCAATGGACTGTCTATATCAATGGATGCCGTCTGGAATTTTCGGTTGCGGTCCATCTCCTTCACACTGAATACATGGTGTGTGGCATTGACAAGGTTGTGAGTCTTTCTCAGTTCCAGTATAGCATGAATCTGTCCGGAATATACCAATCGGTCACCTCCGAGTATAAACTCGTCCTTAGGCACCGGACTTATCACTTCGCGGTCAAATCGAACAATCTCAATGATCTGTCCGCCGTTGACGCTGTACAGTCCGGCTTCCTCAACTGTCTCGCCTATGTGTGAACATTCAGTAGGGACGAGGAGTTCGACAGTGTAGTCGGCGCTGCTATCAAAGCTATCTTCAGGTGATTGGCGTACAGGTATGAGTCTATGAAACAGCATAATGACGATCATGCCTACCACTGCACAGAAGAGACCTGGTACCAGAGGTTCGAAAAACTCCATGTGTTGTTTTGTCTCTGCCTGGTAGAACTCAGCAACTATGAGGTTAGGTGTATTACCGATGATGGTGCACAGTCCACCGAGGGTAGCTGCATAGCTGAGTGGCAGAAGCAGTTTGGATGGCGCTATGTTCAATCGTTTGCCCCACACCTTAACCACAGAGATGAGCAGTTGCACGACAGCCATATTCCTTATAAATACGCTGAGCAGTGAGGCAGGTACCATAAGTCTCACCAGAGCCCTCCTGTAACTGTCAGGATTGCCCAGCATGTTCTTTGCCACCCACTGTACAACACCCGAGTGTATCATGCCGCATACCAATACGGAGAAGACTCCTATCAGTATCACGGGCCTGCTGCTGAAGCATGACAAGGCCTCGTCAGTGCTCAGTGTGGTACTGACGAGAGTGATGTTGATAATGATAAGTGCCAGCACATCCGTAGGCAGCTTATTGTATATCATGCATAGTATTTTGCCAACCAGCAGTGCGAGTGTTATGATGACAAATATATTCATATATATTCTTGCAAGTGTTTTTTATTTGCCTTAACTCCTTCTAACGTCTTAACTCCTTAACTTCTTAACCTTTATTCGAACCATTATATTCCGCTACCACCATGGTGATGTCATCACTCTGTTCGGTACCTGCGGCATATTGATGTATCGTTTCGTACACGCTATCCACAAACTCTTTGGCAGTAACGGCATGCTGCTGGCGAGCCTTGGCAAGAGCCTTCAGCGTAGCCTCCTCACCAAAGAGTTGTTTGTCGGCATTCTCAGCCTCAGTGACACCATCGGTGTAGAGGAAAATAGCTTCGCCAGGTTTGAGTGTTGTCTCCTCCTTCTCGTATGGGAAGTCAGGGAATACGCCCACGGCGAGGTTGGTTTTCGGTTTGGCATAGTGCACGTCAATACTGCCATTATCCTTGACTCTTCGCATGATAGGTGCGTTATGTCCGGCATTACAGTAGTCCAGGTGTCCAGTCTTGAGGTCAAGTATGCCGAGGAACATAGTGCAGAACATGTTGTGGTCGTTGCCTTCAGACAGGGCAGTGTTCAGACCGCTGATAATCTCAGCCGGGTCATCCACATGCAGAGAGATATTGCGGAAGAGAGATCTCACCACCGCCATGTAGAGGGATGCAGGGATGCCCTTGCCGCTGACATCGCCTATGCAGAAGAATGCCTTGTCATTGCGAACGAAATAATCGTACAGGTCACCGCCAACAGATTTGGCGGGTTTGAGGAAACCATAGATGTCCAGTTCGTCATAGTCAGGGAATGCAGGGTATAGTTTAGGCAGCATACCCATCTGTATGGCTGACGCAATCCTCAGTTCGCTCTCTATGCCAGCCTTGCTGATAGTGACAGCCTGCAGTCTGCGGAAGAAGAATATGAAGCACAGCAGCATAATCAGCATACTGGTGACAGTGATGATGGTAGTGAGACGTTTCATCTCGTTTATGCTGCCGAATATATCCTCCTCCGGACTCTCGATAGAGATAGTCCATCCGGTGCGCTCGATTGGTGTGAACGAGAAAAGAGCCTCCTTGCCGGTACCTTTGTTGACAATGTACTGTCCAGACTGGAAATTCTTCATCTTTATGCGCATGCTGTCATCAGCCTTATAATCCTTATATTCGCCGACCTCATTGATGGTGTGCATGATATATGACGTGTCTGGATGCGAGATAAAGCGGAATTCTCTATCTACCAGCGCCACCTCCGCATTAGGGAAAGGAGTAGCCTTGCTGCACTCCTGTCGGAAAGACTCTGTATTGATGTCAAGTGCAAGCACACCGACCAAGCGGTTGCCGAATCCATGAAGCGGCAGTGAGAAACATGCTACCACCTTGCCCTGACTAGTCTCGTGGAACGGACGGCTCCAGTAGGGTTTGTTGGTCTGTGCAGCATTGGCATACCATTCCTTTTTGTGGAAATCATGTATCTCTCCCAGGCGGAGTCTCTCCATCTTGCCGCTGACATTCGTTACGTATGCAGCAAAGCCATATTGTCCCTGCGTGTTAGGGAAGACGAAGTCCTCAAATCCTATGGCAGCGCCGCAGATATGAGGGTTAGCCTTGAGGCATTGCTCCAGGATATTGAATATGTCTTCTTCGCAAGGTAACTGAAAAGTCTTTGGGTCTATGGTTACGAAACCATTGCCATCCTTATCGCGAACGGTATTACCGAATTTATTGCTTACCACAGTGTATGCCACGTCTTCTACACGTTGCAACTGTCCATCCACGTGGTGCTGTATGTATGCCAGTGACAGGTTAACCTTTTCAGTGCTTTCCTTTGTTATCTCCTTGCGTGCAAGATACATGCAAAGTCCGAATCCCAATGCATACACCACGCCTCCTACGAGTAATACGATGAGGGTGAGGTTGAGTATGAATTTCTTTCCGAGTATTCTCTCCATAGGTTTTATTGATTTATGGTCTTTGTCATGGTCAGTACGTTGCGGTCTGCCTGTCGGGCGTATGCCACATCATCCATCATCTGTCTTATCAGGAATATTCCCAGTCCGCCGATAGGTCGTTCCTCGGCTGACAGCGTAGTGTCGGCATCCGGTACCTGCGTAGGGTCGAAGTGGGCGCCTTCGTCTTCCAGTATCAGCGTCAGGGTGTTGTCTTGTATCTTGGCTGTAAGCCATATCTCATGTTTCTCGCCTTCGGGATATGCATACATTACGACGTTGGTCATAGCCTCTTCCAGAACAAGGTTGAGGTTGAATACTAGTTCGGGACCCCATCCCTGCTCTTCACACATTTCTTCTACAAACGTAGCTACCTGTGTCAGTTGCTCTATTTCATTCTCGATGACGAGTTTCTTTTCCATGGGTT
The DNA here is from genome assembly GCA_045617365.1 of Prevotella sp. GTDB lineage: Bacteria > Bacteroidota > Bacteroidia > Bacteroidales > Bacteroidaceae > Prevotella. Next base: position 20,382 of record JAZLIN010000043.1, on the reverse strand, counting down.
ATTCGGTTGTTTGGTTGTTTTTGGGGGAGTGGTTGTTTGGTTGGAACCTTGCGAAGAATCGCAAGTAATGGTGGCTAATCCTGGAGAGTGACACTATACACCAGTAATATCTCTAATTACCTAAACCACCAAACGACCAACCCCCAAAAACCCTAAAATGAATACTTGCGGTTAACCACCGTGCCGTTTTCCTTTACGATGCGCTCTACGTAGATGCCAGGAGTCATGCTACGGCGTGAGATACGCTTGCCGTCAATGGTATAGTACTCACGTGAACTGATCTTCTGTGAATCCATTGTAGCATCGCTGATGCCAGTCTCTGTATCCTCTACACCTTTGAAAGAGTCGATGTAGTCAGGCAGGTAATAGCCAAGGTGAGGAGGTTGGTTGTATGCAGAGTTCTGCCATGTGATGCCCAGACGATATACGTTGTCGTACATCAGCGAAGGCACACGGTAGGTGGTAGGGATAGATGTTGATACGATGTATATCTGCGAAGGATCCTTGCTGTTCCACCATATCACCTCCTCGCGCCAGTCGCCGAGGATGTCAGCCGCGAGACAAGGAGTGGCCTTGGTAGAGTTGCATGATGCTGGTGACATGCCCAGTGAGGTCCATGACGACTGTGTCGTAGCGGTGGCAGAGGTGCAGAATCCCAATGTCGAGGTGCCCGAAGGACTCCACTTGGTGATGTTGGTGCCATCAAGTAGTTCGTCGTATGGGTCTGCATCCCAGTATATGCGGAAGTTCATCGAAGGCTTGCTGGATGAGATCACCTGTCCCTTAGTGCCGAGAGTGCTGGCCACGTCAGCCGACCAGAACTCATATCCGCGTGAGCCCTTATATACGTCGGCAGCCAGGCCGCGTCCGTTGTCCTTGTTGCTGGAGGTATAGTAGAGTATCTCGCCAGTGCCGGCATCACGGTAATGACATCCGTAAGGTCCCTCCTCCTGTGGCTGGAAATACTCTAGGCCGTCGCGGTCAGGATCCATATCGGCAAGGTGTTGGGCATCACCGTGTCCCAGACCCGTAGAGTAGAGCAACTGTCCGTTATTGTCGATGGCAGCTCCACCATATATTATCTCGTCGCATCCGTCGCCATCTACATCGCCGGCACAGAGGCTGTGTGTGCCCTGGCCGTAGGCCGTGTATGTGTTGTGAGTCTTCTTTGGGTCAGTATTCTTAGTGTATGTCTTGCTGGTCTTCTTGCCATCGGCATCCACTACCTCTACGAGGCTCTTGCTCTTCGACTGGTGTATCCATTTGGTCTTCAGCTTCTCGCCATCGAAGTCCACAGCCCAGAGGTTGGAGAAAGTGTAGTATCCGCGACACATCACGGCAGAAGGGTTGCTGTCCTTGCCGTCAAGGAATGCCACGGTGGCAAGGTAGCGCTCACCACGGTTGTATCCACCGTTGTCGGTCTTGCCGCTGGCGTCATACCAGTTCAGGGTCTGAGTGCCGGTGTATGCCGTGAGCAGATTGTTACGGTTTGGTAGGTAGTGTACGGTGTGTATAGCTCGACCTGTTGCACCTTCGAATACCGTGAGGTACTCATATCCGCCATTGATGTATCCACCGCTGGTGCGATGGTCGGCAGTGTTGGATGCCGCCTTCAGCGCGGCATTGTCGGCAACCTGGTTGACATACTGGCCAGTGCCGTCCATAGAGCCCGGTGCAGTCTTGCATATCATCTCCGCCTTGCCGTCACCGTCAAAGTCATATACCAGGAACTGGGTATAGTGAGCACCCGCTCTTATGTTCTTGCCCAGGTCTATGCGCCAGAGTTTCTCGCCGGAGAATATCTTGTAGCAGTCGATGAAGACATTGCCTGTATATCCAGACTGCGAGTTGTCCTTGGAGTTGTTAGGATCCCACTTTACTATGAGCTCGTACTCGCCGTCGCCATCCACATCGCCCACCGAACAGTCGTTTGGTGAATAGGTGTAGTCACCGCTGGCATTGGTGCCGCCGGCAGGACGGTCCAGTTGCATGAGGTGATAGCCTATGTTGCTGAACATCTTTGGCGCGATGGTATCTACCGCTTCGCCATTCTGCAGAGTCACGAGTTTGTAACTGTACATAGACTGTGCTCCAACCATTCTCGCGCTGGTAGCATTGCGTATCGGAGCCTGTTCGCTGATGGCTCCGGTAGAGTTAGTTATTCGGAGTATCTTGAAGGATGTGTGCTCGTCATCAGTGTCCAGCATTCTCCATGACAGGAAGCATGCTGATGCAGACTCCTTAATCTGTACGAATCCTCTGTCGAGTTTCTCTTTCTGTCTTGCCGAGGTGTCATCAGGTGTAGGTTTGTGCACCTCTGCAAATGTTGGTAGGGAAAGCATTGTTCCCAAGGTCAGTGTTAGTAAAGTTTTTTTCATATTTAGTTGTTTGGTTGTTTAGTTGTTTGGTTGTTTAGTTGTTTGGTTGTTTGGTTGGAGCCTTGCGAAGAATCGCAAGGAATGGTGGTTAATCCGGGAGAGTGACACAGTACACCAGTAATAGCCCTAGTTCCCCCAATAGCTAAACCACTACACCATCAAACCGCAGATCCGTTGTTTGATTTCCTCCACCTTGTTAAATATATCCTCAGGTGAACGTCCTACGAAGAATACTCCGTCCTGATAGAGAATCTTACCGTCTATCATGGTCATCTTGACATTGATCTTGCTGCCGGAATATACCAGGTTCTTCTCAATGTTGTTGATAGGTTGCATGTTTGGCATGTTGAGGTTGATCATGATGATGTCCGCCTTCTGTCCTGCGGAGAGAGTCTCGCAGTCATGTAGCAGCATAGCACGGCTGCCGTTGACCGTAGCCATCTTCAGCACCTCACGTGCGTCGAGCGCAGCGGCATCCTTGTCATGCAGTTTGGCCAGGCCTGCCACGAGGAACATCTCGCGGAAGAAGTCCAAACAGTTGTTGGAGGCGGGGCCGTCAGTGCCTATGGCTACCGGGATGCCACGCTTCACATACTCTGTGATAGGAGCGATGCCCGATGCCAGTTTGGTATTCGATCCAGGATTGGTCACTACATACAGTCCCCTCTCCTTCATTACCTTAAAGTCTTCTTCCGACATGTGTACGCCGTGGAATATTCCGCCGCCGTAGTTGAACATTCCCACGGAGTCAAGCAGCTGTACAGGTGTCATGCCATAGCGCTCCTTGCATCCCTCCACCTCTGCCTCGGTCTCACAGGCATGGGTGTAGATAGGAGCTTTCAGTCGGTTGGCTATCTCGGAGATTCTCTTCAGGTTGTCCATGCCAGTGGTGTATTCTGCATGCAGACCCAACTGATATGACTGTAGCGATCCCGGTTCGTTGAGCGAAAGATACATGCGCTCTATCTTGGTGATGTCATCAGAGAAATCATTCACACCACCCACCTGTACGCAGCGGAATCCCATGTCGTCCATGGACTTTGCCATAGCGGGATTGTCCAGATACATGTCAAAGCATGCCGTGATGCCGCTGGTGAGATACTCCAGTGCAGACAACTGACTCATGTGGTATATGTCATCAGCGGTCATGCGTCCCTCTACAGGAAAGATGTCCTCCGTGAGCCAGTTTTGCAGCGGTTTGTCATCAGCCAGTGATCGCAGCACGCTCATACCGCTGTGGGCATGGGCATTCTTAAAACCAGGCATGAGGAGGTTTCCCTTACAGTCAATCTCCTTGTCCCATGATGCCTGAACAGTCTCGCTGCCTACGTATGTTATGCGTGAATCCTCAATGTGAATTTCACCGGTGAATATTGTTTCACCTTCATTCATAGTGAGTATTCGCGCGTTGTACAGTCTTGTTTTCATGTCAAAGTAGTATGAATTTTGTGCAAAAGTACAAAAAAAATACTGATAATCATATATAAATCTTCATTTTTTTTATAATTTTGTATGTGAATATAACAATGCATTAACCAAAAATGATGAGAAAACTATTAATATCTTTGTTTGCAGGTCTCTGTTTTGCCAATGCTTCAGCACAGTTTGAGTCTGCACCGGCATTCCCTGGAGCCGAGGGATTCGGACGCTATGTGTCAGGCGGCCGCGGCGGCGCCGTATATCATGTCACCAGTCTTGCCGATGATGGTTCGGCCGGTACTCTGCGCTGGGCATGCAGCCAGTCGGGCAAGCGCACCATAGTATTTGACGTGTCAGGTACCATATATCTCACCAAGGAATTGTCCCTCAGTAAGGGCGATGTGTCCATCCTGGGACAGACAGCGCCAGGTGACGGCATCTGCATAGCAGATTATCCGTTTGTCATCAAGTCAAGCAATGTCATCATGCGATACCTGCGTTTTCGACTCGGCAATCGCCAGGTGGCATACCATGAGGGTGACGGACTGGGCGGCATGGACCAGAGCAATATCATAGTTGATCACTGCTCTGTGTCATGGTCCATAGACGAATGCCTTTCAGTGTATGGTTCGAAGAATATCTCAGTGCAGTGGAACATCGTGGACCAGAGTCTCGTGAACTCCGGTCACTCCAAGGGCGCACATGGATATGGCGGCAACTGGGGCGGCAGCGGTGCATCATATCACCACAATCTGCTGGCACACCACACTAGCCGTACGCCACGCCTTGGCCCTCGTCAGGGTACGCAGACCGATGAGCGCATGGATATGCGTAACAACGTGATATACAACTGGGGCGGAAACGGTTGCTACGGCGGAGAAGGCATGAATGTCAACATCATCAACAACTACTACAAGCCAGGCCCTGGCACCATGACCCGCAAGACGGCCGTGCAGCAGCGCATAGCATCGGTCAATATACGTACCTCTGAATATACTCATCACGATACTGACACTCCTAACGGGTGGGACGTGATGTGGCACGTTTGGGGCAAGTACTATGTCAATGGCAATGTGAATAGCAAGTATCCTGCCGTGACCAATGACAACTGGACCTACGGCGTGTATAATCAGATAGATGCCTCCGGTAATGACGGCACCTATACCGCTGCCACCAAGGATACCATACGTATAGACTCTCCTATAGAATATGGATATATCACCACTCACTCAGCTGAGGATGCCTTCGCCAAGGTCTGTAACTATGCCGGCGCTTCATATCGCCGTGACTCGCATGACCTCGTGATAGCCGATGATGCCAAGAACGGTACCGCCAAGTGGGGAGGCACGGATGGCTATGGATTCATAGACAATCAGGATCAGGCCGGCGGATGGCCGGAGCTGAAGAATGAGGCTTGTCCACTGGATACCGACCGTGATGGTATGCCTGACGCTTGGGAGAAGGAACATGGACTGAATCCTGACGACGCCTCTGACGGTGCAAAGTATAACCTGGACTCCCGTAGATACTATACTAACCTGGAGGTTTACTGCAACTCTCTCGTAGAGGAACAGATAAAGGCGCAGAATGAAGGTGGTATGACTGACGTCAAGGGTGCCTTTCAGGAGTATTACCCTGATATGCAGAATGGAGAGTTTGAGACTGGTAGCGTAGAGGACCTTACCTATGAATCTGTAAAGAAATGGTCTTTCACCAGCCGCTCTGCTGCTACGACGGAGAATATGGCCGCAGATGCCGGATGGTCAGTCAGCGGTTCCAACTATACGTATCTCTTCTCTCTTTCTGGTGTCGAACTGAAAGCTAATGGCATGGCTGTACAGGAGGCCGAAGGACTGCAGTTCTCGGTGAAGAGCAGCAAATTGGTGTCTTATCCTACCAGTCTGCGTATGAATGCTGCCGGTGATGCCGTCACTATCAAGGGACTGAAGAAGAATGACAAGATAGTAGTGACATGGAAGACTGCAAGCAACGGATCGGAGAGAGGTTTCGCTACTGAGAATCTGAGCGTGTCAGAGTTGCTCACTCCGTCGCAGGATACCAAGGAAGCGTTTGTGGTCACTGACGGCGATGTGACCCTTCGCGTTACAGGTGGCATCTACCTGCTCTCGATAGAATATCTGACTCCCGTAGCTGCTGGAGTAGAGATGATAAAGACAGGGATGATTCCATCTGTGAGCAACCGGTTCTATGATATAGCCGGACGTAAGGTAGAGCGTACAACGCCTGGCATAAAGGTCACAGCAAAAGGGACAAAGTTTATATAGTCCATACAGATAAATAGAATGTAACATCAGAAAAACTTTTTGTTATATAAGCTCAAGAAAATACCCGTTATAGTAAAATCGTCTATGTATTTTTAGTGTTATTGACATAAAATAACCCTGCAACTGACATGTAGAGTGAACAAACATGACGAATATTAACCCTGTTAACATTTATTAACAAGGTTATTGATGTATATATCGGGAAAATGATGTACCTTTGTATCGGAATCAAGAAATGATTTCAAAGAGGACATGGGTATGAAAGCCCGAGTTCTTTTCTTGAAAAGAGTAAATAAACCTAAACAATTGCTAATAAACCAAAGGGCTGGCTTCCGTGAGGACGTCAGTCCTTTACCTTTTCCATGGTGTTCCATAATTACCCCTTAGGGGGGGGGTAGGGGACTTTAGGTAGCTCTTTTATTTCAATATTATTATAAAAATAGTTATATTATAATTTGTTGACATTTGAAATTTGCCAGTTTGGAAAAGTTTTAGTAACTTTGCCGTGATTTTATTCATAGTAGTTGAAAATATACCTTATTTAATAATAAAAGGTGGTAGAGGTTACAGAACACACTATAGACATTGACAAGGTGCTTCGGTCGAAGATGGGAGCCAAGGCGCGCTATGTGCCACGCTTTCTCGTGAACTGGCTGAAGAGGATAACTCATCAGGATGAACTCAATGACTTTCTCTGGCAGAGCCGTGACAAGACAGGTACGGAGTGGCTGGAGTCCACCATGGAGTATCTGGGTATGACCCTTGAGATCAAAGGCATGGAGAACTTGCCATCACCTGATGATGAGCGACGCTATACCTTTGTCTCCAATCATCCGCTGGGTGGCATCGATGGTGTAGCGTTAGGGGCGGTGATAGGTAAACGGTATAATGGTGGCTTCCGCTATCTGGTCAATGACCTCCTGATGAATCTTCCTGGCCTCGCTCCGCTATGCATCCCTATCAACAAGACCGGCAAGCAGAGTCGTGACTTTCCGCAGATGGTCAATGCAGGGTTCGCATCCGACTATCACATGCTGATGTTCCCTGCTGGACTGTGCTCGCGAAAACATGGTGACGTGATAAGGGACATACCTTGGTCGAAGACATTCGTTACGAAGAGTGTGCAGACATGTCGCGACATAGTACCGATATACTTCAGTGGTCGTAACTCGGACAGATTCTATCGCATCGCTAATGTCTGCAAGCGACTGCATCTGAAGGTGAACATCGCTATGCTCTACCTCGTGGACGAGATGTTTCTCAACAGAGGAAAAACCTTTGAGGTGCGCATAGGCAAACCTATCTCGTGGCAGACATTCGACAGGTCGAAGACATCAAAGGAATGGGCGCTATGGGTGCAGGACAGAGTCTATGAACTGTAATTAAGAAAAATAACACAAAATACAGATACTTCTGATGGACGCAGAAATAATACAACCAGTGCCGCAGGAACTTATACTGGCGGAGTTGACACCGGAGAAGAAATTGCGAATGACAAACAAGAGCAGTAACGAGATATACATCATTACTGCCCATGACTCGCCTAATGTCATGCAGGAGATAGGCCGCCTGCGTGAGATAACATTCCGTCAGGCTGGCGGAGGTACTGGCAAGGCAGTGGATATCGATGAGTTTGATACCTGCGAGAATTGCTACAAGCAACTCATAGTATGGAACCCTGAGTCGAAGGAGATAATAGGCGGCTACCGCTATCTCATGGGTGATGAGTGGGACTATGATGAGGAGGGACAGCCTATCCTGGCTACCAGCCACATGTTCCGTTTCTCGAAGAAATTCATTGAGGAATATGCGCCATATACCATCGAACTGGGACGCTCCTTCGTGACACCTGAGTATCAGAGTTCGAAGAAGGGCGCCAAGAGTCTCTTCGCTCTCGATAATCTGTGGGATGGACTGGGAGCACTCACCGTCATCAACCCTAATATGAAGTATTATTTCGGCAAGATGACCATGTACCCGAGTTACATCCGCTTCGGCAGGGATCTTATATTGTACTTCCTCAAGAAGCATTTCGATGACAAGGAAGGACTGGTGTATCCTATGAAACCGTTAGTGCTGGAGACTCCGGAGGAAGAACTGGCGCAGGTGTTCTGCGGACGTGACTTCAAGGAAGACTACCGCATACTCAACGGTGGCATACGTGCACTGGGATTCAATATCCCGCCACTGGTCAATGCCTATATGAATCTCTCTCCTACGATGAAGCTCTTCGGCACAGCCATCAACTACGGTTTCGGTGATGTGGAGGAGACGGGCATCCTTATAGCTGTGAATGAGATTCTCGAAAGCAAACGTGTGCGCCATATCGAATCTTTCGTAAAGGAGCATCCTGAGTGCCTGGAGAATATTACCTGCGGCGGTGATAAGGTTATAAAGGAGAAGAGAAGCCCCCTAGCCCCCTAAGGAGGGGTTTCGGTGATTTTCCCTCAGGACGCTTAGCGTCTTCATCTCGCCAAAGGCGGGTATATGAAGACGGTAGAAATGGAGAATGATGTCAACGATACGGTTGCGCTCAGTGCGTGACATACGGAAAAGATGCAGATTCGAAGGCGACATACGCATAAGGGTCTGCATCTTTTCTGCGTCTTCAGGAGAGAGAAAGTCCGAGTGGAGTGGGGCGTGAGAACGGAATGCTCCCTCGCGCAGGTCAAAGAAGTAGTTTGGCTGATAACTGTCCATGTCGGGATGGAAACCCAGGAACAGTGACAGACGTATCATGAACGTCAGGTGAAAGTTGGCTATACCGCGCTCAGAGGCATCCAGCCATGTCAGTGCCTGCTCCACGAAATCGTATAGCATGGTGTCTGTATGTGAGTCCCTGGTGGCCATGGTGAGAAACTCGGCCAGGAAGAATGCCAGCGACAGTTTGCTGCTGTCGAAGGGTAGGGAGGAGTATATGTGCGCTATGCGTGCGTCCTTGAGCTGCGCCATACTTTGGCGTGGTGACCTGTCATAGTCCACGTCGAGTATGGTGAGAGGTTGGAAAAACTGTTTCTTGACCTTCGCCTTTGATGATGCAGGCATTTTCCAGAGCACGGTGGCGCGACCCTCCTCTCGTGTGAGGAGGTCGATGATGAGTTTCTTGTCACCGTATTTTACGGTTCTCAGGACTATGCAACGTGTTTTGTGCTCCATGCGTGATGTTTTAGAATACTGGTCGTAAGTGCACTGATAAGTGTGCATTACGATATCCGAGAGTGCTTGTGAGGCGCTTTTTGGGTGCAAAAATACAAAAAATGTATGATATATGGAAAAATCTTTGTGGAAAATTTGCACAATTCAAAAAAAGTTAGTACCTTTGCACCCGCTAATGAGAACCATACCTTGCTATGGCTCGTTAGATAAATAGGCTGGCGCGTTCGTATATCGGTTAGTACTCAAGATTTTCATTCTTGCAAGAGGGGTCCGACTCCCCTACGCGCTACAACAAACAAGAGTTTATCCGTCATCGCATAGTGATATGCTAACGAAAGTGACAAGGTGGCGGAGAGTTATTTTTTTTATGTAACTCGCTCAGGGCGGTTGTAGTGACGTAAGACCCATAAGCTAACAATTTAATCATTCTATTTCAAAAAAAATGGCAAACCACAAGTCATCAGAGAAGAGAATCCGTCAGACCAAGACCAGGACTCTTCGCAACAAGTACTACGCTAAGACAATGCGTAACGCAGTTCGTAAGCTCCGCGCAACAACTGACAAGGAGGAAGCAGTAAAGATGTATCCTGTTGTTCAGAAGATGCTCGATAAGCTTGCTAAGCACAACACTATCCATAAGAAGAAGGCAGCTAACATCAAGTCTAGCCTCGCTCTTCATATCCAGAAGCTGTAATCAGGCTTTTGGATTACAATTTGAACACAAGATTGTTTCCATAATAATTTTTAATAAAAGGCTGCAGCTCGTGAGGAGTCGCAGCCTTTTTTTTGTGCATGCTTTGAATTAATGGGAAATTTTAGAATTCTTCGCGCAATGCGACGCTTTTCTCTGTTTCTTAATAATTCAATACGCAGATTACGTTTCTTAATACTCTAATCCTCTGATTCCTGGCAGGGAAAAGAACGTAGGACAGGATACCCTGGTTGTTTGTTTCCTTTGGTGTGCAGAATGGTCACTTTTAGTGCCCCTAGGTCAAAATAATGTTAATTATGATAATTAGTGACTTAACAAGTTAAAGAAACCTTGCGTATGTCGTTTTTTTTTATTACCTTTGCAAGGTAAATAAATCATAAAACATTCATGGAAGAAATACAGAATAACGAAACGAATTATACTGGTAGCAGTATCCAGGTCCTGGAAGGTCTGGAGGCTGTGCGTAAGCGTCCTGCCATGTATATCGGTGACATATCGGAGAAGGGTCTCCATCACTTGGTAAATGAGACAGTGGATAACTCCATCGATGAGGCGATGGCAGGTTATTGTACTAATATCGAGGTGACCATTAACGAGGATAATTCCATCACAGTAGAGGATAACGGACGTGGTATCCCGGTTGATGAGCATCCAAAGTTGCATAAGTCTGCTCTGGAGGTCGTAATGACAGTGCTCCATGCCGGCGGTAAGTTTGACAAGGGCTCGTACAAGGTGTCTGGCGGTCTCCACGGTGTCGGTGTCAGCTGTGTTAATGCTCTTTCTACCCATATGCTCTCGCAGGTATATCGCGATGGTAAGATCTATCAGCAGGAATATGAGAAGGGTAAGCCTCTCTACGACGTGAAGGTGGTAGGTGAGACAGACAAGCGCGGTACACGCCAGCAGTTCTGGCCTGACGGATCTATCTTCACAGAGACTGTGTATAAGTATGATATCGTTGCTCGCCGTATGCGTGAGTTGGCATTCCTTAACGCAGGTATCACCATCACACTGTCTGACAAACGCCCTGACGAGGAAGGAAACCTCCGTCAGCCAGAGGTGTTCCATGCTAAGGAAGGACTGAAGGAGTTTGTTCGCTTCGTGGATAAGCATCGCACATCCATCATCGGCGAGCCTATCTATCTCAAGACAGAGAAGGAAGGCACACCAATCGAGATAGCATTGCTCTATAATAATGACTACTCGGAGAATATACATTCTTACGTAAACAACATCAACACCATCGAGGGTGGTACTCACCTCACTGGTTTCCGTGTGGCTCTAGCCCGCGCCCTTAAGAAGTATGCTGATGAGGATGACTCGCTCCGCAAGCAGATAGACAAGGCGAAGATTGAGATTGCCCAGGATGACTTCCGTGAAGGTCTCACGGCAATCATCTCCGTCAAGGTGGCAGAACCACAGTTTGAGGGTCAGACCAAGACGAAGCTGGGTAACAAGGAGGTCAACGGTCATGTGCAGCAGGCTGTCGGTGAGGCTATGGGTATCTATCTGGAGGAGCATCCAAAGGAGGCACACCAGATCTGCGAGAAGGTAATCCTTGCCGCTACGGCACGTATCGCAGCACGTAAGGCTCGTGAGAGCGTGCAGCGTAAGAGTCCTATGACAGGCGGCGGATTGCCAGGTAAGCTCGCTGACTGCTCTAGTCGTGATCCTAAGAAGACAGAGATATTCCTCGTCGAGGGTGACTCGGCTGGTGGTTCGGCTAAGCAGGGACGTGACCGTCACACTCAGGCCATCCTTCCATTGCGTGGTAAGATCCTTAATGTGGAGAAGGTGCAGTGGCACAAGGTCTTCGAGGCGGAGTCGGTAAATATCATCCTGCAGGCTATCGGCGTTCGCTTTGGTGTGGATGGTGAAGACTCTAAGGAGGCTAACATCGAAAAGTTGCGTTACGATAAGATCATCATCATGACCGATGCCGATGTCGATGGTTCACACATCGACACCCTGATCATGACACTCTTCTTCCGCTTCATGCCAAAGGTGATACAGGAGGGACATCTCTATATCGCTACGCCACCACTCTATCAGTGTACATACAAGAACCACAAGGAATATTGCTATACCGAGGAGGACAGAATGAAGTTCATCGACACCTACTGCAATGGTGATGCTGATGACTCTAAGCTTCACACACAGCGATACAAAGGTTTGGGTGAGATGAATCCGGAGCAGTTGTGGGATACCACAATGAATCCTGAGACTAGACTTCTCAAACAGGTGACTATACAGAATGCAGCTGACGCTGACGAGATATTCTCCATGCTTATGGGTGACGACGTAGAGCCACGCCGTATCTTCATCGAGGAGAATGCTACCTATGCTAATATTGATGCATAATATATAGGTGTCAGAAATCATAAGACAAAAGTGGACGGGGTAACGGGTATCGTATCAGTGATGGTACAGTTTCGGATCTCGTCCTCTTTTTATCTATATGAAGGACTTGGATGCAATGTCCTGATTTATAAGTTATGAAAGAAAATTATGAGAAATAAGGATTTTGAACCTATCACCATAGCTAGTGTGGTAGAGAGAAAGCAGATGCCGCATATTGATGAAAGTGTGGTGGTGATGTCTTCTCTCAGGGACCTGGGGCTCTTCTCTCAGGCTCGCCGTATGTCGCTATGCCTTTTTATCGGAGTGTGTACCAATGGCTTTGCATCAATTACGGTGAATGACAAGAAGCGGGTGGCAGAGAAAAACTCAGTGATGCTGATTACTGACGAGTCCGTTATCAATGACCTCAAATGCAGTGATGACTTCGATGGATTCGGCATTTTTATATCCTATCAGCTATTGCAGGAGATACTCAAGGATATTAATAATATGAGTGATCTCTTCCTGCTGACGCACAATCATCCTGTCTTTAAACTCACCGAGCATGAGTTGGAGGTGTCATTGCGTACACTCCATGCCATTGTTGATCGTATAGAGACATGCAGGCATAAGTATCGCCTGGAGGTGGTGCGACTGCTTATCCTTACCATGATATATGATGTCAGTGAGGCTTTCTCCAGAATCCTCAACCATGCAGAAAAGGAAGATAAGCAGAATCGTTCCGAACTCATCTTCGTACAGTTTGTACAGCATGTAGAGCACCATTTCCGCCAGCAGAGACAAGTGCAGTGGTATGCCAACCTCATGCAACTCTCGCCAAAGTATCTTTGTGAGGTGGTGTCGTCAGTCAGCAAGCGTTCGCCAAATGAATGGATAGACCGCTTCGTGATATCTGAGATACGTAACCAGTTGAGACACACCAATAAGCGTATCAGCGAGATAGCTAAGGAGATGAATTTCCCTACACAGTCTTTCTTTGGCAAATACTTTAAGGATAATGTCGGCGTCAGTCCTACAGACTACCGCAATGGCATAGAGAAGATGAAGTAGCCCCCTAGCCCCCCTGAGGGGGAAACTTGTGAAAGTTGAACAAAACAATGCAACAATGATAATAGAGATAGATGACGTCCTGGTGTCCATGGACATACTGACAGAATGTTTTTGCTGCGACCTTACGAAGTGTAAGGGTGAATGCTGTATTGAGGGAGATGCTGGAGCTCCCGTAACCATCGATGAATTGGGCGAAATTGAACAGTATCTTGATGATGTATGGCCAGAACTTTCTGCTTCCGCACAGGCGGTGATAGATGCTCAGGGCGTGGCATACAATGACGAGGATGGAGACCTCGTGACCTCTATCGTAGGCGGCAAGGACTGCGTCTTCACTTGCTATGATGATATTAAAATCGGCGATGAAACCGTCAAAAACTGTTGTCTCTGTACCTACGAGCGCCTATATCGTCAGGGTAAGATAAAATGGTGCAAGCCTATCAGCTGCGCGCTGTATCCTATCAGGGAGAAGGTACTGCGCAATGGCATGTCAGCCTTGACCTACAACCGCTGGGATGTCTGCAAGGACGCTGTGGCAAAAGGAAAAGAACTCAGATTACCCGTATATCAGTTCCTGAAGGAACCCCTCATCCGCCGTTTCGGTGAGGAGTGGTACGAGAAACTTTGCATTGCTGCGAAAGAGATAGCGCAACAGGAATAGACGAGCATAATGCACTAAAATTGCACATTATTAACATGAAAGGGGGAAAAATTATCTTTTTTCACCCCTTTTTGCATTAATATTTGCAGATACAGTGATTTTTTCTTATCTTTGCACAAGGATTACAGAAATCATTCATAACTTAGGCAATATATTCAGAACATTTTAACATAATCAATAATCATTAAAAACAATTGACAAACTATGAAGAAATTCTTTACTCTTGCTATTATTGCACTCTTCACATGTTTGAACATGATGGCCCAGGATTTCAGCCTCGGCGCACCAAAGTTCAACCTGTCAGAGAACTGCAAGGTTAAACCTTCTACCTTCGGTGCAGTAACCATGACACTCCCTGAGATGCAGAATTGCCCAGAGGGTGCAATGATTGATGCCGTTGGCGTTATCGTACCAAAGAATCTTGAGACCTATACAGAGGAAGACTCTATTTGGGTCGAATTCATCGGTGGTGTGGACGAAGAACTCCAGTCACTCGTAGAGCTTGCTCCAAGCACTTCATACGAGTTCCGACTCTACTCTGTAATGATCAATGACGGTGAGGTTTATTCTTACGACAACTTTGACGAGCCTATCGCCCTGATCAATTTCCGTACCAAGACTGACGAGCGCAAGCTCGCGTGGGAGTTCCTCAATACTACTGAGGACATCAACGCTATCAAGGCTTCTATCGAGGCTGGTCAGCAGGTATGGACAGCATCGTCAAAGGGACGTTTCGCTACCGCTCGTGCCTACAAGTACGAGGAGGTACTGATTGACTCTACTTCAATGCTGCCACTTCCTATGCTTGAGGACCTTACATTCAACTGTGCTGGTGGTCAGATGATCGTAGGTAATCCTGATGATACTCCTGCTAACAACCGTCTCCAGCTCAATGGTAAGCGTTCATTCATCATCCCTGACTGTAAGAAGGGTGACGAGATCTCTTTCACCGCTGTATATGCTACTAAGAAGAGCGACTGCTACATCAAGATCAAGGATGATCCAGAGAGCCCATGCGAACTTGACAAGGACTCTATCAACACAGGTTCAAGCAAGTCTGTATATAAGTTCGTTCTGGAGAAGGACGGTGACCTTGAGGTGTTTGTAAACAATGTTGCGCTTTACGCTATAAATATCTTCCCTGGCGACAAGGAGAAGGCACAGTTCAAGTACTCTATCAATGCTGTTGACGCAGAGGGTAACGTTGTCAAGGCTATCAAGCCAGAGACAGAGGGTACAGAAGGTGATGGCATCAAGGTGACATATTCTTACTGGCTCACTACTGCTGACAACAAGCTCATCTCTTGCGGTGCTGCAGGTACCCCATTCGAGAATGAGTTTGAACTTAACAGCGACACTGTCTTCACCCTCAAGTATAAGTCAACAGGTATTGAGAATGTAGTATATTGCGCAGAGGCTGAGACACTCGAGGGCGCTATTGAGTGCACCAGCGCAAACATGGCGGTACGTTCTTCCAACAAGAAGGCTGCTCATTTCGAGGCTGACACCAAGCTCTGCACACTCCAGCCAGGTTCTTATAAGATCCGCGTAGTGCTCTTCGACGCTAACAAGACTGCTAACCTCAATGCAGTAATCAAGCTCGGTGAGGAATCTACAGCAGAAGACTCTATCTACTTCAACGCCTCTAAGACTAACTTCGATGAGATCGAGTCTCAGCTTATCACTGTTACCGAGCCAACAAATGTATATGTAACTCCATTTGGTGGTGACCAGCAGGGTATCGACTGTATTGCTATCTATGAGGCAACAGAGGAGCCTGTAGATCCAGAAGATCCAGATGCAGTAGAGGCAGTTGCTGCTGACGCTAAGGCTGCTGTAGCAGTAAAGGCTATCGTTGACGGCAAGATCGTTGTTGTAAAGAACGGTGCCGTTTACAACGTAGTAGGTGCACAGATGAAGTAAAAGCGTACCAAGTTATCAAAACACTTTGTACCAAGTTATTTTTTTCATCACTATATATGTAGTAATCCCCGTGAGTCGCGATACTCACGGGGATTTTTTGTTGGGAGTAAGGGAGACACGAATTGCACGATTTTATAAGGTTCTGTTGCATATTATGACTGATACTGTTCCCTTGTAAAGTGGCGAATTGTCACCTGCGTGTGTAATACATTCTCTTATAGCCGATTAAAGGATGACAGTTTAAACATATATTGTCACCAAGGTCTTGCGGAGTGTCACCAGAATTGCAAAAGGGCCCTTTTTGCAAAGTTAAAGTGCCCCTTTAACACTGCAAAAGTGCCCCTTTAACACTGTAAAAGTGCCCCTTTAATAAGAACACTTTAATTGGAAATAATTATAACAGTCAACGGAAAGCACGGGATACACAGAAATTCTACTTCGTGCAATTCGTGTAATTCGTGTTCAAAAAAACTAATACTTGGTGTTTTGTATCGAACACGAATCTTGAATTCCCAATATTATATTAAGGTGCAGAGTCGTTACCTAGGATGACATTCTAGTGACACTTTCTTTGTAAAGTGTATTTCGTGATTATTTGCATCACAAAAACTTACGCAGCGTTAGTGACATATCGCCACTTTCCTGATAAACATTCTTCTCCCGTACTTTGATTTCTGTGTTTTACGTGAATTGCTTCCCGATGCTTGCAATGGGTGCAAGCACATATCTCTGTTGAAAAAAAACAATTGGAGTAGCATAACCTTTGGTCATACGCGAAATTTTTGTTACCTTTGCAAACGTATCATCATAGCAAGTGACATGAAGAGGTTCATTATGTTTGTCATAACGGCATTTGCCATACTCCATGGCGGCGGAGCCCAGACCAGACGGGCTCTGCTGATAGGCATTTCCGCATACGATACGCAACAGACGCAGTGGAACCCCATACATGGCACTAATGATGTGGCACTCCTCAGGACGGCATTGCGACACTGCGGAGTGGCAGATGTCACTGAACTGCGAAATGCTGATGCTACCTACAAGGGTATCTGCCTTGCCCTGGAGAAACTCATAGGCAGTACCAGTCCTGGCGATATAGTATATCTTCACATGTCGGGACACGGACAGCCGGTAGAAGATTATGATGGCGATGAGGAGGGAAAGGATACATGGGATGAGGCCTTCGTACCATACGATGCCCCCAGGAGTTATGTCAAGGGACGCTACGAAGGTGAGCGGCACCTTACGGATGACAGACTGAATAAGTACATAGAGCGACTGCGCTCCAAGGCAGGTGATCATGGCATGGTCTATGTCTCCATCGACGCCTGTCATGCCGGCGATTCCTATCGCGATGATGATGATGACAAGGACACATACAATGTTCCTGATGATGGTGGCATGGACTTTGTTGATGTGGATTATGAGGAGGTGCAGCCTATTGTAGAATGGAGTCAGTGTGCCAGAGGGACGGCAGAAGGATTCTCACGTTCTGGCAGAACGTATTCTGCCAGCGACGTCATAGTCCGTGAAATGGTGGCACTGAAACCCAGCCGCAGAAAGTCACCGCTGGTGGTCATGGAGTCCTGTCTCTCCACACAGCGCAGCTACGAACTGAGGTTAAAGCTCCGTGGCAAGGACTTCTACTGCGGTCCGCTGTCTTATATTATATATAAGGTGTTGCGCGGTGGCAGTGCTATGCTCTCCACCGACGTATCGTGGGTACGTCAGGTGAAGCGTCGTTTCGCATCGGCCTTGCCAGCGAATAATCCGCAGCGGTTGGTAATAGAAACCACACAGGCAGGCATATAGTGAATACGAATATCACGAATTTTACGAACCAATCTCCGTTGACAAAAAAGATTCGGTAGATTAGTGATATTAGTGTTCTCTGTCACATGGAATGATTTCTTTCCGTGTCTTCCGTGAAATCCGTTGAGTGTAAATACAAATCATAATGTTGCCTATATGCAGATAAAGTTTGTCATACTCGCCATCATCATGTCATGCCTTACGCTCGGCGTCAAGGCGCAGACGGTTGTTGCCAATGACGATGCGAACGTCAGTCAGGAGGAACTGCTGCTGTTGTATTCGCATGCCTTCAGCCTTAACCCTGATGAGGCTATACCTGCGGCAGAGCGCATATATGGCATAGCCAAGAAGCGAGGTTGGTTGACGGAGATGTTCAATACCTCTATGCTTCTGGCCACATACTATGGCCATTTTGATGCCAGCAAGAAGAAGTTTTGGAATGATGAAGCGCTACGGTTGCTCGATGTGATGGACTCCGAATCACGTAAGGTCTGTGAAGCCTTGTACATGCAACTTAATGATGTCATCCCTGCGGATGGGAATTTTGATGTGAGCAAGGAGACTGATCTACTGAAACTCCGTGGACGTCGCACGCGTCTTCGTTCCGAAATGTCCTACAAGGAATCGCTTGCCGTGGCAAAGCGGATAGTGGATCTCCAGGAGCAGTCTGGCATAAAGGACACCACGGAATATATCTCAGACCTTACCGACCTGGGTTCGCTCTATGGCACTAATCTTAATGACAGTGCATTCGAAGTGCTTCATAAAGCCATGCGGTTGTCCGTGAATCATGGTGGACATAGATTGCAGGAACTGCTCGATTCCTATGTCCTGTTATGCATACGCATGCAGTATGTGGAGAGGGGTATGATAGTAAGTGACAAGCAGCTGGAACTGCTTCGCAAGAAGTATGGCGACAACAGCATCCACGTCTATAATGCCCTGAGGTATCGGGGACTGCTCTATATCCAGGGACATAAGTATAGTGAGGCGATCAATGCGTATTTGCAGGCCTTTGATGTACAGTGGGAGATAGTCAGGCAGAGGTTTCCGTATATTACCGAAGAGGAAAGGCATCTGTATTGGATGGACAATTTCCATAGTTTTGAGAATATCGCTAACCTGGTATTCACATATTCCTCAGACGCGCCGGCGGTGTCCATGTACAAAGCCTATGACCAGCAGCTGCTGTCCAAGGGTATGCTGCTCAATGCCTCAAACGGCATACGCAGGGAACTGGAGAGGTCGCCGGAGCTGATGGCGAAATGGAAGAGACTGAATGCCATCAAGCAGACAATGTCATACTTGGGAGGAGAGCAGTTGATACAGACGGAACTGGCAGCTAACCAGATGGAGCGCGAACTTGCCGCCTCTACGAGTCTCGAAGATTATGCCAGGACATTCAGCATTACGAGTAAGGATATTCATGCTGTCTTGAAGGAAGGCGATGTGGCAGTGGAATTTCTCGTCACTGAACTGAAAGATGGTCCTTACCTCGCGTGTGTGATACTTGATAGCGAACACCCTGCACCGTCAATCATCATGTGTTGTAGCATCAGGAATCTCATGGATGCCTTCGCAGGGGATTATGACCGCGATACGAAGGTGTATGACATGCTGTGGAGCACGCTAACAGCCTTCGTACCCAATGCACGCAATATATATTTCTCACCGGCGGATGTGCTGAACACCCTGCCCGTGGAATACTGCATGACCGACAACGGCATGATTATGTCCGAGCGGTATAATATGTATCGCGTGTCATCCACCAGGGAACTCGTTACCCGTCGCCCGCGTCAGGGCAATCGTCTTGCTGCGATATATGGCGGCATAGACTATTCGGCAGGTGTGAAGTCCGTTGTCAGTGATGCCAGGAAATATCCTGAGGTTATGAATTCTGACCTCGTCATGAGAGGAGGTGATGTCATCAGGGACTGGACGCAGGAGATAAAACCTCTGGCAAACACCCTGACAGAGGCGGAGAATATCATGAAGGTGCTGAAGGGTAGTTATACCCCCTTTGTGTTTAAGGATGTCGGCGCTTCCGAGGCTTCGCTGAAGTCTCTCTCCGGTCGCTCACCGCAGATACTGCACATAGCGACGCATGGATTCTTCTGGGATGAACGGAAGAGGGCGCAGTATTCCGGACTTGGCATGATGCGGACGGAGGATAATCCGCTGGCGAAATATGAGGACAAGGCATTGTCGCATTCCGGACTGCTCTTTGCCGGAGCGCTCAATGCCATGAAGAATGTCACTCTGCCCGATGGCGTGGATGGTGGTGTCTGTACGGCAACGGAGATTTCGCGTCTGGATCTCAGCAGCACAGATCTCGTGGTGCTTTCGGCATGTGACTCGGGATTAGGCGAACTCTCTGGTGATGGCATCTTCGGTTTGCAGCGCGGATTCAAGAAGGCTGGCGCCAACTCCATTCTCATGTCCCTTTGGTCGGTCAATGACCGTGCCACGATGCTGCTCATGACGGAGTTTTATCGTAATCTCGCATCAGGCAGATCCAAGATGGAATCCCTGCGCGCCGCCCAGCGGTACCTGCGCGGATATAATAACGGTTACTACAGTGCCAAGGAGCATTGGGCAGGATTCGTCCTGGTGGACGGACTGTAA
>JAZLIN010000042.1:0-16275 GCA_045617365.1 Prevotella sp. | reverse complement strand
AAATGTTTATGAACATTAATTTTCAACACTTAATTTTTAACTTTTAATTCCCCCGAATATAGCTACAAAACAAATTTCGGGTGCAAAGATTTGGCAATCTCATTGATTTTGCATATCTTTACACCCGATATTTTTTCTTTGAATTCAGATCATTATGGTACAACTTCGCGGGGAGTATCTTCGTGGGAATTTTGGCAAAAAATAAAGAATTTGAGAAACAATAATTGATTTTTAAAATGACACAGACAATACAACGCATACTGATACTTTTTGCTGGATTGGTCGTTGCCCATCTCGGCGTGTCGCTGTTTCTGTTGGCAGACCTCGGGTCTGATCCTTTCAATGTGATGATCCAAGGGTTGAGCCGTATGATGAGGATTGGGTTCATGACTCATGGCAACACACACATGGCTATCAGCATCCTGATCATCATCATTCTGCTTTTCGTCGATAAGAGCTACATCAAGTTCGGCACGCTCATCTGCATGTTTTGCGGAGGTCCTATCATAGATCTGTTCAATCTCGTATTGGGTAATATCATCACACCAGAGAGTCACATTGCCCTACGCATCATCTGCAATGCCTTGGGCTGTGTGATCTTGGCTTGTGGAATGTCGGTAGTCATCAAATCGGAGGCAGGAACAGGACCTAACGATCTGGTTGGTGTAGTGATCAGCGACAAACTACACAGGAAATTCTCCATTGTCAGGATGTGTGTCGACGGCGGCTTTCTACTCTGCGGATGGCTGCTCGGTGGTGCGGTAGGCATTGGCACTATCATCTGTCTTTTCCTCGTCGGACCCGTAGCAGGGTTCTTCCTTCCGCATAGTCAGAAGTTGATAGAGAATATGTTATCAAAAAAAAATAATGAAAAAAGTTAAGATAACTGCTATACGCAAGGTGCAATATACAGAATTATCATATGACTTATAAGGGAATTTCAATTAAAGATCAACATTTAACAACAAAAAATAAATATGACAAAGCAAGACATCTGCGTTCTTGGCAAAGAGAATGCCTTTAAGCTTATAGGTGATGAGTGGATGCTCGTTACCGCTGGTACAGAAGACAAGTTTAACACTATGACGGCATCTTGGGGTGGCGTGGGAATCCTTTGGAATAAGCCTGTGGCATTCCTCTTCATCCGTCCTGAGCGTTATACTCACTGTTTCCTTGAAGAAAATGAGCGTGTTACCCTCTCGTTCTATGGAGAAGAATATCGCAAAGCATTGCAGATTTGCGGCACAAAGTCAGGACGTGACACAGATAAGGTAAAAGAAAGCGGCATCACTCCTTTAAAATTGGAGTCAGGTGCAATGACTTTCGCAGAAGCACGCATGACACTCGATTGTCGCAAACTCTTCAAGACAGAGATGACTGAAGCGAACTTCATCGACCGTGAGATTCTTGACAAGCAGTATGGCGCACATGGCGGTATGCATACGGTTTATGTAGTCGAGATTGAAAGCGTCTATACGAAATAATCTATGGACATTGAGCAAGTAAGAGAATACACGCTTTCCATCAATGGTGTGACAGAAGATCAGCCATTTGGCGATGACATCATAACCTTCCGTATAGAAGGTAAGATATTCCTCTGTCTGTGGTTAGGTGGTGGTATGCATGATATAAAGGGCAACACAGAACCAAGGTTTGCCCTTAAACTCACTCCTGATAGGAATGAGGAACTTCGAGAACTTCATTCTGCCGTCACTCCTGCCTGGCATTGGAATAAGAAGCATTGGAGTGATGTGTATTACGAAATGCTTGACGAAGAACTTGTTACCTCTTGGATAAAAGAATCATACTACCTCGTTGTTTCTAAATTACCAAAAGCTATAAGAATCAAATATCTATGAGTGTAGTATTGCATAAGAAAACATTCAAGGAACTGACCACTAATGAACTCTATGAACTCCTAAGAGTAAGAAGTGAGGTGTTTGTGGTTGAGCAGAACTGTGTCTATCAGGATTTGGATTACGATGACCAGAAGTCTATCCACCTCTGGCTGACCTATGAAGACAAGGTTGTGGCTTTGGCTCGTGTCTGTCCCGCCGGTACTCACATGAAGGAGATTTCCATCGGTAGAGTTATCACAACAGAACGAGGCAAAGGTTACGGCAAGCAAATTATGCTTCATGCAATAGATGCAGCCGTCGAACATTTCAACGCAACACTCATAGATATTGAAGCACAGGAATACGCTAAGGGATTCTACGAAGGTGTAGGTTTCAAGCAATCATCGGAGTCTTTTATGCTCGATGGAATCCCTCACATTAAAATGAGTTGGACAAAGGAATGACACTCTCCTTTATTGGTGGATACTCACCACACATTCAATAGAGATAAAGAGTAAAATCAAATAGAACAATATGATAGAACAAATGCTCGAATACAATAAGCAATTCGTTGAGACGAAGGCTTATGAGAAATATCAGACAAGCAAGTACCCAGACAAGAAGATCGCTATCGTGACCTGTATGGACACTCGTCTTGTGGAGCTTCTTCCAGCTGCTCTTGGCATCAAGAACGGTGACGTGAAAATCATCAAGAATGCAGGCGGCACAATTACCAACCCGTTTGACTCAACGGTGCGTTCGCTGCTTGTTGCCATTTACGAACTTGGAGTGAACGAAGTCATGATTATTGGACACACAACTTGCGGCGTACAAGGTATGGATAGTCAGGAGATGCTGCATCTGATGCGTGAACGCGGTATTGATGAAGAACACATTTCGCTCATGAAGCATTGTGGTATCGACCTTGACTCTTGGCTCCATGGTTTCGATGATACAGAAGCTGCTGTGCTCGAAACCGTTGACCTCGTGAAGAACCATCCTCTCGTACCAAAGGATGTTGTGGTACGCGGCTACATCATGGATAGCGAAACGGGAGAATTGAAAACGCTGTAAAACTAAGTACATTACATAAAGCAATGTACAATCAACAAGTAACCCATGATTCAACAAGTAGAGTTTTCGCTTAGGGAGAAGCGTCGCGGCTTCCATCTGGTGACTGGAGAGATTCTGCAGCATCTACCACAGCCATTGCCAGAAACAGGACTACTAAACCTCTTTGTCAAGCATACAAGCTGTTCGCTAAGCATCAACGAGAACGCTGATCCTGATGTCCGCACAGATATGGAGCAGATCTTCAACCATCTGGTCAAGGAAAGAGAGCCTTACTATGACCACGTGCTTGAGGGTGCCGACGATATGCCAGCTCATGCCAAAAGTACAATGATAGGTGTAAGCCTTACCATCCCTATCACACGAGGGAGATTGAATCTTGGCATCTGGCAGGGTATCTATTTGTGTGAGCACCGTGATTATGGCGGTTCCAGAACTATTGTAGCAACAATCTACTCGTGATAGTTGTATATGATAGAAGATCCTAGGGGGAAGAATGACGCCGATAAAATAAGAAGAAAATCATATTTATCACAAATATAAGCATATTCAAACACATTTGTATAAGATGTGGAGGAAATTAATATATTTGCCGAAATAATTACAATAAACGTCAAAAATTATGGAAAAGACAATTACAAGAGATGCTTGGTTGGGAACAGGAATTACTGCTCCAGAAAACGATGGACGCCATGAAGGCAATTGAGGATTCTGTAAACGAACAAATAGCATAAAACTATGATTATGAAGAAAATTCTTTTATTTCCGATATTGATGCTTCTCTTTTCGTGCAACAGCAAGCAAGTAAACGACACACCAACATGTGGGGGTTTTAGTGAATTAAGACTACCGACGGTAGAAGAGACGACATTGTTCGAAAGCTTGTTCAAAGATTCGGCATACTTGCAGATTAAGCCCGTAAATGTAAGGACTCAGGTTGTTGCTGGCATGAACTACGATTTCCAATGCGAGAAGATGAATGCAGACAGCACATGGTCATCTGTATTTGTACGTGTATTCCAGCCTCTGCCAGATGAAGGTGATGCTCAGATTACATCGATAAGCCAAGGTGCAATGGCCGATGAAACAGGATATATAGTAAAAGTTGGAGATACTGCTCCAGATTTTATTGTCACAACCGTCGAGGGAAAAACTATCAGATTATCAGAACTTCGAGGCAAGGTTGTAATGCTTCAGTTCACGGCAAGCTGGTGTGTGGTATGCCGACGAGAGATGCCTTTCATCGAGAGCGACATCTGGCAAAAGCACAAAGGCGACAAGAGTTTTGTATTGATGGGAATAGATCGCGACGAACCACTTGAAACGGTTAAGGGTTTCAAGGAAAAAGTTGGTGTTACTTATCCTCTCGGCCTTGATCCAGGTGCAAGTATCTATTCACGGTATGCACTTAAGGAATCTGGTATCACCCGAAATGTACTGATCGACAAAGAAGGCAAAATTGTAAAACTCACAAGACTCTATAATGAAGAAGAGTTTGCAAGTCTTGTTGAAATGATCGACGAAATGCTTGACTGATATTGAATAAAAATATGAAACAGGCACTTGTGGAATACCATCCTTTGCAACCTTTTCTGCCGATAGGATGTAAAGTGCTGTTCTTAGGCAGCTTCCCTCCGCAAAAAAAGAGGTGGGCAAAGGATTTCTGCTTCTTTTACCCCAACTTCATCAACGACCATTGGAGGATTGAGGGGTTGCTGTTCTTCGGAAATAAGAACCACTTTGTAGATGAAGAGAATAAGTCTTTCAGACTGAACTCCATCATCCCATTCCTCGAAGACAAAGGCATTGGGTTTTACGATACTGCAAAAGCTGTAAGGCGCTTGAAGGACAATGCCTCAGACAAATTTTTGGAAGTGGTAGAGAAGACCGACATCGTCGGAATGCTGAAGGGATTGCCATCGTGCAAAGTTATCGTAACTACAGGAGAGAAGGCAACCAGTATAATCTGTGAAACATTGGGTATTAGCGAGATGCCAGAAGTGGGGGAAAATGTCATAATCCCTAATACCGACAATGTCACACTCTACCGCTTGCCATCATCATCTCGTGCCTACCCTCTTTCATTGGATAAGAAAGTCGAGGCATACCGCAAGATGTTTGAATTTGCAGGGATACTATAAATACTTATCCGTGATATGTATGAGAAAACCCTATGAGTGACAATAAGCGGTATTGTTGTTATTGCTACTTTGGAGGACTTGCCGATGTTCTTGGTATGAGTGCTGACAAACGACAAGATGTAAGTGGCCGAAGAAAAAAGCAGTACCTTTGCACAAATAAATAAATTGTTTTATAATTACACTTTATGAGTTCAAAAACAAACACTTATCTCGAATCCAAACCTCGATACGAGATTTTGGATGGTCTCAGAGGCGTTGCCGCTCTGGGTGTTGTGATGTTTCACATGATGGAGTGCTACCCTTCTGAAATCTCAGGATGGGTGATGCCACACGGCTTCATGTCTGTCGATTTCTTCTTTGCCTTGAGCGGACTTGTGCTGGGGTATGCCTACGATGACCGTTGGGACAAGATGACCACGTGGGGTTTCTTCAAGCGTCGTCTTACCCGATTACAGCCAATGGCTATTATGGGCACACTCATTGGTATCTGTCTCTTCTACTATACCGGAGGTCCCACCTTCAATGCTGTTGACTCTGCACCATGGTATCTTCTGCTGCTCGAAGGCTTGCTGCTGATATTCATGATTCCGCTGCCAAAGTCGATGGACATTCGTGGTTGGGGCGAGCTGACCAGCATCAACGGCCCTATTTGGACACTCATCTATGAGTATGTAGCCAATATCCTCTACGCTCTTTTCCTCCGTCGTACGGGCAAATTACTGCTGGGTATCATCGTAGCATTCTGCGCATTACTATCAGCCGACCTCTGCCTTCAGCTCAACCTTTGGGGCAATCTCGTTGATCCCGATTACTACTGCACGATCAATGGCGGCTTCATCTGCGATCCAGAGCACGTCTATCGTGCCATGGTGCGACTGATGTTCCCATTCACCATGGGTCTTCTGCTCTCGCGCATGGGGCGTTTCATTTCCATCAAGGGTGGTTTCTGGGTAGCATCACTCCTGATTATCGGCATGGTTTCCACTCCTAAGCTCAATGTCATAAGCGACATGACAGAGGGTATTTTCGAACTTTGCAGCATCCTGTTGCTCTTCCCACTCATCCTCTCTATCGGTACGGGCAGCAAACTGAAGGGCAAGCGTGCCACCCAGCTCTGCACATTTGTCGGCCAGCTCTCCTTCCCTCTCTATATCACACACTACCCAATACTCTACATGCACATGAGCTGGGCAGAGAACCACATGGATTCGCCCGTCAGCACACACGTATTTGTGGGCATCACCACATTCATCATGTGTATAGCTGTGGCATGGGCTTGTCTGAAACTCTATGACATCCCAGTTCGCAACTGGCTGAAGGAACATTGGTTAAAGAAATAATCGCCTTCTAATAGAACATCTACAATAAGTTTAAAATGTGGAATAAACCTTGGAGCTTCAAAGAGAGCTCGTTCATCGGGGGTGGCCTTTTGGCAATCGGCACGTTGCTGCAACTCACCATCGGAGCCATCGACTGGTCGCTGCTTTCCGCTCCTGTCAATGTCATCCTTTTAGTCATCTATCTGCTTGTGCTTGGCGTACTCTACGCCATGCGCAAGCACATTTATTTCATAGCATGGTCAATGACCTTGCATGCTGCCATACCTGCTTTGCTCTGCGGTGTAGGCGTTACGCTGGTGTTGGGACTTACCGGGTGGGACGAAATGCTATCCGCTTGGCCATTCGTACTGATCTACATCTGGCTGATGAGCATCGTAGGACTGATTGCCCTCGACCGCATTCTACGCCTCATCTCCGGTCCTCAGGTCTCCTCTTCCCGTCTGGCTACCTTCACCTCTGTGCTCAATCATGCCGGTCTTTTCCTGGCCATGGTGTGCGGCACGTTGGGCAATGCAGATATGCAGCGATTGCACATGACCGTCAAGGTGGGACAACCTGAATGGCGTGCGGCCGATGTTGACCGTCACGGACTTATCAAGGAACTACCTATTGCCATCGAACTGCATAGCTTCACCATCGACCAATACCCGCCGCAATACGCCATCATCGACAACGAGACGGGTCAGGTCGTACAGGAGTCTCCTTGGCAGATTATGCAAGATACCTTGTTCGAATACGCCGCTCCACGACCTGAGAGCGACTCTTATGTGGAGTGGCGCAGCATGGGTGCTTGTACGGCTTCGCACATCACCGCCACCTCTTCGGCCGACTCTGACAAGAAGGTAGAAGGCTGGGTATCGTGCGGCTCGTTTATGTTCCCATACAAGGCATTAAGGCTCGATGACCGCTGTAGTGCCGTCATGCCCGAACGAGAACCAAAGCGCTATGCATCGGAAGTAACAGTATATGCCGAAGACGGAGAAAAAGTCGATGCAGTGATTGAGGTCAACCACCCGCTCGAGATAGACGGCTGGAAAATCTACCAGCTCTCTTATGACGCAGCCCTCGGACGATGGTCAGACATTTCGGTCTTCGAACTTGTCCGCGACCCTTGGCTCCCTTGGGTTTATACAGGCATCTATATGCTCCTTGCAGGTGCATTACTGACATTCTTCACAAACAAAAGACGTGATTCGTAATTATCAATTATCAATTATGAATTATCAATTATGAATTAAAATGACCTGGTCACATTTCCCATATTTTGCACTTCCTGCCGTTCTGTGTTGGATTGTAGGAGCCTGGTATTCCTACCGTGAGCGACGTAACACCACCTTTGTGATGTCAACTTTGGGCATCCTCATCTTCTTCGCCTACATCGTCGGCATGTGGTTCAGCTTGGAGCGTCCACCACTTCGCACCATGGGAGAGACACGCCTCTGGTACTCGTTCTTCATGCCCGTAGCTGGCCTTATTACCTGGAGTCGTTGGCGCTATCGTTGGATTCTCTCCTTCTCCACCCTGATGGCCCTGGTCTTTGTGTGCATCAACCTCTTCAAACCCGAGATTCACAGCACCACGCTGATGCCGGCCTTACAGAGTCCTTGGTTTGCACCTCACGTCATCGTCTATATGTTCTGCTATGCGTTGTTTGGAGCAGCTACCTGCGTAGCTATCTACATGTTGGTCAAAAAGAACACTTCAGAAGCTACACAGATCGCCCACTACGATATGATCGATAACCTTGTCAACGTCGGACTCTCGTTCATGACCTTCGGCATGCTCTTCGGTGCTCTTTGGGCCAAAGAAGCATGGGGCACTTATTGGTCATGGGATCCTAAAGAGACATGGGCAGCCATTACCTGGCTCTGCTATCTGGTGTACGTCCACGCTCGTCTGCATCGTCCTTCGCCAGCCCGCAACCGCTTCTGCCTATGGTTCCTCCTCTTCAGTTTCACATGCCTCCAGATGTGTTGGTGGGGCATCAACTACCTGCCTTCAGCTCAGGCTAAGAGCGTTCACACATATAATATGAAGTAAGTAACAAGCTATATGGAAAAATTCACTTTATTTGATTTCACTTTCTCTTCACCAAATTCTCATTGACCTTCATGCGATTTTCCTTATCTTGCCGGAAAGCAACATGAATCCAGAAGGTCGTGGATGATGGCGAAGAGCGTTCCATGATCAATTCGTCAAAACGAAGATGGCTCCGCATCCAATTGAACCAATCGATGCCCGTAGCGACATCTGGGATTTGAATATCAGCTGCATAGCCATAGAGATGATTGCTGTTGGCGACCCCTCCTACCGCAAGGTTCAGCGCAGCGCATCGGTATCCAGAACTTATGATAATAGGAATCTGACCTTTGTTACCTTTTAATGGACAAGAAGTATTCGCATATTCGCGTAATGGTTCGAGCACGTTCTCACACAACGCCTGCAGATTCGAAATTACAAACTGACAACCTTCAGGCGAACCGGTAGTGGCTAATGTATTGTCAATGCCTCGTGCAGTAGCTGTGGAGCTCCTGAGGAACTCCGACAGCATGAAATGTTTACTTAATCTGATATCGTACATTTGCTTTTTGTTATTTGTTTCATCCATTACGCTAACTTACACAGCTCTGTTATCTGTACGTCCTGATAGTGCTGTTGCTGGTATTCGTGGGTTGTGAAGCGAAGCGATGCTGCTACAAGATCACCAGAATAGAAACGCACTTGATTACCTATGAGAGCTGCTGAGTAAGTGTTGGCATACTGTCCACCGAGCTCCTGGAGTACTATTACCGACTTTTGTGTGGTGGTGCCGTCCTGGCGGTTGATGTTGATTGCCTCAGACTGTGAGAGGACTTTGAAAATCTGGGTCATAGTGAAATGAAAGAATTAAAGAATGATAGAATAAAAGAAAGTGGGGGCGCACCCTTTGTGACTCTGTTTTTGTGACTCTGTGACGCCCCTCGTGAGCTTAAGCCCTATTTAGATAACTATCTGTCTTAGCATAAAGATTACTAATATCATCACGCTCCACATACCCTCGGTACACCCAGGTGCGGATCATGTGCAGAGCAGCATCGTCCATGCCTTGCTGTCGGCGCATCTCCTGAGCCTGCTGTAGGGTGAAAGTATCAGGCAGAAGGTCGAGCAGATTCTGGCGACCACGTGTCTGGCGCACGTTTTCATGCGACTTATCCTCTGTGATCTGCTGTCCGAAGAAATGTTGCTTACACCAGAGGTCGTAGTCAAAGCTCCATTGGGCAAATTCTGCAATCTCACGGCTCCACGTCATATCGTTACAGATGTAGAGCACCATGGCTTTGAGATAGGCAATGGTCACTGCACGATAGGCCAGATCCTGCAGTACGTCATCGTCGGTCAATGCCGCAATCTCTTGACTGCGGTCGAGCATCCGTTGTGCCAAGTCGAGAGCCTGCTTACATTCCACATGTCCGGTAGCGAGGTTCAGATTAGTAATGTAAGGCTTTAACTGTTCGGCATACTTCTCGTCATAGCGACCATAGACGAATGACTTAGACTTATCCTGTATTATAGTGCAGACATTGATACGCGAAAGTGTTCCGTCAACCAATCGTCCCTGAAAGAATTTGATGCCCTTCTGTATGGTCGACGACGCATTCCAGTTCCAACGCAGATCCACACGGGCGGTCACCGACTGCGTTCCCACGCGCTCCTGACCATACTTACCATTGTCGAAACAGAGACAGATGATCTTACCCACGTCCTTCGTGCCATTGGTCTGCAACTGCTTCAGCAGGTCCAACTCCTCCAGATTGGTATAGAGGTACTTTCCGTTGGCATCTTTCATACGCTGCACGAAAGCGGCATTGGTCATATCCGAAACCAAAACCTGCACACAGATGTCTTCCGGGCGTTTAGGTTTCTCTTTGTTAGCTCCCTTCTGCGCCATAGCATCCTTCCAGTCCTGTTCTCGCTTACGACTGAGTTCATCGCGTTCCACGATGTCTGCTATAATATACTCAATAGGCTTATTTACAGCACTTTTACCACTCGACTGCTTAGCCATTGTCACACACATGAAGGTGGCCTCTTTCTCCGTGCCGTCAATTAGCCAGAACTTAACTCCTTTGAGATGGGCAGCCAACGCAGGGAACACCGCGTTGGCAACCGCTGGACGACACACCTCGGGGACATTCTTGACCAAATGAGCAATGACCTTCGGCAGTTTCTTAGGCATCTCAGGTGGCAAGTCATTGCCCTCCTCGTCCACACTCCCCTTGGCGCACTCTGCCTTCGTCTTGGCCAATTCTATAGCTCGGCGTACAATTTGCGGCATCGACTTGTACTGTGCTCGCTGACAGGCAGAATCGATGGTACGTCGCCACTTGTCACGAGCTTCTCCGTAGGTAGGCAGCACCTGGGCAATCCACTCCGCATCGTCATTGCACACATAGCGCAAATAAGCAGCCATAGAGAAGATGAAGTTGTTGCGCGAACCGTGGGCAGGCGTGCCACCAAGCAGTTCCTGCAGACTCTCCACCAATATAGCATACGGCAATCCGTCATAGTCGGTAGGGAAAGCCTTGATCGAAGGCTTATCCTGCTCATTATCCTTAGTTGCAACAACCACCTCAGCTACAGCTATCGGCTCTTCAGGAATTAGTGTTACATTAGGAACCACTGGTGTATCCTCTCCCCAAAGTCTCTCTTCATCAACAAAGAGCCAGTAGTCTTCTGGCACAGCAAACGAAAGTCGTGCCAAGTCCTTAGTACATGCATCTATCTGAAGACCAAGTGCCTTCGCGTAATATGTCTGTGCCGTAACAATATCCATATCCTGAGGCACAGGGAATACCATTCGCAAGCCCTGAGTCGAAGGAGTGATATGGGCGGCAAGCAATCCCATTGCCATTGCCACCTCTACCACCTCGTTATATACGTCGCGTGGATGGTCTATGTGATCCACGTCAATCATGATCAAGCCCGACGCGTGAGCTGCATAATTCTTGCGCTTGCCTTGATCAAACCACGCATGCCAACAGAAGGCAGGCAACTTGCGCTTGAGTCGGCCAACTTGGTCAGTGTCGGTGGTCTGTGCAATCTCGGCACACAGGGTCTTGAGCTTCTCGCGGCGGATAATCTCATGGAACATCTCGCGTGAAACTTCTGTGGCCTTACCAGCCACACTTTCGGTAAAAGAAAATCTGTACATTATCAATTATCAATTATGAATTATCAATTAAGAATTACTTATGCCACCATGGAGTCATAGAGCTCTCGGCGGTCAAGCGTAATCTCTCCCATCACCTCTGCCAACATTTGGCGTAGGCGTTCCTCAGTCTCGGCACGACTCTCAACGATAGGCACTTTGAGGCGTATGATGTAGTTCCGGGTGGTGCGCTTAATCTTATAGCCATCGCCATCCGCTACAGCACTAATGTCAGGAGGCAGGTTGGTGACACGTCCATCCTGATGGAAATCCGCGCTGGCGTTAGCCGCTATGTACAGTCTTCCCAATAGGTTCTGTGGAACAACTGCAGGTTCGTCACTAGGCAAACCGCTATCGAAGCGGAACATGCCCTTGCTGATGGTTGCAATACCTTCAATCTGAATCATATATCTAAGTTAAAAAGTTAATAGTTAAAATTAAAAATTAGGCAGTTAGCGCAAGTTCTAGTTTGCGTAGAGCACGTTCCTTGATCTGCGATACACGTCCAGGCACCACACCCAATGCCAAAGCAGTTTGTTGTCCGCTGAGTGGTTCGTCCTGATCTAAGCCGAAGATGTAGACAAGCGCCTTGCGTTCCTTTGGCGTAAGACCAGCCAACGCACGTTCCACCAGTTCCTGCCGATTCTCCTCTGCCTCACGCTCTGCCTCGTCGTGCAAAGCCATCTGGTAGAGCAGACGGTCTTTAAGCGTTCCTTCATCGTCATGTCCGACTAATACTCCTGCTACCACATCGATCGTAGCATCAAGGTGCAGCAATTCAGCGCTTCCATCGTAGTTGTCCGGTACACTTAACGGACTGCCATATTTGCGCACAGCACGCAGCACGAACTTGCGGCACCAGATGTAGGCCAACGAAGTAAATTCCACTCCCAACGCCGGGTCGTAACGTTGTGCAGCTTCATATAGACCTAGGAAACTCTCCTGACGCAGGTCATCCATCGTGATGCTTTTCTCATGCAGGTCGCCCATAATCGAGCGGCCGAACTTCCATGCCAGATGATTGGCAAAATCAACGTTCTCTTTGTTCAATAGTGAATAGTTCATATTTTATTCGTAATTTGTAATTAGTAATTCGTAATTAGCACCGTAGTGCTCTCACTTCCTTATACTCGCCTCATCCCCGAAATCATCTGTCACTTTTCTGTCACTTTCCGATTTTGGTCGAAAATTTTATCCACCAGCTCCCATCCCATAGGCAGCATGCCCATGTAACGCTGTTCGCGTAGCGTGCGCAGGTTCCTTACTCCAAATAGTGCCACCAGGTCCTTTCGAGGGAAACGCCCCTCACCAGACTGCCAGATATAACCACTCGCGCGTTTGCTATATAATGGAGTATCGCCGCACCACATACGTCCGCAGAAGTAAGCCAGCAGCGTCTTGCTTTCTAATTGCCACTGCCAATGTCCATCGGCTGTTACGGTCACAAGGCCCTCCTGCAGAGCCACACTCAGCACCTCTGCACGCACACCTATACGCAACTTCATCGGCAGACGTTTCACGAGCTCTGCCACCAGTTCTTGATCGAGCGACGAAACCCGCAGGTTCGTCAATGCTTCTTGTTTCATTACTTCAAAAAGTTTTTGAAACAGAAGCTCCGGAGCATCCCCACCGCACTGACTCTATTAGCGCCTCGTCAGCCGTGAGGTTCTGTTTGTGTTAATAATAGGCACAAAAAATGCACCATGTTCCGAAAAACACAGTGCAAAGATAGCGACTTTATTACACGATTACAAACTACTCTATATCAATCTTTTAGGTATCGTTTTTTATTAAGCATAATAAAGCGAAATAAAGTATGGCAATAAAAATGATAAAGTTTATAAAGCCCGAAACACACCAAAACAAAAGGGGCAACACCCGCAGGTGTCACCCCCCTTTGTTTTCAATAGCCTCTGTCTTTTAGCAGATTTGAGAAATTCACATCTGATGCATTATACAGACCATAGTCATGCAGTATCCTCCACAGGCCCTTCTTCTGCTTTCGCTGCATTTGCTGCGGCTTATGATTTACCATCTCAGCAATGGTCTCTATCACCGTCTGGTCATCCTGTCCGTGTATCCGATAGAGGAAAGTCACTGCCTTATCCTGATCGTTCCAGAAGTAGGCTTTCAGCTTATCTACGATTTCCTCCTGGTCATCAATTCCACTCAGGGTGGCAGCGCTACGCACATCCTCAACCATGGTAGCAATCTCATCTGACAGACACATGTCACTGCTCACATACTGTTGCATCCACAGCGCCAGATCATGCACCACGGAGTCGCGATACAGCACATCGGTCAATGTTTGCTCTATGCGTTCCCTCAGCTCGGTATCACCCTCGCGAGCACCCATCACCAGCGCATCGCGCACCGACCAATATCTGGCCCTGTTGCCGATGAACAGCAGATTAGCCAGTGTACCCACTACCAGGGTCGCTGCTCGGTTGCGGTCACCTTCACCGCATTCTTCTTGTTCAGCAAAGTGCATACGTAGCTCCTGCCAAAGGTCGCGGCAATACAGCACAGCCTCCTCCTCATTCTCGGCCAAAAGTTCGAGCAGCGTGTCAAGGCTATAGGTCACATGATACAGCAGGTCTTCGCCCGACAGGGAGAAATACTCAGCCCCAGCATCTGCCTGCATTGCCAAAGTCCTCAGATGAAGGTACAGCCTGTTTCGACCGAACTTAGAGCCTACGGCCTCTCTTTCGTTTATTGACAGATAATGCTTCCTCTTCATACTTCTGATACAGAGTCTGAACCTTATCGAGCCATTCGGGCAGAGTAATCCTCTTCACCACCTCTTCGTCAGGGAAGGGGATGTCATCCGTTGGCTCAGGTCGTGGATAGACGAACGAATCAAGCACATCCGACGTAACACCATACTGTGCCCTCACATCCTGACCATAACGATATATACCGAAATGTTCATATTTTACAAACAAGTTGTAGTGGGGATTCTGCTTACAAAGCTCAGCCATCAGACCCAGATCTTGACGTATAACGCTATTCTTCAGTAATTCATCGTTCTTGATATTTGCTGCTATTTGACCGCTATCGGCAAACTTGCCCAACCATTCGTTCAAAGCCTTTAGGAAGCGGCTGTCAAGTTTCTTCTTATTTTGGAGATTCTTGTCAAAGTCAAATACCACTCGGTTGATGTTGTCACCCAGAGAATTCTTGATGTCGTACACAGCTTCAAGGAATGGCAAGTCCCTCTTCAGCCTTAGTACCTCAAAGCGATAGCCATAGCGAGTCATCAGGTAGTTGAAGCTGGTTTCAAGCATCGCGGCAGATTTGTCAGTATCCATGGCCGCACGCTCGATAGCCACAAACTGATGACCTGGACGGTTGTCGAACACCATCATGCACGGCTGGTGATTAGGTTCTGGATGCGTAGCCCAGTCCTCATCGTAGATTTTCTTAGCACCATTTGCCTGCAGAGCCAGGATTATAATGTTGTCACGATGCTCCATCACACGGTTCCTATGCGACTCCTTCTCAATGGTCTCCACAGTCTCCGTCTTGTTCTTGCGAGTCTTTCGGATCTCCTCCCAGATGTCAACCATGTTGCCCCTCTCTGGCAGAAAGCTCTCGAAGAATAGTTCCTTCGTTTCATAATCCTTAGGTGTGAGCTTTCGGCCATCAGAGAACAACTCGCTTATCTCTGTTGGCATCTTGGTGATGCGATAACGGTAAATTGCGAAAATTACGTCTTTCATTCTTTATATATATTTTATATCTTAAAGCACCTCACACTCACCTCTGTTACGAATAGTACCCTTTCTTCTGATCTTACCCGCCCGCTTCAGTTTCTTGATGTGGCAGGCAACGCCATCTTCTGTTATCTGACACTTTTCGGCAAGTTCTTTACAAGTGATCTGCGGATTCTCCTTTAACAGCAATCAGCAATCGGATAGTTTAAATAGCGCTTGCAGTTCCCGTAGTATTTTAACCGATACTCAATTTTTCAACGGTCTATTGGAGATCTCTCCTTCCTCTAGTGTCAGTTCGGCAGCAGAGAATCTGGTAACAATGCTAGATGCGCAATCAGGTCAGCTCGAATTTATCCTCAACAAAATCGGAAGGTAAGGAGTTTAATTGTTGCTCGAACATAGCTGAATTCATCAACACCTCTCCGAAATTCGTCTTTATTTGGCACATAAAGATTGCGAGGAACGAATTCGGAGAGGTATTATTATGTATGAATCATTTGTATATCCACCCTAAATCTTTTGATTTCTTCAAAATATTCATAGCATCCTGAATGTATGAGAATGACAGTATTTTACCCTTAAGCTTGGCAGCAGCAACGTGCTCGATACGCTTTCTCTCCAATAGTGATAGCTTTCGTGAGACTTTGCCCCATCCAACAAGAGAATTCCAAACATCTTGCTCTACTTGATTAAATGAATCTGCCAACTTCTTCTGATCTGCACTAAGTTCTTCATCTTTCTTCACTTCGAGAAGTTCTCGCTCAATCTCTGGCATATTTGTTACTCGCAAGCAAATCGTTTTCCAAAACTCTTCCTTTTTAGCGACAACACTTGGATTTATATTGTTGAGATCAGCACCATCTTTTGCAATAGATTGGATATAATCAGCCACAATATCTACAGCTTTCTTAATATGAGAAGTCAGCGACAAAGGCACCATTTGGTTATTCCAAATAACATTAAGGTCAAGTTTACCCTTTG
>JAZLIN010000041.1:0-24785 GCA_045617365.1 Prevotella sp. | reverse complement strand
AATACTGGCTAATGTCATGGCTCAACTCAACTATATGGAGAAGCGAGGTAGCGGCCTCACTCGTATCTGCAATGAGACCAAAGCTCTCGAAGGATATACAGACGAGTTGAAGCCAATGTTCAAATCCACACCGACCCAATTTCAGACCATCATCTTTGCCTCTCCGACAGACATAAATGTCGGAGACCATGTCGGTGATGTGTCGAAGATAAAACTCACTGAACGTCAACAAGTAATACTTGAACTTATCAAGGAATCGCCATCAATCACCGCCAAACAAATGTCGGAGACTTTGTCGGTGAGTCCACGAACAGTAGAGCGTGATCTTTCCACATTGAAGGAGAAGGGCGTTTTGAAACGTGAAGGTAAGGATAATGATGGTGTGTGGATCGTTGTAGTCTGACATTTCCCTATTATGAGACATAGTGCCTTGGAGCATCAATTATTTAGTCAACATGTAGTATCACAGAACTGGAGAAATTTGAACAGAACAACAATGACTTATATTCCGGAGTATGGTACTAATGTCAAAAAGTATTGATTATCCTTGAAAACTGCGAAGTAGAAACTCCTTCTTGTTGGTATAAAATTCTTGACAAAGAGAAAATAATATCTTCTTGGGGTGATTTTGATTAGATGAGTATGTTACGATGGTCGATTATGTAATTTTGACAGACACAGTTGTAATTAGAATTCTAAGTTTATGGCAAAACTCTAACTGATTATAAAAAACATAGTGCATTGGATAAGTTTCTTTGCATCAAGGACTATAATGTCAACAGAGCTATGGTGGTGTCAAATGAGAGAAACGTCTTTGCGCAAGATAAGATACGGTATATGCCTATCTATAATATAATGTTTCTTAAGTCAGCAGGTGAAACTGTGCCTGATGTGTTATATTTCTAGATTGCCGAATGTTCACTAATAACACATGATATGCTGCATTCAGGAATGACTTTGATTGATATTTGGGATTCGGAACGGAATACGAATATTCCGTTTTCCTTTAGAACACGAATCCCTCGAATCTACCGAATTTTTATTGTCAACGGAAAACACGGAATTCACTGAAATTTTAATTTGTGCCATTCGAGAGATTCGTGTTCGCAAATTAAGATTTCCTTTTTCGTGTCTTCCGTGAAATCCGTTGTTTTAATGTCAGGCAATAGCAAACCAACCAATTACTTCACTACGAAGTCAAGGACCTTGAGATCCTTGTCAAGGGAAGATGTGCCATAGAGAATCTGGTAGCGGCCAGGGCGTGTTGATAGTTCGTCAATGGATGGGTCATAGTATTCGAATGACTCACCGTCAAGAGTGATGTCTGCCTTCACGGTCTCTCCTGCGGCTACCTTAACCTTCTTGAAACCCTTCAGGGACTTGATAGGAGCATCAGCATAGTCAAGCGCCTTGACATATACCTGTATGGTCTCCTCGCCGACGCACGAACCGGTATTGGTCACAGGAACGGTTACGGTCACCTTGCCGTCGGTCTTCATGGACGACTTGGAAAGCTTTGCCTTGCCAATCTCAAACGTAGTGTAGGACATGCCATAGCCGAAGGCATAGAGAGGTGTGCCGTGGAAGTAGCGGTACGTGCGGTTCTCCATGCTATAGTCGAGGAAGTCTGGCAGGTCATTGTTCGAAGCATAGAACGTAACAGGAAGCTTGCCCGAAGGGTTAAAGTCGCCGAAGAGCACCTCTGCCAGAGCCTTTGCGCCGCCCTGACCAGGGTACCATGCCTGAATGAGAGCGTCATACTGATCCTCCACACTTCCGAAGGCGATGGCAGAACCAGAGCAGTTTACCATGACCACAGGCTTGCCTGTAGCGTGCATGGCGCGAACCAGTCTCTGCTGGACGGTAGGCAGTTCGATGTCGGACTTGTCGCCGCCCTCACCTTCCATCCTTGCCGAGATGCCGCCTATTACGATGATAGCGTCAGCATCCTTTACATCGTCCTGTATGTCGGTGTAATCCACAAGCTTACGCTCGCATATCTCGCCGCGCAGCATGGCAAAGTTGCCGTTGCCCTTGCTGTATTCAATGCACACGTCGTAAGTCTCTCCAGCCTTTACAGGGAAGGACTTATACTCTACAGGGCCTCTGCGGAAACCTCTGCGTGTGCCGCCCTTGGCTTCCTCTATAATCTCGCCGTTGACCTTCAGTACATATCCGTTGTCAGTAGAGAGCGAATACTTCATGTCGCCAGTGAACTTAGCCTTGTATTTACCGCTCACACGGACAGAGAGACTGTCATTGTTTATGCCCTGTGCGAAACCCCATGCGCCGAATGTGCTGAAGTTTATTTCGTTGTAGTAGCCCTCCACGTCAGGTTTGCCCTCCAGTCTTTTATTGTTCCAGAACTCCACCAGTGCACCCTTGCCGTCGTTAAATTCAGGCAGGTGGTTGATGGTGTTGTATTCATCGTTCAGCGTGCAAGCCTTGTGATATATAATCTTTGCGCCAGGCACGGCATTTCTGATGCCCTCAAGCAGAGAGTGCTTGTGGTTGTCGGTAGGAGTGCCGCCGTAGTTGCCGTTCAGCAGTTCCACATCATCGGCATTAGGACCTACTACAGCTATAGTCTTAAGATTCTTCGAGAGAGGCAGCACACCATTGTTCTTCAGCATGACCATAGACTCACGTGCAGCCTGAGTGGCGAGCTCATTGTTTGCCTCGCTGCTGATAACATCCGGTGTAAGGTTAGCCCAAGGAATCATGTCGGCAGGGTCAAACATACCCAGTTCAAAGCGTCCGAGGAGCGTCTTGCGCAGGTGGAAGTCGAGGGTAGTCTCGTTTATCAGACCTTTCTCAAGAGCCTCCGTAAGTACCATGAACACCTTGCCGCATTCAAGGTCAGTGCCGTTGAGTACGGCATCCACGGAAGCCTCCAGCGGTCCTTTGTGCGTCTCATGCTGTCCCTTGTTGTAGAAATTGTTTATGGCATCGCAGTCCGTCAGCACGATGGCGTCGTAGTTCCATTTGCGACGCAGGATGTCCACCAGCAGACGGTCGCTCGTACAGCATGGCTGTCCCTCGTATCTGTTGTATGCGCACATCACCTCCCTTACGTTAGCCTTCTTCACAAGAGCCTTGAAGGCAGGCAGATAAGTCTCCCAGAGATCACGCATGGACACAGTGGCATTGTAGGTATGGCGCAGTGGTTCCGGACCGCTGTGTACGGCATAGTGCTTGGCGCAGGCATGAGTCTTGAAATACTTGTCGTTGTTGCCCTGCATTCCCAATACGGTCTGTACGCCGAGTACGGCATTCATGTATGGATCCTCGCCGCAGGTCTCCTGTCCGCGTCCCCAGCGCGGATCGCGGAAGATGTTTACGTTAGGGCACCAGAATGTCAGTTCGGGGTTGCCAGGATAGTATGTCACCCCCATAGGCACGTTGAACACGTTGTGGTCAGAGCGGTTCCAGTTGGCACGTGCCTCGTCCGAAACGGTAGAGAAGACATCATATACCAGTTTCTCGCTGAATGCCGCTGCCATGCCGATAGGTTGCGGATATACGGTATATCCCCCTTGCCGCACTCCGTGGCACGCCTCGCTCCACCAGTTATACGAAGGGATGCCGAGGCGGTCGATTGATACGGACTTGTTCATCATCAGTCCCACCTTCTCTTCCGGTGTGAGCAGGGAGATAAGGTTCTCCACGCGTTCCTCGTTGGTGAGTGTTATGTCCTGATACGGATATTTGTGTCCGGCAGGATAAGTGGTAGTCGATGTGTTGATGCTTGCCTTTGCAGTGAGCGAACCGAGTGTCTTGCCTTCAGTGTCAAGCAGTTCAATGCTTCTGTATGTCTTGCCTTCCGCCTTCTTTGGCGATAGTGCAATCATCACCTTTGCCGTCTTGCCCGGCTGTACCTCCGTGTCGGTATAGTGGGCGGTGATACATTCGCAGCTTGGGATGACTTTGCCTATCCTGACAGCCTTCTTGCTGTTGTTCTTGAATGTAAACGTGTGGCATACGGCACCGTTGGCTGCATCGATAGTACCAAAGTCCCATTCATAGGCATCGAATGACACAGCACTCTTCATACTCTTCTGAGCCGAGGCACCGATCATGGTTAGTGCTGATATTGCAGCACAAAGGAAAATTCTTTTCATTAGTTTTGCTTAGTTTACAAGATACATATTTAGAAATTGCTCTGCAAAGTTACTGTTTTTTTGTGAATAACGCAAGTGTAATATGGCCTGAACTTGAGTAAAAGCATTTATTTTCTTTTAATTATAAGGATATATAGGTTTTTAGGGGGATGTTCTTTGCCTAAATCAAAACTTTTTTATAACTTTGCACCGTAATATCTCTTAAACAGTTAGAACATGAAGAAAATATTGTTTACTATTGTAGCCTTGCTATCATTCCTGACGGTCAATGCCCAGGAGTATCGCGAGGCACCTTATTGGTTTGTCAGTGCAAAGGGCGGTGTCTCTATGCCAATGGAGAAAGGTCTTCGCGGTATCGTATATACTGCTCCGTCAGCCTCTGTCGCTATCGGACGTATGCTCTCTCCAGAGGTGGGATTCAGAATTAATGCCAACAAGGAGTTCAAGAAGTTTGGTAATGCGGAAGTGCTGGTGACCGATCCAACGGCTTGTTTCAATAAGGATAAGATCACGATTGAC
This sequence comes from Prevotella sp., assembly GCA_045617365.1. Classification (GTDB taxonomy): domain Bacteria; phylum Bacteroidota; class Bacteroidia; order Bacteroidales; family Bacteroidaceae; genus Prevotella. Next base: position 20,145 of record JAZLIN010000041.1, on the reverse strand, counting down.
GTTGACGGTATCTTGAACTTCAGCACACTCTTCGGCAGCAAGGACTATTACCCTTTCAATGTCTATATGCTGGCCAATCTGGCACATGATCATCTCGGTGGCGGCTTCATGGCAGAATACAACGTGGCTCGTGACTGGAGCATCTCGGCAGAGACCACTCTCAATACCGACCGTGTATGGACTGCTCAGCTTGGTGTGAATTTCAAGTTCGGTAAGATAAAGAAGAAGGTAGAGGTTGTGGAAGAACCAGAACCAGTTGCAGAGCCAGTGGTAGAGGAACCAGCTCCAGCACCAAAGCAGGTGGAGCCAGCACCAGAACCAGAGGAGCCTGTAGTGGTAGAGGCAGAACCGGAACCAGCCCCTGTGGTTAACGATGGCAGTCTCAAGGAGAATATCTTCTATTCGCTTGGCGGTACTAACGTTACTGACGATGCTGTCATTGCCAATATCGTGGAGTGGTGTAAGAAGAATAAGAACAAGAGCATCACGGTGTCAAGCTATGCCGATAAGGGCACTGGTACAGCCGCAGTCAACAGACGTGTAGCAAGACAGCGTGCCAACAAGGTTGCAGCGAAGCTTCGTGCAAAGGGCATCTCTGCCCGTCGCATCCGCATAAAGGTATATGGCGATACTGTTCAGCCATTCCCAGAGAATGACCTCAACCGTGTGACAATCGTAGAGGGCAAGTAACGGCTCCTCTCTGGTATATAAATGTAAAGGCGCAAAACTCGCAGTGTAGCGGTTTTGCGCCTTTGTTCTTTTTTTGTGAGTCAATGTTTATTTCAGTTCTTTGATAGCGGCAATGACATCATCCACGATGGAAGTGACACTGGTCTTGAGGTCGTTGCTCATGCCTTCAAAGGCTTTGAGGTAAAGGTAGTTGGATGTGTATTCAGGATTGACCTTTCCCTTCTCCTCGTCTTTTGGTTTGAGATATTTAGGTGACAGGGAGAGCTTCTTTTCTGCTACCTTGAGGTGGTATTCTATTTCTGAAGTCTTGAAGGTAGGTCTCTCGTCAGGGAAGATGGTCTGTACGTTAGCCAGGTCAGCGATCATAGTCTTGCGGTCTTCTGGTGTGGCAGATGAGAGATCCTCGTATTCCTGTCCGCGTCTGTAGCTTACCATTCCGTCCATCTGGGAGATACGGAAGAACTTATAGCGTACCTGTACGAGGATTTCGCCTTTGAGGTTGCCAAACCAGTGCTTGCCCCAACCGGTGCAGTCTTTCTTCTCCCATGTGATGAAGAACTCATCGCTGTTGATGTCAGCATCCTTGATAGCGTAGGTGACAACAGAATTATTGCCGGTACCAATCTTCTTCAGGATAGCTTCAAACATAGCTTCCTTGGTGTGATTTACAGAGTCTTCGCAGATTATTTGTCCGAAGGCCATCATTGGCATCATCAGTGCCAAAAGCATTAATAGTTTTTTCATAATCATATATACTTTATAAGTGTTAATGTATTTTGTATAACCCCCGTTTACAAGTTGACCGGTCTCTTGTCCGTCATCAGTCCCGGCTCTATGGTGTACGTGTTGGTATAGCGGCCGTTGCGACAGCCCTGCTGCAGCATCCAGTCCTGTATGAAGTGTTTGTTGCCCTCTTTCAGTACTACGCTGACAGGGAGGGAGCGAGAGAGAATCTTCTTGTGGGTTACAGGGTCGAGGTTGAGTTGCCAGCTCTTGTCAGTGAAGATACATCTTACGAAGGATGCTCCGAACTTCTTCTTCAGTAGCTGTGTGGCCTTGGTCTGCAAAGCGGCCTGCACTTTGACGCCCTTAGGCATCTGCTCCGGGTCACGGTTGGCAGAGGCATAGGTCTGGGCTATTGATGCGCAGTCCATCTGCTCCACCTCTTCGCTGAGGGCGGTGAAGGTGGCATCTTTCGTTGCAGGATGGAGTGGGGCGATGCACTTTACCAGGGTGCTGGCCTCCAGTGCTGCCTCGAATGCCGCCAGTTGTGCTTCCTCGTCACGGTTGTCTTTGTTAGACTTGTATGTAGATGTGAGGTACTGCAGTCGTTCCATGATGATTGACCAGGGAGTGTTGGCAGCGCAAAGGGCGGTGCAGAAGAGGTCGCGTTCACGCTTCATGCGGTTGATGGCGCTGGTTGTCTCGTCGTTGTCGGCAGGATGTTCTATGATGGTGTACATGTGTATCTCCTCACGGAGTGCCAGGGCTTTGAGAAAGAGGGCGAATGCTTCGCTGTCAGTAGGGCATGCAGCAAATATGGAGCATGCCATGCTGTGGAGCAGTTCGTCCTGCGGTATGCTGCTGATGCCGTTGATGATAGTCTTGCCCTGTGGCAGATCCGTGTATTCGCCGATTGGATAGCTGGCAGTATTAAACTGTGGCAGTGATGCCTTCATGACGCCAAGGCAGATGTCGTCATACCACTCGCGGAGATTAGTAGCATCGCTGTCAGCCATGACGTAGAATCCCTTGAAGGCATAGTATGGCTGGTAAGGGAACAGTTCGGCAGGCAGATGGTCATAGGCACCGCATACCTCCATTGCCTTTCGGGTGAAGAGGTTGGAGAGTGCAGTCTTGCGCTTTGCCTCTGGATCGTTCTTTGTAGCAGCTTTGGATGGTTTGTAAGCTTTGTGTGCTTTATAGTCGTAGGTCGTTTCTGCGCTCTGTGCAGTCTGCACAAAGTTGCCATACGAGAGGTGGTCTTGCTGCGCCATGCTGCTGCTGCCTAGCATCATGGCGAAAGCCATCGCTATCAATCGTGTTGTTAGACTGTTGTTCATACGTTGCGTTTTTATTATGTTGAGCAAAATTAGTAATAAGATTTGAAACCTCCAAATTATTGTAGGATAAAATTTGTTAATTGAGGTAATTCTTGGGGTAGGGCAATAAAAAACTGCCCGCTCTAACGCATACAGAGCAGGCAGTAAACATTACAAAACTTATTATTATGAGTATATCAGGTTAGGCTATGCCATCATAATGACATTCAGTATCTGGCAAACAAGTAGCATGAAGCAAGGCAATGAATATTGTCGTGCCTGCAGACCTGTAGAGGCATGATACGTAATGTCACAACAATCCCTTGTCGGTGAAGACATTGGACGTCTCTAAGTGTTTTTTTATTTAGCAATGTGAACCCTTACTTTCCGTTCCCAGGGAAATGTCAAGAGCATCCTGCAGGATTAAGACCTACGAGGATAACAGGGGCAGGTCTTCTGACTCATTCCGATAATATGACAGCACCTTCCCAATTGATGTCCCGTCCACTTCATGGCAAAGAATGTAGAGTGCCATACATCATGTGGACGTAGGAAATCATTTAGTGGTATATTGCTGTCACTGCACCAATAGTGCCGGAACATACAGCAGCCGGGTCTGTTCAGGCTTCTCACCTGATTCCCTTTTTAATCGCAGCAGACGTTTGTCTGCAAGCGAACCTCTGATTTCGGGTGCAAAGGTACGAATTAATTATTATATGTGCAAGAAATTTCGAAAAAAAATGAATAATTTATTAGTGTATCCAATCTATAGTGCCCCTTTAGCAGTGTCTTAACATTGCTAAAGGGGCACTATAAGTAGGTGTGGTTTTGATCATCAGCGTGTGCCTGCCTTATATATACATGTATGGGTATAGGTCTCGCCAGGTCTGAGTGTGGTAGATGGGAACTCTGGGTGGTTAGGAGAGTCAGGATATTTCTGAGACTCAAGGGCGATGGCAGTGCGGGCACCGCTATATACCTGAAGTCCGGGATGGTCATTCCAGACCTCGAGGGTGCGTCCTGAGAGAGGCGAGTATAGCGTGGCTACCTTTTCCACAGCGCTTGAGGTGTGGTTGAGGCAGAAATTGTTGTCATAGTTCATCACTTTTCCTTCAGGTATCTCGATCTTCTGTCCCCAGCGGAATCCCTTCATGTCCATCTGACGGTCACCGATGCGGCATCCATTTCTGAAATCGTATGGCGTATTCTCCACATTGATGTATTTGCCGTTAGGGATGCCTTCGCGGTTAGTCTCAGTAATCTTGTCGGCATTGACGATCAGTACGTGGTCCATGATGTCACCGTTTCCAGCTCCGTTGAGATTAAAATAGGCATGATTGGAGAGATTCACCACCGTCGGTTTGTCTGTCTGGGCTTCATACTTGATAGACAGTCCGTTGTCATCGGTGATGGAGTAGGTGAGGGTGGTGGTCAGCGTGCCAGGGAAACCGTCCGCTCCGTCAGGAGAGACGCAGGAGAGGACAAGCTTGGTAGGTTCGTCACTTATCACATCCCATACCGTGTGGTCAAAACCGTTGTTGCCGCTGTGCAGTATGTTCTGCCTGTCATTCTTGGTCAGGGTATATACTTTCTTGTCCAGTGTAAACTGAGCATTGGCGATGCGGTTGGCAAAGCGTCCCAGGGTAGGGCCTACCATGCCCACGTTGCAATGCTGGTAGTCTGCAATCTTGTCATAGTGCGTCACGATGTTGGAGAAGTTTCCTTCTTTGTCTTTTGACACGAGAGAGACGATGAATCCACCGTAGTTTGTTATCTGAGCAGTAACGTTTCCATTACTGATGGTATAGAGTTCAACGGGTTTTCCGTCAATGGTGGTGTGGAAGGCGGATGTGTTAAGCATCGGGATGACCAGTTCGTTTTTCAGCAAACGTTCCAGGGCATCGCTGCGATCCTGCCAAGTGTTGAAGTCATCGGCGCGTAGAACCTTTGTCTGAGCAAACGAAAGAGGAGTGTCGCCTACGTATAAAACCGTAGGCTTAATCTTGCCTTCTGTCAGCAGTCGATCGGCAATCTCGTCGGCACGACCTACCTTGAACCAACTTTCCACGGTGTCGTCTTTGCCTGGTATGAGACAGATGACCTCGCTGCCTTCATGCAGGGTCGTCATGTCCTCGAACTTCATGCCTGCAGGGATGTACATGGCATTGTTGCGGTCGTAGTCGTAATGTACTATGCCGTGATCCGTATTTCCCAGATCTTTGGTACGAGCCATCGAGATGCTGTGCTTGAACCCACGGTCTGGCGAAAGGTACATATTTGCAGGGTCTGCCGTCTTTGTACCGTCAATGATAAAGCAGTATTTGAATGTCATCTCGGCAACGTATGGTATGGTAACACTCCATACACCGTCGTTGTCTTTCTGCATCCTGATAGGTTCGGCAAACTGTTCGCCTTCGAACAGTACCTCGGCAGCCTCTGGCGCCTTGCATCGGAAGGTGACATCGTTGTCATGATATTCGGGCGAGATCAGTGGCTTAGGGAATAGGCGCGCCATCACGCCAGGAGTAAACTGCTGTTCCTTACCCGTCTTTGCCAGTGTAGGCTTGGCATTCTTCATGGCTTCGGCTGATGCTTCAGGATTAAACAGCAGTTGGAGAGTCTTGTTGAGGAAATACTTGGCATTCATCCATGTGTGTCCGAACTTGTCGTGGGTATATTCCTTGACTGCGCGAACGCCTTTCTTGTCGAGATACTCCATGTAGTCACGGGCATTACCGTATAGGAAATCATCAGTGCCCACGCCGAGCCAGAAGAGGTGCAACTTCTTGTTGGTGGCTTTCTTGTAAACGTCAGGGATGTCTGTGGAGGTGAATGAACTGTATGAACAAAGGTATGAGAATTTGTCCAGGTTATGAAGTCCGATGGACAGTCCCTGATTGCCACCACGTGAGAATCCGCCGATGGCGCGGTGGTCGCTGTCGTTGATAGTGCGGTAGTGAGACTCTATATACGGCATGAGGTCGCGTACTATGTCATTGCTTACCACGTCATTGCCGAATCCCGTTACAGGCATCATTTTCTCTGGCATCTGTGGCAGCAGTTTGTTAGGGTTGCCGTATGGCAGTACGACAATCATGTCTCGGGCCTTACCCTCTGATATGAGATTGTCGAGAATGTGGTTTACGCGTCCCACCTTATAATATACCTCCTCTGTATCTGTCGTGCCGCTGATGAGGTAGAATACAGGGTAATGCTTGTCCTTGTCTTTGAGGTAAGACGGTGGGAGATATACCACAGCATTATTGGTGTATTGCAGGCTTTCAGACCAATAGTTTATGTACTGTATGCTACCGTGCTCTATGTCAGTCCTGATGTCATGAGGCAGACTCCCACTCTTGGCAGGAATCTCCAGCAGGCTGTTCTTGAATCCTTCGTTAGGGAAGTATTGTTCGCACTGGGGATCCATGATGCTGATGCCATCGACCTCAAAATGATAGGGATACATGTCTGGTGCACATGGACCGAGCGTTACAGTCCATAGCCTGGTCCTGGCATCCTGGTGCATCTCTTGTTTGCCGGCAAACTGTACATCGACGAATACTTTTTTTGCATTGTCGTTACGGTACTGGAATGTTACTTTGCCATCGTTGTCCACAGAGGTGGATTGGTAGTTCATCATACGCATCTGTGCCCAACCGGCAGATGCTAGTCCTACTGCCATACCGAGTAAAACGGTCTTGAGAGGGATGTGGTGTTTGTTAGAAATTGCCATGATTGATATAAAAATTGTTTAGATGGGTTTGTTCTTAAAGCATCAAAATCTGTGCCAAAGTATGCTCGTGTCATATTGCTGACTGTTTTGGCATAGACAGTACAATATTTTGTCAACAAAAGCAAATGTAAAAAGAGCGAATAATAGTAATTTTGCATCCAGATAACTATTATTTTGCTGACTAAACGATAATTAATATACTTATGATGAACAAAAAGGTATTATCTTTTGCAGCGTTGCTGCTGCTGAATGTCGCAACTGCACCGGTGATGGCTGCCAAGCCTACGCCGCAGCAGCAGTTGGTGGAGCGACTGACTAAGATACAGAAGAAAGGATATATGTACGGACACCAGGACGACCCGTTCTATGGCATATCATGGGAATGGGAGTTCGGTCGTTCCGATACCTACGACCTCGTGGGTGACTATCCCGGTGTGATGGGTTTCGACCTCGGCGGACTGGAGCGTGGCGACAAGGCCAACCTTGACAGCGTGCCATTCAACGAGATACGCAAGGAGGCTGTGAAGCATCATGAGCGCGGCGGCATTATCACCATGTCGTGGCATCCGCGTAATCCGCTGCTCGGCACAACGGCGTGGATAGAGAAGGATATCAAGGCATACAAGGAGGCGGTGGCAGCACTGGAGACGGTGGGACGCAAGGATCTCGCCTCGCAGATAGACAATCCGCAGAATACCGTGAAGGAGATACTGCCCGGTGGCAAGAAGCATGACCTCTTCATGCTGTGGATGCAAAGGGTGGGAGACTTCCTCGTAAGTCTGCGCGATGGCAACGGCAATCAGGTGCCTGTCATCCTGCGCCCATGGCATGAGTATAACGGAGGATGGTTCTGGTGGGGAGCTGCCAACTGCAGTGCCCAGCAGTACCGCGGACTGTGGAACATGACGCAGGACTACCTCGCCAAGCGCGAGACGGTGGTGGATGGCAAGGCTGGCGTACTGGGCGACTGCGTAGTGTGGTCTTGTTCGCCTAATATGCAGGGCAAGCATTCCGTGGCAGAGTTTGAGGAGCGTTTCCCTGGTGCAGACAGGGTACAGTTGCTTGGAGAGGATGCCTATCAGTGGGGTTCGGAACAGGACTTCATCAATGGCGTGACCAGTGACCTGGACTTCCTCAGTCAGTATGCCAAGGATCACGGTATGCTGCTTGCCATGACAGAGTGCGGCTACCAGAACTCGCCAGACTCGACATGGTGGACACGCGTGATGAAGCCTATCGTGGAGAAATATCCTATATCCTATCTCCTGCCATGGCGCAACTGGAAGGCGGAGCATTTCGGCGCAGCCAAGGAACTCAAGACTGCTGAGGACTTCAAGGCATGGGCAGCAGACAAGAAATTCTTGTTTGTGAAGGATATCAAGAAGATCAAGTAATTTACTATCTGACGATGAACTCGTTTTTTACATTAATTACCATGTAATTGAACATTAATTAGTCATTAATATGTTTTTTACATTAATTACCGTGTAATTGAACATTAATTGGTCATTAATTTTTAATTGACAGAAGTTCTGGGACTATGTATAAATATAAACAATATGCTGACATAGTATATAGAATAATCGGTGCATCCATGGTAGTTCATAGAGAATTAAACTATGGGTTGCAAGAGGCGGTCTATCAAGAGGCTTATTTCATTTAATAATTAAGCACAGTGTAATTAGACATAAATTATGCATTAATATCAATGGGCTGAATAGTTATAAAAATTAATGAAAAATTAATGTCCAATTAATGATAATTAATGTGAAAAGAAAAAAGAGAGGGAAGTTTTTAAAGATGAAATATAAAATTTATGTAATATAATATAATGTCACAGGAATTTGAAAATAAGGTGAAGGCATTGCGTGAGCGCCATGAGGCGTTGCTCGCTTGCCCTAATAAGAAAGAAGAGTGGGGGAATGGTATATATGACCGTTATGTGAACCCTATCGTAACAGCGGAGCACACACCGCTTGAGTGGAGGTATGACTTCAACGAGAAGGATAACCCGTACCTCATGCAGCGTATCATGATGAATGCTACGCTCAACAGTGGTGCCATGAAGTGGCAGGACAAGTACCTCCTCGTGGTTCGCGTGGAGGGAGCCGACAGAAAGAGTTTCTTCGCCGTGGCAGAGTCGCCTAACGGTGTTGACAACTTCCGCTTCTGGGAAGAGCCGATCACTATGCCGGAGGATGTGGTGCCAGCCACCAATGTATATGATATGCGCCTCACGTCACATGAGGATGGATGGATATACGGAGTGTTCTGCGCAGAGCGTCATGACGACTCGCAGCCGGGCGACCTCAGCGCTGCTACAGCCACCGCGGGCATAGCACGCACGAAGGATCTGAAGACATGGGAGCGTCTGCCTGACCTCAAGTCTAAGTCGCAGCAGCGCAACGTGGTGCTGCATCCAGAGTTCGTGGATGGCAAGTATGCCTTCTATACACGTCCGCAGGATGGATTTATCGATACCGGTTCGGGTGGCGGCATCGGCTGGGCACTCGTGGACGACATAGAACATGCTGAGGTGAAGGAAGAGAAGATTATCAATGCCCGTCACTACCACACCATCATGGAGGTGAAGAACGGTGAGGGACCGCACCCAATCAAGACCAATGAGGGATGGCTGCATCTGGCTCACGGTGTGCGTGCATGTGCCAGCGGATTGCGCTACGTATTATATATGTATATGACCAGTCTGGAGGACCCTACGAAGGTCATTGCACAGCCAGGAGGATATTTCCTCGTGCCACAGGGCGGTGAGTATATCGGCGACGTGATGAACGTAGCGTTCGCCAACGGATGGATAGCCGACGGAGAACAGTTGACTGCTGATGGCAAGCAGGCTGTGCATGGCAATGATGATCGCGTACTTATATATTACGCATCGTCTGACACACGCATGCACGTGGCAGAGTCAACCATCGGCAGACTCATAGACTACTGCAAGAACACTCCGGAGGACGGACTGACAACAGGTGCGTCGGTGGAGACGATAAAGAAACTAATAGCAAAGAATAAAAAGTAATATAGTAATGATACAACAATATTTTCCAATATTTTTTTAAACATTAATTAGACATTAATTAATCATTAATTAGTCATTCGCTCGGCCTTTGGGCGCTTGCCAGAGCAAGAATTATTAGGGTAAAACAAATAATCATTAATAAATTAAAGAAAATTAATGTCTAATTAATGGTAATTAATGTAAAAATAAAAATTGCGGAGATTATTATTTAATGTTTACATAACAATGGCATCAATAAAAGAAAAGATAGGCTATGCGCTTGGTGACGCAGCCGCAGGAGGTATCACATGGAAGATAATGTCGATAGCCTTCCCGTTCTTCTTCACCAATGTATTCGGACTCTCATTCGTTGATACCGGTGCCTTGATGCTGGTGGCACGTATGTTCGACGTTGTTACCGATCCGCTGATGGGTTCCATTGCCGACCGCACCACATCAAAGTGGGGAACGTATCGTCCTTGGCTCATCTTCGGTGCCATACCATACGGACTGATCTTCGCCGGACTGCTCTATACGCCGGACTTCGACCCGGGCATCAAGCGTGTGTATGCCTATACGCTCTATCTGCTCATGATGGCGGTATATACCCTGGTCAACGTGCCTTACGGTTCGATGCTCGGCGTGATGACCGACGATGCCGACGAGCGCAACCAGTTCTCGGCTTACCGTATGGTGGGAGCTTACGCTATGGGCTTCATCATGATGGGTTCCTTCCCTTACCTGCAGAAGGCGATAGGCGGTTCTGACGCTCACCAGTATGCCGTGATAGGTGCTGTGTTCGGTTTCGTGGCAGCAGCGCTCACCTGCATCTGCGGCCTCTTGACCAAGGAACGCCTGAAGCCAGTACGTGCAGAGAAGTTCTCGTTCAAGCAGTATGGCGACCTTGTGACCAACAAGCCTTGGGTATATATCACCCTCACCGCCGTATGCACCAACTTCTTCAACGGCTTCCGCTATGCCGTGGCAAGCTATATGTTTACCTACTGCCTTGGCGGTGACATCACCATCTCAAGCCTTATCATCAACTATACCGTGTTCATGGGTATCGGTGAGGCTATCTGCATGATCTTCGGCGGACTGTCGCCAGCATTCACAAAGCTGGTGGGATCAAAGCGCATGGCATTCGTATGGTCGTCGGTTATCTGCGCCGTATCATCAGTGGCATATTTCTTCATTCCTATGGACCCATCCTACATCTGGGTTATGATAGCCGTGTCCGTCCTCACCTCGGTGGGTGCCGGACTCTATTCGCCACTGCTGTGGTCTATGTATGCCGACGTAGCTGACTATGCCACAGAGAAGAACGGCACATCGTCAACAGGACTCATCTTCTCTTCCGGCACCATGGCACAGAAGTTTGGCGGTGCCATCTCCGGCTCCCTCATCGCCCTGCTCCTTGGCTGGGCTGGCCTTGAGTCATACCAGAGCATGGAGACCGGTGAGACAATCGTTCAAATCTCAGACCTTGAGTCAGTGAAGACCATGGTATGGTCTATCTTCTCCATCATCCCTGCCGGCATAGCAGTGGTCATGGGAGTGCTGGCATATATGTTCCCTATCAAGAAATAAACGTCAGATGAAAAAGCAACTGCGGGCAGAAATGCTCGATACACTTACTAATAACATACTGCCGTTCTGGATCAAGATGCAGGATGAGGAGCGAGGCGGATTCTACGGGCAGATGACAGGTGACGGCGAACTTATAAAGGATGCCAGCAAAGGCGGTATTCTCAATGCTCGTATCCTATGGTCTTTCTCTGCCGCATACCGTGTCACTCAGCGTCCTGAATACCTTGAGGCAGCAACACGTGCAAAGGATTACATCCTTCGCCACTTCATCGATAGCGAGTTTGGCGGTACGTACTGGGAACTCGATTGCCAGGGCAAACCTATTGACACGAAGAAGCAGTTCTATGCTATTGGTTTCACAATCTATGGACTCTCGGAGTATGTGCGTGCTACTGGTGACCAAGAGGCACTTGATACTGCCATACAACTGTTCGAGGTTATAGAGGCACATTCCTTAGACCAGGAATACAACGGTTACATCGAAGCGTGCACACGTGAATGGCAGCCGATAGAGGATATGCGTCTCTCCGACCTCGATGAGAACTACCCTAAGTCGCAGAATACACATCTGCATATCATTGAGCCATACGCCAATCTTTATCGTGTATGGAAGGATGAGCGACTTGAAAAGGCGCTCCGCAACCTCATCGGTATCTTCTGCGACAAGATTCTCAATCCGGAGACGCACCATCTGAACCTCTTCTTCGAGATGGACTGGACACGTGGTGCCGGTCAACTGGAGAGCTATGGTCACGATATAGAGTGCTCTTGGCTGATGCACGAGGCAGCACTCGTGCTGGATGATAAGGAACTCCTTGCCAAGGTGGAACCTATAGTGCAGGAGGTGGCTAAGGCATCAGAGAAAGGACTCAACGCAGACGGTTCGATGACTCATGAGGCAAACCTCGACACAGGTTACGTGGACGATGACCGCCACTGGTGGGTACAGGCAGAGACAGTAGTCGGATTCTATAACATCTACCAGCATTTCGGTGATGAGGCTGCCCTTGACAAGGCTCTCCATTGCTGGCAGTATATCAAGGACAATCTCATAGACCATGAGTTGGGCGAATGGTACTGGAGCCGTGACCCAAAGGGCAACATCAACCGCAAGGATGACCATGCCGGATTCTGGAAGTGTCCATACCACAACAGTCGCATGTGTCTGGAGTTGATGGAGAGGATTAAGTAAGAAGCAAACTCAACTTGAATCTGGAAGATAAGAAGTTAAGGAGTGAACGCTCCTTCGTCGCTAGGAAGTTCTTTGCAAGCAAAGCGGCAAGCCGAGCGAAGACAATAGCATTAGTTGACAGCATGATACTTCAGTACATTTGTCTTAACTCCTTAACTTCTTTAACTTCTTAACTCCTAATCTTGAGTAAATATCTATTTTGTCTTTATGAAACCATACAAGTTTGAACCTTATCTGAAGACTACCCTTTGGGGAGGCTATCAGATAGCTCCCTTCAAGGGCATATATACTGCTCAGCCTAATATTGGCGAGAGTTGGGAAATCTCTGGTGTGCCGGGACATGAGAGCGTCGCCATAGAGCGCGGACTCATCGACGATGTCGATGTGGGACTGACACTCACCGAACTGATAGATAAATACAAGGGCCTGCTCATGGGCGATAAGGTATATAAGAAGTTCGGCAATAAGTTCCCGCTCCTGGTGAAGTTCATCGACTCGCGCCAGGACCTCTCCGTGCAGGTGCATCCTGACGACCGTCTCGCTATGGAGCGCCACGGATGCGCTGGCAAGACGGAGATGTGGTACATCATCAAGAGCGATGTCGGTTCCAAGATCTATGCAGGTCTCAAGGAACCGCTGACTCCCGACGAGTACGAGCATCTTGCTACTGCGGAACCCGTCAATGGCCGTTCGCCTATGCAGGACGTCATCGCTACACACGAGGCGCATCAGGGTGATCTGTTCTTCCTGCCTGCCGGACGACTACATGCCATCGGTGCCGGCTGTTTCCTTACCGAGATACAGCAGACGTCGGACATCACTTACCGCGTGTATGACTTCGGTCGTGTGGATGCTCATGGCAAACCGCGCGAACTGCACATCGAACAGGCAAAGGATGCCATTGACTATCAGGTGTGGCCGGAATACCGTACATCGTATGACTCCACACAGCCTACGTCGCAGCTCATCAACTGTCCCTACTTCGTGGTTCATCGTGTTGTGGTGCAGGTGGCGCAGCAGATAGACTTCCACTGTGACTCCTTCGTGGTGGTGGTATGTCTCTGGGGCGAGGCAAACATCAACGGTGTCAAGGTGCGCCAGGGTGAGACTCTCCTCGTGCCAGCATCTGAGAACGTATTGTATATCTTCGGCAATGCTACATTCCTCACAGCACACATTAAGTAGTTCATAGTTCATAGTGCATAGTTCATAGTTATTCGCAAGCTCATCAAGCTTCGCAAGTCATAGTTCTTCTATAAAGATGTGAATTTTTAGTAAATAAGTGCCATGAGTATAGAAGTTATAAGTTAAGAGTTGAAGTTGTCAAGCTATCAAGCTATCAAGTTTGCCGCGCAGTCACTTTTCACTCAAGCACTTAAAAACTTTCGCTTTTCACTTATAACTTTTATACTCATGGCACTTCCTTACTAAAAAAGCACAAATGAAATAATTCATAATTCATAATTCCTCTCCCTCCTTCCCATATTTAAAAAAACTCCCTCCCGTGGGGAGGGTCGGGGTGGGTCAGTTGGTCTCTTATATTATCATGACAAAATCAAAATTACTTCTTCTGGCTTTATCGGCCCTGCCACTCGGCATGTATGCTGAGAAGGTGGAACTTACTACACCAGGCAATAGTTTCGTGGTTGACCTGAACAAAGGTAGCGAACCACAGTTTGTTTATTACGGTCCGCGTCTCAAGGCGGTGGACCTGCAGAATATCGAGAAGGGCAGCGACCCTAACTGGAGTCGCTTCTCGCTATATCCTGCATACGGTGCCACTCACACCATGAGCGAGACATGTCTGGCCATGCGCCATGCTGACGGCAATCTATCTACTAATATGGTCATTGACTCATGGACCATGACGCGAGTGAGTGACAAGGCTCCTAACGACAAGCAACGCTCGGGCAATCTGCTGACCGTGACGCTCAAGGATCCTCTCTATCCTACCACCGTACACCTCTATTATCAGGCATACGACGATGTCGATATGATAGAGTCGTGGACGGACATCACTAACGGCGAGAAGCAGACGGTGACCCTGACACAGTTCTATAATCCTCTGCTGCCGGTGCATCGCGGCGACGTGTATTGCACACACTTTCATGGCTCATGGGCTGCCGAGGCACAACTGGTAGAGGAGAAACTGAACACCGGCCTCTTTCAGGTGAAGAACAAGGACGGTCTGCGCAATGCTACCTCTGACCGCAACGAGATAATGCTCTCGCTGGATGGTCCTGCTCGTGAGAATGGTGGCGACGTGATTGGTGCCGCTCTCTGCTACAGCGGTAACTTCGCCATTACCATCGATACCGATGATTCCGATTACCACTATTACTTCTCGGGAATCAATCCTGACAATTCTGAGTATCACCTGAAGAAGGGTGAGACCTTTACCACACCACGCACCGCACTGACATACTCTACCCGTGGTACCAACGGCGTGAGTCAGGCTTTCCATGACTGGGCACGTAAGTACCAGTTGCGTCATGCCGACCAGGAGCGTATGATTCTCCTCAACTCATGGGAGGGTGTCTATTTCGACATCAACCACGAGGGCATGGACCAGATGATGCGTGACATCAAGTCTATGGGCGGCGAACTTTTCGTCATGGACGATGGATGGTTTGGTGAGAAATACCGTCGTCTGACAGACAATGCTGCGCTCGGCGACTGGGTAGTGGACAAGCAGAAACTCCCTGAGGGCATAGAGCGCCTACTCAGCGATGCCAAGAAGAACGGTGTGAAGTTCGGTATCTGGATTGAGCCTGAGATGGCAAACACTACATCGGAACTCTATGAGAAGCATCCGGACTGGATCATCAAGGCACCGGGACGCGAACCTGTCCTTGGACGTGGCGGCACACAGGTGGTGCTTGACCTGGCTAACCCTAAGGTGCAGGACTATGTGTTCAGCATCGTGGATAACCTCCTCACCAAGCATCCGGAGATAGCATACATCAAGTGGGATGCCAATGCACCGGTGATGAACCACGGTACACAGTAACTGTCAAAGGATGAGCAGAGCCACCTCTACATAGCTTATCACCGCGGACTGATAGACGTATGCAAGCGCATCCGCGCCAAGTATCCGGACGTGGTGATACAGGACTGTGCATCGGGTGGTGGACGTGCCAACTACGGACTGCTCCCATACTTTGATGAGTTCTGGGTTAGCGACAATACCGATGCCCTTCAGCGCGTCTTCATGCAGTGGGGTACCAGCTATTTCTTCCCTCCGATCTCTATGGCAAGCCATATCTCTGCCGTACCTAACCATGCAGTCTTCCGCACCACATCAATGAAACTGCGCTGTGACGTGGCTATGTCGGGACGTCTCGGCATGGAGATACAGCCAAAGAATATGACCGATGAGGAGAAGGACTTCTGTCGCAAGGCGATAGCAAGCTACAAGGCACTGCGCCCTGTCATACAGTTTGGTGACCTCTACCGTCTGCACTCGCCATACGCTGGCGACAACCTCGCATCGGAGATTATCGTGAGCAAGGACAAGCAGAAGGCTGTCTTCTACTGGTGGAAACTGGAGACCTTCAAGAACCAGCACCTGCCAATCGTCAAGATGGCTGGTCTTGATGCCAGCAAGACCTACAAGGTGAAGGAGCTCAACCGCATAGACAAGAACCCTCTCTCATGCGAGGGTAAGTCATACAGCGGCGAGTACCTCATGAACCACGGTCTTGAGATGCCATACTCCCACGACGTAGAGTACAGCAAACTCAACGACTGGTCCAGCCGAGTACTCGAACTGACAGCTGAGTAAAACGCACAACGAACGATTAAGCGAGCTGTCGAATTGCCGAGCTATCGAATTGTCGAACTATCGAATTTTCGAGATTTCGATAGTTCGAGTTATCGAGTTATCGAGATCTCGATAGCTCGCTCAATCTCCCCTCGATAGTCTCTCCCCCTAACCCCCCAAAAAACATTCCCCCAAAAATGATCAACATCCACTCTGTCAATGGCTATATGATGCTCCTCTCTTGGCGGCTCGGCAACATCCTCCAGCTAGTCACCCAGAGTTTCTGTAAGCGATTCATTAGCTACGAGGTAGATCCTTGCGGGCGGCTCCGCGACCAGATGGAGATGGCAGCCCGTACTGTGCCTGCCAATATTGCAGAGGGATCCTCACGCCATCAAACAAGCTATGAGACGGAGCTTCGATTGCTAGATGTGGCACGGGCCAGCGTCAGCGAACTGGAAGGTGATTTCCTAAACTGGCTCATGCGCCATAGCACGACGATGTGGAGTACCAGCGATCCGCGTTATATGCAGGTTCGCAACTATCAGTTTCTGGATGTTCCTGTCCTCACACAGGACTACCTTGCTGAGATTAGCAGGTATATCCTTGACGAATACACGCGGTTTGCCACGATGCTTCGAAAGGATGATTCCTGTCATTCCGCTTGCGTCATAATAGTGCTCTGCGAACGTGTTAAGCAGTTGCTTACCGCACAAATCAACAAAAGACTTGGTGACTTTAAGGTGGAAGGCGGATTTACGGAGAACATGACCAAGGAACGCCTTGCTACTCTGAAGGAAAATGCAGTGAAAGAAGGGGCACCAGTCTGTCCCAAATGCGGTGCACCAATGCAGCAGCGCACGATTAAAAAAGGCTCGCGTCAAGGAGAGCAGTTCTGGGGATGTACCAACTATCCCCAATGCGATGGCACAAGACCATTGGCGTGATAGTCCTTACCTTACAATATGTTATAATCACAAGAAATGCACAACTTCCGACATTGGAAGTTGTGCATTTTTGTGATTCTGATAGTTTCAATATGATCGGTTGTAGTGATAGGTATTTGTTTGCAATGGTATTTTGGCACATTATCTTACTGATAAATTTTTGATTATACAAGTTCTTTTTAAGGAAAATGTATTCAAAATCTATTTTTGACAAACAAAAAGTTGGCAGTTATGAAAATTTTCATTAACTTTGCCACATCTTTCACGCCGATGGCGTATCGTATGATGCGCCGGGAAAGAGTCTCTCACGTTGGTGGGAGACTGTGTTGAGGATACCATATATGGAATAGGCGTTTATCACGCACTTGTTCTCTGACTCTTCGAAAGCGTAGGAAACTTTTCAAATTACAGTCAAGGAACCAAGTAACGGATTGATGCCCAGGGTATGATTTTGCGCACACCCTTATTATGTCTTCTCGCCAACGCCTCCAGCGCTGGTGGGATAGGTGTATATATAATAAGGTGAGTTGCGTCTTCATATCGGCGTGGGGGTCTTGAAGTTATTCGTTTCGACTGTAATGGGTAACTTTCCTACGACCCTCGAAGAGTGGAGCGAGTAACGAGTATAGTCTCCACGTCTCTTTTTATATATGTGCATGTCAAACATTTTTTTGCATAGTCAGGAGACGCTATGCCTATGTACATATCTATAGTTTATGAGAAAAGTTTTTTTATTGTTGGTTGCTCTCATACCATCTCTTACTATGATGGCTCAGGCAACAAAGTTTATTGAATTTCAACCATCGATCAGCGTTGGCAAAGGTGATTCCGGAGCTAACCTTGGTTTCCAATTAGGTTTTCTTAAACCTGTGACGGACAATGTTGAAGTAGGTGCTGGTTTTGGAATTATGGAACACTCTTCTTTCTCAACTAATCCCGGCATTCCTCTTTTCTTCAGATCGAAGTACAATCTATCCCAGAATGAATCCATAAAACCATTTGTTACTGCAGATTTGGGATATATGCTTAACACTGATGATATTGAGGCGGGCTCTATCATTGTAAATCCTAGCGTAGGTGTATCATTTGATAAGTACTATATTGCTGCTGGATATCTTGCTTCAATTTTTACGAAGGGAGGAGGTGTAAGCAATTATATAAACCTGAGATTTGGCTGTAATTTCGGAAAGGGAAGTAGTCTGGAAAACTTCTTCAAGCGCACAAAGGTTACTCTGGAGCTTGCAGGTGGTACAGGTATCAGTGAGGCAAAGTACAAGATAGATGGGGCTCCAGAATTGGTTGCAACAGCCAAGGTTAAGGACATGGCAAGTTTACGTCTCTTTTGGACATATGAGATCAATGACAACTGGGAGGCAGGTATAGGTGCTGGTTGTAATTTATATGACACTGAAGAATCAGGACCTTACACACAGGATCAAGGGTACATACAGATTCCGCTCTTCGTTCGTGGTCAATACACCCATTTCGATGCCGATACTAAGATTCGTCCTTATGCAGCTGTTGATTTAGGTGCAACTATTCACGAAGGTGCAAACATTCACATGAACAACGAAGGCTTCTTTGTTGAGCCACAGGTCGGTGTAAAATTCAACAACAAATATAATGCCGGTGTAGGTGTTGAATTTGTGAACTTCGACGGTCAGAAATGGAATCAGGGTAATTATCCAACTTCTGGTGGAGGCGCCTCTATCTTTAAACTGCACTTGGGTATAGAATTATAGAAACGTAGAAAGTCCAGTTTCTGTAATTTACGGAGGACAACAAATGCGCGAGCAACTATCCTGTTATCAGATAAGTTGCTCGCGCATACTTGTTGCAATCCTATACGTTATAGGTGTGTTTCTTTATTTCTTCTCTATTACGAAATATTGGTGTCCGGTAAAAAATACCGGACACCAATAATTTGATATGGTTTCTTACTTAATGGTAAAGTGGGGTTATATGCCGAACAATACCTCGAGTTTACTTGCTTCTTCCACAAGTTTTTGCGGATTCTGTTTGGCGAGTTTTGCCAAATTA
Source organism: Prevotella sp. (assembly GCA_045617365.1). Taxonomy (GTDB): domain Bacteria; phylum Bacteroidota; class Bacteroidia; order Bacteroidales; family Bacteroidaceae; genus Prevotella. The sequence goes on along the minus strand of JAZLIN010000041.1, from coordinate 1,132 downwards.
ATCAGCTTCCATTTTACAGAAGGATAGTCTTTGAAATATTCAAACTCATAGCCATCCCATTGAGGCTCACCTTTCTCGAAACTGACCAGGAATCGTTTGTCCTCCTCAGTCATAAGATGGTTTACATCAGCAATCAGTTTCGAACGGGTAGCTTCAAACTCCTCATAAGTGAATGGAATGTCTGTCATTCCCTCAAACTGATTTGCCATGGCTTCCCTCTGATCAATAAGTCCTGGAGCAAAACTCTCATGGATTGGTCGGTCACTACCAAGCAGGCAGAATATCAATCCTTCACGGCACTCCGTCAAAGGAAAATCCATGTACTTCACATCAAACAGGTCACGTGGATGCTGACGCGACAAGGCTGCTGCAATTTTGCCTCCGTACAATTGTGTCAGTGGTACAATGTTTGCTTCACAATAAAGTCCAAATTCATCTTGTGCTTTATCACTCAAAGGTGTAGTTACAGCTTCACCGCCTACAAGTCCTCGTTTTGTTTGGTTCACCTCGACCTTCACCTGTTTGCCTCGGTATTCGCAAAGCAATTTGCAGGTACTATAGTTGGGCACAATATGCATTCCTTTGAACGCCTTCTTGGCTTTCTCGCAGATGGATTGCAGATGCAAGTTTATGTCTGCAAGACTTTCAGCTCTGTCAGCGAGAGGAATGTATGTTAAGTCAATATCAACGGAATAACGAGGAAGATCTTTCAGAAAGAGGTTGATGGCTGTACCGCCATGAACAGCGAATACACCTTCTTCCATCACGATTGACATAAGTCGAAGCAAGAGTTCTACCTTTTGTGCATACACTTGAGTATTGATATTGTTATTCATATTCTGCAAGTTCTTTAGGGATGGTCATGTTATATTTTGAGATATATTTACCTGTTGGTACCGCCATATAGCGTGATGTACCAAGAGATATGGCGTCAAGTTTCAATGCCTTGAACCATGGGTGTCCTGCCTTTTCTGCCATATAGACGAACAAACGCTTCACTTTCTGTGATGTGCAAGACTCCAGTAGCAACTGCACCAGCTTTGGACGGAGTGTAGTCAGACTCTCCATTATATAATAGATGTCAAGCAATGAGGATGCTGCTTCTGGAAGGTTCAGGCATTCCAATATGGCA
>JAZLIN010000040.1:0-5398 GCA_045617365.1 Prevotella sp. | reverse complement strand
AGGATGATAACCGCCTTTTCGCCTGTCTGTTCGTAGGCACGATTTATCAAACCACGAAAACGCGCACCGGGTGTTTTCTCTGCTTCATCTCGTCCGTATACTTTTTCGTATGTAGAAATGAATACTTCCAACTTACTCTTTGCATCTTCAATACTGCAATCCTTCAGACCGCTCAGGATAAAGTGAAGGACAGGGTACGTTTTCCATTCCTTCTCCTGTTCCATCACCTTCAGTCCTTCGAACAATTCCTTCTGACCTTTGAAATAAGCCTTGAAGGTATTGCATAGCATAGACTTTCCGAATCGGCGAGGACGGGCCAGAAATACATACTTATATCTGTTGGCAAGATCATACATCATGTCTGTCTTGTCAACATACATCATTCCCTGTTCCCTTATTTCCTGGAACTGGTCTGTATCTACGGGGTATCTGAATTTATTCATTTTCTATTGTTAGAATACGGCTTTCGTGATGTATAAGCCGACATCCTGTCGGACAACCGACGTTCGAAGCAGGAGCAGAATCAAGCTTGCTTGTTATGTCTTGCAAGGAGGAGGAAGCGGTCTTCGACCGCAAAGATACTAATTTTCTTCAAATATCAGTCAACAAGGATGATTTTCGCGCAAACTTTAACAGGATTTGGCAAGAAAACACTCCAAAACAGCCTCTGGCTGAACGTGAATTGCCGCAAATTAAACGTAAATTTTCGCAAAGAAGGAAAAGCAGTCGTGCAGTCAAACTTCTACTTAACTCCCTTAACTCCTAATCTACTTAACTCCTGAAATTGAGCAAGTCAGAACTTGCGAAACTCTTGAATTAATTGTATATATACGAAAAAGCCTGCTGCCGACACTCATACTCTGTATCCTTATGTATTCCGGCAGTCCTATTCCTTTTTTGATGAGGGTCTTGTTACAAGGCGGGCAGGGAACCCACAATTTGCTGATACGCCCATAATGCCAAAACTGTTGCTTTTTATACTATTTTCATTGAAACCGAACTCATTGCCCTGGTCGGTCCAATAGCCACTTGCTCTAGGCTCAACATATTTTTCAGGTGTCAAATACCCGGCAAGATTAAGGGTAATGTACCTGGAAGGATCTTTCTTGTCTGAAACAACTACACCTCTCCTTGGTATATTTTCAAAGTTACATGCTTCTTTGAGTGCCATCCATTCTTCGTCGGTTGGTATTTGCCATAAATAACCTTCTTCATGAATGAAGCCGTCATTCCAACTATGCATAGCATTAAAAACACTTTCGTAACCCACATAGTAGTAGGTGCCAAATTGGTTTTCGCCAAATTCATCATCTTTTAAATCCTCAGTTGCCCAATATAAGCCGGCGAGTTCCACGTATTCGTGTTCCCCAATGAATGTACCCCACCTTGCATAAAGCGTTGTGTTATTATATACCCTGTCATTGTAGAAGTCCCACTTTTCCAAACAGTCTTTGTCCTTGTACCATCCACAGAATCTATATTCGTCATTTGAAATAGGGTCGGAAGGGGGATTCATGGTGGATTTCCATGCTACTGACTTGGTTCCTGGACCATTCGTGCCATGACCATTCAGGTCAAATGTAACATTATACACGAAAGTTCCAAACAGCGTAATTGTGCTTGCGGTGTTTCGTGCAACATCAGTTAATGCTGCATTCATCTTGCATGAGGAACCGTCCGTTGCATTAAAGGTTATCGTCATTATTTCACTCTTCTTAGGCGTTGAAGAAGCTGGGATTGCAATATTGAAATAGGTAGCAGCAGTACCTACATTTACCCCATTACCAAGGTCGAGCGTCACGCCTGGGTTTTCAGGGTTTTCGTCCATTACTGCCAGACCATCCTCTACGGTGAACTTACCGCTGAGTGGTCTCTTGTTGGATTGTATGGTAATAGAAGTGACTTTATGCGTTTCCGGAGCAGTGAAGACAATCTGCAGCATTGCACCGAGACTGGTGAATGTTAAGTCCTCCGTGCCTGCGCCGTCTAAAGTTTTCTTGCAGTACATCGGTATTTCTATAGAACTTGTCTGCTCGGCTGGCCACACAAGGTCTTCGCCTAATGATGCAGGATAGAATGCTTCAACCTCCTCGTTTCCCGTAAATGAAGAGAATGCACATGTGAATGTTCCGTCGGCAGTCCCTGCTCCTTCTGTAAGGGTGAAAGTAGCACTCTGTGTGTTGCTCTTAACGTAAATCTCGTCGTTCTCGCTCCAGAGGACGTCATACCTGCAAGCCATCTCTACTCTTGACTTTTTGCCGATGCTCTCAGCTACGGCATTGATAACCATTAGTATGGGGTTGTCCCCAGGTTTTGGACCTTCGTCGTCCTGGCATGATACTGCCGCAAAGGCGGTAGCGAGTACCATAAATGCATATAGTGTTTTTTTCATTATGTTTTTATGTTTTTTCTTTGAATTGATTAAATTTTGATGATTAACTGTCCTCTTCACGCATACTCTTGCGTTATCCTCGCTTGGCAGGGATTTGCATGGCTTTAACTCTCCTCTATGCTATGAGAGTGGCAGAGATTTACTCCTCCTCGTTTTCATTCAGTACCGCGCGGACACAGAGGCTATTGCTGCGACCGCGGCCGCTCACGTACACATCGTGGATGTACATGTAGTATGCGCTCAGATCGCCACTGGGCGTGGAAGTCCAGTAGAATCCATCGTTGCCTGGGGCTTCTCTATTGTTTCCTCCAATCTTGCCCTTTTCGTAGTAGCCAGTAGCTGGAAGGAATATGCTGTTGCATATATAATCGCCCTTGCCTGTACAGAGTACGCCATTGACACCTGTTCCTTTATAGTTCTCTTTCCATATACATGTGCATTCCCTAATGAGATCAAGAAAATCAGACCGTGTCGGCATGCGCCAGTTTTCTCCCCAGAGCTGGAAGGCGGTGTCATAGTAACCGAGTTCATTGTACGGACAATAATTTATCTCTACATTTATATCCCTATCTACCGATCCTCCCCAAGTATAATAGCCGCCGTATTCGGTTGCCGATGTTGCGCCTACGTTATATTCAGCGAACTTTGGACCGTACTCCCAGAGTTGCACCCACTTCACTTCAACCTGTTGGCCAATGATGTCACCATCTCTCATAGCTGTCCCTACGGTACCTTCAAGAGGGTCTGGAACCTTTTCAAACACGTATTTGTCTGCTTGATCGGCTGTGAATGTTGCTAATACCTGATCGCCACTATAGATTTTCATCACTTGTGCGTTCATGCTCATAGAGGCAACGAGGACCAAGAGCGTAAAAATTATCTTTTTCATAAATTCAATAAATTTAATTCAATTAGTTTGACTGTTTGTTGTTTTGAGTATGCGATTACTCGTTCCAAGGATTGTCTTCCTCCTCATCATCGGAGAATCCGCCACGCTGTTTTCCGTACATGGTGTCGGTCTCACCGTTGCCGTCAAAGTCTAATGGACTTGCACAGACAATCGTGGAGGCGTTGATCCTTACAACCTTCAACTTGGGATTTGTATATCGCTTTTTCATTGTTCTTTCCTCCTTCATTTGTTTAGAATCTTTTTACCGTTGACTATCACGATGCCCTTGTAATCCTTACCTACACGCATACCGTTAAGGTTGTATGCTTCGTTGGAATTCTGCATTATGAACTCTGCATTATGAATTGCATCAGTTTCCCAGTTATCGAATACGAAGCGGAGTTCCTTTGCACTGCCAGCATTCTCGTGAACAAGGTATGCACGGTTGTGAACGAAGGCTGTGCCAGTGTACTTGAGGAACTGCTTGCCAGAGCCGAGAGCCCAGATGTTGGATTCCATTTCGGCAAGAGAGCCGGTAGAGAGTGTCGTTGGTTTAAGGCTATTGTTTGTTACATCGGCATCAGAGCCAGAGGTAGCAACTGGCAAATCCACCTTTGTCTCAGGAGTCTCGCCATAGAGTATTACGCCTGTGCCGGCAGGGATGTTGCCCTCAAGTTCGGTGAGCGTGATAAGCTCGCCGTTGACTGCAGCCTTGTAGGCAGTGATGCCAGCGGTGGCGATGAACGATGCATCCTTTGCAGAGAACGTGGCATAGCCAGCCTCGTTGAGTGTTACCCTTACGAAGTCATCATACCTTACTGTCAACTGTGCTCCGCCTGTAAGTGGAACGCTGACAATGGGGTCTGTTTTGCCCGTAACATAGAGGCATGCGTTAGCAACGCCCTCCACGGTTTTGTACTTGACGGTAGGCTGTTCCTCAAACAGGTAGTAAGTGTTCTGGCCTACGTTGTCTGTTACCAGAATGCCAGTGTACCCTGCATTGGCAGAGGCGAATGCCGCAACCGACAAGATTAAAGAAAGAGAATACTTCTTCATTTTGTTGTGTTTATATGTTAATCATTATGTGAACTAAAGGGTGAGGAGAAGTGATGTGCGGTGCTATATGTAGGAGTTGTGTGGAGCATGATGTTTTGTGGATTTGTCTAAATATCAATAATGTGTAAACGTCTCAATTCTTTTTTTATTCGGGGAAGTTCTTGTCCTCAATGACATTACCTTCGGCATCTGTAATGCGCCAGTGTGTGATGTTGCGTTGTTCACTTGATATGCAGACACCGCACTTAAAGACTCTCCCTTCCTCGGGGACCTGGAGGGGGCTGTAAGGAATGGCTTATCCCTTGTCGTCAATCTGTGCCAGAGCATTTTCTACGGTATCATCAACTTTCAGTTCAAGCACGAAGATGTCAGTCTTGGTCTTGATGACTACATCGGCACGTCCGAGGATGCTCTTGACCTCTGTATCGACAACTGAGTTGAGCATGGAGAATGCCATGTAGAGAAGAAGCTGATAGAACGACTCACGACTTTCCTTGTCTTCCCACTGTTCTTTTGTAATGACATCGTATGGTATCTTTGCGATATAGGAGCGAAGTGCTGTGAGGGCATCAGACAGATTGCTTTTGTATATGGCTCTTGCCATAGTTCTTACTACACTATTGTTGTCTGCCGTTGTTCGTTTCAATATTAACGGCATCAAGCAGTCTATGAGTCCTTTGCGTACTTCGTTGTTTGGGATTTTCAGGACATACTCCTGCACCAATGGATCGTATGATGCTATGGTAAGATAACCACTCTGATAAAGTAGCGGCATTGGGGTGGCGGCATTTTCACATGGAATACTGAACTCGTTCTCACTTACTTCTACACCATCATAATTCAAAGCCGTAGTGATTGGGAATCGTGAAATATGGTCCAGTAGTGACCGTGAGGTACCAGACTCAAACCAATAATGGTCGGTAGAATTGTCATCCAAAGCTCTGAGAAGACTGAATGGTGCATATACATCCTTACTCTTCTTTGAAAAATGATAACCATCATAGTTTTTCTTAAGCAAGGCGTATGCTTCATCAACTGTAATCTCCAAGTTATGAGCATAT
>JAZLIN010000039.1:0-3284 GCA_045617365.1 Prevotella sp. | reverse complement strand
TTCAGAAATCGGCAAATATTTCAAAGAAAATGATGCCACGAGTGCAATGAACAAGATAATGGACATAACACGTACGTTGAATCTCTCGGAGAAAAGACTCTTCGGAGAGGAAAGCAGATGCAATTGCAAATACTCGCAGTTACAGGTGCTGCAGCTATTGTTGTTGTTTCCTTGTTTCATGATAAAGAATGCGTTTAACTATTCTACTTCGGCCCTATGCGGCATTGCTGACTGTGGCAAGGACGTGTTTTATCGTTTTCTTTCGAGGGAGGACTACGACTGGCGCAACATCCTCATTAATATCACAACCCAGCTCTGGCGCAAGACTCTGGCTAACACGGAGAGGGATGACAAAACTCCTGTATGTCTCATGGTTGACGATACTGACTATCCGAAGCGTGGTATCCAGACGGAGATGATCGGGAAGGTGTTCTCCCACGTTGAGCACAAGATGATTCTCGGCTTCAAGGGTCTGTTCCTCGGTATTACGGATGGAGCCACTCAGATGCTCATGGACTTCTGCCTTGTCGGCGAAAAGGGCAAGAACGGTACGTACAGTCTGAAGCAGAAGCAGCTTGATGCCCGATTCACCAAGGAACGCAAGGAGGAAAGTCATACTGCAAAGCGTATCAAGGAGTATGACGAGAGCAAGATTACGCTCATGATTGAGATGATAAAGCGTCTTATTTCCAGAAAGATACACTTCAACTACATCCTTGCAGATAGCTGGTTCGCATGTGCTGAGGTCATCAAGTTCGTTACCTCCCGCCATATCAAGTGTCACTACCTTGGCATGATTAAGATGGGCAAGACAAAGTACCACTACAACCGCAAGGACTATACCGCCAAGGCGCTTGTCGCTCTTTTTGAACATCCCAAGAAGGGGCGCAAGTACTGCCGTAGTCTTGGTTGCTACTACGTTACCGTAGATGTTGAGTTCGCTGGTCGTAAGGTACGCTTGTTCTTTACCAAAAGAAATAAGAAGTCTGACTGGAACGCACTGATTACAACTAACACTAAGCTTGAATTCAAGGAAGCCTACCGCATCTATTCCATGCGTTGGTCTCTGGAAGTCGTATTCAAGGATAGCAAAGGGAATCTCGGTCTTGGTAAGTATCAGGTGCGTAACTTCGCTTCGCAGATTGCATGCACCGCAATCACCGCCATGCAGTACAACATACTTGCTACGGCAAGACGATTCTCTTCTTATGAGACTATCGGCGGACTCTTCCGCGAAGTGACGCGAAACTCCGCTGAACTTACCGTAACGGAACGTATTTGGGGAATGATCATCGACATTGTGGGTGAGATTGCCCAGTGCTTTGATATCGAGGATGAGAAAATCTTCGAGACTCTTATCAACCGTTCTGATAAACTTCAGCATTTTATACAGATTTATGAACTGAAAATGGCGAGTTAAGGAACTTGCGAAACTTGAATTAGACATTGTACGTTGATGTCTGGTAGCTTCTCGCCATTGGATGTCGTAGGAATGCTGAAGAGTCCTGTAGAGGCATCGAACAGGCAAATGCCATTGTCCTCAGTTGCAATCCACAGATGTCCTTGGTTATCCTCTATGAAATCGCGTACATACCTTCCGCAGACTGAATTCTGGTCTGGGTGGGAGGAATAGTTGTTGAATATGGATTGCCGTTCATGATAGTAGTAGATGCCATTGTAGAATGTTCCCAACCAGATGCCTCCTTTATTGTCCTTATAGAGAACTGGTGTGTTGTCGCTCTTCCATTCACGGTTTACCATCTGTGGTTCCCAGCCCCTAGAAAGCTTATTGTCATGAAAGGCGAGCAAGCCGTCCATTGTGCCTAACCAGAATTCACCATTATTTATCGGGATGATGGAACGTATGAACAACGCATTCTTTTCGATGGCACTTTGTTCATCGATGGGTATGGGAGTAATAGCACCAGTAAGGTCATCAATGATGAACAATCCATCGTCGCGAGTTCCCATTAGTAGTTTATTGGGACCGTATTCGCATAGTGCAGTGGTGTTGTAGTTCTCTGATAACATCACGGTGGAGATGTGCTCTGCAGTGCGGTCACTACGAATGATGCCTTGATATGGAACATAAAAATAAGCGGCATGCTGATCAACGTGCATTTTATTGGGAAAGCTGCCAAAGTAGTATGTCAGCTTGTCTGTAATATCGTGGATTGTTTCGTCATAGTAGTTATATATGCTGTTGTCTGTCATCATCCATACGCATCCTTCGGCATCGACATAGATTTGGTTGACTCGGACAGTTAGGGAGATGCTGTCTGCAGAATAAGTGAGGGGTCGGAAACTATCCGCAATAGGATTATATATGGAGACACCATTGTCAGTAGCTATCCATAGTTGTCCTTCTGCATCTTCTGCGATACTATTGATGAAACTATTGGGTAATCCGTCGGGCTGGCCTGTGCGCAGGTATGTCTTGAATGTGTGCCCGTCAAAGCGGTTCAGCCCGTTGCGTGTGCCGAACCACATGAAACCCTTTTTGTCTTGATGGATGCAGTTGATAGCGTTATGCGACAATCCTGATAGGTTATCATAGTGCTTAATTTCCCAGTTCGGCGATGCTGTAAGCAGCATGGGACAAAGCCACAGAATGAACAGGAGTGTCTTCCTCATACACAGGGAGATGGAAAATGGCTTTATTGGGGAACCATGGGAGTACGGTGATTCATACCTTTGGTTTCCAAGAAGGGAAGTTCCCTTTCGGTAACAATGGAGTAGAACTTGCCGAAAGAAGCATCGGAGTTATCGAAATGGGCGTTCCATGAACGCTCGAACAGTCCGTATACTTTGGGGAAGAGTAGGTAACAGGCTTGTGGGTAGGTGTAGACATTGTCTCCCCAGAGCATGGGCTCTACGCCCATAATATTTTCTGGGTGTGCGAGTGTGACTCCTTCACCTAACACGTCGAATGGTTTATAGGAGAACGCTTTGCGTTCATCGGTGGCACCTGCCCAACAGAGTCCTTGCTCGAGCCTGTTATGAGTATATACATTGTCCATATAGGTATAGTCGGCATGCGAGAAAAGTATGGGGAATCCTTTGTCTACAAACTGGTAAGTACGGTGCACGTAATGTCCCTCGTTAGAGGTGGTGGGTCTCCAGGAAATGAGGAACGATGTGTTCTGGCGTATCTTTTCCAATACAGCGTCGTCAGTCACATCGAGTGCCTCATCGTAGGCTACGAAAGCTATGTCGCGCTCTGCAAACAGGTCAATAGCTTTGCCAATGAAATAGGTCCATAGGTCTGCAGCGGTGGACCATCC
>JAZLIN010000038.1:0-4962 GCA_045617365.1 Prevotella sp. | reverse complement strand
ATTATGACAAAGAAGAAATGCAAGAGGACTATTAAGTTGTCAAAAGACTCAAAGGTGAAGCTTGCCAAATTATTTGGCTGCACAGAGCGCATGGTTTATAAGGCTCTATGCTTTGAGTGCAACACAAACTTGGCGCGCAAGATTCAGCATGTAGCCCGCAAGGAGATGGGCGGCTGGGTGGAAGCTGCAGTACCAGAATCGGAGATATTCTATGACACTATGGAAAACGGCGAACGCTTCATGCGCCATTACTTCAACAATGGCGCAGTTTTTGAGGTGAGCCTTGAAACTGGCATTGGAGAGATAAAGTATAAAGGCAGTATTGTGAAAAGGTTCGATCATGTATATCTCAACCAGATACCAAGCATTCAGCAGTACGCAATGAATTTGGTTTAGCCCGAAGATGACTCTTCGGGAACAGTGGGAAATTGAAACAGATAAGAAATGGAATACTTCGGCAATACACTCTGCATATCGGCTCGCGAGCTTGTTGATTCTTCTGTGATGACACAGGGGAACTATAGCAAGTTGGCTCAGCGTGGCAGGATCAATGTTGTGCGTCCAGGCAAGGGCTTGGGCTCATACGCCCTTGTTGCCGTTGACAGCCTTCCTTCCAAGTACAAGGCAAAGGTGGAGGAGCTTTATCCCAATGGCGACCAGACTCGTCTGTCAGGCTGGATAAAGAGCAACTATGAGACTGACCAGGAGGCTGTGGCATTCTTCCATGACAGGAGGCAGACAGGCATTGACCTTCCTGAGGACAGAATCAAGGAATACATAGTGAATGCCAGTGTGCTGAATACGTGCATCAAGCTGTACAACCGAGCGGCTACAGCTCAGAAGATGTTCGGAGACAAGTACAACTGGGATCAGATGGTGTCCGTCATAGAGAGTCTCCGAGCAGAGTACGCCCACACTCTCCCCTCAAGCACGCTCCGATTCCGCAAGAAGGTGGCGGAGTACAGGCGTGACGGCTATGCCTGCCTTATCAGCGGCAAATTCGGCAATCAGAGCGCAAGGAAGGTTGACATGCGGATTGAGAGGCTTATTGTCAGCATAGCTGTGCTTCCAAACAAGCCATACAACACGAATGTGGCAGAAATGTATAATCAATTTGTGTGTGGTGAATTGGATGTATATGACATAGAGACAGGCGAGCTGCAGGATCCGGATGACTTTACGGACAAGAACGGTGAGCCTTTAGTACTCAGCGAGACGACTATCAATAACTATCTGAACAAGCCAAAGAACAGGTTGCTGATAGAACACAGATTGAGAAGCTACACCGCCTTCATGCACGAGCAGATGCCACATGTTCACCGTCATAATGGTGAGTTCTCGCTTAGCCAGATAACAATGGATGACGTTGACCTGACACGCAAGCTTAAGGACACCAAGCAGCGCGTTCACGCCTACTATGCCTATGATGTGGTGAGCCAGTGCGTACTTGGAGCCAGCTATGCAAGGAAGAAGGACGAGATGCTTGTGGTGGAGTGTTTCAGAGACATGTTCCGCCTGATCGAGCGCAACGGCTGGGGGATGCCAGCCGGCATCGAGGTGGAGAATCACCTGATGACACAGTACAAAGACGGCTTCCTTCAGGCAGGTGTTGCATTCCCATTCGTTCACTTCTGCGCCCCTCAGAATTCACAGGAGAAGTATGCTGAGCCATTGAATGGTGCGAAGAAGCGCAGCGTGATCCACAAGAACCATGAGGGCATTGGTCGCTTCTACGGCAAAGGCAAGTGGCGCACAGAGTCGCAGAAAGTCAGCGATGAGACCAATGAGCTGTATGAGGACAAGGAATACTTCTCATGGGATCAGCTCGTAGCCGACGACCGTGCTGACTGCCAGGAGTGGAACAGCAGTCTTCACCCTAATCAGAAGAAATATCCTGGCTTGACTCGTTGGGATGTCCTTGTGGCGAACATCAACCCGACATTGAAGCCTCTGGACAAGTTGACACTGAGCCGCTACATAGGCGAGAAGGTGGAAACGAGCGTCAGAAGAAACTCAACGGTAAGAGTGGCATACGAAGACTGGTGGCTGAGCGGTACTGAGGTTCTGGAGAAGCTGCAGCCTAACGACTACAAGGTGACGGCTTACTACATTCCTGATGAAGAGGGCAAGGCAACGGATGTGTATATCTTCCAAGGCGAACGCTACATCGATAAAGTGGAGAAAGTTGAAACCTACAACCGAGTGATGGCAGAACAGACAGATGAAGATGTTGCCAACTATATAGAGCAACAGAAAAAGATTGCCAAGTTCAGCAAGTATGTCAAGGACAATGCCATCGGCAAGGTTGGAGTGACGAGGCGCGAAAGCGTTGCAATGCCGTCTCCAGAGGGAGAGGACATTGAGGTGCAGGAGCCAGTGGCAGAACCGCTGGGAACGGTGGAAGAGCAAGAAGAAATATACGAGCCAGAGGACAGCGCTATGAGAGCCCTGGCAGACTTCTAAGGCTTGCGGAAAACGGCAAGGAACGGTGGCGATTAAAAGATAATTATAATACTGTTAGAATATGATTACAACAGAAAACAAGAAGAAGATCCTCTCAGCTATTACGGCAAACAGGGTGAACTATCCAAGCGATGCCAAACATGCAGCATCCCTCGGTATTACGACAAGCGTCTATAGCGCAGTAAAGAACGGTCAGACAGAGCGTGTGCTCAGCGATGCGAACTGGATAAGCATTGCAAGGCGACTGAATGTGAGCCTTCGCGGTGAAATAGAGTGGAAGCCAGCACAGACATCGACATTCAAATATATCAATGCTCAGCTGGAGTTCTGCCAGCAGGCTGGTCTGAGCGGCATTCTCTGTGACATCCCAAACATCGGCAAGACCTTCACCGCTCGTTACTATGTGGCTCATCATGCCAATGCTGTGTATATAGACTGCTCACTGGTGAAGACAAAGGTGAGGATGGTGAAGAAGATTGCAAGTGAGTTTGGCGTTGGAACGCATGGCAGGTATGTGGACATCTTTGAGGATTTGGTTTATTACCTTCGCAGCATTGACTCGCCTCTGATCATCCTCGATGAAGCCGGTGACTTGCAATATGAGGCCTTCTTGGAGTTGAAAGCCCTCTGGAATGCTACGGAACGCTGCTGCGCCTGGTATATGATGGGTGCTGACGGCTTGAAGGAGAAGATAAACCGCTCCATTGAGTGCAAGAAGGTAGGCTACACAGAAATGCTCAGCCGCTATGGTGACCGCTACAGCAAGGTGACTCCAGACGATGGCAGAGAGCGCGAGAAATTCCTGAATGAGCAAGCGCGAGTTGTTGCCAAGGTCAATGCTCCAGAAGGCACAGACATTGCCCTGGTTGTAAGAAAGAGCGGCGGCGGTCTGCGCCGAGTCTATACTGAGATTGAGAAACTAAAGCGAGGTTAAGGTATGCACGGCATCAAGGAAGGCAGCACATTCCAGATACTTGTTGACAATATGAGTATTGAAAGTATTGTCAATGACTGGTACGAGCGTCACGAGGCATGCGACCTCAAACTAAGGAGAGCAAAAACAAAGGGGCACACTGTTATTGAGACCAAAGGCGTGATGTTCGCCAGCAGGATCGTACAGTGGCACCCAGGAGTAAAAGTAAACATCATAGAGCCCAAGTCCTGCGGAAAAGCGCAGGGAACGCGGGCATAAAAGACAGCAATGACAAAAAGAGCATACAGTCCCAAAGAAATAGCAGCCAAGACCTACAAGTGCCTGCCATGGGGCAGCAAATGGAGCGTTCCGTTTGGCGAGCCTCCTGCAACTGAAACATGGTTTATCTGTGGTCCGAGCGCCAGCGGCAAGAGTTCGTTCGTGATGCAGCTTGCAAAATGCCTCTGCACCTTCGGCACTACTCTCTATGTGAGCTACGAGGAAGGCGTAAGCCAGTCATTCCAGGAAAGAATAGAGCGCTACAAGATGGATGAAGTGCAAGGCAAGTTCCGGGTGGTAACCGATGACAGCTATGAAGAGTTGACAGAAAGGCTTGCAAGACCTAAGAGCCCAATGTTTGTGATCATCGATTCATTCCAATATGCAGGCTGGACCTACGAACAGGCAAAGAGCCTTGTAGATAGGTTCAAGCGGAAGAGCTTCATCTTCATCAGCCAGGAGTACAAGGGTCAGCCATTGGGCAAGGCCGCCACAAGATTGAAATACATGGCAGGGATGAAGATAAGAGTGGCAGGCTTCAAGGCTTACTGCCAAGGACGATTCACAGGTGATCCTGGCAGTTACTTCACTGTATGGGAGGAAGGAGTCATAAGAACAAGTAATAATCTATGAGCAACAAGAAGACAATAATAGAAATTAAGAGTCCAGAGCTCTTGATACCCAAGAAGAGCAGCCGCCTTGTAGGAGTGGAAACCAAGGAAACCTTCTACAGCAACGGCCATCAATGTACATACTGCAGCGGCAACGGCTATTTCTGGAGTGACGATGAGCAAGGAGAATCCTATCAGAAACCTTGTCCGGTATGTAAGGGCAGCGGCAAGCTCAACGCCGTAATAACTGTTGAGTGGAAAGCAAGTAAAATTATATAGCAATGGAAAATTACGCAAGGTTTTATGCCTCATTCAATGAGTTGCCTTATAGCGGCGACCGTGATGAGTTCAAGAAGGACATCGTGGCACAGTTCACATGGAACCGCACAACGAGTCTCAAAGAAATGACCAAAGATGAATACAACGCATGTTGCAACGCCCTCGAAAAGATGTCAGGACGCAAGGACAAAATCAAGAAGGAAAGAAGCAGCTGCTTGAAGCTTATGCAGAAACTTGGTGTAAACACCTCAGACTGGCCGACGGTTGACAACTTCTGCATGAATCCACGCATAGCAGGAAAGCGTTTCTCTCACATCGGTCTGGAAGAATTGATTGCCCTGCAGAAGAAGTTGAGAGCGATCGAGCGGAACGGAGGTTTGAAGAAGAAGGACGCGCAGCCAAAGACGGCTGACCCCA
>JAZLIN010000037.1:0-7025 GCA_045617365.1 Prevotella sp. | reverse complement strand
TGACGGAATTACGCACAAAGCAGTTGAGCAATGAGGTGTCGTTTACCAAGGAAATCGTTACGGAATTTGTGCTGGCAGCTTCAGGAGGTCAATATAATACTCCTGCATGTGGCGGTGGTGGCAGCAACGATAATTCCCGATGGGATGGAAAGACGAAGGATGACTTGGATGAAGCAATGAGAAAGCGACTTATGAGAGGAGGGGGCAAACGGAAGTAGCGGGATATGAGGGCAGTGAAATAAAAAAAGAACTGATGACACCGCATTATGTGATGCGTTGCCATCAGTTTTCTTTTTGAGTCCAGAGATATACCTTGGCTATTACCTCTTAATCTTAAATGAGGTGGACTGAGTCTTGACTATATATATTCCAGAAGGAAGACTTGACAATCTGATGTTCGCCTTGCCTTCGGCATCGATAGTGCCTTCGGCGCACTTCATGCCCTTCATGTCGAATACGTAGAACGGAGTGCCAGGCTTCTCACCACGCACATTGGCACCTTCTTCGGAGAAGGAGAACTCTGTGTCTGGCACTACGACTTCGTCTATGGCAGTGGCATCTCCAACACCCTCAATTGTCATCTTGCGCAGTGTATGAAGCGGGTACTGGACGGTGACGCTGGAGCTTGTCAGGACAAGGTCACTGCCACTGTATGAGACAACCGGCTTGTCGGTAAAATAGTAGTTCATCACCATTCCATCCTTCTGATGAATGGAAATACAGTTCTGGCGCAGGGAGGCAGCATTGTTGCGGTCATCAATGATTACAGCACCATAATATGATGCCTTTCCGTTTGTGGTGACAGAATGCAGTTTCCTGTCCAGGTATGCCCCTTCAGGGTGGGTAATGCCTGACCTGTTGCTGGTGCTTAGTCGGTCAAAACGATCTATGCTTGCAGAGGTGCTGGAGACATAGAGGAAGGCATTCTGCAAGATGACGCTATTGCTCGCCTCCATTTGTCTGTTTCCTCGCAATGCATAGCCGGCAGAATGGATCTTGACATAGCAGTCGCGGAAGGTGATATTGTGCTTATACCAAGTCCATCCATCTGACGGATACTGTCCGTTTACAAGTATGCCGCCTTCGAGTTCGCTGTTGATGAAGAGACAGTCGGTATTGGTATTACCACTGATGGTGATGTCCTCGCCTTCAGCCTGATACAGTTCGATGGCATTCTTCAGGTAGTTCCTGCCTATCAGTTTGATGGAGTTCAAAGCATAGGTTGACCTGATGGCAGAGCTGTATGGGTCGCGAGGCAAGTCGGCATTGCGCAGTGTGAGCGTTCTGGTACTTGCATCATAGCTAACGCTACCTCCGTCGCCGAGGATGTCGGCAGCATTGGCAGAGGTCACTTCTCTACCAAGGATAGAAAGGCTCTGGTAGGCCTGGGCTTGTGCCTCTATGCTCAAAGACACGAAGAGGCACATGCACATTATCTTAGCAAAATTGTATATATTAGTTTTCATACGAATCTATAGTTTACTGATTTTTCATTTCCTGTTCGAGAGTCTGAAGCATGCGTGTACACTTGAGCTTTACCTTGCCCTGCTGGTCACCTGTGGTCAGTTCGTCTATCACTCTTGAGCGGGGGGTATCAATATAATTTCCAAACCTATCTACAGTTACCTCTTTTGGGTATGTTGCAGTTAAACAATATGTTCCATCAGCCTCAAATAGAACTTCGTAGGCATCAGCTTCAGAATTGTAGGCAACACGGAATGTACCTTCAAAGTCATATTTCATCTCTCCAGAAAGAATCCAGAAGTTAAACGTCTTATCGGGACGGAAAAAAGAAATCCAATAGAATGTATCACTATTAAATTCATCTGTTGTCATATCTACGAATGGATAGACACTATGAATCTTGAATTTTCCTTCACCTGTTCCGTTTGCAACATTATAATCACCAACGAGATCATTGCCTATGTGCACCTGACCTAGTTCTGGGTCGATTATGATGTCGCTGTGCGAAGCGAAGTATTGAAGCAAACCAGAATGAGGATTGTGTTTTAATACAAAGAAGTCAATGTATTCATCATCTTCATAATCGGGATACTCCATATTTGCGTCAGTGTACCAATTCCAAGATGTACCTAATGTATCAGCATTGGCTACAAGACGAGTGAACAAACTTCCTTCGTAGTCGTCAGGAATTGGATATATATTTCCATTATGATACCAATCCCCCCACATATTTTCATGCACCGTAACTGGGAAACGCAGAACGGAAGGAAAGAACTCCATCTCGATACCTTTGATTTGGGGTGTTTCGGGGAGCACAACCTCTGTGGCAAGATCTATGCCGATTACTATTTTCTCGGTTCCCGGTGCCTCGGGGAACTTGAAGTTGAAGGCAGCCACTTCGTCGCCGTTAGCCTTCTGGAGAGCGAACTGTCCGGGCAGGCGATTGTTGATGTAGGCAATGGTGGTGAGTTCGAACACACTGGTGCCGTCCTCGCCCACAGTGATAGTCCATCCGTCTGCCTCGTCGCCCGTCGTAGGAGCACCCACCATGCGCAGCTTCATGCCGGCAAAGCGTGACTTCTCACCCTTCTTGCACGATGAATCATTGAAACGGATGACGACAGGACGGTTCATAAACTTAACGTAGCGATTCTGTACGGCAAGGGCATGGTTTTCGCTTTCCTCAGTAATCTTCCTGAAAACACCCTCGAAGGCGGGAATGAGGACACCATTGTAAAGTTGGGAACGCATCTCCTGACTGAGTTTGTCCTGAACCGCACTGGTGAGTCCGCCATCTGCCTTCCAACCTTCACGCATCGCCTCGGAGAGGCATTCGTTCCAGTCATCGTAGTTTTCCATTTTCCAAACACTGTAGCAGTAGTCACATACAATCTTATCGATGGTGTCGTTCAATTCTTTCTGTGTCTTAGGCTCACGGAAGACTGGTAGCATGATTTTATACCATTCGTATGCCCCCCGGTAGTGATTGTTTGCACTCTTTTCCTTTGAATAATAGATGCGCATAGCACGACGGAAGAGGTCCATACGTGACTCTTGCACCATAGTTCCGAATTTGTTGAGAGCAACACCTACAAGTCCCACGATACCCATTGAGGCTGTGAGAACGGGAGTGCCAAACAGGGTACCGGCAAGGTTCTGAGCTTGTCCAAGAACAATACCAAGTGACTTGTCGAGCACAGTCTGACGATCACCTGTATAGTCGGCATGAAGGAGATCGACAACGCTGATGAGCGTACCAAAATCACCGACAAAGCCCTTCAGTTCCTCCATCAGGGGCGACTCGCCAAGGAAAGCACTGAGGGTAGAGTAGCCTCCGTCGATGCAGAGTTGTTGCCACAGCGACTCGTCATCCTTGAACTGGTCAAAGACCGCTTGATTTTCTTCGCTCAGACACAATCCCTCGATATTGGCTACAGTCTCATAGAAGTCATAGATGCCGTAAGGAGCAAGGAATTCGTACATTGGCTTGAAATTTGCCTTGACGGAATATTCCAGATCGATGATGAAGGCACCAAACTCGGAGAGATGACTGGTGTGTATCTCCATCTGTTGCGTCTCCTTATTATATTTGTGCGCTATCGGTTCCCATTTGCCTGTTTCCTTGTTGAAGTAGGCAGCCGCAGGGATATGCTTGCTGTCACAAGGCAGGTCGATGCTGATGGTGGCAGTACCGTTAAGCTGGTGCTCACCGTTGGCAAGTTCTATGCTGACAATATTACCACTGACAGCTCCTGGAATGGATGTTGGTGCGAGAACACTCTCGCGTATGGATACCTGTGTGTCCTCATTGAATACTGTAGCATCGAACGTAATCTTTGATGTGCGTCCATACGCCTCCAGCTTATCCTCGCCTACCTCAGATACATGGTCTGTGCCATAGAGGAAGCCTGGTCGCCATGAGATACTGTCAACGTTAAGAATGTCGCAGACAACATCGCTACCCGAAGAATAACGCAAACGAAGCTGCTGAAGTCCTCCATTGTCAGAAACGCTGATGTCCTGAACTTGTGACACAGGTATCTGCAAACTGCCGCCTTCGAAGTCCTTGCCATGGGCCACCATGTAGTACTCGCGCTCCACAGGTGGAAGTTCATCCTCCTGCTCTGTGTACATCGGGTTTTCCTCCTCGTGTATTCTGCCTCTGAACCTACTCCAGCCTGGAGCATTCTCGTAGGCTTCTCTGCATCCAACAGGCACATACAAGTCAACAGTATAAGGGTATTTGTCTTTACGGTCAAAGAGATGGTCGTTGAAGGTTTCATCGTTGGCAAGAGGTGGCACTGTGGCATGGCAATAGATGGAGAGAGCCTTGTCGCAAAGGGTGAATGCTCCCGTTACATCTTGCATGTTCTTAGGTATGTAGATGTCTGCCAGCTCATTCCTTCTCCATACATAAAGTGGCGGAATAGCATCTTGGGCTATACGTACGGCACGAGCGTCAAACACAGAAGCCGTGGCTGTATTGTAGCACACGAGTGTCGCAAAGTCCTTGGTATAAATATTGCCCCAGTCGTCGCAGGAGTAATAAGGGTTAGAATCATCAATATAGATGCGGTTGATGTTGAGCGTCTGTACCGCAGAAGTCGATAGGTGGCGCAGATGAGGTCCGAAGGTCACTTTGCCATCAGCATTGAGGGCATAGAAAGCCGAGTCGGCAACGCTTTCCAACTGCTCAAACACTACGTCAGAGCCGTAAAAACGGGCTCCGGCGAATGCATTCTTGCCAGCACTGCGTACGGAGCGTAACCAAGAGAGGTCACCCTTGAAGCCGCAGGAATATAAGCCCATCTCGTCAACATCGATGGAAGGAGATTGACTTGTTACTTTATTAAAAGAGCATAGCGAGAAAGCTTCCTTGCCGATGTGGAGGGGCGAAGTTCCGATGGTGAGTTCGTTGACGTTGCATGAGAAAAATGCCTTTTCGCCTATCTTCTCAACCGAATTGCCCAATACAAGCTTGTCTATTTTGCTGGCAGTAAATGCAGAACGTCCTATTTCCTTGACCTTATCGCCAATAATGACCTCCTTGAAATCGTATTTAGCACTAAAGACATTTCCTTTTATAGAAACCACATCATACTCCTTACCACTTGCATCCTTTATGCTGCTGGGGATATTAAGTACAGAACCCTTTTCAAGTTCCTTCTCCATGTTACAGCCTATCACCTCTGCAGTTCCGTCGGGCATAAGACCATATCTTATACCATCTATCATTACAATTTCGCCTTCGTATGGATATACATCTGTCCATATCTCGCAGTCCAGATAGTATTTGTCACATAAGCCATTGTAATACCATCCATTAGATTCTCCACCCCAACCATAGTTGAAATGAAAATAGTTCTTTGTGGTATATCCATCAACCACAAATGCATGACCTGGATTTTCGTCAGGATCGTAGTCAAATGGTATGCCAGAATACAGCACTGGCCGATGAGCATCCAACTCGTGCTTCATATCTTCTATTAGATACGAACCGTCTTTGCCAAACTTACGACCAATGGCAGTGTTGTAATGGAAGTTTTCATACATTCCATCGAAATAGAAAGTGGTAGGACTTTTTGCGGGTGAGTACCTCGTTCCAAACGCCTTGCCAATATCCGACATGAGTTGAGCCACAGCAGTCGCTTGAGCAGAGGTGTAAGCACCACTGTAATCATCAATCATATTATCCCAATCGTAGGCGTGGACGGGCAAATCCGCGATGATGTCTTTTCCTTTATCATCATAGGTTTTATACTGACCATAGCTTTGCTTTGGCCACTTCCAATAGTTCATCACCTGGGCAATGGCAGTAGGTACGCATCCAGAAGGACATCCTTCAGGGCAAAGATTGTTGTATGGTGCCCACTGGTTCCATGTTGTGGTGAGCAGCGGACCTACTACGATTTCTCCCAAAATTGATGGTATCGTAGCCGATGAACTTGACTTGCTTAGCGTAACAGGCCGTCTATTTGAATCTGCACGCAGCGAATCCACTCCTGCTGAGTAATTAGCCAGCAAGTCCTTCAGCTGCACAGGTGCCTTGTCATATTCAAATGAGCCATGGTCGCAATAGCCGAGAATTTCCACATCTGCGCCGTCGTCACCTGATACAAGGATGAAGCCTTGGTTCTCGCCAAGGTTGATGACATAGACGTTGTCCTTTTGTGAAGTTTTTGATTTGACGGCATACGCCAGTCGGGGCTCGACAGTTGTAGCCTTTGCAGATTTAGCTCTGGCAGTACCACCTTGATTAGGGGTAACTGAAAACTGTCTTGCTATCTGCAACGCTTGCTCAACGCTGATGTCATCTGCCCATGCTGCATTGACAGCAAAGAGAAAGAGTGACAGTAGGTAGATGATTCTTTTCATAAACATATAAATTGTAAAAACGCAACAAGGACTCCCTATGTCATAAACCTCACATGGATATTTGCAAGGTTTGACACAAGGAGTCCTTGTTGAATAAAGTATATTTTATTATAACTAACTGATACTCTGTGTAATACCCCCCCCGAAATTAAAAGGTTCACACAATGCTACATCTACAGCCGCTTTGCGTCTGTATAATTGTGAAGCTATGTTGTGAGGAGGAATCATAAAGTATATTACAGGTTTTCAATCTGATTCATAGTCAATCCTGTTGCCTGTACAATTGTATCGACAGGTATGTTTAGAGATTTTAAGTTGCGTGCAACCTCAATAGCCTTTTCCTCACGTCCTTCTGCTCGTCCTTCTGCACGTTCATTTTTCATCACAGAAAGGTTTGTACGATAGGAGTCAAGACTGATGTTGTACATCTCACGCTCCTGTTCGGTCATATTGACCAACTCAGAGATACTGCCTACCTTGCTGAAGATAGGGCGTTCTGCTTGAAATGGTATTGCTGTTGTCATAGTCTCCATATTTGCCAAATTGTACAACCAGTAATCTATATAAGTCTTGCAGTCGGATTCTTGCATCCTACGATAGCCGGGCAGTTCAAGAGTGAACGCCTTAAGATTTTCGTTGAACACCTCGCCGGTCTCATTCACCTTCATCTGGATAGTACGAATAGA
>JAZLIN010000036.1:0-16024 GCA_045617365.1 Prevotella sp. | reverse complement strand
TTCGTCCTTATGCCTGAGTATCAAAACAACTCAGACAAGGCAATAAATGCCTACGAATATCGTTATGATAACAGAGGACGTGTGGTGAAGAAATACCTTCCGCAGTGTGGCGTCATCCAGTATTGGTACGACAAGGCAGACAGGGTAGCCTATATGAAGGATTCTGCACTCGGCAACAAGTACAGGTTCAACCTGTATGATAAGTTTGGAAGATTGTGCCTGCAGGGAACCTGCAGTAATGTCTGCAAGGTTGATACCACATACGCCGCTACCGCCTATCAGGCCGGCTCCAGCGGTGTATGCAACATAGGATATGCTGCGCCATACAAGGTGGACTCTCCACAAATTGAAATCGTAAACTATTACGATAATTACGACTTTATAGGCAAGAACTTTACAACGACAATGCCGACAGTAAGTATCAACCCTGTCAGAATACAGTTTATGGATGGAAATGTGACGCGCTACGTCTATAGCGCCGCCGGATAGAAGCTCCGTGCGGTGCACGAGACGGCGGTGCCTAACATCATCGTGCCTGTAGGACATACACACTAACTCGGAACTCCAAAGTACGCATACTGCAATCTTCTTCATGACAAGGTGGCATGCTTTATCACTCCTGAGTATGAAAATGTAACAGATAAAACGGACTACTCATTCAATGAAAAAATGTCAAAGCCTGCGCCCTCATGTTATGTCGTCCCTATGGGACTTTTTCAATGCCCTCGTGTTATGTCATGCCTTCTGGTCAGTCAAAATATACAACATAGCCATTGTTAGGATAGGTTTGTTTTTTACACGTTACTAAAATCTAAACTCATCTTATTAAAATTTTAATCGCACAGCATGAAAAACATGCTGATAATTTGCATAATTGGATGGTATTTTATAATTTTGTAGCAGAACAGAAAGATACGTGACATGACAACTACGGAATTTAAGGCTCTGATACTGCAACATTTTGGTTTTCCGCCTACTGCCGATCAGCAGAAGGCGCTTGACGTCTTTGCCAGTTTTTTGGCATGCCGTGGCAACGATACGGGCTATGGCATGGTGAAGATGCCAGCCATGATACTCCGCGGTTCGGCAGGTACAGGTAAGACGTCCATCGTGTCATCAATGGTGAACACACTGCTGGGGCTGCAGCAGAAGGTAGTGCTGCTGGCACCAACGGGCAGGGCAGCTAAGGTGCTGGCTATAAACAGCCACAGGGCAGCGAGCACCATACACCGCAAGATATACCGTCAGAAGAAAGTGGGAGGAGACTTCAGCCTCGATGTCAACCTCCATACCGATACCCTCTTTGTGGTGGACGAGGCATCAATGATCAGCACCATGCCACAGATAGCGTCAGATGGTATGCCTGCATTCAATGGCAATGGCGGCGGAGTGATAGACGACCTGATAACATACGTCTATAGCGGCAAGAACTGCCGTATGATGCTGGTGGGCGATACTGCACAGTTGCCGCCGGTAGGCGAGGATGAGGCACCGGCGCTGAGACGCGAGATACTGGAGTGCTATGGACTGCAGGTATTCGAGTGCGACCTTACCGAGGTGGTGCGCCAGCAGCAGGAGTCCGGAATACTGTGGAATGCTACTGCCATACGTCGGCTGATAACGCATGATGAGGCAACGCAGTTGCCTAAGATACGCTTCAAAGGCTATGCAGACATCAAGAGTCTGCCTGGCAACGAACTGATAGAGTCGCTGGCGGAGAGTTATTACCACATGGGGGAGGATGAGACCGTGGTGATAACGCGAAGCAACAAGAGGGCTAATATATATAATAATGGAATACGTGCACGCGTAGTGGAGCATGAGGAAGAGCTCTGCTCGGGGGACAGGATCATGGTGGTTAAGAACCATTACTTTGACGAAGAGAATCCACCGTTGCCCTTCATAGCCAATGGCGATATGGCTGTGGTGAAGAGGGTGCGCAATGTGCGCGAACTATACGGCTTTACGTTTGCAGACCTGACACTGTCCTTTCCTGACTATAATGATACCGAACTGGAGATGACTGCCCTACTTGATGCCCTGCAGACAGAGGCACCGGCACTGACAGCGGAGCAACAGCGTCAACTCTATGAGGGTGTGATGGAAGACTATGCCGACATACCTCGCAAGGAGGAGCGCCTCAGGAAACTGAAGCAGGACAAGTATTACAATGCCCTGCAGATAAAGTTTGCCTACGCCATCACATGCCACAAGGCACAGGGCGGTCAGTGGAGCCACGTATATGTAGATCAGGGCTATATGACCGACGATATGCTTACACCAGACTACATACACTGGCTATATACGGCTTTTACACGTGCCACTGAGGTGCTGTATCTCGTAAATTGGAGTAAAGAACAGACCGAATAGGGAATTTCCATACCGGAATAGGGAAATATCCCTTGGCAAAGTGAGATAAAATGAGTACCTTTGCTCTCAGAAAACAAAAAAACTTAAAAACTGAAACATTATGAAGAAGGTTATTATCATAATGGTGACACTATTCACCGCGCTGACCGGAGTAAACGCTATGAGTTACGAACAGGCTAGAGAAGAGGCTCTCTTCCTCACCGACAAGATGGCGTATGAACTGAATCTTAACGAAGAGCAGTATGAGGCTTGCTACGAGATAAACTTCGACTACCTCTATGGTGTGACCACAGCATCTGATCTCTATTCCGTAGGATGGCATCGTCGTAATATGGACCTTGAGTTCATGCTCCTCGACTGGCAATACACAGCTTACTGTGCAGCAGCATACTTCTATCGCCCTGTGGCTTGGGTGAACGGTCTGTGGCACTTCGGCATATATACTCACTATCCACACCGCACTCACTTCTATTTCGCACGTCCTGCATGCTACGTATCTTACCGTGGCGGACACTGCTGGAGAGACGGTCGTTCATGGTATGCATATAACAGAACCTCGTTCCGCGAACGCAGACTCCCTGCTTTCCGTGGCATGCGTGACTCATGGCGTGATGGTGGTAGCCGTGGCGTGATGATCGGACGCGGCACACATGCTGACAGACATCGTGACAATCACCGTGTGACAGAGGGTCGTTCGACCGACTATCGCAGAGGTGGCACACGTGAGGGTAACACCTATGGTCATGGCACACGTGACAACTATCGCAGAAGCAATGACAACGTAAACCGTGAGTCTCCTAGTGCTGCAAGACGTGACAACAGTTCTGTCAACGGCAATCATTTCCGCAGCAATAATACCACAAGCGGTGCCAACGACTACCGAGGCGGCACGTCGGTGGGACGTCACAGCAGCACTCGCACCACAGTAAGCGGCGGTTCTTCGTCAGCACCAAGCGGTTCAAGTTCACGTGGTGGCGCAACCCGCGGCGGCAGCGGCAGTCATGTTAGCGGTAGCCACGGTGGTGGATTCAGCGGCGGTCATGGCGGCGGCGGATTCGGAGCAAGAAGATAATTTAAGGTTTAGTCGCTGAGGACTAAACGACCAAACAACAAAAAGATGAAATAACCTGAAAAACTACTTTTGATATCGATTCCCGGTGATTGCCGCAAGGCATCACAAATGCAGAGGGTGTACCAATAGAGTTCGTGAGAACATTGGTACACCCTCGCTACGTATGTAGTATAGTAAACTAATCACCGATTAACCGTACAACCGCACAACCGTACAACCGCACAACCGCACAACCGCACAACCGCACAACCGCACAACCGCAATCGTACTTAAATGCTATTCTTGCGAAGCACACCCATGCGAGCTTCCACTACGTTGACCACATAGTCACCGAGCTTCTCGCATTCGTTGATGAGATCCATGTACATCGTGCCGATGACATAGCTGTACTTGTGCTCATTGATATCGCTGATGTTCTGCTCACGCAACTGGTTGCGGTAGTTGTTGATCTCCGTCTCAATATTGAAAGCGTAGTTGGCATTGAGCATGTCACGTCTGCCCTTGAGCAGGATAATCATCTGCGTGAGCGAATTGTTGGCAAGCGTGAACATCTGGTTAACATGCTTCATCTGCTCCTCGCTGAACTGCTCCTTCTGTCCGTTCAGGCGGTTGATGGTGCGAGCAATGTTAAAGCAAGAGTCACCGATAGACTCAATCTCAGAAATCTCACGCATCATGGAACGTATCTTTGCCTTCGTCTCATCAGAGAGGTGACGGTCGCTGACCTGATCCAGGTACTTAGCTATCTCTATCTCCATATTGTCAGAGATACCCTCGTATTTCTCTATTCGTGAGTATGCCTTGACAAATGCCGTGCTGTCTTTCTCCGAGAAGAGGTCGCAGGCCATGGTAAACATACGCTGGGTACGGTCGGCAAAGTTGCATATCTCTTTCTGCGCCTCCAGCACCGAGAGCTCTGGGGTGAGCATGATACCAGATGAGATATAGTTGAGTCGAAACTCGTCCTCCTCCTCTTCCTGGCTCTTGGTGCGGGTGATGACGCGACACACTATATTCTCAATCTGAGGTATGAACCATATGAGGATCATCGTATTGATGACATTGAAAGTGGTATGGAAAGTAGCGAGTACGAAAGGCAGGAGAAGAGCATTAGGCTGCTCAGGATTGTAACCCACGATACCACAGATGCCGTTGATGAAGAGGCGGAAGATACAGAGTACCCAAACGACACCGAATATATTGAAGAACATGTGTGCGAAGGCAGCACGACGTGCCTGTGTGTTGGCAGTAAGCGCTGCCACGTTTGATGTCACGGTGGTACCTATATTCTCACCCATCACCAGTGCTATACCCAGGTATATAGGCAGCACTCCGGTAGAGCAGAGCGTCATGGTGATGGCCATCACGGCAGCAGAGCTCTGTACGCATACGGTCATGATGCCGCCAATGATGAGGAATATGAAGTAAGACAGGTAGTTGTCATCAAAAGACTGGAAGAACTGCATCACGGCAGGTATATTCTCCAGGTGCATCTCTGTGCCCGTGGCCTTGAGCGTACCCAGACCCAGCAGCAGGAAACTGACACCGAAGAGGAAGTCACCAATGATACGTTTGTTCTTGGAGTATATCAGTATGATGCCTATGAAGAAGGCAGGCCACACGAAGTCTGTGATATTAAATGAGAAACCTGCCGACATGATCCATGCCGTGAAGGTGGTGCCGATGTTCGCACCCATGATGATGGATATGGCCTGTGCGAGGGTCAGCAGTCCGGCATTGACGAAAGATACCGTCATGACGGTGGTTGCTGTTGATGACTGTACTGCTGCAGTGACAAATGCACCAGTAAACATACCCGTGAAACGATTGGTGGTCATGGCTTGCAGTATGTGGCGCAGCTGTGGTCCGGCCATTTTCTGCAAACTGTCACTCATGGACTTCATGCCGAACATCAGAAGTGCCAGCGAACCAATGAGTTTAAAAATAATCCAGATAGACATGATAAAAAGTTATTTATGTGCTAATGTTTCAATCTCGTTACATTCTTGTTACAATTCTGTTACAAAGATATTAAAAAAAACTCAAATGAAGAAAGAAAATCCCTTTTTTCTTATAATTATAAGGAATAATGTGTAAAAAGGCAGAAGAATAGGTCATATAGGGTCTCTGCTTTTGCGTAGGCTAATATAAAGTGACGATAAAAAACTTATTATTGTGATTCCACAAGATTTCATGTGGTTCCTTACTAAACACCCATACTCTTTCTACTAGAACCATTATTGTAACCACCAAATTCCCCCTTAGGGGGTTAGGGGGCCTATATAAACAGAAAACGCTCTGTTAGTCTCACGACCTGCAGAGCGTTAAAATATATCTACTAACCTAAACAATATCTTCTATTAATTGTTGACCGTCTTTCAGGGAGGAAATGGTCGGTGACCGTTTTCCTTTTCCCTTCTGACTGCATCAATGTTATCCCTTTAAACTAATCTTTTTCCTGTTTTTTTGTCTCGCGACATTTTCTAACTAAAACCTAAATCAATCTATAAATTCTACTTACCTAAACAATCTTTGCTAATCTTTTTGATCGTAAACCTAACTAACCAATTGCTATAAACCTTGTTACCTTGTCTTAAGGTCTTTGTTCCTTTTGACGATGCAAAGGTACGAACTTTTTTCCGTGTGCGCACACAGTTTCTTCCTTTTTCTTTCAAAATATCGCATATTATTGATTATAATCAATTGGTGTGTACGCACACAATGCATTATTTCGCTATTTAGTTGTTTTGAAAGATTACCGTCTGCGGTTGAATGCGAGTCCACCATATATCCCCAAACAACTAAACAACCAAACAACACATATTTCCTTTATATACCAATTTTATTATAATGTGTAAATAAAATGATGATTATTTGCGGGAAAGTTGTGCGTTTTGATATTTTTTTGTAATTTTGTAAACAGAAACGACCAAAAACCATTTATCAAAACAAAAACTATGAAACTAACAGACATTAGTTCTGGCAACTACAATGCTGCCGAGTGGGAAGCCAAAGGCTATGAGCTCCCAAAGTTTGATATTGCCGCAGTGGCTAAGAAGACTCATGACGAGCCAGTGTGGGTACACTTCGGTGCAGGTAACATCTTCCGTGCATTCCCTGCAGCCATCCTGAACGATGCTCTTAATACCGGTAAGTATGACCGCGGCGTAATCGTGGCAGAGAGCTTTGACTATGAGATCATAGACAAGGCATACCGTCCATACGACAACCTCTCCCTCCTGGTGAGCCTGCAGTCAAACGGCACTATCGAGAAAAAGGTGATAGCCTCTATCACTGAAAGCCTCAAGGCCGATGCACAGTTTGCAGATGACTGGACACGCCTGAAGGAGATCTTCCGTGCACCAAGCCTGCAGATGGTAACATTCACCATCACAGAGAAAGGATATACATTCAACGATGCCGACCTGGCACGTGGACTGTCACCAGTCTTTGCCATGGGAAAACTCACCGCACTCCTCGTAGAGCGCTATAATGCAGGTCAGTTGCCTGTAACTCTGCAGTCAACCGACAACTGCTCACACAATGGTGACCACGTAAAGAAAGGTGTGCTGGCATACGCTGAGCGCTGGGTAAAGGACGGACTCGTAGAAGAGGGATTCCTGGCATACGTACAGGACAGCGCTAAGATCACTTACCCTTGGTCGATGATTGACAAGATTACTCCACGTCCTCATGAGAAGGTGCAGGCAATGCTTGCAGAGGATGGGTTTGAGGACAACGAAACCATCATCACAGAGAAGAAGACATTCACCGCTCCATTCGTAAATGCAGAAGAGGTGCAGTACCTCGTTTGTGAGGATACATACACCAACGGCCGTCCGCCTCTTGAGCTCGGCGGCGCTCTCTATACCACACGCAAGACCGTGGATGAGGTAGAGACCATGAAGGTGACAACCTGTCTCAACCCTCTCCATACCGCTATGTCCATCTACGGCGTGATGCTGGGCTACGACCTTATCTCTGCCGAGATGGCAGACGAGGATCTCCGCAGTTTCATACAGAAGATTGGATACATGGAGGCTATGCCAGTGGTTGTCGATCCAGGCATCCTGAACCCTTACGAGTTTATCGGCACCGTCATCAACAAGCGTCTGCCTAACCCATTCATGCCTGACGCGCCACAGCGTATCCCTACCGATACATCGCAGAAACTGCCTATCCGTTTCGGTGAGACGATAAAGAAGTACGTCAGCCGCGGCCTGGATATGGAGAACCTCGTTCTCATCCCTCTCACCCTCGCAGGATATGCGCGTTTCCTGAAGGCGCTTGACGATAATCTGGCACCTTTCACACCATCTACCGACCCTAAGCTCGATGAACTGATGGCAATCGTAGCACCATTGGAGATTGGCAAGGCAGACCAGGACTGGAGTCCTCTCAAGCAACTTTTCTCGCGTGCCGACATCTTCGGCATCGACCTCTACGAGGCAGGTCTCGGCGAGAAGATCGAAGGCATGGTCAAGGAGCTCTATGCCGGCAAGGGTGCCGTAAGGGCAACACTGCACAAGTACGTTAGCGCGAGGTAAGACCCTCCCCCCAACCCCCTCCCGTTATTAGGGAGGGGGAGTAATATGCTTTTGTGAAGTATATATATATCATATTAATGCAGACTTACAAGTAATGGGGGCTATTCCTCTCAGAACAACAAATCATCTATTTGGAAGTTACATGACACTGAAACTACCGTAGAGAAAATAAAGGCACTAATAAACAATATCAAAGAACAATAACCCTTACCCATGCCATTTCCTCAATGTCTTTCATAAGAGAAAATGGCAATGGGTATCAAAACTCCACAACCCTCCATGGAGTATAAACATTTCACTCCCTCCCCCTCCTGACGGGGGAGGGCTGGGGAGGGGGTCATATGGAAAGAACATGGCGTTGGTTTGGCAAGAAGGATAAGATCACTCTTGCACAGTTGAAGCAGATAGGCGTCGAGGGCATCGTGACAGCATTGCACGATGTGCCACTCGGCGAAGTATGGACTCGTGAGAAGATTCACGAACTCAAGGAGTACATAGAGTCTTACGGCATGAAGTGGAGCGTCGTAGAGTCGCTGCCGGTCGTAGAGACTATCAAGTACGGCGGTCCTGACCGCGATCATCAGATAGAGGTGTATAAGGAGAGCCTCCGCAACCTCGGTGAGGAAGGCATCAAGTGCATCTGCTATAACTTCATGCCTGTGCTCGACTGGGCACGTACCGATCTGGAGCATGACAACCCTAACGGTGCCACCAACCTCTACATGGACTGGGGCGTATTCGCATACTTCGACATCTACATCCTCCAGCGTGAGGGTGCTCGTGAGGACTGGGCTGAGTTCTCCAAGGCACACAAGTGGGGACGCGACCTCGTGGCAGAGGCTGACGAGATGAAGAAGACCACTACACCTGAGCAGGATCATGCCCTCGTGGAGAATATCATCATCAAGACTCAGGGCTTCGTCAGCGGAAACTTCAGCGAGGGCGACTCGGCTCCTATACAGAAGTTCCATGACCTCCTGGCTCTCTACAAGGACATCGACAAGGCTAAGCTGCAGGAGAATATGAAGACATGGCTGGAGGCTATCATGCCTATCTGCGATGAGTACGACATCAATATGTGCGTACACCCTGACGATCCTCCATATCCAGTATTCGGCCTGCCACGCATCATCGGCAAGACTGAGGATATACAGTGGATGCTTGATGCCGTACCAAACAAGCACAATGGCCTGACATTCTGCGCAGGTTCTTTCTCTGCCGGCGAGCACAATGACTGCGTGGCTATGGCAAAGCAGTTTGCAGACCGCACACACTTCGTACACCTCCGTTCGTGCCACATCTTCCCTAACGGCAACTTCACCGAGGCATCACACCTTGGCGGACGTGCAGACCTCGTGGAGTTGGTACGCATCTTCGAAGAGGCAGAGCAGCGTGGTACATGCAACAGCGGTCGCCGTCTGCCTATGCGCGTTGACCACGGCATGACATTCACCGACGAACCGGGTGGTGTATTCGATGAGACCAACCACGGTCACAACTCTGGTTACACACTCCTTGGCCGTATGTTTGCCATGGGTCAGATACAGGGTATCATGGCTGCCGTTGACAAGGAGATGGGATTGAAGTACGTTCAGCCAGGATTCTTTGACTGATCATATCATTAAATAAGGAAAAAGGTATCGGATTCTGTTGTGACACTCCATAAAGAAAGGTGGGTGTCATGGCAGGATCCGAATAGTCGTTTATATAAGTTTCGCAAGCTCAATTTGCTAGGAAGTTAAGGAGTTAAGGAGTCAAGGAGTTAAGACAAATGTTCTGATTCTTTATTTCGGTAATGTCTTGACTCCTTAGCGACGAAGGAGCGATAACTTCTTCGAATTCTTAACTCCTTCAGTTTTAAAAGTTCGAAGAACTTGCGAAACTCTTGAATTGTTTATATATGTACGAGGAACTGAAAGATAAGAAAATAGCGGTACTGCTGTCGGGAGGCGTTGACTCTTCGGTGGTGGTCCATGAGCTGTGTACCAACGGTCTCAAGCCTGACTGTTTCTATATCAAGATTGGTCCGGAGGAGGAAGAGGAATGGGACTGCACCTCAGAGGAAGACCTTGAGATGGCTACCTCCGTGGCGCATCGCTACGGACTGCGTCTGGAGGTCATAGACTGCCACCATGAGTATTGGGACAAGGTGACACGCTACACCATGGAGAAGGTGAAGATGGGTTTCACCCCTAATCCTGATGTGATGTGCAACAGACTGATAAAGTTTGGTGCCTTCCACGAAAAACGAGGCCATGAGTATGACATCATAGCTACAGGTCACTATGCCCAGACGGAGACTGATGAGGACGGCAACAAATGGCTTGTCACATCGCCTGACCCCGTAAAGGATCAGACGGATTTCCTCGCACAGATATTCGACTGGCAGTTGCGCAAGGCTATCTTCCCCATCGGTCACTACCAGAAGGACGAGGTACGCCAGATAGCAGAGCGTGAGCATCTGGTCAATGCCAAGCGCAAGGACTCGCAGGGCATCTGCTTCCTGGGCAAGATAAACTATAACGACTACCTGCGCCGCTATCTGGGTGAGAATCCCGGCCTGGTGATAGACAAGGCTACGGGCAAGAAGATAGGCATGCACAAAGGACTATGGTTTCATACCATCGGCCAGCGTCACGGATTAGGATTCGGTGGCGGGCCATGGTTTGCTGTCAAGAAGAATATCAAGAAGAATATCCTCTTTGTGGCTCACGGCTATGACCCCAAGTCTGCATACAAGCAGACGTTCAGGGTACACGACATGCACTGGCTCACCAAGACTATGGCCGGTGAGGGTATGAATGCCATTGACATCTGTTTCAAGATACGTCACACGCCAGAGTATCTCAAGGCCCGCATGGAGTATGCCGGCGATGGCGAGTTTGTCATCGATGCGGAGAAACCTATCCACGGCGTAGCGCCGGGACAGTTCTGCGTGATCTATGATGCCGCTCACCACCGCTGCTACGGTTCGGCGGAGATAACGGTGTAGTTCATAGTTCATAGTTCATAGTTCATAGTTCATAGTTCATAGTTCATAATTCATAGTTCATAATTCATAGTTCATAATTCATAATTGATACTCTTAGTACTACTCTATTTTCTCGTATTGATGCTCATCAGCAGGATGACGGCACATGCGGGTAGTGACAACAACACCTTCTTCCGTGCTGGAAGGAAATCCCCCTGGTATCTTGTCGCCTTCGGCATGATAGGAGCCAGTGTGTCAGGCATCTCCTTCGTCAGCGTGCCCGGCATGGTGCTCAGCGGCGGCATGACATACCTGCAGACCTGCATGGGATTCATCATAGGCTATCTCATCGTAGCCTTCGTGTTGCTGCCGCTCTATTACCGCAATGACCTCACATCCATATACACCTATCTCAAGCGACTGGGACCCGGGGCATATAAGACGGGAGCATCCTTCTTTCTGCTGTCTAAGATGACCGGCACGGCAGCAAAGTTCTTTGTGCCTTGCTATATCATCACGGAGAGTATCGTGGCAGACATGCCTGCCTCCGTATCATCGGCAGTGACAGGTGGAGGAGGCAGCATGCTCATCCCCTTCTTCCTCGTGGCAGTGGTGATGACGCTGCTGATATGGCTATATACGCGTAGGGGAGGCATCAAGACACTGGTGTGGACAGACACGCTGCAGACGGCATGTATGATCGTGGCGCTTGCCCTTATAATATATAAGGTATCGCAGACCATGGATATGTCTGTCGCGCAGGCATTCACCAGCGTGTGGCATGACGAGCACTCCTACATATTCGAGTTTTCCGATTGGGAGTCGCCACGCTTCTTCTGGAAACAGTTCCTTTCCGGTATCTTCATCGTCATCGTCATGACAGGTCTGGATCAGGACATGATGCAGAAGAACCTGACCTGCAAATCCCTGCGTGATGCGCAGAAGGATATGTGCTGCTACGGACTGGCATTCCTGCCTGTCAATATGCTCTTCCTCATGCTGGGCATACTGCTCGTGATGCTATGCGGCCATAGCGGCGTTGCCATCCCTGAGCGTGCGGACAGTCTGCTGACCATGTTTGCTGCCAGTGGTCAGCTAGGTACCAGCGTCCTCGTGCTCTTCACCATAGGCATCATAGCGGCATCATTCTCCAGCGCCGACAGTGCCCTGACAGCCATCACCACCAGTTTCTGCGTTGACATCCTCGGCATGGATGCCTCTTCTGCCTCGCAGCAGCGCAATGAGTCTCTGCGCAAGCGTGTCCACGTAGTCGTAGCCATACTGTTTGTTTTCTGCGTCATAGCCTTCAAGGCGTTTGAGGGTGGCAGTCTGATAGACACCATCTACACCCTTGTCAGCTATACCTACGGTCCTCTCTTGGGACTCTTTGCCTATGCCATGCTGCGTGGGGATGGTTCCCTCAGTGGCCGATGGGTAGCCTTGGTATGTCTGTTGTCGCCATGCATCTGCTACACCCTAAACGTCATGATGCCAGAGTGGACAGGTTATCATTTCGGTTACGAACTCCTGATGCTCAATGGTCTCCTGACCTTCATCGGACTGTATATCGTAGGTTTAAAACACGAATGAAACGAATTATATTTTAAAAGAACACAAATTATAATTTGTGTCAAATATCATTTCATCCGTACACATCGGAATTTTGTCGTGCTGTGCGGTTGGAAGAATTTAAAAGAAACAAATACGCACAGCTTGAATTCTGTTTAATTTTCTTTCTTTTCTTTCACCACCTCTCCCTTCACGAACAGGCGGGTGTATTTCTTTGGGGAATTTGTATATACCGTAATAGATTTACGGAAGGCACCGGGGCGCTGGGTGGCAGGATCATAGGACACCACTACCCTACCCGACTTGCCGGGAGGTATGGGATCCTTGGAATACTCCGTGGTGGTGCATCCACAGCCTGTCGCTATGTGCACCAGCACCAAAGGAGCATCACCTGTGTTGGTCACGACAAAAGTATGTGACTGCTTCTTCGTGATCTTCCCAAAGTCATGTGTCTGCTCTTTGAACTCGAAGTCGGGACGAGGTGCATTATCATCACTCTGCTTAGCTGTCAGGAAGAGACAGCTAAGCAGGAATAAAACTATCAACGTTATACGTGCCATACGGACAATCTCTGAGTTAACACCTTATTTTCCTGAGAGCGTGAATGGTATAGGGTCACCATCAATCTCCCAGTCGTAAGAATCGGAGTTATCATAATTCGGACTCAGGACTATATTGCCTTCAAGGCAATATGCTCTGCGGGTATCGT
Source organism: Prevotella sp. (assembly GCA_045617365.1). Taxonomy (GTDB): domain Bacteria; phylum Bacteroidota; class Bacteroidia; order Bacteroidales; family Bacteroidaceae; genus Prevotella. The sequence continues at coordinate 2,786 of JAZLIN010000036.1, read as the reverse complement.
TTTTTTTATAATTAGTTCCCCAAGGGTACTTCATATAGATGCTGTTGTTACTATCGTATGAGCAGTCGAGCGGCCTGCGGATAGACTCTCCCATTCTGACGTAGTATATCTCAGCTACCACCCTCGGTGAGGAGTTGGTGGAGAGAAATGTTATAGTTGGATAGTATGTTCCAGATCTCTTGATATTATTCTTCAGACTCTCGTACGTTTCATCATTATCACCTATACGGTATCTGATGCCCCAATCTTTCCAGTAATTAGAAATGGATGATGCATTGAATATTTTAAATGGGAAGGCAAAGGTATATTCTTTGATCCTTGACCTGTCTGTTCCCGCTGGGATGTATGCGTCCATGGTGTGGTCAGCAGGATCTAATGGTGCACCATAAATCTGATAGATATAATCCAGTCTATTGTAGGCATTCTTGGTGGTAAAGAATGTAAAGATAGGATGCTTCTCCAGCGTCAGTTCTCTCTGAAAGTCTGTGTACATGATAGTTTCACCCTGGACGCTTTCCGTGGCAGGGACTACCACAAAATTAGAAGAATAGTCCTGTGCTGGAACTTTGAAGGTGAATGTATATTCTTTATTCGCTTCAAGTCTTGATACTTTTGTATCTGTACTCAGCACTTTATATGGCGTGCCACCGAAGGCGTTTTTATAAATATATAGTTTGGGGGTATTTGCTTTTACCCAAAAGCCGCTGGTATGTAATCCTAGATCTGTAAATTTATATTTAATGGTATATTGTCTGGTACCGTTTTCTTCGTCTTCTATGTATTGCATATTGTCATTCCATTCCGCCTGAGGATAGAAATGATATTCCTTTTTGGCAAATTCCCATGAATTAGTTGCGAGTCCATAATCGCCAAGTTTTCCTGCGAGGAGTTTCGGCCCTACGGTGAGTGTGAAATTCTTACTGAAGAAACTTTCATTATTACCTATCTGTACCAAATGGTCTCCGAAGAAGCTGATTGGTAGCTGTGCCTCAAAGTTTATCTTTCCTTCGGCAAAGAGTCCTACGCCTGCGCCTTGTGTAGGAGAGAGTCTCTTACCCACTCCTATGAATACTTCCAGTCCGCCTCCAATAGAGACTTTTCCTCCTGCGCTGAGGTCATATTCGTTAGCCGGAAGTGGTAGTTTAGTCTGTATATCTTTTCGTTTTTCGTCATTGACAAACTCGGTAATGGAATGTGTATTGGAACTCCACCATGTGATGGCAGCGGTGCCATAGAGGGAGGTAGAGAAACTTGTCGTAGGTTTGACACGTATAAGGATACCGACAGGAGCGGAGCCCAGTGGTATCTCTACGACAATACCTTCCTTTATTTTATCGAGTAATTTAACGTCTTGCGGATGTTCGCCTCTTAGCAAGGGTAATACAAAGGCTTCACGATCTTTGTTGAACATATCCTTAATCATCAAATCGAACAGTAGCTTTCGCTGTTCCTTCTCCTTTTGTATCTCAGAAGAGGACATCCCTTTATAGGGTTTAGGTTCGAGAAGGTCTTTGCCAATAGTGAACTCCACCTTGGTACCTGACAATGTAGTCTGATCGGTGTAGTCTCTCTTGGTCTTTAGTTCGACAATCTTATGTATATGCGTGACGGAAGAGTTATAGAATCCGAGACTGAACTGATTAAAGAGTCCTCCTGAGAGTTCCAGGAATTTCGTTGCCACTCCATCTGTCAGTTCTATCTTGAATATTTCGGTATTAGTTCTTTTATCTTCCACCCTGTCTATATCCTCTGTCTGATCCTTGTAGTCGTCATCAAACGCACGGGTGACAGGCTTCTTGGTTCCATTCTTCATCATGTCATACATACGCCAGTCCACCCTCACACGCTCTTTCTTGCTGTCGTCTCCGGCAACGGAACGCGTGAACACCTGCGAGCGATGGCGACCAGAACTGCCCCCTACCGCGCTACGTGTCACAATGGTAGGGTCGTTAATCTCACGAGCCACGGTATCTGTATTCTCTTCGCCATCATCGTATGTCAAGACATCGACGTCAAGATCGAGGTTAAACTCTTCGTAGGCATCTTCCACCTCAGCCTCAGAGACTTTGACACGATACATACCTGGAATACTCTCCACGGCATCCACCTTGCATATAAATCCCATAGGGAAACGCTCACAGCAGTTGGACACCAGGCAGCCGCCTACTGTTGGCAACCACTCCTTCGGTATGTTATCGCTGAAATATACCGTTGAGTCCTCATCTACACTCACGATGTATTCCTGAATTTTGTCAGTAAGCGAACGTGTGGTTGGCTTATACTCATACTCGAACGTCATGAAATCGTTTTCCACCTTTTCCACTTCGCCGTATCCCTTGTTCTCTTCCGTCTTGACCCATTCTTCCATGGACAGTGTGCAGCTGCCAAGGAAGATGACAGCCGCGAGGCTCAGGAATATGTTGCAGAGATTATGCTTATTCATACTTATACCTTTTATATAACAAATTTGTGTAACTCCAACTCCTCCCTGGAGGGGGGGGGGGAGGTCGGGAGGGGGCATCCTTTTAAAATGATATGGTAAACAGATTACTCAGCGAGCCATGCGTCTCACCGTCAAACGTTACCGGCACCGAACATCTCCGGAATGTATGGTGTACCTTGTCATACACCCAGAAATATATGCGTTCCATTATCATTGGGTTGTCAGAGGCATTCATGAGGTTGCTACCCACACGGATGCGCATATACTTGCGGCCGTATGCCTCCAGCATCTGCCCCACTCCACGCACCTGACCTGACACGTATGCGGAGAGCACCATGGTCTG
>JAZLIN010000035.1:0-2360 GCA_045617365.1 Prevotella sp. | reverse complement strand
AATACAGATATTCAAGTTGGTAGTGTGTACATTGGTAATGATTTTATGTAATCTTTTTCCTGTTGAGCTATTTGACAATTAAAACATAGTAACCTTAAATACGCTACACTTTTTCATTTTGACAATCGTGACAATGACAATCTTGACAACGTGGAATTGAAGATGTCGTAGGTGCGTAATAATTTCATAATCGGGTACAGAACGCCACCACTTGCTTCTGGGTAGAGGCCAGTACCTTGTTGCGAGGTAGTGCCCTCCAGGCACGTGTACTTGCTGGTTGCCATATTCTGAGGGCGCTGCCCTACCCTTTATACACATCTTATACGACAGGTTTGTGTCAGGTGTAATTATTTTTATAAATTATTGAATATTAACACTTTATATTTGCATATATGATTTATTATTAGTAACTTTGAGGATGAAAACTCATCCTTTTACGCAGTCGGATTTCGGTGATCTCCGCCTTGCAAAGAGAGCTAATCTCGTACTAAATTCCATGACTTCTGCAGGAAGTTCAGTAATAAACCGTATATTCGCTGGTAATACAGAGAAGATTGCTGCATACAGAATGATAAACAACGGCAATATAACTTGTGAGAACATCATCAAGGCCTATACCGATACATGTAGGAACGAAGTGGCTAATGCAAATTCCTTCCACTTGCTGTGCATTCAGGACACTTGCGAGATAAACTTCGAGGCGCATACGGAACGGATGCACAAGAAGGGACGAGCACCTGGCATAATATCCAATAAGGAAGCCGGATGTTTTCTTCATCCCACGATTGCTGTTGATGCCAATACGTTGCTGCCATTCGGTTTTACACATATAAAGATGTGGAACCGTGATGAGGATGCACCTGGCTGTATGGAAAGGAAGTACAAAAGTCTGGACCCTACCGCCAAGGAATCTTACCGCTGGTGCGAGTCTTTTGACAATACCAGTAAGTTTGTAGGGCATGAAGTCATGATTACCATGCTCAGCGACAGGGAGTCTGACACATACGAGTTCCTCACACGCAGCAAGGATGAGGTTAAGTTTGTCATTAGGGCAAATCAGAACCGGTGCATCAAAGGAAGCAACAATAAATTACATGAGCACGTGAAGACTCTGCCCTTACTCGGCACATACGAATTCAAGTTCCCGTCATCGCGAGGCCGCAAAGCCAGGATGGCGCAGATGGAATTGAGATTCACGGAAATAGAGCTTCAGCGTCCGCACAATAGCAAATCCAAGGATAGCACCGTACGGGTGAACTGCATACATGTGTCTGAAGTCCCCGGAAGCACACCAAAGGGTGAATCACCTATTGAGTGGACGCTCTATACCAATCACGAGGTGAAAAACGTGGAACAGGCAATACAGTGTGTCAACTGGTACAAATGCCGCTGGTTTATCGAGGAGTTATTCCGGCTCCTGAAAAAGAAGGGATTCAGAATTGAGGATATACAGCTCGAAGAAATTGAATGCATTGAGAAGGATATTCTCATGGCCGCATACGCTGCCTTACTGAGTATCACGCTCAAACACGCATTCGACAATCCTGATTACTGCAGGCGAATACCAGCATATCATTGTTTCAGTACTCCAGTGATAGAGACTGCCAAATTACTCCAGAAGAAACTTAATGGCAGAACCAATAAGCAGCAGAATCCTTACCCTCGGGGATCTCTCACATGGATATCATGGATCATAGCCCGACTGGGATGCTGGTCAGGGTATGCAAGCCAACCAAAGCCTGGCTATACAACATTCAAGGCAGGACTGGACAAACTCTTTTGTAAGGCCGATATGTACTGCATTATGCAAGATGTGTATAAAGGGTAGGGCGCTGCCCCCGGTTACTGACCGCTCGCTACGCTCGCTGTATCGCCCTCCAGGCGAGTTAACTGAGTAGTTACTTGAGATTATGTTCATTCCTCGACTAATAATCGCACGACAAAACGCCATTTTTGGAATTATTCGGTGTTAGGAAAACGGACAGGTCTTCGTATAGAATGCTTTGTTACTTCAGGAGTTTTTTTCTGATGTATTCTATCATGAATGGCAATGAGAAATAAACGCTTGACAGGTATGCCATGTGGAGGGCGGCAAATGGTTCTATTTCTCGATTCACTTCTGCCAGCTGTTCTGGTGTGCTGGCACCAAAATATTCACGTATGAATATCGGCCATATCTTATCGCATGTTTCCCTGCCGAAATTGAATACTTTTATCATGTTTTCTTCTGAATTCAACCGAGTCAGGAAATACCACATGCCCATATCGAACATTGGGTTGCCATAACCAAAATCGGCAAGGTCTATCCACAGGTCAGTTTCGCCATTGGTGATTACGTTGCTCATCTGGCAATCACCATG
>JAZLIN010000034.1:0-52383 GCA_045617365.1 Prevotella sp. | reverse complement strand
CGGTTTACCGCTCATTCAATCTTTTGAAACAGAAGAGAAGAAAATAAACTATCTGAAGGGACTCTTCGAAACAGTTTATTTGGCAGATATTATCGAAAGACATAAAATCAAAAATGATAATGAACTGCGTGAGTTGGTGCTAATTTTGGCTTCGTCTATAGGTGCTCCATGCAATCCTACTAAATTGTCGAACACCTTCAAAAGTGTTAAGAATGTAAGCATTGGCAGTCAGACGATTGCGAATTACCTCACCTATCTGTCTGAGTCGTTCCTGTTAAATAAAGCAATACGCTACGACATAAAAGGTAAGAAATACATCAACACACTATCCAAATACTATTTCTCGGACATCGGTTTGAGAAATGCTATCCTCGATATGCGCCAACAGGAAGAGACGCACATCATGGAGAACATCATCTACAACGAACTTATCACACGTGGCTATAGTGTAGATGTTGGAATGGTGGAGATAAAGAAACAAGACAAAGAGGGCAAATGGATTCGTATTCAACTGGAAGTGGATTTCATCGCCACTCTTGGAAGCAAAAAATACTACGTGCAGTCGGCATTGTCTATACCTGACAGAGAAAAGGAAATACAGGAGTCTCGTTCATTGACAAACATCAATGACTCTTTCAAGAAAGTTATCATTGTGAAAGACCACATTATGCCTCGTCGAAACGAGGAGGGAATACTCACAATCGGTCTTTTCGACTTCTTACTCAAAGAGGACAGCTTGGATTTATAATCATTCTTGTATAGCACATAAATTATGGTGAAGTTTTTCAAAATAATAGAGAAGATAGTTTGGATTATTGCAGCATTGACAATAGCTACTGTCCTGGCAATGGTCTTCATTGGTGCTTTTGCTAATCTCAACAAAGCCCAGTTTGACTGGTCTTCTTATATTCCGTATTTCTATGGTGCAGCGGCTGTGGTTGTTCTCTATAAGATTGTTGTCTTGTACTACACATCCTTCTATCAGACAGAGATAGATGAGAAGACTGGGATGTTAGTCTCTTTGGACGATGAGATGAAAAGGTTTCGTGTCAATTCGCAGGAGGATTCCCTTCCTGATGCCAAATTTGAGGTTATCATGGAAGCGGTGAAACAAATTCCACAAACTGATACAAATGCTATTTTGACAGTTCTTCAAGAGCGAATTCCTGCGGTTGTACAGACATTGGTTGACCAACAGGTTGCAGAGATTAAACGGAACCTAATGCTCGAAAACGAGAAACGGATGCGTGAAATCAATATTCTGTCTGCAAATGTATCGGACGTGCTGAAAAGACGGGATCATCTGCTCAACCTTGAAGCAGAAATCAAGCGATGTCAGGAAGAAGAACGAAAGAGGCGACTGACCAATACAGAAGAGTACACTATGCTTGTATTCTCGCTTGCTGGTACTCCTGTAGAAGATGTAGAAAAAGTATGTGACATTGTAAGATTGTTTATTGAAACTGGATGCATCATTGCCGACAAAGAATTTAGCATTGCCTATAACAAGAAACTTCGAAATGCAGAACTGAAATACCTTGTCAACAACATAGTGAAGCACAACGAGAAGGAACATCTGGACGTGGAACTATTCCTACAGACGGTTTTCGGGGAATGGTTCAAGGTAAAGGACAAGGGAAATATATCAAAGAACTACAACGTACTTCCAAAAGACTCGTGCGTTTCAAAGGAAGGGCTCGAAGCGGATATGGATCGATTGCGATGCATGCTCAACACTGATGGCGTAAATCGAACATAATCCTTCCTTGTGGTTATTTTAGAACTGCGAACACATTTGTACCACTATAATTTGCACAGTTGGATAATTCTTTGTACCTTTGCAACAACAAATAAAAATACAGAAATAACGATAAAAATCATACTCATATTGGGAGCATGGATGGCTCTCGATGATTATTGATTCCTAACTCGCAGGATGCTTATGCCGTACCTTATTTGTATCATCAAGCGGTAACTTGCTGATTATCAGCAGTGGTTAACTTCGAGGAGGTGAAGTAAGATATATCGTATCATAATAATTATCCCGTATAATTCATTTCTTTGTTTTATACGGGATTTTTTATCCCGACATTTATGGCAACATTAAAGATTAAATATCCAACACTGATAACAAGTTTGCTTGATTCTCATTATGAACAATGTATTCAAATGAGAAGTCGCATTATCAATCTAATTGACAATTACAACAATCTTTCTCCTAATGACAAATTGAGAATACCATATCGTGGAAAGAGTAAGTCTAAAGTATTGAAGACTATACATTATGATGTGTGTAATATTGGAGACAAGCAGTCCATTATAATTTGTGTAGAAGAGTACAAGGAAGGTTATGACGATTTGTATTTGCAGAAAAGAGGCAATGCAAATATTGATGCAATAAATGCAAATGACAGATTGGGTAGTTCAAGGAACTATGCTCTTTTGTATCCTATTATAGAAAACAGAAACGACAATTGGGAGAACAAATGGCTTGTTGTCGTGTATGATACACCAAATAAAGATGACAATGATATTATCAACACCATAAAATATACTGTAAATAAGGTATTTGGTTTCCCATTCAAATTTGTTGTACCTACAGCTTTTGAGGGTATTCGGAATATACCTTCAATAGAAGTGTCATTTGTAATGATTGAAAACGAAGACAACGAACACATCGCATTACACAATTATGTGGTAAGCCAGACCGCAAAAACGACAAAAACCATAAAATACGAAGATGTGCCAGTAGAAGACCTTCACAATATCATTAATGATAGAAATGATTTTGAACCTGGTAAGAAAAGAAAAATCAAAATGTTTTTTGACAGGGATAATAAAAACAATTACAAAACAATAAGTCAAGAAATGGACGAAAATGGTAATGTTAGTTCTACATTACTTGCAAAATATAGTTCAACACAAGAAATAACCATAGATGAAATGAATCACATGACTGATGCTCAAATAATGGTCAGGAATTTCACAGCAGTAATAACCAACTATCTTACCAATGGACATGTGTAACGCTCTGCCTGATACATTCTTTTCAACGTTAGATAACATATGTGTCTCCTTGCTTTTGGGCGTACTCGGAATTGCAATAACAATCTTCACAGTGGTATATTCCTTTATGGAGTCTAACAAACAAGTGATTAGAGCATTAACAGACAAAATAACAACTTCCGAAAACGAAGATCCAGTAACAAGGAGTGATCTGTTTTTCGCCAAGAAGTATATGCAACGAATGAAACGTATGAACAAATATCTAATCGCAATAATTGTTATTGATATCATTCTATTTGTTTTACTATGCGTATACCTGGCTTCCAATGGACATTTTTTGCTGAGAATCCTGACTTATTGTAGCACATTCCTCTTAATGCTATTTTGTCTCTTTGTTCTATCTGTATATATACGACAATATACTAATAGATATACAAACACTTAAACCTTAGAAGAATTCTTAAGGTAACAATTCACTTCGAATCGGCTAATTCATTGTGAACACATGTATAATCATAGTTTCGTCACCGGCGCTTACTCCGACGGACACTTTTCCATACAATCACCTGTTTGCCTAGAATTTTCATAAACCTACTGTACAAACACTGTTTCCATTACTAAACTCATTCGGGAAGTACATAGACGCAGCGTTTCCTGCATCATTACGTCCTTCTCCGTCAAGAAAATATTGTGTTTAGTCGCTTCTCTCTCCGGTAGATGTAAGAAACATGCCCCAAACCCTTCACGCACCTTTTCGCCGCTCTGCTGACAATGTTTCTCGCCACTTCCCTATAAGAAAAGACACTTTGGCATAAGTTTACTGCCTAAAAAGCCACCTTATCATGTTAAATATCAAGAAAAGTGTAGTTCAAAACCTTGCATCCCTTTCATAATTTAATAAATTTTATTACTTTTGCAACTGCGTATTTAAACGCATAATCATTCTGCAGAAAACTACGAAATGAATCTCGGACAAGTTTATACAAAACGAATGGTGGCAGATTACATGGTTAATCTGTTTACAATTGCTAACGGAGCAAGGGTTCTTGACCCATGTTTCGGTGGTGGCGTATTTGTAGAGAGCTTGCTGGAGAATACAGACCATAACGTTCTTGCTGTGGAGATTGACAAGGATTCATTTGATATGTTTAATAATCCCTATTCTGAGAGATGCAAACTACTTAATTGTGACTTCTTTAATATAGAAGAAGAGTTCGACGGTATCATTATGAATCCTCCGTATGTTCGTCAGGAGGAGATTGACGAAATGTCTGAATTGGGTGTTACCAAGCAAAAATTGCAGATGGCATGCGGCTTAATGAGCATCTCAAATAAAGCCAACCTCTACATGTATTTCATCCTGAGGGCTATTCTACTATTGAAGGATGAAGGTGAGTTGATAGCGATTGTACCAAAATATCGCAGAAAGATTGATGATGAATTCGAATATCAACTTCGGTTACATGGTACATTGACTGATGTTTGGGATGTAGAAGGAAAACCATTTGACCAAGAACTGGTTGATGTAAAGATCATAAAGTTCCAAAAAGGAAAATGTCGCCAACAACGAACAAAGTACCATAAATTGATTGTTAGTGATAACAAGATAACTGAAAAGGATGTTCATGAATCGAAAGTCATGCTCACTACGAAAGAATGTTTCACCACCGTTGCAGAAGAGTTGTGTGACGATTTGCCAAATGAACTTCCAGTCGTGGTGAAAAGATTAAAAGAAATAGCAAAATTTGATTATCTTTCACTTGAAGAATTAAGCACCATGTGTTGGGAAGATTCAAGTGCAATGTTTAACAAGATTTATTCTCACTCATAGAAAGTAATAAATAATGAGCAAAACTTTTACACATATTGATTGCTTTGCAGGTCCTGGAGGCATTTGTACAGGTTTACATGCTGCAGGATTTACTACCCTTGTGGCAATTGAGTACATTAAAAGTTGCTGTGAGACTTACTCCGCAAATCACCCAGAGGTGCATATTATCCACTCGGATATTCGAAATGTGACCGAAAGCATGGTGTTGCCATACATTCCAGAAGATGGAGTTGATTTGGTAACATCAGGCATGCCTTGTGAAACGTTCTCAACAGCAGGTAATACTTCACGTTCTTTTTACGATGATCGTCAGTTCTTATTCCGAGAGGGAATACGTATTGCTCAAATGTCGAAGGCAAAAATGATTCTATTTGAGAATGTACCAGCGATTACGTCAAAGAAAGCTCACAAAGATTCACCAACACTTGTTGTTGAGATTCTACGCAAAGAACTTGTGGAAGCTGGTTATAAGAATATGATTCAGGTGGTTTTGGACGCAACGAAGTTTGGTGTTCCTCAAAAGCGAAATCGTTTCTTTATTCTTGCAACCCGTTACGATGATTGGTGGCTTTCAGAACCCAACCAAACACGCAAACCAGCAAACGTAAGAGATGCGCTTATGGGATTGCCAAATGTAATACCGAATTCTGGTATTGAAGGAACGGAATATATAGAAAATGATAATACTTACTATGCATTGATGCGTGATGATAAGTTTTGGAAACGCGAAGGATTGGGAAATGATAAGATTACAAATCATTTACCAATGAAGCACCGCGAATGCACATTAAAGCGTTTCGCATTACTTGGACCTGGAGAAAGTTTGAAGACTTTATTTGATCGATACCAAGGAGAGGAACGTGAGAGACTTCAAGAGCAACGCATTATGCCAAAGAAGATGTTTATCAAACGTAATTTGCGATTGAAGGAAAATGAACCTTCTCCAACGGTGACAAGTCATTGTTTGGACGAATTTGTTCATCCACAACATGATCGTTGCCTTACCGTTAGAGAATGTGCACGATTGCAATCCTTCCCTGATTCGTACAACTTTGTTGGTGGTCCTTATATAGTACCTCATATTGATAGAACCGTGCAAGACAAATACGAGCAAATAGGTGATGCTGTTCCTCCATTACTTGCTTATGCATGGGGGCTTCAAATTATTAATCTTTTCAATATCAATAACAATGGCAACATTTGACTACTATAAATTCTGCCTCAACACTTATCAAAAAGAGTATAAGAGGTGTTTTGAGTCTCTCAAAAAAGAATTTAAAGGAAAAACTATTTCTGAGAAAATAGAGGATGATTGGGATAAAGAATCACAGAAATCGGCGATTCGCTATTCTGTAATTGAAGGTCTGCGTAAAATAGAGAGTCCTAAGGTGGAAGAACTTTGGAGTGCTATCTATCGCGTTCACCTTTTTAAGAAATCAGGCATTCATAATATTGAAACAATACAAAAAGTTATAAGTGCCGATCAAAGTTGGAAAAAATCAAGTGGTCATGCTTTCGAGGAAATGATAAAAGAGCTTGCCACACTGTCATTGCATGGTACGAATATAGAGATTGTCCTTCAACGAGATCTTAACACTTTGATTAAAGCTGAAGAACTTGATAATGAGCCTCGTGATATCAGTTGGCTAAAAGAGCAAATCAAGGGAAATATCTTCGACCTTTATGCCATTGTCAATGTAGATGGAAAGAAACAATGCTTTGGGTGTATACAAGCAAAGACAAGTATCCGTGATAGAGTTACGCGTGACCGTGAACCTTCTCTTCATGCTATGCAATCATTCTTCTGGAGCGTTGTGTTTGTCCTTGATGGAGATTTCCTGAAGTTACCTAAGTTCAAGGCAATGGTCAATGGTGGTACAGAAGAGTTCCCTACAAACGGTTGGCATGGAATGTATGTACTATCGGCAAAAGAGCAGAAAGACAGAATATATCCAATAACCATTGATTTTGACCTGTTCCGCAATCATGCACTACAGGCATTAGAGCAATGGCAGAAACGTCGTCATTGGTTCAATCCGAATTGGAGAACAGAATAGAACAAGAAACAACGCCAAGACCAGAAATCTGCTGATGAGTATGTAGAGATACTAAAAATGGAAAGCGAACATTGCTCACCAGCACATTGCGTAATGCTTCCTCGAATGCTCAGGAGTACTGGACGTGTGTTTATCAGTGACAAACCAACATACGTATCCACGAACTTCTTTGTTATTGAAGCCGATGAGCAACGCTCAAAGCTGTTGGCATCATGGTTCTCTACGGTGTTCTATCAGCTCGAATGCGAAGCATATGGAAACAATCGCAAAGGACTTCGTAAGTTGGAGCAAAGAGATTATGGACCTCTTCACGTTCCAGTTACAGAACTTTTCACAGAAGAGCAGGTTCAGCGAATCATCTCAACACCTATCACAGAGTTCATAAATCTCCATTCGCCAGAGGTTCGTGATGTTGATAGAGTCTGGGCAGAAATCCTCTTTGGTGAAAATGCTGAAGAATACCTTGAAGAAGCAACATCGCTAATCCCTATACTAGTTACTGATAGAGAAAAGTGAATGTTTCATATAGAAAATCACAATACAATAAACTCTATCACATTCTTACATAACACGTCCATAACACGTTTTTTGCATGTGTACTCCCTGATCACCAATAAGTTATAACACATTGTTGATAAAAATCCCCTGTTTCGAACTTGTCGCCCAAAGTACGGGGGTGGATGTCGGGTAACTTGTCGGTTTGGTTGTCGGGTGAGGTGATTTTTTAGGTATAAATCTTCACGTTTTTGGTCCTATGGAAAATATTCATAGTAAATATCAGCTATTGTATCAGCAAATCCCCATCCACAAGGCGAAGCCCATCTAACGCACATCTTAAGACGAGGTTTGAAATGCTCCAGTAGATTGTTCTTGGCTATAAATGCCATGGTCTTATCAAAGTTATTTTCTACAGAAGTGTAGTACTGCTCCCACATATCACCATAATCGTATGTGAATCGGCAAGCATTCTCAACATAACACAGCATCAAATCCGCCAATTTGTCGGGTGAGGGCTTCAACTTCTTATAGTCAGAAACCGCCTTTCTGCATACAGCAAAACGAGTCTTAGGTTCCTGACGCCCTTTTGTTGGATAGAATTCTTCTGTGATAATTTTCTTGTACTCCTCCAACTTGCCGTCCTCATCAGGATTGGCATAAAATTCCAGATATTCCTTTGCTTCCTTGCGAGCATCATACATTTCCAGAACCATGCCAATGATTTCTTCCTTTGGCATGGATAGAAGTAACTTCTTTATTGTTGCTTTTGACATTTCCTTGCGTTTATAAGAGTTGTTGTTTTGTACGACTTCTTCCAAAGTGCATTTTTTTGCACTTTAGAAACTGCTCTGCACTTTGAAAGGTAACACTACTCATCATCAAATGGCAATTCTGGCAGTTGACCTCCAGTCAGCTTATCGAAATCGGAAGAAAATAGTCGATCCTGTATCACACGATATTTCTCAAATTCAGTTTCAGCATATTCCTTTGCAAACTCAGCCGTAATGCGCCCTGCATCATGCAATATCTCGTCACCACCTGCTTCAAGGATGATGTCTATACGCTTTGCCCAATCCTCCATGGTCATCGGGATATGGCGTTTTGCCATACGCTCAGCAAGTTCAAGTACACCATTGACCAACTGACCGAGACTCTCCAATTCATTTCCTTTCAGATAATTCTTGGCAATAGACACGTCCGTCTTCACAATCTTACCATCAGGAGCATTCTCCCAAGTAGTGAGTCCCATGTGTTCCTTCTCCGCATCAGCTCGTTCCACGATTAACTCTGCAGCTGTGTGACCATGTACCGCATAATGCATCTTGTTCTGGACTTTTTTGAAGAACAACCTTGTAGTAGGTGCATCACGGTTATAATCAATAGCAGTTGCATAGATGTCCGTCAGTTTCTGATAGAACCTGCGTTCAGAAAGACGAATCTCCCTGATCTCTGCCAACAGATGCTCAAAGTAGTCCTCATTCAGAAAGGAACCATTCTCCATACGTTTTCTGTCCACCACATAACCACGGATGGCATACTGACGTAGGATGTAAGTACACCATTGACGGAACTGGGTAGCACGGATAGAACTTACCCTATACCCCACACTAATAATAGCATCGAGGTTGTAGAACATTGGCTCACGATTCACCTTGCGGGTACCTTCAAGTTGAACTATCTGGAAATTCCGGATAGTTGACTCTTTTTGCAACTCACCTTCATTAAAGATGTTCGTCAGATGCTCGTTAATCGTCTTGGATGATACTCCAAACAACTCTCCCATGGCTACCTGAGTCGCCCAGATTGTTTCATCGCAGTACACTACCTGCACCCCATCTTCCTTGTTCTCTGCAAGGAAGGTCAGGAATTCAGCCGTACTATTTCGTATTTCAAGTATTTTTGCCATAAACTGTCATTATTTATTTCCCATCTGCCATTACGCTTGCCGTTTACTCTTTGCAGAATACCTTTCTCTTGCAGATTAACGGTAATCGTCTTGACTGTTCTCTCCGATTTGCCTATTTCTGTAGCAATTTCCTTCTGGGTAACAGTAGGATTCTTTTGCACTATACGTAATACTGCCGCTTCTTCCAAAGTGCAATTTTTGCACTTTAGGGGCAGTTCTTTACTTGTAATTGCACTTTGGAGCTCAGATTTTGCACTTTGAACAGCATTTCCTTCAACCTTTCCCCAATCCACATGCATGATTCTATTCCTCAAATCATGCTGCTCACCTAACAACATACTGCGGAAGAAACGCTCCAGATAGATTGTCGTTTCTGTTATTCCATTTGGTAGGTCTCGGAAGTTGGCACGAACCAAGGCATTGCGGAAGTACCATGAGTTATTTGCAAAAACATCGTTCACTACATTGAATCCCAGCGTGCGCAGGTACTTTATCATAAATACTGCCGTTGTTCGTGTATTTCCTTCGCAAAAAGGATGAATCTGCCATAGGTTAGCACAGAAACGAGTCAAATGTCTGATAGCATCATCCACATTCACACCTTCGTATTTGAACTCACGCTCCTGTCCCATGTCATAGTCAAGCGTGTCGCTAATCGTGTCGGCACTTGCATAATATACGGTCTTGCCTCCCAGCACCCATTCGTTCTTCGTGATATTATAGTCACGTATGCGACCTGCAAGTTTGTAGATGCCATCGAACAACCTGCGGTGAATGGAAGTCAACTGAGCAGGAGTAAACGAGAAGGTTTTTTCTGCCAAAATCTCCGTGATACGAGTCGATACCTTATCAGCTTCCTCCGTTCTATCATTCTCGACGGACTTCCTGTTTTCTGCCGACTTGTAGTATGAGTCAATCAGCACCTTGGCCTCCTCGATGGTAATGTCACCCTCGATGTGCTTACGAGCCGTATCAAACAGATAATCAGAGGTCTGCAAACCATCCACCTGTTGCAGGCCGATAGCCACTTTCCACGCCTCACCACGCTCACGTTGCTGAGGTTCACCTTGTCGGATGTACTCGTCCAGACCTTGTATCGTATATTTCTGTTCTGTCATATTGTTTATACATTTAAATGCTTATCAATCTTCACCTTCTCAACCAATCCGTTCGGGAAGTGGAAGGAGAGGCTTGGACGGTCAAACGCAGGTTTTGCCTTGTGAATGATGCGATGGTACGAAGGCGAGAGAATGATTATGTTCGAGGTATCGTTATTCATGCTCTCGGTAAACGGGATGATGTGGTGGGCTTCTACCACAAAGGCATTATACTCATCGCCCACCTTCTCGCCAGTCATCTGACAACGATAGTCGTATAACAGTTTCAGCGAGTCACCAATGGAACGATCAAGTTGACGAACTTTCTGCAAGCGAGTTACTTGTTTGATACCAGCGCTCTTGTCCTCACGTGGTTCAAAGGTCTCAAAATCGAGTTCCGACATCTTGCTTACCTCTGTTTTTACCTCTACCTTGATAGCCGTTGTTACGCAATCGGCAACGAAGACGTTTGGCAAATCAGTAGTGCTTAGGGCAAGAAACTCCTGATGTTCCTCGGGAATGCGGATGGTGAACTTGCGGTTGATGTTCTCCGGTAGGTTCTTGATGCTCTCCACATAGTTCCATGTCGAGCAGAACACCTCACGCAACCGCTTGACGAGTTCCGAACCCTCGCTATACCTTATCTGTATCACGTCCGCATGTCCGTCATACTTCGAACGGTCAAAGCCCTGGTTCTTGAGTTGCGCATCATAGCCCACACCATCTATCACCACCTTTACGTTTCGCATTTCGCCATGCTGAGGCATACCCCCAGGCATCGCCTTCAACAGGTGATGAAACTCCACCGGAATCTGAAATCCCTGACGCAGAGTAGAACGATCTATGAGTTTTTGGTAGAGGAACATAGTGGTTGTATTTAGCGCAATACCGTCAGCAAAACAGACGTGGACAGTAACTTAATGCAACTGTCCCAAGCGGTTTTGCCGCTTACCATTGTTTGTTATTATTACCCATTGTCAGCAATCCTTTCTGCCATCGCGTTTAGGTGAAGACATTGCGCCCTCGTTATTACTTTCTTTTCCATATGGAACTCCCAAGGACTTATCTGCAACAACAATCCCGCTGCACACGCATCAAAGGCTTCTCCAACAGGTTTGTATAGTTTTGGGAATCCGTTTTCCCTAAGCAGGATAATGTTGTAACCACGGTTCATAGCTTCACGCAACACCTCTTTCTCCTTGGGCGAAATGGCCGCACTTACCAGCACACCACCTCGCTCACCACATGCTAACCATTCTTCTCTCATTCGTGCGTTTTCCTCGTCCGTATATCTCCGATGCACAATAACCGCCATCTTTTCAGGAATGTCCAACAAGAAACGATTGCCAACCACTTGACATTGCTCTCCTGCTACTTCCATACCCGTCAGCACAGTAAAAAGTTCAGGATTTAGTCGTTTCATCATCAGGCGGCGGGGGTTGTCGTCAAGGTAGTGCTTCCAGTTGTCCAGCTGCCCTTCGTGCAGCAGGATCTTGTCGTTGTAGCCTTCTTCGAAAAGGGGGGGCACTTTGACTTTGCCGGACGGCAAAGGAACAGTAGCTCCGCAGCTCATGGCTCCGCTGTTCGTGGCTCTGCTGCTCATGGCTCTGCTGTTCGTGGCGCTGCTGTTATGGCTACCGTTCAATGGGTGTCCGCCCATGCCCCTTACCTTCATGGCTGCCTTCGAACTGCCTCCCTTGAAGCCTGCTACCACTAGTCCCAGATGCTTCTTCTCCGGGAGGTCTTCCTTTACTCTGACGATCATGTGGATGTGGTCGGGCATGATACAGGTCTTCCACACCTCCACCTGTGGGTAGAACTTGTTGATCTTACAAATCTCGTCTCTTAGGATGGCATTTCCTAACTCCGAGTACTCAACGCGAGGAGCATTGGGAGAACCAAGAGGAGCCTCTGCACTTCCTTTCAACTTACCAAACAACGGCACACGACCTTCCACCACAAGAGTCAGCATATAAGTGCCTTTCTTGCGGTAGTCATGCCAAGGGCATCTGCGCTTCATGGAGTGCTTAGTTTCGTGCACTTCCATACCGTGGGCTATAGCTTCTTCGCGATTCATTGTTCGATTGGTTATGTGTTATTGTCTATGCCTCAGCAAAACTTGTAAATTTCAATTTTTCGTTCAACAATGTCTTTTAATTCTGTTCCATCCATTTCTTCACCTGATCCACACACCAAGGCAACTGGTCGCGTACTTGTTGCACCCAGAAACGCATCACGTCCCAACCTTGACGCATGAGGGCTTGGTTACGGAGTTGGTCGTTGTAGCAGAGTTCACCAGTCCATGTTTGGTGATACATTGCCCCATCTACTTCAATGTCAAGTTTCTTGCCATTGTGGAATAATGCGAGGTCGAGATAATACATGTCAACGTGATACTGAGCGGTCACAGGAATGCCAGCATCAGATAATGCTTTTTGCAACATGTGCTCCCACTCGGATGCTTCGACTGGCGCATCCTCACCACAACTATATTCGGCAAAGTGTTCTAGATACGATACACCAGAATGTTTGCAGTATGCTTTATCACCTACGGTCACAAGTAATGCTCTGGCACGTGTTATTGCCACATTGAACAGATTTCCCGTTGACTTTAGGAACTGCAAACTTTGCGACTTAGTTCCATCAGAAACAACAGGCGAGAAGATGATAACATCACGTTCATCGCCTTGAAACTTATGTACGGTATCAATTAGAATGTTATTGTGCAGTTCCAAATGATTCCGCAGTTCAGCATCTCGTTCCAACGCTTTAGTTATTATGTCTGCTTGCAGATGGAATGGTGTGGTTACGCCTATTGATCCTTCAAACTCCAGTTCAATGGCTAATCTGCGAAGAATACGAATTACGCCCTCTGCTTCCTTCAGATTGTATGCGCCACCAGTCTCTGGTCGAATAGTTTTGCCTTTGACATCCATCCATTGCATGCCAAGAATGGGCTTTCCATTGTTGGGTGATTGTAATCGGCTATAATCCGTTGCTATGCGCAAAGTATTATCATAGAACTCCTGATTGGAGAATTGTATGATGTCAAGAAAACTGCGATGGTGGTCACGCAATTGAATGATATTCTCTGCTTCTGCCATACTTTCAGCAAAGTCGTAGATAGAAGAACCTCGGTACGACCAACGCGCCTCAATCTCATGTGTATTGATGAGCGAAAGGTCGGTTTGCTTGCTGAGCAGACAAATGTGACTCAGTTGCTGTTTGTCTCCAATTACAGCGATTCGCTTTGCACGCATCATGAGCGGTACCATCGAAGCAATGTCACATTGGCTTGCCTCATCAATAATCAACAGGTCATAGACGGCCTCTTTGAATGGCAAACGCCTGCGAGCACTAAGCGAGGTGATGGCACTAACAGGTAGCATTGACTTGAGCTGATGAGTATAAGCATCCACATTATCATGCTCAACCATACTGATGTAATCATGCATAGCACCACGGTTCTCTGTGTTGAACACACGAGTGTGCTGGTCAAGCCAATAATTCCAAGCTGTTTTTGCCTTCGCTTCAAGCTCTACATGCTCAGCCATCATAGCCGCATCAAGTTGCTCCAATGAGGCAGAATCTCGCAGAACAATTAATTGGTGGTTGTAATCTGCAATAAGTCGGAGGTCGTAAATCAACTGCTTGAAAATGGTATCAAAATGCATCCGTTCACGTTCTGACATTCTCGGTGACAGTATCAGTTCCGGATAATGTTTCACCATGAATGAATTTACGACTTCACATGCTTGCTTAAGACATTCTGCAGAACGTTTCTCCCATTTAGAGCGAAACATCTTATCCATGAAGCTTTGAGGTCCGTCTGATAATGTCTGTCGCCCAGTGCAAAACTCAGAGTAAGCAGATTCAGCATATATAACTTCACTATCCGTCAATATACCTATCTGCGAGCCGTAAGTACTCCGCAAAGAACAAATATTCTGCTCCAATTCGTCAAGACGATTGCGAGCTTCCACTATCAGCTGCTTCTGCGTACGTTTTCTTTCGTAGCTTGCATACACACTCTTGTATGCATCATAAGCCGCAGAAGAAGGAGTTTCCTTTGCGCGTGCATTTTCCCATTGTTGAACGTACTCTGTAATGCATTGTTTGGCACTTTTCTCATAACGCAATACCAGAGGGAGTTTCTTATTGAGAGAATTGACTCGCTTGACGACCACATCGACGGCATTGTTGTTCTTGCTGGTAAACAATACGTTCTGCCCATTGATGCACGCATTTATGATGAGGTTGGCAACGACTTGTGTCTTACCAGTTCCCGGAGGTCCTGCTATCAATGTAACATCAGCAGAAAGCGCCGACTTCACGGCTTCCTTCTGCTCGTCATTAAGAGGAAGAACTTCAAAAATCTCTTTGTTGAAAACTTTCGCTTTGTCAAACTGCTTATGGATGAACTTCCACAGAATGGAATGACGAATATCCAGCTCGCCCCATTCTTCCAATCTGGCAAGTTCGTTGCCCAATCCCACGGTATAAGGAGTAGGATCCTTTGCGAACAATATGGCTCTATTGAGAATGCCATCAGCATCAGTAGGACGGATGGCACCTTTGCGCATATTTCCATAGTCGAGTTCGTCAACCCATTCCCAGTTAGGACGGATTGTACGTAATAACCTTACCTTGTCAGGAAGATCAGAGAACAATGTATGCCCCTCTGTGAAACCAAGTTCTGCCTCCAACTCGCGAAGTTCGTAAATATTCTCCGTTTTATCGTTTGTTGAGTATTTATCTATAACATCCTTGTTGATAAGCAACTCGTCATCGACGACGAATCCCTCCGGCTTACCATGTTGTCCGTCATTATAAGTGACGTGTATGATAAAGACAGGCGAAAGAAAATGCTTTGTTTTCAAAATAGGGTATCCTATCAACAATTCTTTCTCCTTTTCACGGTTGCCACGGAGAAAAGCACCCACCTCAGCACTTTTCAGAACCTTATTGCTAATCCATGGCAATTCCATGAAAGATTTTTCGTCCTTCAGGGAAGCTCTCAGCGTTGTATTGTTTTCAAGCGCCACACAGCTGATATAGTATTTGCAAAGTCCTTTAAGAGTCATCATTCAATTTTGAAATTTACAAAATTTACATATACACCTCCGGTTGTGGATAGTCAATCGGGATGTATCGCCAGTTGAATGGTAAATCCATTGCGTCCAGTTCCTCACAATGTTTATCCATCAATCCGTTCTCAATGCTATAGAGGTAGATGTTCTTCAAGTAATGAACGAACACGTTGATGGGTGGCCATTCCTTGCGAACTTCTGCGTACCATTCAAACAAATCCATATCGCCTTTGCTGCTATTGCACGTCTTGCACACCATGATGATATTGTCCATATCGTTACCGCCACCTTTCGAGCGAGGGAACACATGATCTTTTGTCAATTTGGATGGTTCCATCTCCTTGCCACAATACCAGCAATAGTTATTCTGTCTGATTTTCTCCACATTGAACTCCAGCAAGTCATGGATATTCCAACGCCCTTCTTTGTATGCCTTGAATGCTTTGGAGCGTATCATATAGCACATACGGTCATATTTTGTCTTACCTGCATTAAGTGCATAATGCAGCATTTGCAGGTTAGCGTATGACCAGTAAAGGTACTCACCGAAGTTTTCGTATGTGCGTGGTTTTGAAGGCATACTAATTTTATTCTTTATGTTTCACAAAGCGTTCTTGCTCATAGCTTCTACCATCTCTAACTGAAGGTCTTCTGGGAAGTCCTCTGCCCAATAGCGTCCGTTCTTATGGAGAAAATATACACCAAGAGTGAGGGACATACGCTTGTTACCATCATCAAAGAGATGACCTGTACAGATACGAGAAACAAGGAAGGTGAGCTTTGACTCAAATGTTGGGTAATACAAATCATTTTGTATCCAATCAAGTACAGATTCTATACGTTCTTTGTCCCTTAATCCAGCAAAACCGCCACCGCTATCTTCGACCGTCTTGCCATAAACGTACATCAGTTCGTCCCAGGTTATGTATTGAATCTCATTCATTGCCGTCAGTCTTTAAGATTCTCAATACTTCCTTGTTTTCGGGTAATGCCATGATAGCATCAAAGTCAAGCGACTTGCTTCCAATGAAACGGTCAAACTCTTCTGGCGTTACGGCCTTCAGGTATTCTGCAATGTTACCATGGAATACATCACGGAAAGCAAGATCGCGACTTGCCATCTTCTGACGAGCATCATATACGTATGGTGCTTGAAGAGGATGCTCTGCTAGTTGCTGGGTGATTTCTCCAACTTCGGCAATAGTGAGATTTCTGCCAAGATTCTTTGCTTTCATTGTCAGCTCGTATGCGACACCATTCTCGAAGGAAGAAACACATCTGAGAACTTCAGCATAGAGTGTTCTACGGACGTTATCCTTTTCATCCAACGAAAGGAGCTTTCGGTATTCCTTTGCTTTTTCACAGAAAACAGCCTTGTAGATAAAATCCATTACCTGGGCATATTTTGTATTCTTATGCCCATCTACAAACTCACGAACAGCATCTACCAGATTCTTATGATAGTTTTCCTCATGTATGGCGGTAGATAGATAATCACGGTCGCGTCTGTTGATGTATTTTGTACCACCACCTGTTTTCTCGTTGATGGTTGCAATAACGATGTCCAAGATACGGGTTCGAACCATCTTTGCTTTCTCGCTTGTGGTGAGTAGCATGCCGATGTTGAGGAATAAGCGAAAATCGAAGATGCCAAAGCGCACAGTTTTGATACCGAAGTCGATTTCGGTATCAAAACGTAACTTAAACTCTTTCAGGGCGTTGCCCGTTAGCACTTGATAACCGTTTTGCTTCAATTCCTCATCGTTCGCTTTAAGTATGTTCTCTATGGTACGCACATCTACTTCATAAAAATCTGCTACCATTTGTTTGGTCAGCACAAACTGCCCATCAAACTCCAAAGCCGTAACCCCAAGACCTTCTTTGATTCTGGGTAAAGCCACAGGGTTATTAAGTATATTCTGCCTGTCGAGCGCAGATGTGGTTAAATCTTTTGCCATATATTATTTACGTTCATATTTTTGTTTACAATATAAACCCTCTCTGCGAATCCGCCAATGCATTTTCGTATTGCCTATCCAACTCATCGTACGAGAGGAAGCTGACGCGCTTCTGTTCGCGGAGTTCACGGAAGGCGGTTTCGCTGAGTTTGCGGAGATACTCGTCTTTGCGATAATCATCGGCTACAATCACCATTCGCGCGTTGAAATCCTGCAGGTCGCAGAACTTTAACAGAGAGTTCTGTATGTCTGTTGAGTGTTCTACCTCGAAGAACGAATGAGGCATCTTGCGTTCGTTGAACCAGATGACATCTATTGTACTCGAGCGTTGAACCAACTGAGAGTAAGTGTAGTTAGGAATCTCATTGAGACTTCGTAGATCACCAAGCGTTGCCTCTTGTAGGAACATGCGGTTTTTATCCTGGTTGGGTACGAACGTATCAAGGTGTCTGAGTTCACCAACCTTCAGTAATAGGCCTTGATAATAGTAATGCGTAAACTGCTGAATCTCGCTTGAATTTGCATTGGCACTCGTTACTTCTACAATACCATTTGCTTCAAGTTGCTTGCGATGTGACTCAAGCGCATAAAGACCTTTGCGCACCACATAGATTCCTTTTGTATGGCGCACAATACGTCTGATGGAAGCTTGAGGAGTTTGAGTTCCCCAAGTACAATCAGGATTTTGCAACGCCACCTGATAAATCTTGCCAAGAGGCGCAATACCTCCAAGGCTTTCTATTGCTTCTATTACAGCTTGCGGTTGAGTCATATTATCGTATTAATCAATTATTACTTCCCAGAAGCCTCCTTTGTCAGGTCCTACTCGGTTGAGGTATTTGCCTCGCATTGCGGCGATGTTAGCTCCAACAGACTTTAAGCTGATGCCTAACACTTTTGCTATTTCTGGTCGGGTGACATACGGATTTGCAATCATTATTCTAAGGATAGAGATACGGTTCTCTGATAAGTGTTCTCCTGCAGCCTGCGCTTTTTCAAGCACCTTTTCAAACACCTCGGTATTCTTTTCAGACACCCTATCTGCATTTACAGGCACCTTTTCTGTCAACTTTTTATCGTTTCCTATGACATCAGACACCTTTTCAGACACCCTATCCACGTTTTCAGACACCTTTTCTGTCAACTTTTCTATGACAACTGACTCGTTTTCTATCAACTTGCATGTATTCTTATAGACAGAAATCTTTAGAATAAAGGCATCAAGATGAACCTTTGGCGCATTGGTGTGGTTGACGTTTAGCTCACGATAGATGCGATCCATGCCCTCACCAAACTCCTTGACGTACTTGTAAGCCTTTAGGTATTGAGCTATCTTGGGATTGCGTGAGAAGTGAGTGTGACGGATATTGTCCGGACGAACGAGACCAGGGAGATCGCCAGGAGTCTCAAAGACAAGGCGATCATCGAACATCTTTATCTGAATTTCGGTTCCCTTGATGTTGTATGCTCTATGGCAAACGCTATTGACCACCATCTCTTGGATGACAAACTGAGGATAGTCACGATCAGTACGGAACAGTCCATCATCACCAAGGTAAGAATGTTCACGCACCTGTGTTTCTAGATAGTCGATGGTGCGACGAACCTGATTGAGGATGGCTCCCTCAAAGGTCACGTCTTTAATGACATTCATCTCTGTACCGACTTTCTCCTCTGTTCCTTCATAGCGGATGAAACGGGTACGAGCGCGAGGGAAAAAGCGTTGTGGATTCTTGCCGAATAGAAGAATGCAGGCGGTGCTTATCTTCTGTTGACCATCTACCTCTGTTACGAAATCATTATTCTCTCGCAGGTATTCCATGGCAGACTTGCTGTAGCCAATGACCTGGATGTAGTCATTCACAAGGTTCATATCAACATCGTTGATGGTGGCGCCATACACATCTTTGTCCTCATAGTAGCGTTCGCCCTTGTCATAGAGAAGCTGCATACGCTCGTCAAAGTTGAGTTTCTTGCTCTTATCACCAACACGCATGAAACATTCGTCTGCCTGGTTTGTGTGGAGCTGACCGCTGGCAGGGATATGCATCAACAGAATACGATTGTCATGACCTTCAAAGTCAGTACATGGAAGATACTCACACTTTACCCTGACAGATGGGTTGCAGAAGTCGAAAGGCACACGTAGCAGTTCGTTGAGACGTTCTTCTTTTCCGTCAACGCCTTCTATTCTACGTGTCTTGTCAGATACACCAATAGCAAGTACGCCACCATCAGCATTCGCCATTGCCACGATGGGCACAGCCAATGCTTTGGGATCTATCTGTATGCTTTTGCAATCGAAAGTCTGACTTTCCTTGCTGTTGAGTATTTCTTCTATTGTCATATCTGAATCCGCTTAATGTATATTCTCTTCTCGTACGACTTTTATTCCGTTTAGATTCTTTTCCCTATACTACTTATTTATATATTAATGCAAAGGTAATATTTTATTTTCAATTATCTATAGTACAAATATAAAAAGTATATGAAAAGTGCAAATTTCAGTAACAACGACATCAATATCTGTCCTCACCTGGACTCTATCTCTTCCACGAACTCACGGGGGAGGATGACGTTCTCTATGTCGATGGCGTCGACAAACAGAGGGCCGATCTCCTCAATGGTGAAACCTGCTATGCCACATGCTATCTTCGTGACGTAGAATTTCAGTTCGGGATGAGCCTTGGCGCATGCTATGAAGTTCTGTACTTTGCCGGCGATATAGTCCACTCCGCCTTCCATCGTCGGGAGGGCATAGCATTTGCCGGTCAGGCCTTCGCCCACTCCCCATTTCGCTCCGAACTTAAGACATGCGATGGCTGCTGCGCCACCACCGTGCATACCACGGATGTTGCTGCCAAATACGAATATCTCGTTTGCGTGAAGTTCTTTTATCAGTTCAGGTGTGTATTCTCTGTTGTATGCCATAAAGTGATGTGTTTATTGATTTTTGGAATGTGGTGCAAAAGTAATCTTTTTTTCTCAAATATTACTATCTTTAGAGGAAAAACTTTTTTATTCCTGGCAAATTCGTTCTTCCAGAACAGAGGGGTGAATCTACCGAATCTTACCGCCAGCCTTTGTTGTCGACGGTATTCGCATGAAAATACAATTCGCAATGATGTTATATATGAGGGCGCAGAGTTGAATCGCCATTTTTGGGAGGGTGGGGGTATTGGATATTATTGCGATACCATTGCAAACCTGTGAAGGAATGGTTACATTGCGGACGGTAATAATATTGACATGAAATAGCAAAATTTCTGTAACATGGAGTGAGTACCTTTGCAGCGTCATTACAGTTAACAGTAAATAATATTTGAATAGTCCTATGTACAAAGGATAACAATCATCTCTAAAAACAAAAACACAATGAAAAGTAAATTAACTACTTCACTGCTGTCACTCCTCCTCATGGGAGGTGCTCAGGCAGCCAGCGCACAAGGACAGATTGTCCTCAACGAGAGTGACTTCAACGTACCTTCATGGACACAACTCTGTCGCACACTCAGCAAGATGTATTCTGCTTCAGCACCTTACAGCATCTGCATGACTCTCAATGGCGATGTCACCACACAGATGGCATTCGCATGGTTTACCAATACCTCTTGTGCTGACGGTGTGATACAGATAGTGGAGAAGGCTGATGCCAAGGAGGCAGACTTTGCCGGCGCCACTACCGTTGAGGCAAACCACACTCTGGTGAAGGATCTCAACTACTCCATCAGCAAGAACCAGCTGACAGGCATCACTCCTAACGAGAAGAAGTCGTACTACAGCCACAAGGTGACGGTGAAGTCCCTCACCCCTGGCACATCCTACTCATACCGTGTGGGTACAGAGGGCAACTGGAGTGAGATAGGTCACTTCACCACAGCGCAGCAGTCCTTTGACTCTGGCTACAGCTTCATCTATATCACCGATACACAGGCACAGAATGATGAAATGTTCGACGTGTCGCAGAACACGGTGCATACAGCAATGAGCATGTTCCCGGACTCGCGCTTCGTACTCTGCAACGGCGACCTTGTGGAGACCTCCGGTGCAGCAAATTCGGAGTGGGAGTATGAGCAGTGGTTCGCTACCATGCAGGATGTATGGAGCAACTATCCGCTCCTCGTGACACAGGGAAATCACGATACGAGTAACAACCACAATTTCTTCTATCACTTCAACAACGACACCACGTTCAATGCCACCTCGCCTGTTCGTACTGACATGAACGGCACCGTCTTCTCCGTGGTGTATGGTGATGCCCTCTTCCTCGTCATCAACTATGAGGACTGGCGCACACCGGGCTATTTCGATGCCCTGGCACAATGGATGCGTAAGGAGGTGGAGACCAACAAGGATGTAAAGTGGCGCGTGGCTACCTTCCACAAGAATATGTTTACCGGCAGTAGGAGCCACCAGGATGATGCTGACGGCAAGGCGGTGAGAGAAGCCATGCTGCCAGTGTTTGACGAGCTCAAGATCAATATGGCGCTCCAGGGACATGACCACATCTATGAGGTGATAGGCCCTGTGGATAATCTCTCCAAGTCGCTGGAGGTTGGTGAGGTGACAGAGGTTGAGACCATCACTCCTGCCGGCGTGAGAGAGAATATGACCGGTAAGGCTGGCGGCGTGTTCAACGTGAACAAGGGTACGCTCTATTTCCTCAACAACTCTGCCGGCAAGAAGAAGTATGAGCCACGTACCGAGGAGCAGATGGTGGCAGCATACGGCGCACACGGCATAGAGAACTACTGGAAACTCTTCTCTGGTAAGTTCGGACAGACAGGCGAACCTACATTCAGTAAGGTCAATGTCAGCAAGGACGCTATCGAGATAGAGACATACGTAGTGGACAATGCTGGTAAGGCTACACTCTTTGATGCTTTCAAGGTGATAAAGGATGACGAGCTTGCCAACGGTCTGCAGAAGACTGAGCAGGACAACAATGCCAAAATCACTTCTGATGGCAGCAACATCGTCATCGAGGGTGTGAAGGCTGAGGGTGTGAACATCTATACCGAGGGTGGCGAGATGGTTATGCAGAGCTTTGGCAACACTGTCAATGCCTCGGCACTCAAGAAAGGTGTGTATATTGTATCTGCAAAAGCAGGTAAGAAGACCTATATCTCCAAAGTGAATCTATAAGTAAAGTAAAGACCATCACCTAAATCTATTTTGCAACCCTGTTACTTGCAGGGTTGCTTTTTTGTTTGTCTCTTAGAACAGTTGTTGATTTTGACAACAAAGATGTGTAAATGTCAGGACATCAACAATATAACATCTTTGCAACATTATCATAACAATATCTCAACACCATCGTAACTGCCTTGTAACAAAATATCCTTAACTTTGCACTCGAAAACCAGAGATATTATTTTTATGGTAAAACGATTGTATTTGTTTATCTGCCTTTTGGGATTTAATTTGTTGACATGGGCAGGAGTTGTAACAGGAACTGTCAAGGATGCTGAGACAGGAGAAGAACTTATCGGTGCTACACTGATAACGGAGAATGGAAAAGGCGCCAGCACTGACGTAGAAGGAAAGTACTCCATTAGTCTTTCAAGGGGAGTTCACACACTTACAGTACGCTATGTTGGCTATAAGACACTATCAAAAGAGGTGAAGTTAGAGGAAAATGCAACAACCCTTACGATAGACCTTGGACTATCCCCTAACGTAAACGTATTGAATGATGCTGTGGTAACGGGAACAGCGCATCATAATACCGAAGCCGCAACGACAAGGGAGCAACAGGAGTCGCACGTCACGATGACGGGAGTAAGCGAACAGCAGATAAAGAAGACGCAAGATAAGAATGCCAGCGAAGTAATCCGTCGCATACCTGGCGTAAGTATCATTGATGAGAAGTTCGTCATGGTGCGTGGTCTTTCACAAAGATATAATAATGTATGGCTCAATGGTGCTGCCGTTCCATCGAGCGAAGCCGATCAGAGAGCATTTTCGTTTGATATCATTCCTTCCGGTCAGCTTGATAATCTGAAGGTGGTAAAATCCTCTGCACCGGAATATCCTGCCGACTTCTCAGGAGGTTTTATCATGGTGAACACAAAGGATGTGCCTACATCCAGTTCATGGAGTGTTGGCATAGGTGGAGGATACAATACTGAAACACACTTTGGTGAGAGCATCTACGGTGTAGGCAATGGCATGGACTTTAACGGGATAAAGACTGACTGGCATACGAAATCAGGCAAACCGTTTGCCGACCTGAGCCTCTCTGCCGACATCGCCCATAGATGGAAGATTGCTGGTAATCACACGATAGGCTTGACGGGAAACGTAAACTACACAAATGGTTATCAGACATTGAGGGATATGGAGAACAATATGTTTGGTGCATACGATGTGACGCATCAATGTTCAAACTATCTTCGCCGTGCCATCGATCAACAATATAACAACAACACACGTCTTGGTGCTATGCTGGGTATAGTATGGTTGCCATCAAACGGCAATCACCGCATTGAACTGAAACAGATTCTCAATCGCCTTACGAAGGATCGCTATACCTATCGTCGTGGCTATGATGCGCAGAGTGACTATATGGAGCAGGCTGAGTATTACTATCAGAGTCGCCTGACATACAATCTGGGACTTAGCGGAAAACATACTTTAGGCGAGGTGGATAAACTGAACTGGAACATCGGTTACGCATACGCCAACCGTGACCTTCCTGATCGTAAGCGCTACACCATCTACGAACAGGAATCGGGAGAAATGGAGATAGAGAACCTCAATGACATCAATCGTGAGCTATCACATCTGGATGAGAACCTTGTTTCGGGAGCAGCGGATTGGGAACATCAGTTCCATTTGCAGGAATGGCATCCGTCATTGAAGATAGGTGGATACGGTGAGTATCGTAGCCGAAAATACAATACTCAGTTCTTTACCTACGCATGGCCTAACGGACAGTTGCCTCAGTCATTGCGACAGGTGGATGTCCCTACGGAATTGCTCACCGATGCCAATTACGGCGACAGCGGGCTTTACCTTATAGAACAGGTGGACTGGAGCAATAACTACGAGGCAAAAGCTCGTCTCATGAGTGGCTACCTTTCGCTGCATCTTCCTCTCTTTAATGACAAGTTTGAGGCATACGGTGGTGTGCGTTTTGAGAGTTCCCAGACAGAGCTCATCTCCCACACTCGTCGTCAGGAACCTTCGCCACTTTCTACCTATTATAAATATAATGACTTCTTTCCTTCGCTTAACCTTGTAGCTCATGCAGGCAAGGCGCATCAGGTACGATTGGCATACGGCAAGACAACAAACCGTCCGGAGTTTCGTGAACTCTCCACAAGTGTGTATTACGATTTCGATCTTGCCTCAAACGTGCAGGGAAATCACAATCTAAAACCTGCTTACATAGACAACCTTGACCTTGGATGGGAGTGGTATCCTCATGCAGGCGAAGTGGTCAGCGTATCACTCTTCTACAAGCATTTCCGCAACCCTATAGAGTGGACTTATACCGTAGCCGGTGGAACGGATCTGATTTATTCATACCTAAATGCCCAGGGTGCCAACAATTATGGTATAGAACTGGACATCCGCAAGCAGTTGGAATTCCTGCGTCTGCCTCAGTTCTCTGTTTCGCTCAATGCCTCGTGGATAAAGTCTGAGGTGGAGTTTGCTGAAGGAAGCAAAGAGAAGGACAGACCTATGCAGGGACAATCTCCTTACCTTGTAAACATGGGAGTTTTTTACAATAGCGGTAAGAGTTCCAGCCCTATAATGGATGGCTGGGGAGTGTCTCTCCTTTACAACACCATTGGTAAGCGACTTATCGGTGTGGGACGAAGCATTGGCAGTGGCGCAACGGACGTACGTGTACCAGACAGTTACGAGATGCCCCGCCATCAGCTTGACCTTAACGTGAGTAAGCGCCTGGGAAGTGTCGATCTGCGTCTGTCAGTACGTGACCTTCTCGCACAGAAGGTTCAGTTTAAGCAATTTGAGAATACACAATCGGGTGAGATAGAACAGATAACAAGAAGTTACAAACCAGGGCGTACGTTCCTCCTGAGCTTGAGCTATAAGTTTAGCAAATAATTAACTCAAAAAAGCCGATAACTAGAAAAATCGAGGAATCGGCAATAAACACACAGAAAAAAAAAACGAGAAAAGATGAAAACAAAAAACATTGTGATGGCACTTGTTGCCACAAGCATGATGCTCGGCATGAGCTCATGCAGCAGTAGTAATGATGATGAAGGAAACAAACAGACACCTACGGCCTACGTATGGGGCACAGATGGTAGTATCAAGACATGTGACCACCTTACATTCTCTGTCGCTGGCAAGGAAGATGAAAGCGGTACTGTTATCGGTAATGGTGACAAGGAGTTTATATTTACAGGTAAACAGACGCTGAAGAAGGGTACATACCTCATGAAGGGTTGGATATACGTTGCTGATGGTGCCGAGTTGACCATCGAGCCAGGAACCATTATCAAGGGAGAGAAGGAATCTGCCGCATCGCTCATTGTCGAGCCGGGTGGAAAGATCTTTGCTAAGGGTACAGAGACTGCGCCAATCGTCTTCACATCTGCTCAGGCTAAAGGAAATCGTAAACCTGGCGATTGGGGCGGCCTGATTATCTGCGGACGTGGAACCAACAACAAGGGTGTGCTTGGTCAGCAGATTGAGGGTGGTCCTCGCACAAAGCACGGTGGCAATAACGCCAATGACAATAGCGGTGTCCTCTCTTACGTCCGTGTAGAGTTTGCCGGTTATCCATTCCAGAAGGATAAGGAGATCAATGCCATTACCTTCGGTAGCGTAGGTGCTGGTACACAAATAGATCACGTACAGGTGAGCTACACCAATGACGACTCATTTGAGTGGTTTGGTGGTAATGTGAACTGTCGCTACCTCGTTGCCTTCAACGGCTGGGACGATGAGTTTGATACCGACAATGGCTACAACGGCAAGGTGCAGTATGCTCTTTCTATTCGTGATCCACGTATTGCCGATACTTCTCAGTCAAACGGTTTTGAGAGTGACAACGATGCAGATGGTTCCCTTACAGAGCCTTTTACCTCTGCAGTATTCTCTAACGTAACCTTCATCGGTCCTATGGGACGTGATGGCTTTGAGAATACCCCAGAGTACATCAACGGTGGTAAAGTGTTCCCACAGAATGGCTCAGCGCTGGGCAAGTATCAGAGTGCTATGCAGATTCGTCGCAGTAGTCACCTCGCTTGCTTCAATTCTGTTGCTGTAGGTTATCCTATCGGACTCATCATTGATGGCGAGAAGGGTAATACCCAGGAGGTAGCAAAGGCTGGAAACCTGAAGTTGCAGAACATTATCTTCGCAGGTATGGGCGTAACAGGCAGCGATGCTAACAAGAAGTATGACGATGTACTCTATGATGCAACAAACAAAAGCGTCATTGATGAGGGCAAGGAGTCATTCAGCAGCTCATTCTTCAAGGCTCAGCCAGGCAATAAGCTTTTCCCTGCCATCAGTGACCTAATGCTTACTTCCGGCATATATGCAGGCGCAAACTACTTGCCACAGACAGGTTCTCCTGTCCTCACTGGTGCAAACTTCACCGATACCCTGCTCTCTTCTTGGTTTGAAAAAGTTCCATACGTAGGTGCATTCTCTACCGATGACAACTGGCTTCGTGGATGGACAGAATTCGATCCGCAGAACGCAAATTATTGATTGAACTTTCCCACCCTAAAAGACATTACATGAATGCCCAATGTATTGATTTTCAACATTAATTTCCACTAATTAGACATTAATTAACCATTAATTTTAACTGTCGCAATAAGATGAGCATAAATATAATTAATGAAAAATTAATGTTAAATTAATGAGACTCCGCAAAGCGCCTGAGCACCTACGGAGCGCAAGAATTAATGTTTTAAAACAATAACCATTAAGGTGGGAAACTTCAGTTATTGATACGAATGATTATTTATCACTATAGCAGCTCCTCATCCCCAAAAAAAGGATGAGGAGTTTTCTTTGTGGATTCTTTAACCTCAGCACGCAAGAAAACTGTGCAAAGGGCTGTTGCACAGTTGTGCCGGACGCTTGGCACAGTTGTGCAATGAGCCTTTGCACAACTGTGCAGGGGCTCTTGCACAATCACAATGTGCCTGTAGTTGGAATTGTTTTAGTGTCAAAAGAAATGGTGACGGTAAAAAATGAAAAAAAGCGACCTGTACAAATTAAAGAAACCTTCATATACGAATGAAATATTTCTATTATCCCGACGCAAGAAAACGCTTGAAAACTATATTTGCTTCATTTGTACAGGTCGATTTTTTTTCGTAGGGATGAAATGGAGTGCACGTGGTATAGAACCGAAAGAAATAAATCAGAAATCCAACCGCACAGTTCAAAAAGATGTGAAAAGATTTGGCGGTTTCAGGAAAATACTGTACTTTTGCAATAATAACTAATGTAATTCTGCTTGTGAAAGCAGAAATTTTGTACACCTACTTATAATTGATATAATTACCCCTATACTAAGATGAAAAAAATATTTGTTACGTTCGTGATGTTGATGCAGATGGTGTCACACATCGCTTTAGCTGAAAACTATCCCTACAGGAGTGATTATCTGTGGGTTACGTCGCCTGATCATGCCGATTGGCTGTACCAGACGGGAGAGAATGCCCGAGTGGAGGTACAGTTATATAAATATGGTGTGGCACAAGATGTGGAGATAGACTATGAGATAGCACCTGATATGCTTGATGCCGAGAAAAAAGGTAAACTCTCTCTCAAGCAGGGACGAGCTACCATTAATATCGGGTCGCGCAAGACTCCTGGATTCCTCGACCTGAAACTGAAGGCTGTCATTGATGGACAGAAGACGGAGCATCATGTCAAGGTGGGATTCTCTGCTGATAAGATACAACCTTTCACCCAAGAGCCGTCAGACTTCATGGCTTTCTGGGATGCACAGAAGAAGGAACTGGCTGCACTTCCTATGACATTCACACGTGAGGCGGCTCATGAATATGACACCGACAAGGCTGACTGTTATCTCGTGAAGATAGAGGTGAACAAGAAGCACCAGTGCGTGTATGCCTATCTCTTTGTACCTAAAGGAGCGAAGCCGGGCAGCTGTCCGGTGGTGCTGTGCCCTCCAGGCGCCGGAGTGAAGACCATCAAGGAACCCCTTCTCCACCGTTACTATGCTGACAATGGCTGCATAAGAATGGAGATGGAGATACACGGTCTGGACCCACGTATGGACAATGATATGTTTGCTATGATCAGCCGCAGTTTTAATACCGGTGCCAACGGCTATCTGTATCAGGGACTGGACTCACGGGATAATTACTACATGCGTCATGTGTATCTGGCGTTGGTGCGCTGCATAGACTATCTCACGTCAATGCCGGAATGGGACGGCAAGACCGTTGCCGTGCAGGGAGGCAGTCAGGGAGGCGCCCTCGCCATGGTGGCGGCTGGTCTGGATCGGCGTGTGACGCACTGTATAGTAAATCATCCAGCCCTGACTGATATGGCAGGATATTCAGAGAAGGGACGTACCGGTGGTTATCCTCACATGCACCGCGATGGTATGCTGACGGAGCAGAATATCCGTACGTTGCAGTATTACGACGTGATAAACTTTGCGCGCCATATCACCTGTCCAGTCAGAATGACATGGGGATACAACGATAGCACGTGTCCGCCTACCACAAGCTATGCTGCATGGAATGTGCTGACATGCGAGAAGGAATCGCTCATCACGCCTATCAACGAGCACTGGACCAGCGAGAGCACTGAGAAGCAGCACTGCGAATGGCTGCTGAGTAAGATCGGTAGGTAGTGGATCGACCGTTCCTTGCAGCAGGACTGCAAGGAACGGTGATGTGATTTTGCGGTTTTGAGGGGGGGACTGTTTTATGGTTGTAATTTGTGCGCATTTATTCTGTTTGATGGCACAAATTGCGAGAAATGTGTCAATCTACGGAAGATGTTTGTGCCAATATTACAGAAAAGTTTGGTCGTTACAGAAATTTTTTCTAATTTTGCAACAGATTACAAGAAGATACATAACATACTTTTAGTACACAACTAAACTTACTTAAATCGTCCATACTTGGGACACTAGATGTTTAAAAAACAGGCGGGATACGTATGTATTGCGTCCTGGGAGAACTTTGCATTTCTCAGAAAAGAAAAAGTCTATCAACTAACTTAAACTGTATCACTTATGGTAAAGCAGATGATCCTTATTGCGGCTTTCTTACCCCTTGCGACCTGGGGAGAAACGATTGCCAACACTGAAGAAAAAACGAACAGTGACATGAATCTCACAAGCATGGTGCATCCAAACAAAGACTATCCACCAGAGTCTATCGTTAAGGAATACGAAGACAATGAGGATAATTTTGATAAGGAATATGACCTTGACGACACATCGACTCATGCCACGTCACACAAAAGGCGTTTCTTCTCATGGAATACACATTGGTTTGCAGAAGTAGGTTCGGGCATTACGATGACTACTGCAGGCAATACCGGCAGAGGTTCTGCACTCGGTAATGAGACGTCCATGACCCTTGGATGCTGGACTTCTCCACTGATAGGTATGCGTCTGACTGTGACCAATGCTTCTACAAAATGGAAGCAGTATAAGCTCATGCTCGGTGAAGAGCAGTCATGTTTCGGAAAATTTAATACCTATAACCTCGGCGGTAAGTTTGAGGTACTCTTTAATCCTCTCGCTCTGGACAACGGCAAGAAGTGGGATGACGACTACGGTCTGTCGGTGGCTCTTGGTGCTGGTTATGGTACCGTAAGGCGTTACGACGTGGCAGAGGAGTTTGTCTCAACCGGATGCACATCGCTTAATGCGGGTGTCCATATCTGGAAGAAGATAGGTGATGATCTGCAATTCTTTGTAGAACCACATTATATATATAATATATACAGCAAAGGCTCGAACGCTGGCGGCAGCAACTTCGGTGTGAACCTTGGTGTCACCATGAACCTGCACTCTCCTCTATATCGCTGTCCTGACCGTTGCAAGAATTTCAAGGATGATGACGAAAGTCTCGAAGGCGAGGAGCGTCCTATACTCTTCTGTCGCGGATTTGACTTCGGTATGGGTGGTGGACTCGTCACCCTGCAGCGCCGCAGCATAGATTACGGTGGTGACGGTATGAATTGGAACTTCAGTGTCTTTGGCGAATATCACCTGAGCAATATATTCTCTTTGCGTACCAATCTGGACTTTACACACGTGAGTAGCAATAATGCCTATGCCTTCACCTCGGCTCCTGACCAGTGGGGGATGTGGCAGGTGAATACCCAGCATCTCTATCTCTCTGTCAGCCCAGAGTGGAACATTACCACCATCTTTGGCAGATGCAAAGAAGACGATGACAGAACGCAATATTCACGTGGCCCTAAGTTTGAGATGGCTGCATTCATAGGTCCTACTCTCGACATACGCACAGCACAGGATATAGATCCTATCTCAATGGAGGCTGTAGGTCATAGCCCTATACTTGAGAAGGATAAGAAATTGGCTATCGGCGTTAACGGTGGCGTAAAACTCACACAGCGTCTCTTTGCCGGTCTGTCTGTATTTTTCACCCCTACATGGTACTTCTTCCTGGAAGACCGCAACAATGTCAGTGCCAATACCGTATCGTTGGGTAAGGTGCACATGTACCAGACATACACTGTGGGTCTGCAGTACCGTCTCGACAAACTGCGTGTCAACTGGGCTTCGATCAAGAAGATCATGGTGAGACATGGCTCTGGCAAGCAGGATCTCTCAAGGGTTGAGAAGAAGAGACTGCGTAACATCATCAAGAGACACAGACAGTAAGGTGACCATTGATAAACACAAATATAAGGAGATAGACTAACTAACAATGTCCCGCCGGTGGGGGAGAGAACCCCACCGGTCCAAGGGAATTTTCAATTAGGAGTTAGGAGTTAGGAATTTTGAAATACATAATAGAATTGAAATAGGAGAATATTACACGATGACCCTTAACTAATGCAATGTAAAGAACACGCATAAACAAGGAAATCCCGTAATCATCGGTATTCATGTGATATGAATACGTCTGATTACGGGATTGTTTTATGAACGGACTCTTATGGCAAGACTGCGATTTTTTCCTATTTCCTATTTTAATTTCAAACTCTTGTGCAGTCTTGCAGAGTTAGTTGGCTACATATAGCTGAAAGTTGGTGGGTTAACCTGGAAAATTCAGATTAATCCTCCTTTACAGCAACGATAACGCAACGGTTAGAGTCGTTGTCAGAGAATGGCTGAACAGCGTCACCATGTGATGTCACGATGAGGCGGTTAGCAGGTATGCCAGCCTTCTTGAGAGCTGCTACCATAGACTTCGCACGGTTGGCAGAGTAAACCTTGTTAATACGAGGGTTACCTGTACCGCGGTCAGCATAGGCATCTACAGTAATCTTCTTTTCTGGATACTTCTCACACCATTCCTTTACTCTCTGCACTGCCTCAGCCTGGCCTATTGCGCCATTGGTCTGACGGAGATTGAAGGTAACGACCTCACGCAGTGGTTCCTTCTCCTCTACGATTGCTACAGTGTCTGGCTCTGGTTCTGGCTCTGGCACTACCACAGGAGCTGGTGGCACTGGTGCTGGTTCTGGCTCAACCACTGGTTCTGGTTCTGGAGCAGGACGTTCTGCCTTCTTGAAACCAAACTTGTATGTCACTGTAACCTGTGCAGTGAGCATCCAGTCGTCGGAGTTGTTGTACTTGGAGTTGAAACGGTCACTGAGGTTGCAGATGTCACCCTCAAGGCCTACACTCCATTTCTTTGCTACATTGTAGTCAAGGAGGATGCTAGCATGAACGGCATGTCCGAAGAGAGAAGAACGGTTAGTGTTCTTTCCCCACGCATTGCTTAGGTCCTCGGAAATCTTACGATTGGTGCTCAGTGATGAGAACTCATCATTGTCCCATGCATAATTGAGTCCTACGCCACCGATGAGGTAGGCGTTGAACGCATGATTATACGTATTGCGGAACAGGTTGGTTACGTTGAACATCAAGTCGATAGTAGAATTTACAAACTTGTATTTGTACTTCTGGTCTATGCTCTTGATGTATCCCTTTGACTCATAACCATGTGCATTGATACGTGCACCCACTACCGGGGTGAACATGCGACCTACGCTGAGACCATAAGATGGGGTCACGAGGTCAAGGATGTTCTTGCCACTGGTAAATGTGGTTCCTGCTCCACCATGGGCCTGAATAAACCAATACGGATATGGAGAATATCCAAGGTCATAGGCTTCCTCCTGGGCTGGAGTAGTCTTTGTCTGTGCTGAAACGGCAGTACATGCAAATGCCGCAACGGCAACAAAGAGATGTTTGATTTTAAGCATATAATTATTAAATAAGAAAAATAGTAAATATTACAGATTGCAAAGTTAACAAAAAAAAACTTAACAACCAAATAACTATCCGAAAAAAATGATTAACTTTGCATTTAGAAAGTTTTTGGTACTCTCGGCAAAGTAAATCCATTGATATACTCCGGGCTATATGGGTACCACATCTACAATCCTATCTCTAATTTTGAAATGACTAGTTATATCACCAATACACTATCAAGAATTTGTATCGCATTGTTTCTCTGCATTGTTTCACTGCTCTCTGCTGATGCACAGAAAAGCATAGTAGAGGCTAAGTATAATGCGATACCTGACAATTATAATTTCTGGATTTCCGTACCTGAGGAATATAACGAGGACAGGCACAAGATGCCTATTGTACTATTCCTCCACGGCGCAAGCCTGTGTGGTAATGATCTGGGCAGGGTAAAGCGCTACGGTGTGATAGACGCGGTGGAGAAGGGGAAGATCATTCCTGCCATCTGCATCGCTCCGCAAAATCGTGGCGGTGCGTGGAATCCTCAGAAACTGAATCGCTTACTGGAATGGGTGCAAGAGAATTACCTCATAGATGAGTCGAGGATATATGTCCTGGGCATGAGTCTTGGTGGCTATGGTACCATGGATTTCGTCAATGCCTATCCGGAGAAGATAGCTGCCGCCATAGCTATGTGCGGCGGTTGTTCTACGGCCACTCCTGACGGACTGGGGGAGGTGCCTTTCTGGATTATGCACGGCACGGCAGATAGGGCGGTGGGCATAGAGCAGTCCAAGAAGGTGGTCAGCTATCTGGAGAGCAGGGGCAAGACGAATCTGCTGCGCTACGACTGGTGGGCCGGTGGTTCGCATGGTGTCTTTGCCAGGATGTTTTATCTGCAGAAGACTTATGACTGGCTTTTCTCGCACTCTCTTAAGCAGAAGCCTCGTAAGGTAGATCGCTCGTTTGACATAGACCAGGCTGACCTGAAGCAGACATACAACGAGCTGAAGTGGTACAAGGATATGTACGAGGATGACTGAGCCGGGTGTCCTTGCGAAGAATCGCAAGGGACGATGGTTTGGCTTGCGCCGCATCTCCTCCCCCTAGGGGGAGGCTGGGAGGGGGCTTTATCTTCCTCCAAACAGGTCCTTTATGCCGTCTAGGTCGAAGTTCAGGGAGAAGCGCATGGTCTGGTCAAGCGGATTAGACTTGGCTGTGGCTATGACATAACCTGCATCGAGTGAGAATACGTTCATGCGGAAACCAGCACCGACGGTGAAGTACTTACGGTTACCCTTGTTTTCTGCCTCGTCGTGATAACCTACTCGGAGAGAGAATTTGTCGTTGTAAACGTATTCTGCACCTAGGCTCCACTGTACCTCCTGCAGTTCCTCCTTGAAGCCACCAGGAGCATCAGAGAAACTTGTGAAGATGCCTGCGATGGAACCCTTATTGTAATATTCCTCCTCCACACGATTGTTGTATGCCTCGGTTGACTCGCCCTCGTTCTGACGTGGATATGTCGGTACGAGGAGTTTGTTGGCGTCAGCTGCAATGGTGAAGCGATTGAATTCATTGACAGGTATCATGAGCGAAGCACCCAGACGCATGCTGGTAGGTATGAACTCAGCATGGTTGCTGCCACCGAAGGTAATCTTGGATCCTACGTTGCGGATATTGAGACCCAGTCCCAACTGGCACTCACGCTGTCCTATGTCGATATAGTTCTGATAGTAGCATGCCAGGTCGGCAGCGAAGGCACCGGATGCCGATACCTCTTCTGTCTGGCTGTATGTCATGTCGGAGAACAGATAGCGTACGGCTGCACCTAGAGAGAATGTCTCAGAGAGCATGAGCGAATAGCCTACATCAAACGACATCTCGTATGGTTTGATGGTCATGGCATCTTCATCAAACGACGTATATACCTCTCCAAGCGAGAAATAGTGCAGTGATGCTGATACGGCACTGTAGTCGCCTATGCGGTAATAGCCAGTGAGGTTGGCTATGTTCATGTCATTGACCAACTGTCTCAGCCATGGGGTATAGTTGACGGATACGCCGGCCTTGGAGATACAGAATGGGTACTTGGCTGGATTCCAGAACTGTGATGATACGTCCGGGTCTGTAGCTGCGCCGACATCACCCATGGCTCCGGCACGTGCATCAGGTGCGATGGTCTGTGATACTATCGCTGTATGAACTGGGTTGAACATGTCACGCTTCTCGTTGTCTGTGGCCGTTGCCACGATACAGCACATGAAGGACATGAGGATCGTTATTATTCTTTTATTCATATTATTAAATTCAAAATTCAAAATTCAAAGTTCAAAATTCAGAGTTCCTAATTTTTAATTCTTAATTTTTAATTTTTAATTCTTAATTTTTAATTCTTGATAAGTTTCTTTGTTTTCGATGTATAGTTATGTCCGTCGCATGATATGCGTGCACGGTACAGGTACAGTCCTGGTGACAATCCTGCAGCATTCCAGCGTAACTGTGTAGCGCTGTGATTGCCTGCCAGCGTCTCACGCCATGGCATCGTCCTGATGAGTTTGCCTGACGTGTCGATGATGTCGATGTAAATGTCGGCGGTGCTGCCCTGCATGTCGCTGTAGAGATAGAATATCGCTTCGTCCTGTACAGGGTTAGGATTGACGGATATGTCATAGAGTAGCGGCGTCTGTGTCTTGTTGACATTGAATACCAGGTCAACGCTGTTGCTGTTGTCGAAGAGATCCCATGCTCGGAATGACAGTGTGTGAGTGCCGTTGGAGAGTTCTGGCAGGACGAACCATGTGGTGCCGTTGGTATAGCTGCCGGCATCAAAGGTGAAGTTACCGTCGAGGTCGTAGGTCATGTCAGCTCTGCCGTCAATGACGAGTTGCATGTTGTGGCCTATGGATGCAGATGTGGCATTGATGCCATCGCCGTCCATTACCTCGGCTACAAAGAAGGGTGTAGCACCTACGTTGCCGCCGTTCTGGAACTCCGGTGTATTGAGGTAAGCGTATATCGAAGGACCGATATTGTCGTTGGTGTTCTCCTGCCATCCCATGGCACAGAACTGCTGGCTTTCGCCATTGGCAGACAGACTGCGTTGAGGGTCAAGGGCATAAACGGTGATGAGACCGGTATTGCCATCGGCAGAAAAATCGTTACTCATGCGGAATGTGAAGGAGAATCTGCCCTTCTCCACCTGGCATGTACCCTTGTAGAGTGTCGTGGTGCGGTCGGTGAATACGAAAGGATTGTCAGCGCTGCCATCGTTGTCACGGCAGGTGATGCTAGTCTTTCCGTCGCGTATTATTACGGTCGCTGTACCATCAAACTCGCTGAGCCTTTGATTGCGATAATTCGTTATGTGTCCCACCACTGTGACAATGCCACCTCCATTTATGGTATCCACTTCGGCAGTGCTCTTGTTGCCGATGCTGTCAATGACCACCTTGCACTGTGGCAGGGCAAGAGACATGGCAGGGTCGCCAAGTAGGTTGTAGTGGTGCTTGTTGAGCGTGGCATCACGTCCTGATACAGTGACGCCAGCCGTGATCTCATTCTTTGCGCGACGCTGTGCCTCGCCGAGTGTCAGCGGATTGCCTAAGTCATCGTATGATGACAGCACGTTGCGTGTGAAGGCAGAGTTCATGATGGCATTATAACTCTCCAATACCGTGCGCGTGGTGCCGTAGAATGCTATGGCGCCGCCGTCTTCCTTCAGCAGCATATTCTCGCCGAGGTTGCCGCCAGGTATATCGTAAGGCGCTGTCTCACAGGCAGCAGTGAACCACAGTGGATAGTTCTTGCCCTTGAACTGGTCTATGTCAGACAGTGCAAGGATAATCTCGTGACTCAGCTGTACTGCCGAACCGTGACCACCGTAGTTTATCATCAGCGCACCCTGATTCTGCTGGTCCATGAGGAGTTTGGTGACGTCAGGGTATCTGTCGCCCACGGATGTCTTTCTGCATTCATAGGCATCAGCCATCACCTTTTTTATATTATATCCTGCATTTCGCACGATAGTGGCATCTGCATTGGCGTTGATGTTACGCATGTGACTGTTGTTGTCACCGTCATCGCCGATGAACATTATATCGTTCTGCCAACTGCCCGAAGGGCCTTCGCTGACATAGTGTATTATCTTATCTACTACCACTTTGGCATCAGCAGGCGTAGATACCGGCAGTCGTCCTACACCGATATCGAAGCGCAGTGTGACGTCTGACATATTCATGTCTGTCAGTGTCTTGCCATCCTGCAGCACGGTGAAGAAATCGTCTGATGCCATGCTGTACTTCAGACTGATGTTTGATATTATGCCACTACTGCGTGTCGTGGTGTCTTCTGCCTCATAGCAGAGCAGGTAGTCATGGAATGGCATCGTCTTCTCTGATACATAGCAGCGGCGTGCATCCCATACAGCATCGCCGAAGAGCAGTACGTTCTTTGGCATGGACTTCTCGTCCGTTGCCTTGTCGTAGAACATCTTCAGGTACCTGCGGTATGCCGAAGCGTCGGGTGTGCCGCTTGAGAACTCATTATATAGTTCGTCGGCTGGCACTATGCGCGATGATATGCCGTCATGATCCAGGTGAAACTGTGCCAGACGCTGCGCCTGCTCAAGGAGTTTGAGCGATGAAGGCACGATGATGATAAGGTCTGTAGGAGTGTCGGCGTGGTGGTTCTGGTTGGCAACCTTGCCTACGAAAACTACCGAAGACTCCTTGCTTGCTGCAGCAAGGGTCGATACGCTGGCAGGATTGTCAAAGCGTGTGGCGATGTAGTCCAGGTGCAACGGTCCGCCGCTGGTACATTCCACCCTGACCGGTATGAGGATGTTGCCATCCTGGTCTCTGGTATTGAGAGTGTCAATTCTGTCGATGGTGTATGTTGACATATAGACATTGGCTGCGTCATAGTCGCTGAAACTGAATGACATGCTGCCCATGGTCTTGGAACATACACTTATTGAGGCATTGGAACGCGAATTGGCTGCCACAGCTACGGAAATCTTTACTTCGCTGTTGCCCTGTGGCACTGGGACGTAGTATGTAGCTGACTTGCCGGCGAGTATCTCTGTCTTGTCAAAGAGACGGCGACCGGTCTGCAGCCATACGTATTCATCTTTCTCGTAGAGTGTATGGTGTGCATCAGCACTGCTTAGCCATTGCTGCAGCAGTTCTGGCTCGCTGATAGTGAGTCCTTCACCGTCTGTTTGTGTGATGAAGTAGCATCCATAGTCAGCATACGGATTACGCTGGCGATGATTTATCTTGGCAGCTGTGACCTCAGGCCATGCAACGGGTCCATAGGCATAGAAATACTTCCTGCCGTCAACCGTGCAGGTAGGTATCTCGTGCAGGTCATCATGGTTGCGAAGGTATTCCTGTGTGAGGCGCTCTGGTACCATATTGCCGCCATAGCCATAGACCTTCACCTTGGAGAGGTCGGTGAATCCAGCTTTTGATATGATGTCCTTCGTGAGTTCGTGTATGCCGGTACGTAGCACTGCCACCTTGCTCCATTTACCCTGCGCCAGTACAGAGTTGGCTGCATAGACAGGAACCGGATCCTCCTTTGCGGGAGCATCCTCCGACTGCAGCTGCGGCAGGAATGAGGTCAGGAAGCACAGGCGTCCGTCGTGTTCCACCACAGGCATGATTGATGCGCTGAGTGAAGCATCGGCGCGTTCCTTGACGATGCCGTACTTTATCTGCGGTTTCGTGGGAGCATGCTTGCTGCCGGTAAGTTTGCGATAGCGCTTGCGCTGTCTGCGTGTCAGGGGGGTATATTCTGGATAGAGGAGTCTGAGCGTATAGACAGAGTCCTTGTGATTGCGTGGCAGAGAGAAGAAATGCATGGTCTCTGGCAGGGTGCTGTCTATACGCAAATCGTTGGAGTATAGGTTGATAAACCCCTGCGCTGAGGAGCGTAGTGACGTCATCAGCGCTATAAGTAGAAGTATTATCATCCTGTATCTCATTAATTTTTCTTGCAAATATTGATAGGGTGGGGGAAGGTAGGTCCCACTGTGATTCTTTCTTATGGCGGAACGATATTCCTCCGCTATCGACAATAGAAGTCGAGTACCTTGCGACCTTCGAGGTAACCCTCCAGATGGTCGTCGATCTTTACAGGTCCCACACCTACCGGGGTACCTGTATATAGCAGGTCGCCAGTCTTGAGTGTGAAGTACTGTGATATGTATGCTATCAGTCTGTCGATGGAGCACAGCATATCTGAGGTACATCCCTCCTGGCGGCATTCGCCATTGATGTCGAGAGAGAAGTGCAATGCCTGGCAGTCGAGGAATTTCTCCTTGTCTATCCATTCGCCTATTACGGCAGCACCGTCAAATCCCTTG
The DNA here is from genome assembly GCA_045617365.1 of Prevotella sp. Taxonomy (GTDB): domain Bacteria; phylum Bacteroidota; class Bacteroidia; order Bacteroidales; family Bacteroidaceae; genus Prevotella. The sequence goes on along the minus strand of JAZLIN010000034.1, from coordinate 13,182 downwards.
GATATCTCCCACGGCTGGCTCTCTTCACGCAGACGCTTCTGAAGGTCGCGGGCTGTGAAGTCTATGCCTACGGTGACGGCATCGTAGTAACGATGTGCAAACTGCTCCGGGATGCTCTTGCCTAACTTGCAGATGCGTACTACCACTTCTGTTTCAAAGTCTATCCTGCCCAGATGGTCAGGGATAAAGAATGGCTTGCCATCCTTGAGGAGCGATGAGTCAGCTTTGGTGAATATCACCGGGTCACGCTGTGAGTCATCGTCACTGGTGCCAACCCCCTGTTGTAATAACGCAGTTTTTATCTCTTTATTGTGCTGGGCATAGTTCATACCCACAGCAAAAATTTTCATAAGTCTCTAGATATGTTGCAAAAAATAAGCGTCAGCGCCTTTGGGGCACTGACGCTATTAGGATTATCTAACTGCATTCCATATACCTGCGCGGGCAGATATACTTTGTATGCATGATATTAGTCTGCCTGGAGAGAGAAACGCTTGAAGTTGATAACAGTAAGCTCCTTGTCAGCTGACTGGAGGTACTGCTTAACGTTCATCTTGCTGTCCTGGATGAACTCCTGGTTGAGGAGACATGAGTCCTTGTAGAACTTGTTTACACGGCCCTTAGCGATGTTCTCAATCATCTGCATGTTGAGAGAAGCAGCCTTCTCTGCTGATACAGTAGCAATGATCTCCTTAGCCTTGGCAACGTCCTCAGCAGTGATCCATCCCTTAGCCATGTTAGACTCCATGTGATCCTCAGAGTCAACGTGTGCTGGGTTGATACCTGCCTTCTTGATAGCGTTTTCTACAGCCTTCTGAACCTGCTCCTGCTTTGACTTCTCAACAGCAACGTTGTACTCCTCCTCGATGATCTTAGGATCAACAGAAGACTCGTCAAGTGCGATTGGCTTCATAGCAGCAACCTGCATAGCTACAGCGTGAGCCTGCTCTTCAGCTGGCTTGTTTGTCTGTACCATTGTGCAGAGTACGTTCTTGTTCATGTGGTTGTAAACTGAAACGTTCTCACCCTCGATGAACATATAACCGTCGAGCTCCATCTTCTCACCTGTTACACCAGAGCGCTCTGTTACAGCAGCAGCGATAGTCTGACCGTTAGCGAGAGTAAGGTTAGCTACCTCGTCAAGAGTCTTAGCCTTAGCAGCCACGGCAGCGTCGATGATCTCCTGTGTGAGCTTGATGTAGTCAGCACCGTTAGCAACGAAGTCGGTCTCACACTTGAGTGCGATCATAGCACTGAAACCGTTCTCGCTCTTTACGAGTACACAACCATTTGATGTCTCACGGTCGCTACGCTTTGCAGCGATAGCCTGACCACGCTCGCGGAGGATCTCCTTAGCACGGTCCATATCACCCTCAGCCTCTGTGAGGGCCTTCTTTACGTCAGCAAGACCAGCACCTGTCATAGCGCGGAGGGTCTTGATGCTTTCCATTGAAATAGCCATATCTTTATTATACTGTTTTGTGATTAGACGTTTGGAATGTAAAAAAAATTATGATTATAGCTGGCTTAGAGAGTATTATTCCGCACCGTCAGGCTATAACCATAATTTTTTCTATACTTTCGTAGTTACTTCATTCTGATTACTCAGCCTTAGCCTTTGGCTGGTCCTCCTGCTGAGCAGCAGCCTTCTCGTCAGCCTTCTCTACCTTACGCTCCTGAAGACCCTCGTTGATAGCCTCGCAGCAAGCAGCGAGGATAGCCTCTACTGAGTCCTTAGCGTCATCGTTAGCAGGGATAGCGAAATCTACCTTGTTTGGATCTGCGTTGGTATCAACGATACCGAATACAGGAATACCAAGGCGATGAGCCTCCTTAACAGCGATGTGCTCCTTCTCTACGTCAACGACGAAGAGAGCAGAAGGAAGACGAGTCAGATCAGCGATAGAACCGAGGTTCTTCTCAAGCTTAGCACGCTGGCGTGAGATCTGGAGGAGCTCACGCTTTGAGAGGTTGCTGTATGTACCGTCAGCAGTAAGCTTGTCGATGTTCGCCATTTTCTTGATAGCCTTACGGATAGTCTGGAAGTTGGTAAGCATACCACCAGCCCAACGCTCGTTGATGTAAGGCATGTTAACGCCCTGTGCCTTCTCGGCAACTACGTCCTTAGCCTGTTTTTTAGTAGCGACGAACAGGATCTTCTTGCCCTGCTTAGCGATATTCTTCAGTGCTTCAGCAGCCTCGTCAACCTTAGCAACAGTCTTGTTGAGGTCGATGATGTGAATGCCGTTACGCTCCATGAAGATATAAGGAGCCATAGCTGGGTTCCACTTACGCTTGAGGTGTCCGAAATGACAGCCTGCCTGAAGTAACTGATCAAAATTTGTTCTTGACATTGTCTTTTTCTGTTTTGTGGCCATCGGGACATTACAGCCTAACTGTAATGAACATGACCGGGTTGTTTACTTTCTTTTGATGATTTGTTAGAATCACAGCCCTTGGGTAGCCGCATCATGATGCGAGTCGCAAGGGTTTAGATGCTAAACGGCGGGGGAGTATGTGTATATAACTCTTGTCCCAATGTTTCTGGCCGAAACCAGAAAGAGTGCGTTCTCTGTAATATTAACGCTTAGAGAACTGGAAGCGACGACGTGCCTTTGGCTGACCTGGCTTCTTACGCTCTACCTCACGTGAATCACGTGTGAGGAAGCCCTGCTGCTTGAGAGCCTTCTTATCCTCAGCGTCAACCTTTACAAGTGCACGAGCGATAGCGAGGCGAAGAGCCTGGCTCTGACCTGTGAAGCCACCACCGTCAAGGTTTGCCTTGATGTCGTACTTTTCAGCAACTTCGAGGAGCTCGAGTGGCTGCTTTACTACGTACTGGAGGATAGCTGATGGGAAATACTGTGTGAGATCTACCTTGTTGATTGTAATCTTGCCGGTACCCTCTGAGAGGTATACACGAGCTACAGCGCTCTTACGGCGACCGATTGCGTTAATTACTTCCATTGTTATGTATACCTTTTAATTTACTTGTACTGATTGATATCGATAGCCTTTGGCTGCTGTGCCTCCTGCTTGTGCTCTGTTCCCTCGTAGATGTAGAGGTTTGTCATGAGTGAGCGACCGAGTGGGCCCTTTGGCAACATACCCTTTACAGCGTGACGGAGCATCTTGTCGATACCGTCCTTCTTCTGACGAAGCTGTGCAGGAGTGTTGAAACGCTGACCGCCTGGGTAGCCTGTGTAACGTGTGTAAACCTTGTCAGTTTCCTTCTTACCAGTGAAAACAACCTTGGCTGCGTTGATGATGATTACGTTGTCACCACAATCGCAATGTGGGGTGAAGTTTGGCTTGTACTTACCGCGAAGCAACTTAGCCACCTTTGAAGCGAGACGACCAACTACCTGATCTGTAGCGTCGATAACGACCCACTCCTTCTTTGCAGTCTCCTTGTTAGCGGAGATTGTCTTGTAACTTAAAGTGTCCATTCTTGACTTTTAAAAATTTTAATACTACTAAAAAACATTTGTTTTCGGGTGTCGATTCACTAACCGTCTGCGTGGCCAACGCATGACTATTAACACGTACAACCCGTGGGGCTCTAAGTGTACCCCGAAATAATCGGTGCGCAAAATTACTCAAAATTTCTGATATATACATTATAAATACTATGCAAATAACTTATATTTATATTTTTTTAACTTTTCACATAATCCATATCAATTGTATAAACTGAAATGAGGCTGGGAAACATGTCATTTTTCAGGATTTGTTGCCCCCTTTTTCATCAGGGTTTATAAAAGTGAAGAAAATAAATCATTCCTTTTTATATATATATAGGTATTGATATTGCTGATGGATCGCGTTGCTACCGGTTTCGTTATTGTTTCTCGCGTTAGCATTCGATGTCGGGAATTTGGATGAAGGTTAGTGTTCTAAACGGGGGCATGATGTGGATAATTGTGCCGATAGCTTAATAATTCACCTGGATTGCCCGTATTCATCGATGAAATAATGAGATTTTATGTCTTTTGGGTAGGGATATTTTGTTTCCCGCAGAGGTCGTTTTGATTAAAAATATGGCTTTAACAGTATTATTATCATAGTTTTAACGAATTGTCAACTTGTTTTTACGTTATGGTAATTGCGATTGAATAATTCTTTGTAACTTTGCATCAGTAATCTAAACCACGAAAGCATATTGACGAGGAAACTCGTCAATTTTGGAAAAGTAAGTTATGTTATAGAAAAGGAAATGTAGACCTTAATTTTATTCGAATGTGAATTCGGAGAATTAGTTTGTTAGTTAGTACAAATTGTAAAGTTCATGTGATTATGAAAGAAGTTCCCCAATGTGCGAGATGCTCATTGGGGAACTGCTCTTTTTAGTGCTTTCCAAACACAAGTCTCAGTATGACAAACTGCACCAGCATTGCCACCCCCATGCTTATCACTGGGGCTATTAGGCGATGCACCCCTATCTGCATGCAACACCAGAAGAGTGACACCTGCAAAAGGAAGTTTACAGCATGTGAACCGGAAAATCCTATGAAGCGCACGAAAGTCGGTTTGGTGTGGAAGGTGAATATGCTTGTGGTAAAGAAATTAATGATGAAACTCACTAGGTATCCTATGGCATATGATAGGTTCACCTCCATAAATCGCTGACATAGGTAGTATATGGCATAGTGTATGGATGATGCAAGGATACCGTTGAGCACAAATCGCACAAATTGTGATTTACCCTTGTCGCCATCCTTCACAGACTTCATTTTCTGTTTTACAATATCTATAGCAGACATCTTTGGTATTATTAATTATGAGTTATAAATTCTGAATAAGGCACAACACTCCCTGTCGGCATACCTTTGTACACCGACAGGGAAAGTTGTAACCTACCTAATGCAGAGAATTAGTGGTTAAGACTCTGCTCAGAGGCTCTGCTCTGAAGAGATACATCATTAAGATCCTCTGTCTCGCCAAATGTGCTGGTAGTAATCACATCAGAAGATGCGAAGCGAACCACGCGTACTGTAGCATTGGCAAAAAACTTCTTTTCCATAACTAAAACTTTTAAATTATAAAAATGTATATAGACAAGCAGGACGAGCCTGCATGTGTTTTTGTATATCTATCCGTCACCGATTAACCGGTATCCAGACCTGTTCTGGTTAGAAACCATCCAATTCGTAGTATTCGTCTTCCAGGTCTTTTGATGACTGTTTGTCATCCTCTACGACTATAACGTCATCCTCTGTGGCTCCTTTGTCAGCAGCCTCGTCAGTCACTACAATGATGTCGTCATCGTTGTTCGTAGATGATGAGTCGTCTGTTACCACGATAACCTCTTCCTCCGCCTGTACAGTGTTCTCCTCTTCCGCAGGCACGGTCACACTGTCTTCCACCGGCACGGTGATTTCCTCTTCCACCGGTATGGTGACATTGTCCTCCGCTGGCATGGTGATTTCCTCTTCTGCAGGTACAGCGATCTCTTCACCCGAAGGGATAGTCAGTTCTTCCTCGGCAGGTAGCAGTACCTCGGTATCGGCAGGAATAGCAATTGCATCGTCATTATCCTCGCCGTTATCGCTTTCCATAGTAGGCTCCACAGGCTTCACGCCGTTAGGCGCCACTTCCTCCGTAGGAAGCACAGGTTTGATAGGGTCGTCATCAGCAGTATTGTCGCTCTTCTCCTCCTTGACTGAAACCTGTTCGTAGAGTCTTTCAGGGCGTTCTACAGGCAGTGGTGCAAGGTTGTTGACATAGAACGTGTCGTAGTCATTGTAACTGTAGCGACTGCCTATCAGTTCCAGATTCTGCGCACTGATAACGATAGGTCTTCCATTACCCATAGCGTTGCGTACCGCATCTTGTTTCAGGATAATTTTAGCGTACTGCCTAGCCTCGTCAAAACTGCGGAAACCGCTAATGGTGAGGTGGTGCATGCCGTAGTGATCCTCTATGTTGAGGTCAAAGTTGCGCACCATGAAACTGGTGAAGTTGAAGCGTGCCATCTGGAACAGCAGCTGGTTCTCGTTGAGCGAGTCAGGAGCGTAAGCTACAACAAACAGATGGTCAGTCTCCTTTTCAGCTGAGAATGTCCTCTCGGCGTATTTCTCGGCATCCTCCATCACAGCGGCGCGGCGATTCCAGACGTCAGACAGGTCAAACTTGGCTCCGTGGAGCACACGTCCCTCCTTGACGCCATTGATTATCATGCCTGCCATCTCCGCCATCGGACTGGTAGGGTAGTCAGATACCACCTTCTGCATACATACCAAGCATGAGTCTGCATTACCGTCATTGAGGAGTGTCATACCCTTTATGAAGATAAATCGGTCACGGTTCTCTCCCAGCGGGAAACGCTTCTCTGAAAGTTCGGCATTGTCGTACACCTCAGCGAATCGGTCATTCTTGAATGCTTCATATGTAGCGACATAGAGTGAGTCCTCCAGGTGCTTGCCATATCGGGCGTTGTCTTCGAAATACGGGTCTGTGAGGAGTGTAGTCCATTTTGACTGCGGATAGTCATCCATCAGTTTCTGGACATACTGTGATGCCTTGCCTTTCTCTCCCCTGCGCGAATGCAGCAGGAACATGTGGTAATACACCTCATCATTCTGCGCGAAGTCAGGGTAGTCCTTCATCAGACGGGCGAAGGCCTTCTCGCTAAGCGGCAGGTTGTCCAGCTTGTCCTTGAATATCACTCCAGAGTGAAACAGTCCGTCCTTTATGATCTCGTGGCTGGCAGCCATCTGCTCTTCGGTGAATGGTATCTGCGCCATGTAATACTCCCTCTTGTGAGGGTCGTTGACGGCGGAGTCCAGGCGTTCCTTCTCCTTCTCAGCCGCTTCCTCAGCCATGCGTATGGAGTCGCGCTCCTCGGGCGTCAGATTGGAAAGGTCCGGTTTTTCTTCTTCCGAAGTATTTTCCAGCATTCCCACCACCGTCTTGTTGTTGCGCTGCCAGTTGTCCACATTCTCGCGTCTGCCCCATGTTCTCTGGAACGTCTGCTTACCCTGCATCACCACCTGCGCATTATAGAAGTACCACGTACTGTTATTCTTCTGTCCCGGAGTGGCAGGAGTGTTGGCAGCATTGTTATTGCCGGCTGGCGTCTTGCGTCCCGGACCGTTGTTGCCACCAAATTTCTGCTGGCGTTTCTCTGCCTCAGCTTCCAGAGCCTTGTTCTTTTCCTCTTTCTCTTTTTTCTTCAGGGCCTCTATCACCCTGTCTATCGCCTCGTTGCGCTGCTTCTCAGGCATCTTGGCAAGTACCTGCAGGGAGTCCTGCAGATAAACAGCGTCCGTGTGCGGTGCCAGTTCGTCGAGCACCTTGGAGCGCTCAGCCAACTGCTTATAGTCAGGTCTCTCCTTGTCCAGCAGTCCAATGGCCTCGCCATATACACGCTGCGCGTCACCGTATTTCTCCTTCGCCCAGTACAGGTCGCCCAGATGCAGCAGCAGTACACCCTTTTCCACACCGGCACGCTTGGATTTCTCATTTCCGGTCTCATACGCACCGATGGCAGCGGTGGTATCCTTCTCAGCCAGGTATATATTACCGATGGCATAATACACCTGATCCAGATACTCCTTGTTATTCTCGTCACGCGCCATCCTTCTCAGGCGGCCGATCATCTTCTTCGCCTGTCCCTTCGCCATCACCTCAGTCATAGAGATGCGGGCATTGAAAGCCAGTTCGTATGGAGGATTCTGCGCTATCACCTTGCGGAAAGCCTTGTAGGCCTCTTCCCTGTTGCCCTGCGCCGCCTCTATCTGTCCCAGGAGATAGTACTCCCTGGCCCGCTGCTTGGAGCGCATCTCATGCTTGATGACCTTACGCAGATACTGCGCCGCCCTCTTGTCGTCGCCCGTATGCAGGTAATAGTCGCAAAGGGTATAGTCCCATTCCTTCTGTGCACGCCAGTCAATGCTGTCGCGCTGCATCTTGCGTATCACATCCTCGGCATCATACACCCAGTCGTTCTCCAGATAGCATTTTGCCAGCCATGCCCTTGCCTTGCCGTAGATGGCAGGCTGCCCCTTGTACAGGCGTGACATGTAGGAGAACGTAGCCGCCGCCTCATCAAAATTACCCTGATAGAACTGCGAGCGTCCCATGAGCATCCATGCCTTCCAGAGAAAAGGGTTATACTCCTTTCTCGTGAGCCACTCTATGTCCCTCTCCGTCTTGCGGCGTGACTTCGTCCATTCAGGCTTAGCCTTGATGCTATGCAGCTGTATGGCTTTCTGTGCCTTGGTGATAGCCGCCTCATAGTTTGATTTTCCCAGGTCGCGGCTGGCCTTGTTGCTCACGGTGTAAAGTGGTATGCGCTCCGTGTAGTTGTCCTTGTTGCCTTTCTCCTTTTCCAGCGAACCGTCTATGTATGCCTGTGCACCGTTATAATAGGTGTTGTAATGCGCAGTGAAACCATGCCAAAAACGAGACATCCCCGTGTTCTTCTTTGTAGAACACGAGGTGATCATCATACCTATGCAGCATATCCATGCCACAAGTATGCCCCAATTCCTTATTTTCGCCTTTAGCACTGAAATAACTATGAACTATGCACTATGAACTATGCACTAAGCCTCCTCGATCTTCCATCCCGCCTTCTTCAGTTCTTCCCAGAATACAGGATAGCTCTTGCTCACCACCTCCGGGTTATTGATGCGAAGTCCAGGGAACATTATCGATGCAGGAGCGAATGCCATAGCCATGCGGTGGTCTTCGTATGTGTCTATCGCAGGGTTCTCCATCGGTTCACATCGTGTGCCATCCCATGAGAGTACTCCCTCTTCCGAGTCATCCAGCACATATCCCAGTTTAGCCATCTCCGTCTTGAGAGCCGCTATGCGGTCCGTCTCTTTGATGCGCAGCGTCTGCAGACCGGAGAATCGGAATGGTATGCCACACAGTGCGGTAGTCACCACCACAGTCTGCGCCAGATCAGGCTGGTTGAGGAAGTCAAAGTCATATCGAGGCAAAGCACGGCGGTGTGCCTTCAGCATTACGGTGTCAGGAGTCAACTGCATCTTCTTGGCAAAGGATGTCTTGACGCCCAGGATGCTGAATATATAGCGTATGGCAGAGTCGCCCTGACGTGAACCGTCCATGAGTCCAGGCATTCTCACCTCGTTCTCTATGTCGTTATAGAGAGCTATGATCTCATACCAGTATGACGATGCGCTCCAGTCATTCTCTATGAAGAAAGGGGTAGAGGTATATGGCTTGGCCTTCACCTCGATGGTAGAAGGGTCGCTCCACTCTGCGTCAGCTCCAAATTCGCGCATGGTGCAGATGGTGAGGTCGATGTATGGACGCGAGATGATGTCGCCCGTCAGGTGCAGTGATAATCCCTTCTGCATCACCGGACCTACCATGAGGAGCGCCGAGATATACTGTGACGACACATTGCCTGGTATCTCCACGTGTCCTCCCTCTAACTGTCTGCCGCGTATGCGCAGTGGAGGAAATCCCTCTTCGCCCATATACTCTATGCTGGCACCCAGTCTGCGCAGGGCATCCACGAGCACACCGATAGGGCGATGCTTCATTCTCTCCGTGCCGGTGATGACATGTTCGCCCTGTCCCACTGACAGCAGTGCCGATGTAAATCGCATCGCCGTGCCAGCTGCCTTGATGTTTATCTCGTACGGCATGTCACGCAGTGCAGCGATCATGACATCGGTATCATCACAGTCCGAGAGGTTTTCCGGCTGTGTGTTTCCGCCGGCGAGAGCGTTGATGGCGAGCGCGCGGTTGCTTATACTTTTCGAAGCGGGTAGTTTTACCTCGCAGTTAATCTTTTCTGGAGCGTGTAATATGTATTGCATTTGCTTATACTTGTAATATATAGCATCCTTCATGTGTCGAAGGGATGCACCGATTTACAATAATATAACGCAAATTTACAATATTATTGCCATATGTGCAAGCATAGTACGGTAAAATAGTCATTTTTTACATTTTTTGCATCTTGCGTGATGCAATCTCTTGCACATTTCACATTTTCTTACTAACTTTGTGTTATATTTTCGCGTATTTACAAGAGCCAAATAATGTACCCCTGAAAAGTAAAAATCATGAAGAATAGAATAACGCTTGTTCTTTTACTCATACTTTCCTCTATAAGTATGAGTGCTCAGAATATATCACACAAGGAATTGAGAGAGTGTGCATGGGAGTATATTGTTCCGAAAGGTGCAGTTATGGGTGGTCCGATAGTCGTGGAGTTCACAGACTCCATGATGATAAGGAAAATGTACTTCCGTGGATCACATGGAACGTTGACATTGGGACAGTCGCTGTATTATCTTTCTGATACGGATGAACTTCGTTTTGAGAAGAAAAGAGTAGGAAAGAAGACGGAAGGAAAATATCTTCTTTCAAAGAATGTAGGAAACGGAGATGTTAACAGTGACTTGTTGATAATGTCAGATGCCAATACACTTCAGGTAACCAAAGGTGATCTGAGCGTTGACAGATATAGAAAAGTTCATCCTGATACACTTGCTGCATACAAAGCAGGAAATGATGCAGACCTTAATAGGGCATTGGAGATAATGAATGCCCTCCATAATACTAAAACGGTAGATCTTGAGGTTCCTGGACAGTTCTTCTGGATGATGGAGAATAAGGAACTTGATTTGAGAAATGCCCAAGGATTGGTGATACGTGGTCCTTTGCGCTCCGTTGATATATTGCAACTGCGAGAGATGCTTATGGGCGATGAAGCAGAATACCCGAAGATAAAGATTCTGGACCTTTCAAGAGCATGGATAGTAACGGACACTCTCAGTTTTGCAAATGTGTTTATGAACTATGACCATGAGCAATTTATGGCAATTGGTGGTCACCATTACAAAGCCAGACTTAGTGATTTTATGGATGCTGATGCGTTGGAAGGCTTTACTGATCCTGATCAGTATGTTTATGCCATTCGTCATGGTTATGGTACCACGATTGAGGTGCCGGCAATGCCAAAGGCAAGAATAAAGAATTTCCAGAAAAAATCGTACTTGAAGTACCTTAGTACCACACAGCACTGCATACCTGAGTTTATGCTAGAGAATATGCAGAACGTAGAGGTTCTGATATTACCGTATTACACAAGGGAATTACGTTATGCAGCTTTCCAGAATTGCAAGAAGATACGCCATGTCACGATACCTCCATATGTGAATCGGGTAGAACAAAACGTGTTTGCTGGCTGTGCAAAAACATTTACTTCTGAGAATGCTCCAAAGCCGGAACCTTTCGTTAATGATGGGCTTGCTGATACCTTGACTAACGATTCCCTGCGCGCGGCTTTCAGAATCATGATGTCTCTGAGATCGAAACTTAATGACATTGACGGCAAAATACACCAACAGACTGTTGCCGATTCCATAAAGGCATATCGTGCCAAGAGGGAAAAAATTATAAAGGAGATGCAAGGTAAGATGATATACTATGCACTCATACAGGCAGATCCTACTGTTGCTCCTTTGCTGATGTCAAGATTCGATGATATCGTCGGACATGAGATTATACATGGCATCTTATATCTTGCAAAGGATGCTATTGTCTTTTCTCCCAGGTGCACACGTTTGTGGCAAGATTTGTTTAAGCGCTCCGACCTCCATCAGTTGGATCCTGTATATAACGACCCTTCAAAGATGTATCACGTACAGACAAATGAGGCTGGAACTTTGAGGACTCGGATGACAAACGAAGAATGGGACGGGATTAAGATGCTGCGCATCAGTGGCCCACTGAACAAAAAGGATCTGGAATGGCTTACGTACATAAAGAATCATCTTCTTTCACTTGACCTCTCAGAGGCTATGATAGATGAGATACCTGAAGGAGTGTTCCGTGGTTACAGGTTCCATTATCTTGCCTTGCCGAAAGGCTTGCGTACGATCAGGGAGAATGCATTCCAAAGCTGCAGAAACCTCACGGAGATACATCTGGGAGATAGTCTGCGTGAAATAGGAAAAGGTGCGTTCCATATGTGTACCTTCAAACAAATAGATTTGCCACCATCGCTACGCAAAGTGGGTATGAATGCATTTACCTACAATCCGCAGCTTACAGAGATAGAGTTCCCCGAAGGAACAGATACCATAGCTCGTGACGTCCTCACCTATTGTTCAAACCTTGAGCGAGTGAAACTGCCAGCCTCAGTACATCACATTGGTCCTAATCTGGTGAGAATGAGTCCTAATGCAGTCATTGAGATTGATCCTGACAATCCGAACTATACCGTTGTAGAGGGTGAGCTGGTAGGCAAAGACGACCGCACGAAGGTCTTTCTTAAGCAGAAGGCTCTCAAAAAACAGCAAGGCACTCCAGCCCCTGCTCCCAAGGTCATGCCAACGAGCGGCAAGTATCCTCAGGCACCACCGATGGGAGTACCCGTCATCGTTCACTACAAAATGGTCAAGGGAAAGAAAGTTCCCGTAAGTTGGGAGGTAAAGGATCTACCAAAGTGAGGACACTGAAAAGTCCCGAACCAAAGGTCTGCGGGCGTAGGGACTTTTTCAGTGTAATTCATACAGCAATCTGAGGGTTTCATACAACAGACTATCCTTTTCTCGTTTGCTAAGAAAATTATGGCTACCTTTGCATTGTCAAAAACGAAAAGGATACATTATGAACAAGATCATCACCCTTATGATTGCGATGCTCATGAGCTTCTGCATGTCATCGTTCGCTGGTACGAAAAACAGTACGGTATCTAACACCAAAAACGCGAATGTCAGTGTCCCTGCCAATCTCACCATCAAGCAGACGATAACCTTTGATGACGGAAAGACCATCGTAGTATTCTACGAGAAGAAGGGGCAGGACTGCAAACTGTACTCTACCGCTGACCTCAACAAGTATGACGTCACGGACCTCTACCGCATTAAGTCAACAAACTTTGAGAAGACAGACCATGTCGAGGGAAAGTGCTACGCTTCGAGAACGGTTAAGGCTCTAATAGCAATGGTAAGAAACCTAACAGGCGTTTGCCTTGGTTCAACGGCGGAATAATTATAAGCACCCATATGTGTGCACTCTCAATTCAACCTAATCGAAAAAATAAATTTAAGGGGTGTTCTATTAATTAGCTTTGTCAGATTTTGGAGTTTTAGCTGAGATCAGTTTGTAAGTTGAAGAAGGAGTTATGCGGGCATCGCTCGGCACTTGTGACGCTCTACCTTTAGTGTAGAGAACGACTGATGATAC
>JAZLIN010000033.1:0-76258 GCA_045617365.1 Prevotella sp. | reverse complement strand
AGAAGTTATAAGTGAGAAGTGGAGTGGTCAAGTTTTTAAGTTCATTCGCCCATAGGTTTCCGTTCTTACCAGTCCGTTTGCAGGCGACGAAACTTTACAACTCATTATCTTTTCACGTTAACTTTTCACTTTAAACTGCTAAACTCATTGCACTCCCTTACTAAAACTACCTACACAAAATCTTGTAGAACCTACTTACTTTTACATTTTTAGAGCGCTGAAAAAGTCCTGAAGGGACGACATAAAATAGGCGGGCGGCGTAAGCCCCCGTTATTAAATGTCCTCCTCCCCTTACTAGAGCGCTGTAAGTGCGACATAACTCATTTACAAACTGTTATAGGTTATGTCGCACCTTCAGTGCTTGAATATGGGGGAGGAATCTCATTACATAGGGTTCACACCCTATGCTGTGTTATGTCGTCCCTTCAGGACTTTTTCAGAACACCCTAATAAATGTGTAAAAAATAAATTTAGTCTCTTTTACTTCCGAAGATGCGGAGGAGATATATGAAGAGATTGACGAAGTCAAGGTAGAGAGTTAGTGCACCAATGAGGGCAATCTTCTGCGCACTCTCGTCAGCATAGTCGCGATCGCTCAGCATCTGCTTGATCTTCTGAGAGTCGTATGCTGTGAGCCCCACGAATATCAGAACACCGATGTAACTGATGATAGTCTGCAGACCAGTGCTTCCAACGAACATGTTGACTACGGTGGCGATGATGATACCTATGAGAGCCATAAATAAAATCTGTCCCATGCCGGAGAGATCCTTCTTCGTGGTGTAGCCAATGAATGCCATAGCTCCGAAGGTGCCTGCCGTGATGAAGAATACGCTGCCTATGCTGTCAAGTGTATACACCAGGAAGATGCTCGAGAGCAAAGCACCGTTGATCACACTGTAGGCAATGAACATAATCGTTGCCGTTACCAGACTGATCCTGTTGAGCATGCCCGAGATACCGAATACCAGTCCGAACTCAGCGATGATAAGTCCCCAGAACAGCAACCTGTTGGTGAAGATGGCCTCGATGAAAGCTGGCGTAGTAGCCACACCGTATGCTGTCACGCCTGTGATGAGCATAGCAAAAGCCATCCATGTGTAAACCTTGCGCATGAGTACGCTGAAACTTGAAGTAGAAGAGGAGAGGGACTTGGAATAGTTTCCCTCAGCCTTGCTGACCATGCGGTCGAATTCTTGATTGTTCATATTCTTTACTTTCTTTTAGATTATCAGTGTTTCTTGATATTATATAATAAAGTGTAAACACAAATACCGTGCCACCTATGTATTGGTGTGTAGGTCTGTCATGCGCAGGGCGAGGCATTTTGCGTCCTTCGCGCCTTCGAATCCTCACAGAGTTGCCAGCAGTGCCGTGCATCCTTCGAGGCAGTCGCGCCATGTGGCATCGAAATTATCCGTGTACCAAGGGTCTGCCACATCGCCCGGTCTTTCGGTATAGTCCATCAGCAGATGTATTTTGCCCTCAGTGTCCTCCCCGAATATGCGTTTCATATTTCGGAGGTTGTATGAGTCCATGCCTATTATCACGTCATAGTAATCATAGTCACGTCTGGTTATCTGCCTTGCTGAGTGTCCCTTGCAGTCTATGCCATGCTCTGCTAGTTTTCTCCTGGCAGGAGGATAGACAGGATTGCAGAGTTCCTCGGTACTAGTGGCAGCCGATGCTATCTCAAAGTCATCGTCTCTTCCTGCATCGCTGACTAATTTCTTCATTATGTATTCTGCCATCGGACTCCTGCAGATATTGCCGTGGCAAACGAATAGTATCTTCTTCATAGTTGTTTGGTTGTTGGGTAAAATCACCTGGTCTCATACCACACTGCAAAGATAATCAAAAAAAATCAAATACATCATCAGTTTGTATTTTTTTACATAATATTTACTTATTATTGATATAAGGCATCGCGTTTTAACCTTTTTTCATTACCTTTGTGCTTGCAATAAATATTATAGATTATGAAATGCAGTAAATGTTTTTTGTTGTTCCCACTATTTCTGGTGGCATGCAACGGCTCTGTAAAGCAGGGCAATGACGTAGTTGGTAATGTAGAGACCGGTACCGCTGATGATGTCACGGTATCCTCCTCTTCCTCTGATGCCAGCGGTGTGGATATCAAGAAAGAATTGGCTGAGTATATTGCCCATAACAGGCAGAATCCGAATGTCGAATTGTCACGTATGGCTGAGGAGTTTCTCTTTGAGAGTTCGTGGCCAGAGATACAGTGTGTCAAGACGGGTCAGTTGGATGCTGTGGGCAAGAATATCACCGTTGAGGATCGTGGTGATGACTGGTATGTCTATTCCTGTGACTGTTTCTGTGGTGAGGAGCGTTACCATGACAATTACTTCATCCATGCTATAGTAAAGAACGGCAAGGTCTATATCACCAATTTCAAGATTCACGCCGAGTAATTTTTATTTTGGATGAATTTTCAGTTGATTTTGGGTTCAATATTAACTATTAGAGTGAAATTCGTGTTCAAAAAAACACACGCGAAGAGTTCCGTGTATTTCGTTGACAAGAAAAAGATAGAGGACAACCTCCGGAATGGAAGTTGCCCTCTTTTTTTTGTTTCTGTCGATGTGGACAGGCTTAGAATGCCATGCCACCACCTGCGCCCTTGTCACCTACGGTGAAGTTGCCGTTGGCAAGGTCGATGCCTGCAGGTGTAGATGTTGTTCCTGGAGTATCGGTACCGCCACTGGTTTCACCAGAAGTGGTGATGATGTCCTTAGAAGCAAAGGTTGAGATGCGAACCATTGGTTCTGAATAGAACTTTTTCATTTTGTTTAGTCTTTATAATTAGAGTTAATAGCTATTTACTTTACGATGAACTTCTTGCCATCCTTAACGATGATGCCCTTAGCATACTTAACAGCCATACCGTCGATAGAGTATGCACCGTTTGCGATCTTAGCGTCAGCTGCAGCGTTGATAACGATTGTAGCGTCCTCGTCCTCGAACTCGAAGATGATAGAAGCTGTAGCGTTCTCGATAGGAGCAGAGAGGTAAGCCTTACCAGCTGCGATAGTGATCTGACCATCTACCATGTAGAAGCCTGGGTTCTCACCGCTCTTGTCAACGCCGAGGTAGCAGTTGGTGTAAGCACCATTCTTCTCATCGATTGTTACTGTCTCAGATACAGGAACGAAGTAATTGTTTACAGGAGCATCAAACTCCTCTGCGGTAGCTGTTACGGTGTATGTCTTAGATGCTGTACCTGCGATGAAGTAAGCATTGCCAGCTACGAGCTTCTCAACGCTTGTGAGCTTAATGGTGTTGCCAGAAGCAGAAGAAGCGATGTATGCCTTGAGGCCGCTGCCAGCGATGTCAATGTTCTTAGCAGGAGTGATAGTGTTGTAGCCAATCTGAGATACAGTGATGTCCATTGGCTCAGTAGCAGGAGCCTTCTTCTCGAACTTGGCTGTGAGGTTTGTGTTACCAGTGAGTTTGAATGAGTAGTATGCATCCTTAGAAACCAAGAGCGCACCAGAGAACCAACCTACGAAGTCGTAATCATCGTCGGCGATAGCATCAATAGTAACGGTTGATCTCTCAGCGAACTGACCCTCACCGAATACAGAACCGCCTTCACCAGCAGAAAGGGTTACGTTGTAGTTAACGATGATCTTCTCGAACTGTGCTGTTACAGTGATGTCCTCAGTCAATGTCTCTGGTATAGCTGGTACCCAGCCCTTGAACTCGTAACCTTCCTTCACTGGGTCAGCGATTGGAGTAACTGCAGTACCCTCTGTGAATGTAGCTGTAGTGTTAACACCGTCGATTACGTATGTGATGGTGTAGTCCTTAGGAGCTACGTAGTCACCAGTCTTTACGATGTAGAGGTAGTCTATACCTGCAGCGCTAGAACCCTCAGCGATTACGCTGATAGCTGTCTCCTCAGAGAGAGTAATCTCCTCTGTAGTCTTGATCTGAACGTTGCCTGTTCCGAATACGAGAGCAGCAAGCTCTGTCTCGCCGTTCATGAACTTAACGTTACGTTCAGCACTGTTACCGTTAGAAACGTTTACAGTGATCTCATACTTACCAGCTGGGAGAGTGGTAACTTCCATTGTGCCATAACCCATCTTGGTCATTGATGTGCGGGTAGGAACCTTTCCTGCTACTGATGCGCCTGGGAGGTCCTCACCCTCAGAGAAGAATACTGGCTTGATCTCTGTAGCAGAATATTCAACTACCTGGTTAAGGTTTTCTGCGTTGAATGTGAATGTCTTCTGGTAGTCACCCTTGCCATCAACGCTCTTAGTCTCATAGAGAGTACCGTCAACATTGATGTAGCGTGGGAAAGCGTAAGTCTCAGTTATTTCGTCACCCTCAGTCAGCTGACCAGCGTAAGAGATGTTACCAACGCTTGACTTAGCAGAGTAGTCGAGGATTGCCTTTGGAGCCTCTTCCTTAATAATATAAAGGTAGTCGATACCTGATGAACTAGAACCTTCGCTTGAGATAGTGATGTCAGATGTAGCAGTGAGAGAAATAGTCTCGCTTGTGAAATCCTGATTGTTGTTGCTACCTGCAATAGTGAATTCTGCGATAACGTTGCCATCAGCCTTGATCTGTACGGCACGAGCTGCAGAGTTGCCGTTTGCTGAGTGAACATTAAAGATGTAGTTGCCAGCAGTAAGTGTTGTGACAGGAAGATCATTTCCGTATCCAGTAAGACCCATTGAAGTACGTGAAGGGTTTCCGTTTCCGCTTATTGCACCTGGAAGATCCTCGCCCTCAGCGTAGAATACTACGTTGTTGATGTCTGTAGCGTTGTATTCAACAGTGAATTTACTGTTCTCTGAAGTAACGTCATATGAAGGATGGTACCAGTCACCGCTCTTTGCTGTCTCGTAAAGTGTGCCCTCATTGTTTACGTATCTGCTTACTGCGCATGAAACTTTATCGCCGTTAAATGCAGAACCTTCAACAAACAGTGTTCCAAAGCTATCGTAAATAGAATAGTTGTATTTCTCAACCTTTGAAAGTGTAACAGTGATTACTGTATTGCCATTAGCTGCAATCTTATTTGACTCAGAGTTATCGCTGAAGTAAACGTACTTTGCACTATTATCTTCTGTTATTATAGGGTCTTTGCTAACGACTCCTTCAGAACCAACTGCACCAGTGCTGGAAACTGTTTTTATAACGTTGCCGTCATATACATAATTAACTTTGTAATTAGCTGTAGCAACAGTGTTGTCTATTGACAAAACAGCGATAGACATAACGTTTCCAGCACGTCCGATATTGACGTTGATATTATCGGCAGCAGCTGAAATCTTAAATGTAGGATAGGTTGCAGAGAGAGTTGCATCCAAGGTGCCGTTAGTTACAGAATTGATGGTTGCGCCTTTACTCTGTGTGTCATAGCAGTCGAATACAATGATGTCGTCTTTTGAAACAGGAATAGCAATGTCTGCACCACGGCCGCCAGATCCGAAATTGAACCAGCCATTGCTTGCATCACGATAGCGGAAATCTCCACTTGTTGGTACGAGTGCAATGGCATCAGCATCTTTGCTGAAATTGTAGAATGCCTTCATCTTGTATCCACTGACTTTGTAGTCTGCAGATAATCTGACATTCCATGCCATTGCTGTGGTGAAACCTGCGATAAGGAGTACCACGGTCATGAGTAATGAACGATTAATTTTCATAAGCGTAAATTTGTTATTAGTTTGAAAAATTAAAATAGGAAAATTCTTTTTAGTTGTTTTATGTGTGGTTTAAAAAAGTTAATCTTCTGTAAGTGTATGCATACATATGTATGCGCTACAAAGGTACGAAAATAATTTGAAATAGACAAATAGTTTGTGAGTTTTTTTTGCGAAAGAGATAAAAAAGTCACTTTTGTCTTATGATGGACGATCAAACTCGTATTCGCTACATGTGTTTCTTTTGAACACGAATGACTCGAATGGCACGAATTAGTTGCAAAAAAAAGAGATTCGTTTGATTTGTGAGATTCGTGTTCGCTTCTTGCCCTGAGAACGAAAATCAGACAATAAGACATTAAGACAATAAGGGCTGTTTTTAGTACCCTTTTGAATATCGCTGGTTCAGAGCCAAAGAATAAATCATCAGTCAAAATGTACTACATAGCCTTATATTAATATTCTCAGTTTTTACGAAAATTGAATGTTAAAGGGCCCCTTTAGCAGTGTTAAAGGGCCCCTTTAGCAGTGTAGAAGGGCCCCTTTAGAAGTGTAGAAGGGCCCCTTTAGCAATACTGGAGGTTTCTTGGCATAAATGTTTGGATGAAAAGTGACGGTGAAGTGCCGCTACATGCGTCACCGTACATGCAGGAATAATGCAGGTGACACTTCCGCTACACTCGGGTGGCACTATATTCTAAAGCCGTCATCCTTTAATCAACTATAAGACAATCTATTACGCACGCTAGTGACACTTCGCCACTTTATGCGTTGTGGCTCAACAATAATTAATATTCATCCGCGTACACCACATAAAATTTCCGTGTGTTCCGTGCTTTCCGTTGACAAATAAAGATTTTTGGTTTTCACAACTATATTAATGCTTACCTTTGTGTGTGCCATTTCATTTGTACAGCACGAAAATTTTTGGTTGGTTTCCTGATAATTTTTGGTAAAAAACTCGTTCTGTAGTGACAGCATAAGTGACAGTGAGTGATAGTAAGTGATAGTGCGAATGTGCTGAGAAGTACTTGTAAGTCAGTGCGTTGGCTGACTTTGTAATAGTAGTGATAGTAATATTCCTTTTCCTGTGTGCTTATCGCGCGCCAATAACGCATTCGCATCGCGGACTCCTATATAACAACATCGTGATTGTATTTAAACAACGGATTTCACGGAAGACACGAAAAAGGAATCTATCCGTATTGTACCGAACACGAATCTCACAAATGGCACGAATTAAAATTTCCGTGAAATCCGTGTTTTCCGTTGACAATAAAAATTCGAACTATGCTGTTGAAAGTAAGTAAAGATTTTCGGTCAGATTTTTAGTTGGGATTTTGAGAAGCATATGTGTACGTTCGCTTGCATTTATTTCACGCGAAGGCGCAAAGCTCGCGAAGGGCTACTGCCTGCAAGGGTCAGGCCTACGCACCACAGTTCGCTATAATGCACCTACGGCGCTTGATATGGGGGGTATATTCATTACATAGGGTTCATACCCTATGCTGTGTTGAGAGCGCTGAAAAAGTCCTGTTATATGTCGGGCCTACAGCCCTATTTTCTCACCCTCACTAAATCTTGTAGTACCTAAATAATAATATCTTTGTGAAATTTTTGGAAGATTAGTGGAAATTTTTGGTTATAACAACTCTTATCTTAGGGGGCTCCTATATAACAACATCGAGAGTTGTCTTTTAAAACAACGAATTTCACGAATTTCACGGAAAAGAAAAAATCCGTGTCTTTCGTGTAATTCGTTGTTTAGAATAAAATTTGTTATTCCTTGTTTCGCTCGTGGGAGGCCCCAGGTGGTTAACTGAGTAGTTATCCCTCAGTTTACATTGGTTAATAAATGTGAAAAATGGTCGGTGAGGGGAGAGAAGGTATGGTTATTTGAAATAAAAATGTTAACTTTGTATTTGAAATCTAAATGTTTACCTATAAATGAAAAAACTAATTTTAAATGCTATGCTGTTGCTCAGCGGCGTTATGACCGCGCAGGCACAGTTTGCTTCTGCACCAGCATTCCCTGGCGCAGAGGGCTATGCTCGCTATACGACAGGCGGTCGTACCGGTACTGTATATCATGTCACAACACTTGAGGATGATGCTGCCAATCCTCGTGAGGGTATGCTGAGATATTATATCCAGAAGAAGAAAGGTCCGCGTATCATCGTCTTTGATGTGGCAGGTACCATAGAACTGCAGGATATGCTCAAAATCAATAAGGGAGATATCTCGATTCTCGGACAGACGGCTCCGGGCGAGGGTATCACACTAAAGAACTATACCCTCGTGATAGGTGCCGACAATGTCATCATCCGTTTCCTGCGCTGCCGCATGGGTGACTCGGTGGATGCCGATGCCATGTCGGCCTCGCATCATGACCTCGACAAACTGGGTAACGATGGCACACGCAAGAATATCATCATCGACCACTGCTCCATGTCGTGGAGTACCGACGAAGTGGGTTCGTTCTATGGAAACAAGGATTTCACCCTGCAGTGGTGCATACTCTCAGAGAGTCTTCGTGCCAATGCTGCAAAGGGTACTCTGCACGGCTACGGCGGCATCTGGGGGGGTGAGCGTGCCTCGTTTCATCATAACCTGATGGCAAACAATGATTCGCGTATGCCACGTCTGGATCACGGTTTCGTATCGTCGCTTGCAGGTCCGGTGGATTGCGTGAACAATGTGATCTATAACTGGGGTAACAACTCTGCCTACGGTGGCGAGAATAATGAAGGCGCTGACGCTAAGAAGTTTAACTTTATCAATAACTACTACAAGCCGGGTCCTGCTACATTGCAGAAAAGTCGTTCCAGACTCCTCAATCCTACCACGGCATGTTCTCGTTGCACTGGTGATGCAGTGCCAGGCACATTCTATCTCAATGGTAATGTGATGGAGGGTTCATCGGAGGTGACAGAGGACAACTATTGCCAGACTGCAATCAAACTGGACAAGAACTCTCCCCTGACATACGAAGAGTGGAAGGAAAAGTGTACGTCTGCTACAAAATTCGTCACAGATGTAGAGTATTTCCAATATCCGCTCATCAGTCAGCAGAAGGCAGACATAGCATTTGACAAGGTTGTGGACTTTGCTGGTTCGTCTCTCGTGCGTGATGAGATAGACGTACGTGTTGCCAAGGAGACCAAGGCTGGTACATCGTCACTTGTGGGCAGTAATGGTTCAGAGGGTGGATTGATTGATGCAGCAGAGGATGCTGGAGGCTGGCCAGAGCTGAAGGGTAAATTAAAGAAAGATACCGATGGTGATGGTATCCCTGATGCTTGGGAGAAGAAGTTTGGTCTGGATCCTAATGTAGATGATGCGTCTCGTTTCACTCTTGACGAACGTAAGTATTACAGTAACCTCGAAGTGTATGCTAATCATATCGTGGAGCATATCATCAAGGCGCAGCGTGCCGAGGCCGGAGAGACTTTCGAGGAGTATTACCCAGAACTCAAACCATCAAAGAAATAGTATATGTTTAAATCGCGGAACCAACAGAAATGGTTCCGTGATTTTTTTTGGTCAACGGAAAAATACGGAAATTCCATTCGTGTTCCTCATAATAAAACGAACACGAATCTCCCGAATCTGACAAAAAAATGAACATGATTAAAATACATTTTTTAGTGCTGAAAGCACGGCATAACATAGGGTAGGGTGTGAACCCTACCTACGCAAATATGCCCCCCCACGTAATGAGCGCAGAAGGGGGGACATAAATCGTTTTGTGTATTTATATGCCGCCCCTACGGCGCTTTTGGGTGGGGGCGTTGTGTTAGATAGGGTTTGCACCCTATCCTGTGTTATTTCGCACCTTCGGCGCTTTTGGGTGGGGTCGTTGCCGTTAGATAGGGTTTGCACCCTATCCTTTGGTATGTCGCACCTATGGCGCTCGTTGGATTTGCATCTATGGCGCTGGGTATAGTGCTGAAAGCACGACATAATATAGGGTAGGGTGTGAACCCTACCTACGCAAATATGCCCCCCCCCCATGTAATGAGCGCCGTAGGTGCGACATAAATCGTATAGCGTATTTATATTTCGCACCTTCGGCGCTCGTTGTTGGGGGCGTTGCATTTAGATAGGGTTCACACCCTATCCTGTGTTATGTCGAGCTTACAGCTCTTTTTATTAATCCCATGCGTATTTCTCATATAGATCCACATTGTATATATTGCATAATCTTCGGAACTCATCTTGGAATGATACTTGGGTGTGATGTTGCTCCTGGTTCTTGATGTAATTAACTACTGCATCGATGTGGCTGTTGCTGATACTGAATGCTCCGTAACCATCTTGCCATGAGAATGGTGAAAGGAAACTGTTCCTTTCGTTTATCATTTTTGAACTGTTGGATTTTATGGCGCGAACAATGTCTGATAATGTTTTTGTTTTAGACAAACAGAATAGTATATGTATATGATTGGATGTGCCGCCAACGATTAGTGCAGGACATTGGTTTTGATTTAGTATTTCTGCTATGTACGCATGAATTTCGGGGAGGTGTTGTTTAGGTAGGGTCTCTGTTCTTCCTTTGGTGGAAAATACGAGGTGTACGTATATTTTTGATAATGATTGTGACATTGTTGTTGTTGTTTATGTCGCGCCTACGGCGCTTTTGGGTTGGGGTCGTTGTCGTTTGATAGGGTTTACACCCTATCCTTTATTATGTCGCACCTTCGGCGCTTTTGGGTTGGGGTGGTTGTCGTTTGATAGGGTTCGCACCCTATCCTTTGTTATGTCGCACCTTCGGCGCTTTTGGGTGGGGTGGTTGTCGTTTGATAGGGTTTACACCCTATCCTTTGTTATGTCGCACCTTCGGCGCTTTTGGGTTGGGTCGTTGCCGTTAGATAGGGTTTGCACCCTATCCTTTGTTATGTCGCACCTTCGGCGCTTTTGGGTGGGGGCGTTGCCGTTAGATAGGGTTTGCACCCTATCCTTTATTATGTCGCACCTTCGGCGCTAGTTGGATTTGCACCTATGGCGCTGGGTATAGTGCTGAAAGCACGACACAACATAGGGTAGGGTATACACCCTACCAAAACAGATATGCCCACCATGTAATGAGCGCCGTAGGTGCGACATAATCACTATACGATGTGGAGCTTGGCGAACTTCAGCAGGAGCTGCTTCTCCCCGGCGTTGACGAAAGCAATGGTCGCCTTGCAGTTCGGACCGGTGCCCTCAACCTTTATTACCGTGCCGCGACCGAAACGGTCGTGCTCCACCGTGGCGCCAACCTCGAGACTGGTGGCGTAATCACCTGATGGGGTGCTACTTGGGGCAGGAGTGCTACGCATGGCAGATGCCATGGAACGTAGGTTGCTGGTAGGTTGTGGCGATGCAGGAGTGGCAGGTTGAGGACGCTGCGATGACGACACGCCGCTATCCGAGAACGAGCCGAAGAGGCTGCGGCGCTTCGTGCCAGAACCGTAATCCGCCGATGAACCGCCACCCCTCACGGAAATATATCGTGGGTCGATGTCACGCAGGAAACGGCTAGGGCTGTCAAACTCCATCTTGCCGTAACGGTAACGCATCTTGGCGTATGTCAGCATACAGTGCTTCTCGGCACGAGTGATGGCAACGTAGAGCAGACGGCGTTCCTCCTCCAGTTCGCGCATGGACTCGGTGCACATAGGCGAAGGGAAGATGTTCTCCTCCATGCCAACGATATATACGCAAGGAAACTCGAGACCCTTGGAACTATGGATGGTCATGAGGCAGATTTTGGGCACATCGGTGTCGGTGTCCTCCCTGTCACTGAGGAGGGCTACGTCATGGAGGAAGTCGGTGAGTCCCGTAGGATTGCCCTCCTCCCTGGCCGTCTCCACAAACTCGTACATGGATGAGAGAAACTCCTCCAGGTTCTCCTGGCGGGAGAGATATTCCGGGTCGGTAGAAGAATAAAGGTCAGCAGAGATGCCAGACATCTTCGCTATCTCCTTGCCCAGAGAGTAGGCATCCGTCGTGGTCAGTTTGGCGGCGAAGTCGGATATCATATTCCGGAAACCGGCAAGTTTTGTCTGAATGCCTTTGTTGACAGAGATGCCGACAGCCTCAGGGTCGCATATCGCGTCCCACAGGCTGATGTGTGCATCATGGGCAGCAAGCGATATCCTGCCCAACGTGGTATCGCCGATGCCTCGTGCGGGGTAGTTGATGATACGTTTGAAGGCCTCCTCATCGGACGGATTGCAGACGAGGCGGAAATAAGCTATGAGATCCTTGATCTCCTTGCGCTGATAGAAGCTCATGCCGCCTTGTATGCGGTATGGTATGCCGCTCTTCATAAACTGCTCCTCGAAGGTACGGCTCTGATAGTTAGTGCGATAGAGTATGGCGAAGTCAGAATATGAGAATCCCTCCTCACGTATCTTCGCCTGTATGTCGCGAGTGATGCAGAGCGCCTCCTCACGGTCGCTACTGAGCTGCTGCATCTGTAGTTTGTCGCCCTCGCTGTTGCGACTGAATACATCCTTGTGTATCTGTCTCTGATTCTTGCGGATGAGGGAGTTGGCGGCATTGACAATGTTCTGCGTAGAACGATAGTTCTGTTCCAGTTTGAAGAGGCTGGCATTGGCATATTGTTTCTGGAAGTCAAGGATATTGTCAATGTTGGCACCGCGGAAACCATATATACTCTGTGCGTCGTCGCCGACGACGCATACACGCTTGTGCTCAGAGGCCAGCTGGTATATGATCTTCTGCTGGGCAGAGTTGGTGTCCTGATACTCGTCCACGAGGAAGTATTTGAATCCCGTGGTATATTTCATGCGGATCTCCTCATTGCGTTTGAAGAGGAGGTACGTATTGAGCAGCAGGTCATCAAAGTCCATGGCGTTGCTAGCCTTGCAACGCTCCTCGTAGAGGCTGAAAATCTTGTGCAAGTCAGGCAAGCGCATGGTGGCATCGCGGGTGAGGAGTGATGTCATGCCCGCATATTTGGATGCCGTGATGAGTTGGTTCTTGGCATTTGAGATGCGGCAGTGCACGTCAGCCGGTTTGTATGTCTTGTCATCAAGCTGGAGTTCCTTGATGATAGCCTTGCAGAGTGAACGGGAGTCGGACTCGTCGTAGATGGTGAAATTGGAAGAATAGCCAATGTGGGCTGCTTCTGCCCTGAGAATCTGCGAGAAGACAGAGTGGAAGGTACCCATCCTGAGATAGCGGGCATTGGAATCGCCGACGAGTCTGGCGATACGCTCCTTCATCTCAGCCGCCGCCTTGTTGGTGAAGGTGAGAGCCATGATTTCCCATGGCTTGATGCCAAGAGTGAGGAGGTATGCTATCTTGTAGGTGAGTACACGAGTTTTGCCCGATCCTGCACCCGCTATGACAAGTGAAGGTCCATCGGTGTGGAGTACTGCTTTTTGCTGAGAGTCATTGAGTTCGCTGAGATACGAAGGCTGTTGTTCCATGTTATTCCGTTTCTTTTTTCCACTTTACGAATCTGATGTCGCTAGCTATGCGTCTCTGTCTTCTTACCATATAGTCGGAAGGATCCTTACTGGAGAATTTCCTTGGATTAGGCAGGGTGACCGCTATGAGGGCGCAGTCGCGTCGGCTGAGCGTCTTTGCCGTTTTGCCGAAATGCTCCTCCGCCACGGCATCGACACCATAGATACCGTCGCCCATCTCGATAGAGTTGAGATAGACCTCCATGATACGCTCCTTGCCCCAGACAAATTCGATGAGGACGGTGAAATACATCTCCAGGCCCTTGCGCAGCCATGAGCGTCCGGGCCAGAGAAATACGTTCTTGGCGGTCTGCTGGCTGATGGTGCTGGCACCGAATTTCTTCTGTCCCGATGCTGCATTGCGCTTGGCGGCCTGCTGGATGGCATCGAAATCAAATCCGTGGTGTATGAGGAACCTGGAGTCTTCACTGGCCATGACGGCACGTGGCATGTCAGTGGTCATCTCGTCGAGTGGTACCCAGTGGTGGTTCAGTCTTGGAGTCTTGCCCTCCTTGATGTTTTCAGCTATGCGTATGAACATCAGTGGTGTGAAATATACGGGTACGACCTTGAGTACCACAACAGAAAGGATAGTGGAAGCGAAGAACGCTGCCACTATCCACTTAATAATTTTTCCTACAAAAGGAATGGAAAATTTCATTAACGGTTGTACGGTTTTTTTCGGTTTTTTGAGGGGTGTTTTTCGGTTTTTCGGTTTTTCGCATTCGTGATTTCCGCAAAACCTAAAAACCGCAAGACCAACGGTTTAGTTGGCCTGCTGCTGTGCGCTCTTGATCATCTGCTCAGAAGCATAGAGGTAGATCTCCACGCGGCGGTTCTTCTGGCGACCGTCAGCAGTAGCATTGTCAGCAACTGGGTTGGAAGAGCCGTATCCGTTGACATTCTTCATCTGAGCATACTGCACACCGTTTGATGTGAGGTAAGATGCTACAGACTGAGCACGCTTGACAGAGAGAGGGTTATTGATTGCGTCGCTGCCGGTAGAATCAGTGTAACCCTGAACGTCGATAGCCATATCGGTGTTCTGCTTCATGATGCTAGCCAACTGCAGGAGTTCCTCCTTGCTCTTGACGTTGAGGTCAGACTTGTTGGTGTCAAAGAGAATACCAGAGTTGAAGGTAACCTTTACGGCATCAAGGCCGTTGGCGTCCTTGACGGTCTCCACCTGAGCATCAGCCAACTGGCGCTCTGCAGCCTTCTTGACCTTGTCCATTCTGTTGCCGATGATGGCACCAGCACCTGCGCCTACCGCACCGCCGATGGCAGCACCGACAGCAGTATTGCCTGCAATCTTGCCCACGATAGCACCGAGCAGTGCACCACCACCAGTACCGATGAGAGCACCCTTGCCGGTGTTGTTCATATTACCGCAACTTGTTGCAAATGCAACGCTGAGAGCCATGAGAATTGTTAAAATCTTTGTTTTCATAATCGTTTGTAGTTTTTCTTTATATATATTTAATGTGTTACCGTTTAAAATGAGTGTGTTTTTTGTTTCTGTAACATTCACTTTGCAAAGTTACACAAATTTTCGAATATTTTGAAATATTTCAATGTCAAT
The DNA here is from genome assembly GCA_045617365.1 of Prevotella sp. Taxonomy (GTDB): domain Bacteria; phylum Bacteroidota; class Bacteroidia; order Bacteroidales; family Bacteroidaceae; genus Prevotella. The sequence goes on along the minus strand of JAZLIN010000033.1, from coordinate 61,508 downwards.
GTTGCGGTTTCCAACATTTTTTTGTATTTTTGCAACAAGTTTTTACAAATTACAAGCAAATTCAACATAAAAAACATATAGACTTAAACAAAAAATGGAAAAAAGCGCATTACAAATTGCTCGTTCTGCTTATCAGCCAAAACTCCCTAAGGCACTCCGTGGTGCTCTGAAGGCTGTAGAAGGCGAGGCTACACAGTCAGCAGCTGACTGCGAAGAAGTAAAGAAACTCTTCCCTAACACTTATGGCATGCCAAAGCTCCGCTTCGAAACAGTTGAGGGCGAAATGAACACTGCTGCCATGAATGTAGGCGTAATACTCTCAGGTGGTCAGGCTCCTGGTGGTCACAATGTGATCTCAGGTCTCTTCGACGGTATCAAGAAGCTTAACCCAGAGAACCGTCTCTATGGTTTCATCCTTGGTCCTGGCGGTCTTGTAGATCATAACTATATCGAGCTTACTGCTGACATCATCGACGAGTACCGTAACACTGGTGGTTTCGATATCATCGGTTCAGGTCGTACAAAGCTTGAGAAGAAGGAGCAGTTTGACAAGGGTCTCGAGATCCTCAAGGAACTCAACATCAAGGCACTCGTAATCATCGGTGGTGATGACTCTAACACCAACGCATGTGTGCTCGCTGAGTACTACAAGGCTATCGGTGCTGGCGTACAGGTAATCGGTTGTCCTAAGACTATCGACGGTGACCTCAAGAACTCAGAGATCGAGATCTCATTCGGTTTCGATACATGTACCAAGGTATATTCTGAGGTTATCGGTAACATCATGCGTGACTGTAACTCAGCACGCAAGTACTGGCACTTCGTTAAGCTCATGGGTCGTTCAGCATCTCACGTGACACTCGAGTGTGCTCTCCAGACTCATCCAAACATCACCCTCATCGGTGAGGAGGTAGAGGCTAAGAACCAGACTCTTGATGACGTAGTAACATACATGGCACAGGTTGTTGCTGACCGTGCTGCCAAGGGTCTCAACTTCGGTGTAGCTCTCGTACCAGAAGGTATCATCGAGTTCATCCCAGCTATCAAGCGCCTCATCGCTGAGCTCAACGACATGCTCGCTGCCAACCAGGCAGAGTTCGATAAGCTCGCTACAGAGGAGAAAATCGCATTCGTCAAGGCTCACCTCTCTGCAGAGAATGCTGCTATTTTCAATTCACTCCCTGCTGCCGTTGCTGCACAGCTCGCTCTTGACCGTGACCCACACGGAAACGTACAGGTATCCCTGATCGAGACAGAGCAGCTCCTCGCTGAGATGGTAGGCAAGAAGCTCGCTGAGTGGAAGAAGGAAGGCAAGTTCGTAGGTAAGTTTGCTACTCAGCATCACTTCTTCGGTTACGAAGGTCGTTGCGCTGCTCCATCAAACTTCGATGCTGACTACTGCTACTCACTTGGCTTTAATGCTTCTATGCTCATGGCAGCTGGTAAGACTGGTTACATGTCATCTATCAAGAACACTTCTAAGCCTGTTGATGAGTGGATCGCAGGTGGTGTGCCTATCACAATGATGATGAATATGGAGAAGCGTGCCGGTGAGATGAAGCCTGTTATCAAGAAGGCTCTCGTTGAGCTCGATGGCAAGCCATTCACATTCTTCGCTTCCAAGCGTGACGAGTGGGCAAGTGAGACATCATTCGTTTATCCTGGCCCTATCCAGTACTTTGGTCCTTCTGAGGTTTGCGACCAGCCTACTGTTACTCTCTCGCTTGAGCAGAACTAATCCCCGGGCGGACGCACAATGTCTGCCCCTTACCTGAAACCATTGAATAAATGGTGAGAAAGAAAAATAAAACTATACATAAGAATTCTTCCCGTCTGCTGTCCCGAAAGGTATGGTGGACGGGAGGATTGTTTGTTGCCGTAGCTTATATTTTTATATTTTATTATTTCTTTGTAGGACCTACGGGATTCAGATGGCGTGCTTTGTATGGTGATGTCACCTATCCCGAAGGGTATGAGATACAGGGTATTGACGTGAGTCATTATCAAGGAGAGATAGATTGGGAGAAACTACGTAATGCATTGATAGACAAGTCACCGATACGTTTTGTTATAGTAAAGGCTACAGAGGGGACAAGTCTGATAGATGAGAATTTCAAAGACAATTTTCATCAGGCGCGAGAATTTGGATTCATTCGTGGTGCATACCATTTTTATTCAACCAGGACACCAGCGAGGAAACAAGCATATTTCTTTCTGGAAAAGGTTAAATTGGAAGGGGGAGATCTACCTCCTGTGCTTGATGTAGAGCATAAGCCACAGAATATGTCGGTGGATGATTTTCAGAAAGAGATATTGACATGGTTGCACATAGTAGAGGATAGATATCATGTGAAACCAATAATATATACATATTATAAGTTTAAGGAGATGTATCTTTCGGATAAACGATTCAATGATTATCCTTATTGGATAGCCCATTACTATGTAGATAAGATGGAATATAAGGGAGAATGGAAATTCTGGCAACATACCGATGCAGGCAGATTGTCCGGCATCAACGGATATGTGGACCTCAATATATATAACGGGTCTTTCTATGACCTGAAAAAACTGACCATTGACGAATGATGAAAAATATACTCTTACTGCTTGGGATGCTGTTGGCTATAAATAGCGTCTGTGCTAATGAGAATACCGCCCTATGTGTGGAGTATGCTAATGATCCCGCCCATGGCGGCTTGTGTCATAGGGGTAGGATACAGCATCTTATAGATTCCGTTTCTGCCAATGGCGGTGGAGTGGTGAATGTCAAAGAAGGTGAGTATCAGCTCAATGGACCTCTTTCGCTGAAGAGTAACGTGACCCTTAATCTGACTCGTGGAGTGGTGTTGCATTTCTCAGGAAAACCAGATGATTTCCTTCCGGTGGTGAAGACCCGTTGGGAAGGCACCGAACTGCTGGGCAGGAGTGCCATGATATACACCAATGGTCAGGAGAATGTGGCTATCACCGGAGAGGGCACCATAGATGCCAATGGAGGCGAGATGGCGCGATGGGGTATGCCTGCCGAGACCAAGGAGTTTCTGGAGAATACCCATGGCACTCATGGTGAGACGATTGAAATGCCTGACGTACGTAGGTTGAGAGAGATGGGTGGTGACAATCAGGTGCCAGTGGAGGAAAGAGTCTTTGGAGAGGGTACGTTCCTGCGTCCTTGTGCTATTGAGTTTTATGATTGCAAGAATGTCAGGATAGAAGGTATAGTGTTGAAGAATAGTCCTTTCTGGTGCATACATCCTGTGTATTGTGAGAATGTGATCGTGAAAGGAGTGACGATAGACAGCCATTTCCCTAACAATGACGGTTGTGACCCAGAGTCCTCTAAGAATGTGCTTATAGAGGACTGCCTCTTTATGACTGGTGACGATGCCGTTGCCATCAAGGCTGGTAGGGATGCCGATGGCAGAAGGGTAGGGCGTCAGTCAGAAAATATCGTGATACGCAATTGCCGGTTTTACTCTGAATGTAACGGTCTCTGCATAGGTAGTGAGATGAGCGGCGGAGTGAGGAATGTGCTGATGGAGAATGTGGAAATCGGGAATGTAAAGAACGCGTTGCTCTTCAAGAGTAACCTGGACCGTGGCGGATATATCCGCGATGTCACCGTACGCAATATCACGATAGCAAGTGTGAAAGGTGCTGTATTGAGGTTGGAGACCAACTATTTCGGTTATCGTGGTGGCAACTATCCTGCTCAGTATGAGAATTTTAATATCAGTAACGTCAAGGCTGGCATAGCTGAAGGTTATGGCATATATTTTGATGGTCCGGCAAATGCCAAGAATGGCAAGACCTTTGGAAAGAACAAGTCTTTTGCTATTCGTAATATCAACGTGTCCGATTTTTCTGTAGAGAAGGCTACGCATGCGTATTACCTATATAATACAAAGGACTGTAGTTTCACTAACTGTATGGTTGGTGATCAGAAGATTCCTTTGCATCCTGCGGAGAGCAAGAAGAGGCAGAGCTGCGATGTGTGGTGATAACCTGTCAGGTTAATTGATAGTTGATAATTGACAATTGATATTTCTTTGGTGGATGGTGTTGACCAAAGAAATCAGACAATAAGACATTAAGACAATCAGACAATAAGGGCTAATTTTAGGTTACGACCATGCGTCGCCAAGTATCATGGCACCACCGAAGCCTAAATCCTTTACGAGGGGGAGGTTGCTGAATGTTACGCCTCCGAGGGCATATACCTTTTCGTCTATGATGCCTTGCCTGGCAGCCTCTCTTAATGCCGATGGGGTGAAAGCAGAAAGGTATCCTTGTTTGGAGATGGAGTCGAAGATAGGCGACAGTGAGACGTAATGGCACTGCGTCTTGTACTCTGAGACCTCCAGGAGTGAGTGGCAACTGCGGCTGATGCTGCCTTGCCAGCCTGCGAGCGGAGTAGGGTTACGAGAGTTGAGGTGAATGCCATATAGATGGTATTTCGCGGCAAGTATATGGTGGTCGTGAAGTACCAGACGGTTATGCAATCCCTGCGGAATCTGAACTATGAGTCTTTCGACTGAGGCAATGTCAGATCCCGGTTTCCTGATGTGTATGATGTCTGCTTTGTCCTGTCGGAGGAGTTCGGTTATTCTGTCGGCTTCCCCGGCGAAGTATTGGGGTAGGGTTATTATGATTGTTTTCATGTGTGGGGTGTGGTTGGGTGTTTGGTTGTTTGGTTGTTTGGTGGTGGGGCTTGCGGACTTGCGGAGAACCGCAAGTAACGGTGGCTTAAAGCGCTGGGCTGCTACCGCTAAATCGCTGGATTGCTACCGCTGAATCGCTGGTCCGCTACCGCTGAATCGCTACGCCACCAAATAACAAAACCACCAAACAACTAGACCACCAAACAACAAATTATTTTCCGAAGAGGTCGAAACTGGCATCCCAGTCCTTCCAGACAGGTTCGCGACCGAGTTCCTTCAGGCGGCGGTTAATTTCCACTGCCGTACGGTCGTCGCTGACGGTAAACTGCTCCAGTGCCTGAGGATAGGTGTGGTAACCGCCAGGGTTTACCTTCGACTCTGCTGACATGGTTGTTACACCGAGGGTGCACATATTGTCACGGATAAACTGAGGCTCACGGGTTGAATAAGAGATATCTACGTCGTGGTCAAAGATACGCATGGCAAAAGTAACCTGTGCCAGTTCGCGGTCATTGACGAAGCAGTTAGGCTGGAAACCCTCATTCTGAGCAGGACGCATGCGAGGGAAGTTGACGGAGTATTTCGTCTTCCAGTAGTGCTTCTGCAGATAGCGCAGGTGGTATGCCATCATCACCACGTCAGTGCGCCACTCCTTCTCCAGACCAAGCAGGGCACCCATGCCGATGGAGTGAACACCAGCCTGGCCCATGCGGTCGAAACCGTTCACACGCCATTCGAAGTTGGACTTCATGCCTGCTGGGTGGTATATCTTGTAGTTCTCACGGTGATAAGTCTCCTGGAAACAGATAACGCCATTCAGACCATGCTCAGTCAGTTCCTTGTATTCCTCAGCCTTGAGAGGCATCACCTCAATCTTGATGTTAGAGAAATATTTCTTGGCAATGTCGATAGCCTTTGCCAGATAAGGTACACCTGCCTTGGCAGGATTCTCACCAGTCACGAGAAGGATATTCTCAAATGGGGCGAGTTTCTTGATAGCCTTGTATTCATCTTCTATCTGCTCAGGTGTCAGTATGGTGCGAGCCATAGGGTTACTGCGGTGAAAACCACAATAGACACATGAGTTGGAACAAGAGTTGGTGATATAGAGCGGGATGAACATAGACATAGTCTTTCCGAAACGCTCCTCCGTATATTTACGTGAGAGGCGAGCCATCTGTTCCAGGTAAGGGGCAGCGGCAGGGGAGATCAGGGCCATGAAGTCCCTGACATCGCAGTGCTCCTTAGCAAGGGCGCGACGAACGTCCATATCGGTCATCTGAGCAATCTGCTCTGTGGTCTCATCCCAACTTATTTTTAGTAATTCGTCTGAAAACATTTATTTTGTTGTTTTGTTGTTTTTTTGATTTTGTTGTCTTACAAATCAATAGTAAACGTCTGCAGGTTACGGAGATCAATAGTCCATAGGCGGTCTATGAGCGGAGTACCAAAACCGCAGATGAGTTGTAACACCTGTGTAGCCTCGATGCTACCCACCACAGCAGGAGTAATGCCCACTACCTGTTTGCCTGGATGCGGCATCTCCAGCGTAGCCTGTTCATCGGGAAAGAGAGTGCGGTACGTGGCATGTCCCTTGCACAACACACTCACCTGACCATCCAGTCCGCCGATGGCACCATAGACATACGGCTTGCCTTGCCTCTGGCATTCATCGCTGATACAGAAGCGAACGCAGAAGTTGTCAGTGCCATCCACGACGATGTCGTAATCAGAGATGATCTCCCTCGCATTGTCGGCTGTCAGTTTACAGTAGTATGCATTGACTTTGATTGAACTGTTAAGAGCCAACAGGCGTTGGCGAGCACAGAAGACCTTTGGTTGACCTACCTGACTCTCCTCGTAGAGTACCTGACGCTGGAGGTTGGATATGCTTACGACATCATCATCGATGATACCTAATGTACCCACGCCGGCACCTGTGAGATAGGTGGCAATAGGAGACCCTAATCCTCCCGCGCCTACGATGAGGACACGGGCGGAGGAAAGCCGTTGCTGACCCTCCTCGCCAATTTCCTCAAGCATCAGTTGTCTGCTGTATCTTTCCATATATTAGAGTTCGCGAAGATCGTGAGTCAGCTTTGCAGCACAGAAGTTAGGACCACACATTGTGCAGTATTCACCATCTACGTGTCCGGCCTCCTCGAAATACTGCTGTGCGCGCTCAGGGTCAAGAGACAGGTGGAACTGATCACGCCAACGGAAGTCAAATCGAGCCTTCGAGAGAGCATTGTCGCGAACCTGTGCACCAGGGTGTCCCTTGGCCAGATCGGCAGCATGGGCAGCAATCTTGTATGTCACCACGCCAACGCGTACATCCTCACGGTTAGGGAGAGCGAGATGCTCCTTAGGAGTGACATAGCAGAGCATAGCTGTACCAAACCAAGCAATCTGAGCACCGCCAATGGCAGAGGTGATGTGGTCATAACCTGGAGCAATATCAGTAACGATCGGTCCGAGGGTATAGAAAGGAGCCTCATGGCAATGATCAAGCTGACGGTCCATGTTTTCACGGATCTTCTGCATAGGCACATGTCCAGGACCTTCGATGAATGCCTGCACGTTCTTCTCCCAGGCACGAAGTACCAGTTCGCCCATAGTGTCAAGTTCTGCAAACTGAGCAGCATCATTGGCATCGGCAGTACAACCAGGACGCAGTCCGTCACCCAGGGAGAGAGCCACGTCATAATGTGCCACGATGTCGCAGATCTCATCGAAGTGCTCATAGAGGAAAGACTCCTGGTCATGTATGAGGCACCACTTGGACATGATGGAACCGCCACGTGACACGATGCCGCAGAGACGTGAGTCCGCCAGATGCACGTTGTGACGACGTATGCCTGCATGGATGGTGAAATAGTCCACACCCTGTTCGCACTGCTCAATGAGAGTGTCCTTGTATACCTCCCAGTTGAGGTCTTCCACCTTGCCGTTTACCTTTTCCAAAGCCTGGTAGATAGGCACTGTGCCTACTGGCACCGGGCAGTTACGGATAATCCACTCACGTGTCTCGTGAATGTTGGCTCCTGTGGAGAGGTCCATCAGAGTGTCGCCACCCCATTTGCAAGACCATACCGCCTTGTCCACCTCTTCATCAATAGACGATGTAGTGGCAGAGTTGCCGATATTGGTATTGATCTTCACGAGGAAATTACGACCGATAATCATTGGTTCAGCCTCAGGGTGGTTGATGTTAGCCGGGAGCACAGCACGTCCGCGTGCAATCTCATCGCGAACGAACTCCGGAGTGATATGAGTCTTAATGCCCAACTCCTCGCAGTTCATGTTCTCACGGATAGCCACGTACTCCATCTCAGGAGTGATGATACCAGCCTTGGCGTATGCCATCTGTGTGATAGCCTTGCCCTCCTTGGCGCGACGAGGCAACTGTATATGCTCAAAGCGCAGAGAGTCCAGAGACTTGTCGGCCAGGCGCATCTTGCCATATTCGCTGGTTACCTCAGCGAGCTGTTCGGTATCGTTGCGGTCCAGTATCCAGGACTCGCGCAGACGAGGGAGACCTTTCTTGAGATCCACCTCTATGTCAGGGTCAGAGAAAGGACCGCTGGTGTCATAGATATAGACAGGAGCATTCTTTTCGGTGTGAGGTACACCATTCTTGTCTTTTACTACGGTAGGCGTGAGATTCACCTTTGTCATGCCTACCTTTATAGAAGGAAAGAGACGCCCCTGCATATATGCTTTTTCCCTCTTGGCGAAATTATGATTATCGTTCATAGTGTTTTCTTTGTTAAATGTAAGATAATAAATTGATATTCTGCAGTATAGGATAATGGGGTGTCCGAAAATCCGCAGAATGATTTGGGTTTATCCGAGGAAGGCAGTCAGAGGACTTGAAGCCTCAGCGCAATCGCTGACAGCACCCAGACCAGCCTCGTAGGCACGACGGCCAGCAATGACAGCCTCCTTGAATGCCACAGCCATCTGTACAGGGTCACCAGCAACGGCAATCGCTGTGTTTACGAGGCAGCAGTCAGCACCCATCTCCATAGCCTCGGCGGCATGGGAAGGAGCACCGATACCTGCATCAACAACGACAGGAACGGTAGCCTGCTCAATGATGATCTGGAGGAAATCCTTCATACGCAGACCTTTATTGGTGCCGATAGGTGCGGCGAGAGGCATAACGGTAGCAGCACCAGCCTCTTCGAGGTGCTTACAGAGAGTAGGGTCAGCCTGGCAGTAAGGCAGTACCACAAAGCCCAGTTTTACTAACTGCTCAGTAGCCTTGAGAGTCTCAATAGAGTCTGGCAGCAGGTAACGAGGGTCAGGGTGGATCTCCAATTTCAGCCAGTTAGTACCGAAAGCCTCGCGTGCCATCTGTGCTGCAAACACAGCTTCTTCGGCATTACGTACGCCAGAGGTATTAGGTAGAAGCTGAATGTTAGGGTTCTGTGTGATATGGGTAAGGAGATCATCCTCCTTGTCCTGCAGTTCAATGCGTTTCATAGCCACAGTAACCATCTCAGACTCACTGGCCTTGATGGCCTCAGCCATCAGAGCATTGTTGTTGAATTTTCCTGTACCAAGAAACAGACGTGAATTAAACTCACGTCCTGCGATAACGAGTTTACTCATTTCTTTAATTATATTTAGATATTATACTTTTCTGATTAATAGCATCGCACTGTTGACTGTTAACTATTAACTGTCAACTGGAGCAGTTTGCACATCTCGCTGACAGGGTCAGGGGCATTAAGCACCGTACCGCTGAGAGCAATGCCGTTGACACCAGTATTGATGATGTCCGTGATGTCATCAGCCGTTATGCCGCCGATAGCCACCATTGGGATGTCAATGCCTGCTTCCTGCATGCGGCTGACGATGTCGCGATAGCCGTCCAGTCCAAGGATAGGCGAGAGCCCCTTCTTTGTAGTGGTGAATCGGAAAGGGCCGCATCCTATGTAGTCGGCACCATTCTGATAGTGGCTCACCACATCATCGAACGTATTGGCAGTGCCGCCGATGATAAACTCCGGTCCGAGGTATTCACGGGCATCAGCTATAGGCATGTCATTCTTGCCAAGGTGAACGCCGTCAGCCTTTATCTCCTTTACCAGTTCCACATGGTCATCAATGACGAATATGGCCTCAGCCTCCTTGCACATCTTCTGTGCTTCGAGAGCGATAGGTCTTATCTCGTCAATCGTGGCATCCTTCATGCGGAGCTGTATCCATTTGCATCCACCCTCCAGTGCCATACGGATAGAGTCCAGATATGTGTATTTGTCGTTATAGTGACTGATGAATTGTATCATTGTAGTTTGGTCGTTTTGGTGAGACTTGCGGAGAAGCGCAAGGAACGGGGGGGCTGCCCGTTTGCGAGAATTCTTAATTCTGAATTTTTAATTTCCCACGGCTATTAACCTCCGCATGCGGCCTTGATGATGATGATGTTTGCATTTTCGGAGAGAGTAGTATTCTCCCATTCGCTTCGTTGTATCATCTTGGCTTCGAGGGCAATAGCAACTCCTTGCGTTGGGAGGTTCATTTCCTGGGCAAGTCCTGCCAGATTAGTGGCATTAGTGTCTGTCTGTTTGTTGTTGATGTTTATCTTCATAATCCTTGATATTAACATATGTACAAATCTCTCAAGGGCTACGAATAAAAGAAATGGAATCATCTCATTACCTACGGCAGCATTACCTGCATCAGGTTAAATGGGTATAATCTCAGCCTCTTGCAGCAATATCTTGCCTGAAGCACCCCGAGTGTGAAAATATTACAAAGATATTAATTCTTTGTATTCAATTGCAAAATTACTTAAAATATCTGAATAAACCAAATGTTTTATCAAAAATAACATTTTTAAACGTATCTTGTTTGCTCGTCTCCACATTTTTTATTAACTTCGCATAAAAATTGTCTTTACTATGAGTGAAATTAACTATGAGGCTTCGATGAAACAATTGGAAGAGATTGTTCAGAAGATGGAAAGTGGCCAACTTGATATAGACTCTATGAGTAGTGAACTTAAGAAGGCTAAGGTCCTCATAAAGCAGTGTAAGGATAAACTTACAAAGACTGATGAGGAAATAAAGAAGATACTCAGTGAATAACAGATAAAACGATATACATATTATGACATTATACCCAAAACTTATAACTGATGCTCTGGCAACGGTTACTTATGCAGGTACGAAGAAGAATCTCATAGATAGTGAGATGCTTGCCGACCAGCCAAAGATTGAAGGCATGAAGGTGGAGGTAGTACTAATATTCCCTCGCGAGACGGATCCATTCCTAAAGTCAACGGTCAAGGCTGCTGAGGCTGCTATACACTACCATGTGTCTCCAGAGGTGGAGGTGAGCATAAAGACCGAGTTCAAGTCGGCTCCGCGTCCGGAAGACGACAAACTCCTGCCGCAGGTGAAGAATATCATTGCCGTGAGCAGTGGCAAGGGTGGAGTAGGCAAGAGTACTGTCAGTGCTAACCTTGCCATTTCACTGGCTCGCCTTGGCTACAGCGTTGGTTTGCTAGATACAGATATCTTTGGTCCTTCGATGCCAAAGATGTTCCAGGTGGAAGATGTCCGTCCGTACGGCATAGAGAAGGACGGTCGTCAGTTGATAGTGCCGGTAGAGCAGTATGGTGTGAAACTTCTCTCCATCGGTTTCTTCGTCAATAAAGACACGGCTACACTCTGGCGCGGTGGCATGGCATGCAGTGCCCTGAAGCAGTTGATTGCTGATGCAGACTGGGGCGAACTGGACTACCTTGTCCTTGATACACCTCCTGGCACATCTGATATCCATCTGTCCCTCCTTCAGACTCTCGCCATCACCGGTGCCGTAATCGTAAGCACACCTCAGCAGGTGGCGTTGGCAGATGCACGCAAGGGTATAGACATGTACACTAATGATAAGGTCAACGTGCCTATCCTCGGTCTGATAGAAAACATGGCGTGGTTTACACCTGCTGCACATCCTGATGAGAAGTATTATATCTTCGGTAAGGAAGGTTGTAAGAACCTTGCTGCCGAGATGAATGTGCCGCTCCTTGCCCAGATACCTGTAGTGCAGGATATCTGTGACAATGGTGATGCTGGTACACCGGCAGCTCTCGATGTGGCATCGCCTACCGGACAGGCATTCATCGCATTGGCACAGTCTGTAGTGACAGTTACCAATCGCAGAAATGCCGAACAGGCGAAGACGCAGAGGGTGAAGACTCATGATGGCGGTTGCCATTGAGATAGTGCATAGTTCATAGTGCATAGTTCATAGACTAAACAAACGACCAAAATGAAAAGAGGCATTTCCTTATTGTTGCTCAGTATGGCTGGTGTTGTGGCATCAGCTCAGGATTATGATGCTCTGTGGAAACAGGTGAAAACTGCTCAGGAGAAAGATCAGCCGCAGAGTGTATTGTCTTCACTGCGCAAGATAGAGCAGAAAGCAAATAAGGAAGGTCGCTATGGACATTTCCTTGCAGCAGTGATGAGTGATGTGATGACGAGTAGGGAAATATCCCATGACTCCTTGCTTGCCCGTACGCAATGGGTAGAGAAGTGGGAGAAAAGCCTGCGTCGCCCGGTGTCGGAATCCCTGTCGCAGAAGAACGTCAAGGAGGCCGTGGCATCCGTTGTTTGTCGTGTGGTACTCAACAGATGCAATCCTAATGACAAGGAATATAGCACCAAGAATGTCAACGCCCTGCTCGATTCACTGGTGAGCAATAAGCGATATCTCGCAGCATTGACCGAGAAGGATGCCTCGCTGGCATATATCCCAATGGTGGAGAATGGCGCTGATAGTAAGTATTTCGACCATGACCTGCTGAGTCTGCTATGCATGGAAATGCACAGATATGACATACTGGAACGCTATTACTCCTCTGTTGGCAACAGAGAGGTCGCATGTCTTGCCTCTGCCCTCAATCTCCGTGAAAAAGCGAAGGATATATACGGCAGTGAGAAATGCAAGGAGGTAATAGCCAAGGCTGACTCCCTCATACAGCAATATCAGGATCTCAGCGTATGCGGAGTAGTTGCCATGGTAAAATACGATGCTATGTCCCGAATGCCGGAATGTAAGGACAACCAGAAGATAGACTGGATAGATGAGGCATTGAAGAGATGGCCGGCGTGTCCCGGTATAGAGGCGTTGCAGGATAACAGGATGGCTCTTGTCAATCCTAAGCTGCAGATCCGCATGGATTCGGATGTGTCCCTGTCTAACATAGAGCAGAAAGTGTATATTGACGATGCCCGCAATCTGTCAAGCGTACGTATCAATGTCATACCGCTCAAGTGTTCAGGCATGTATGACTTTGGTGATCTGGACAGCAACAAGTATATCGCCAAGCTCAAGCCGCTGATGGATTCGGGAAAGGCTCGTTCGTATCTCGTGAACTATAGTGGCGACCAGTATGCGGAGTATGATACATTCAAGGACTCCCTCACCATCGGCACCCTTCCTGTAGGTGTATATATGCTTGAGGTGATCCCTACACCGGCAGAGCGCGCTGGCTTTGTCAGGAATATGTCGCCGCGTCGTACCATCCTTCGCATATCAGACCAGAAGGTGATGTGCATTGCCTTGCCTGAGAAAAAGAAAAGGTACATCGTTGTCAATGCCATTAGCGGACATCCAGCAACCAATGCGACACTCCATATCAATGACGGATATGGTAAGTTCAAGGACTATCGTTGCGATGCCAATGGCGAGTGTATAGTGGAAAATACAGAGCGATACGCCTTGTGCTATGCCACTACTCCTACTGATAATGCCTCTGTTGATACATATTGCCAGTCATCTTACTATTACCAGCAGCCAAGCGCATTCTCCGAACGTGCACAGGTATTCACCGACCGTGAACTATATCGCCCAGGTCAGAAGGTGCAGATGTCTGCCGTGTTCTATAGCGTTGCTGATGGCAAGGAGACTAATGTCACCAGGAACAAGAAGGTGACCGCCACGCTGAGAGACTCCAGTTACAAGGAGATCTCAAAGGTGGAACTTGTGACCGATGACTATGGCTGCGTGTCTGCCACGTTTGACATTCCGGATAATGGCAGAAACGGACGCTATATTATACAATGTGGCAATGCCAGCGAGGAAATCCATGTTGAGGAATACGTACGTCCTACCTTCGAGGTGGAGATAGACCAACCGGAGGTGGAGTATCACGTGGGTGATACACTCACCCTGCGTGGCAGGGCCAAGGCATATAGCGGTGCAGGCATAGCTGATGCCCGAGTGGTCTATGAAGTAAGGCGTGCGCTGCCATGGTGGTGGCGTCAGAGTGGTTCGTCAAACAGCACACTCCTCAGAGATACCGTCACCACATCGGCCGACGGAACCTTTGAGGTGCGTATGCCAATGACTATGCCGGAGGGTGATGCGTCAGACGTCATGCCGCTCTTGCGTAAGGGCATGATGTGCCCTCATTTCTATAACATTACAGCCAGCGCTACCGTTACCAGCATGACAGGTGAGAGTCATTCGGGAGACATTCGCCTCCCTCTGAGCAATAGGTCCACCATACTGACTGCTGACATCAAGGAGAAATACCTTGCGGATAATGGCATCAAGATGACGGTATCCAGGTTTAATGCCATAGGCAAGGACATACCAGGCAAGGTGCAGACATACATAGACGGGCTGCCATCCAAGATCGTCGATGCCAACAAGGAGTTTACCTTGCCGGTGGACATAGCATCAGGCAGTCATAGGTTTATGGCAGTTTGCGAACAGGATACCCTCGAAGCAGATATCTATATCTTCAGGATGAATGATGAGAAACCTCATTTCCAGACCCATGACTGGTTTTATGTGGATCAGTCCCGATTCCCAGAAGATGACCGTGGCGTGTCGCTGCAGGTGGGCAGTTCTGACGAGGATGTCCACGTGGCATACGTCATCTGCTCTGGCAACACAGTGGTAGAGAGCGGTACAACAAGGATGTCCGATTCCAATATCAATCGCCGTTTCGTTTATAAGCCGGAGTATGGTGATGGCATCACCATAGCCTACGCTTGGGTCAAGGCAGGACAGACCTATACTCATGTAGCGAGGGTGGAGCGTCCGTTGCCTTCCATCAAGCTCAATGTCACCTGGAAGACATTCCGCAATAAATTGCTGCCTGGTCAGAAGGAGCAATGGCAGCTGGTGGTGCGTGATGCCTCGGGGGCACCATGCAAGTCCATGATTACGACTACGATGTTTGACAAATCCCTTGATGCTATCAGACGTCATGACTGGAGCATGTCAGATCCTCGTAGTCTGAGTCTGCCGTATATGAACTGGAGTGTCACTCATTTTGGTGATCTCCGCCTGTGGCTGAACGCATCCTATGACGGCATAGACTATAAGTCTTTGGCGTTCTCCAGATTTAATACTGAGTATCTCGATAGTTATGGTGATGTTATTTATATAGGAGCATACTCCGGCAAGAGACCGATGATGCTCATGTCAAAGGCTGCCGTCAATAGTCTTGCTATGGAAGAGACCGCCCCTCAGAAGGTCGTGGCGAGAGTGAGGTCTTCGGTAACGGAGGATGAGGCTATGGCAGACGTAGCTATGGATACCGTAGCGGTAGCAGAACCTGAAACCGAACCTCAGAAGGAGTCGCTCCGTACAAACTTTGAGGAGACCGCATTCTTCATGCCACAGTTGCTGACCGATGACAATGGCGTAGCCACCTTGTCGTTCACTCTCCCAGAGAGTGTGACCACATGGCGAGTGCTTGCCATGGCTCATGACAAGACCATGCGTTTCGGTATGTTGGAAGACCAGGTGGTGGCGCAGAAACAACTCATGGTGCAGCCACGCATGCCACGCTTCCTGCGTATTGGCGATAAGGCTACACTCAGCACTATGGTCAGCAACCTTTCCGACAAGGACCTCGTGGCTAATGTCAGGATGGTATTATCATACGCGGAGACGGAACAGCCTTTCGCTACCTTGACCCAAAAGGTAACGCTGAAGGCGGGTGAGACACAGAGCGTGACATTCCCGGTCGAGGGATTCGCCAAGCGTGATATCATCTGCAAGGTCCTGGCTGAGGGTAACGGATTCAGTGATGGCGAACAGCATCTGTTGCCTGTCATGTCTGATGAGGAAATCGTCACTACGACATCTACCTATACATTCTATGATGCCAAGGACACATCCGTCGTAGTAGGCATACCTACCGGGGCATCAGATGTCAAGGTGGAATATACCGCTAATCCTGCATATATGATGCTTGATGCGTTGCCAGCCATTGCCGAACCGGATGGCGATAATGCCATCAGCCTCTCATCTGCGCTATACGCCAATGTGCTGGCATCAGAACTGCGAGACACCTTACCTTATTACAATATAGAAAAACTCGTAGGCAAACTCCTTCTCCTCCAGCAGTCGGATGGTTCGTTCTCTTGGTGGAAAGGCATGTCGGGCAGTTCGTATATGACCCTCTCTGTAGTCAAGACCCTCTGCCGTATGGAGAGCATCGTCGGCAAGCAGAAAGGCATTCAGCCACTTCTCCGCAAGGCATTCTCTTACCTTAATGCCGAGATAGCCAAGGATGTGAAGCAGATGAAGAAAGATGCTGCCAAGGGAACATCGCCATATATCTCAGAGTATCATCTGGATTACCTCTATTCTGTTGCCAAATATAATAAGGTTTATGGTGTGCGCGACTACACCAGCGACCAGAAGTACTTGGTTTCTATGTTGTCTAAGGCTATGGCAAAGGCTGACATGCAGACTAAGTCTATGGCGGCAGTCGTATTCTCACTCTTCGGTGAGGCTAAGAGTGCTGGTGAGTATGTGGAGAGCATCAGGCAGCACACCGTATATCGGGCTGATGTAGGTCGATACTTTGATTCCTATAGGGCGCGTTATTCCTGGTGCGACTACCGCATTCCTACACATACCATGGCGATAGAGGCCATGCTGATGGTCACCCCGTCCGACCGTAAGTCCATCACCGACATGAAACGCTGGCTCCTGTCAAGCAAACGTACGCAGAGGTGGGATAATCCATACAATGCTGTGAATGCCGTTCATGCTTTCTACGACGGTATGCCTACCAAGTCTGTGATGCGTCAGGGACTTGACAAGGCTACGCTCGCTGATACCACCTTCACCAAGGCCAATAAGAATACATCCTTTGAGGTGACGGTTCCGGCATCAAAGGCCAGCCAGAATGTCGTTACCGAATCATGGGTATCAGCCTATGTCAGCTATAGCCAGAAGGTGAGTGACATTGCTGACATGTCAACAGGTATCAAGGTAAAGCGAGAACTCATAGCCGCTTCGCCGCTCAAGGTTGGTGACAAGGTTAAGGTCCGTATCACCATTACTGCTGACAGGGACTATGATTTCGTTACCGTGACAGATAATCGCGCAGCCTGTCTCGAACCCGTCAACCAGATTTCTGGCTACCGGAACGGATGCTATCAGGAGATCAAGGACACCAGTATGCGCTTCTATTATGACAAGTTGCATAAGGGCACCCACACTATCGAGGCCGAGTATTATGTGGAGCGCTCTGGCAAATATACCTCTGGCAGCGTGACCGCCGTTTGCACATACGCACCGGAATTCCGTGGTACAGGCAAGAGCTATACCATTGAGGCCAAGAGTTTACGCTTTTGAGGTTTTGTGGATTATCGATTTCTCGAGTTGTCGATTTTTCGATTTTTCGATTTATAGATTATTCGAATTCTCGATTGATTTAAAAAAACAAACAACGATATATGCTAAAGAAAATAATACTTTCGTCGATGTTGGCTGCTACTACAGGATTGGTATCAGCCCAGAGTCTGACACCAGTCTTCAAGGATATAGACTATGGTCAGATGCTCTTCATGCATCCTGCCTATGTTACTATTGACGTTAAGAATACTTCCTCTCAACCAGTTCAGATTAAAAAGGTCGATACAAGCTGCGGATGTACCGAACCTTCCTTTTCACGTGCAGAGTTGCAACCGGGTGAGATTGGAAAGGTTAATCTGGCATTCGACTGCAAGCAGTTAGGCCATTTCTCACGCATAATACGTGTGTATGATAGTGCTTCGGATACTCCTTCTGAGATAAAGGTTAGCGGACAGGTTGTCACCAAAGTAGAAAACTATGCAGGTGACTATCCTTATAAGTTGGGCAATCTCTTGGTTGATGTTGCCGAATTGGAGTTTGATGATGTCAACAAAGGTCAGCGATTCGTCCGTGAGATACATATAATGAATCCTACAGGTCAGAATGTCACCCCGGTGCTGCTGCGTCTCCCGTCATATATGAAGACAGAGATGCACCCTGAGGTGATTGGTCCTAAGCAGAAGGGTACTATGTACGTCACGCTCAACTCCGGTGAACTGCGTGACTACGGTCTGATACAGACCTCAGTGTATCTGGGTCAGAACTCCTCTGACAAGATTTCTCCTCAGAAAGAGATTAGTGTATCTACCATCGTCCTTCCTCCTACATCTTCCAAGGACGAAGTGTCTCCTTATGCACCAAAGATCTCACTCTCTTCCAAGGTCGTAGATATGACAGCACTGTCTAAGAAGAAAAAGGCAAAGGACGAGATTGTTATTACCAATAAAGGACGTTCTGTGCTGGAGATTAGTAAGATACAGCTATTTACGGCAGGTCTTGAGGTCTCAGTAGGCAATATGCGAATAGAGCCTGGTGAGAGTACCCGTCTGAAGGTTACAGGTGTAGCGAGCGATCTGAAGAAGACGCGCATACGTCCACGAATACTTCTCATCACCAATGATCCTAACCATCAGAAGGTTCTGCTTGAGGTGAAGCGGTAAATCGCCACATGAATTTTTGTAGAACCATTCTTGTAAAATCCTCAAAATAACGAATATGGAACATCCAGAGAATAGCGCAGAGTATAAAGGTCTCACCGTCAATGATGGCGTAGCACAGCCTAGTCGTATCAATCCCTATCTAAAGAAAGGTCGTTTCCGTCGTAAGGAATATACGGTGGATCAGATCGTTGAGGGAATACTCAAAGGCGATGTGACCATGCTGTCGCAGGCTGTCACACTTGTGGAGAGTGTCAATCCCGAGCATCAGCAGAAGGCTCAGGAGGTCATTGAGCGTTGTCTCCCGTATAGCGGCAACTCCGTGCGCATAGGTATCAGTGGCGTGCCGGGTGCCGGCAAATCCACCTCCATTGATGAGTTTGGCATCCATGTGCTTGAGAGATGTGGCGGTAAGTTGGCGGTACTAGCCATTGACCCTTCGTCAGAACGCTCCAAGGGTAGCATCCTTGGTGACAAGACGCGCATGGAGAAACTCTCCGTTCATCCCTCTGCATTCATCCGTCCTAGTCCGTCGGCTGGCAGTTTGGGTGGTGTGGCACGCAAGACCCGTGAGACTGTGATACTCTGCGAGGCTGCTGGATATGACAAGATATTCATTGAGACCGTAGGCGTGGGACAGAGTGAGACAGCATGCCATTCCATGGTTGATTTCTTCCTCCTCATACAGGTTGCCGGAACTGGTGACGAACTTCAGGGCATCAAGCGTGGTATCATGGAGATCTCTGATGGCATAGTCATCAATAAATGTGACGGTGACAATGTGAAGCGATGTGAGATGGCTGCTACGGGATTCCGCAATGCCCTGCATTTCTTTCCTATGCCCGAAAGCGGATGGTTGCCTATGGTGTTGACATACTCTGGATTCTACGGCTACGGCATCAAGGAGGTATGGGACATGATATTCCAGTATTTTGACTTTGTCAAGGACAACGGTTACTTTAATCTTCGTCGTCAACAGCAGAATAAGTATTGGATGTATGAGACCATTGACAACACTCTGCGCAATCGTTTCTATAACAACCCTGTGATGAAGGAGATGCTCAAGGTCATGGAACAGCGTGTGCAGCAGGGCGAGAAGACGAGTTTCATGGGAGCCTACGATCTCCTGGAGGAATATTATAAAGGTATAGAAGCAAGCAAATAGTGATGGTAGTAGAAATAGACAATGGATCCGGATTCTGTTTCGGAGTGACCACGGCGATAGAAAAGGCCGAGGAGACTGTGTGTGCCGGTCAGCAACTGTACTGCCTGGGTGACATAGTCCACAACAGTATGGAGTGTGAGCGCCTCAGACGCCTAGGGCTGGAGACCATAGACCATAGCGAGTTTGCCAAGCTCCATGACGCTACAGTGCTCCTGCGTGCCCATGGCGAACCCCCATCTACTTACGAGCAGGCTCACCGTAACAATATCACTATCATTGACGCTACATGCCCCGTCGTGCTGGCTCTGCAGAAACGCATACAGAAACAGTACCTTGCCATAAGGTCGGACAATCAGTCGGACATCGTGATCTTTGGCAAGAATGGCCATGCTGAAGTACTCGGACTCGTAGGTCAGACCGAAGGCAACGCCATAGTGATAGAGCATGCCGAGGAGGTGGAACGCCTTGATTTTTCGCGCAATATCTATCTGTATTCGCAAACCACCAAGTCTTTGGATGAGTTTCATCATATCATAGACTATTGTCAGGCGCATATACATCCCAATGCTACGTTCAAGTCCTTTGACACCATCTGCCGACAGGTCGCCAACCGTATGCCCAGCATCTGCCAGTTTGCCACCAAGCATGACCTTATACTCTTCGTCTGCGGACGCAAGAGCAGCAATGGCAAGGTGCTCTATAATGCCTGTCTCGAGCAGAATCCCAACACTCACCTCATCGAGGGTCCTGATGAGATCACCGCTTCCTGGCTTGACGGTATCAAGAGTGTAGGCATCTGCGGCGCCACCTCTACGCCTAAGTGGCTTATGGAGCAGTGCAAGCAGCAGGTGCAGAAATTGACAAGCCCCCTCTCGGCCTCCCCCAAAAGGGGAGGAGAGCTGTCCCCTTCGTAGGGGCTGACTCTTGTTGATCAGCAAAAGATGAATAAATAGAGCAGAATTATGAAAAAGATAACAATAGCAATTGACGGTCACTCTTCCTGCGGCAAGAGTACCATGGCAAAGGACCTCGCCAGAGAGGTCGGTTATATATACGTAGATACAGGAGCCATGTATCGCATGGTTACACTCTATGCTATGCGTCATAACCTCTTCACCGCCGATGGCGAGGTCATGACCGATGCCCTCCATGAGTCCATGAAGGATATAGACGTTTCTTTCCGTTTCAATGCCGAGCAGGGACGTCCGGACGCTTATCTCAACGACGAACTCGTTGAGGATGTCATCCGTTCCCTCGAGGTGTCATCTCGTGTCAGCAAGATTGCTGCCATACCTTTCGTACGTGAGGCTATGGTGGATCAACAGCGTAAGATGGGCAGAGAGAAAGGCATCGTCATGGATGGTCGTGACATAGGCACTACCGTGTTTCCTGATGCCGAACTCAAACTCTTCGTTACGGCATCTGCCGAGGTGCGTGCCCAGCGCCGCTATGATGAACTCAAGGCAAAGAATATGCCTGCGGACTATGAGGACATACTCCGTAATGTTCAGGAGCGTGACTATATAGACTCGCATCGTGAGGTCTCGCCACTGCGCCAGGCTGATGATGCCATCCTCCTTGACAACAGTAATATGACCATCCCTGAGCAGAAGGAATGGCTCATGCAGCAGTTTCAGAAAGCCATAGCTCAGTAGCTCATGATAGTATGTATAGCAGAGAAACCGGCTGTGGCTAGAGAAATCGCCGCAGTACTTGGTGCTACATCTTCACGTCAAGGCTATATAGAGGGCAATGGCTATCAGGTCACCTGGACATTCGGACACTTGTGCACTCTCAAGGAACCGCATGATTATTCCTCGATGTGGAAGCATTGGGGATTGGGCGCACTGCCCATGATACCTCATCCCTTTGGCATCAAACTCATCGATGACGAGGGTATCAAACGGCAGTTTGCTGTCATTGAGCGTCTGATGAAGGATGCTGAGTGCATAGTTAACTGCGGTGATGCCGGGCAGGAGGGAGAACTCATCCAGCGCTGGGTCATGCAGAAGGCTGGTGCCACATGCCCTGTCAAGCGCCTCTGGATATCATCGCTCACCGAGGAGGCCATACGCGAGGGCTTTAAGTCCCTGAAGGATCAGAAAGAGTACGAACCGCTCTATCTGGCCGGACTCTCGCGTGCCATAGGCGACTGGCTCCTCGGTATGAACGCCACACGTCTCTATACACTCAAGTACCGTAACCAGAGTCTGCGTAATACCGGTGCTGGTAGTGTCCTCTCCATTGGCAGGGTGCAGACACCTACACTCGCCATGATCGTTAATCGGCAGAAGGAGATAGACAATTTTCAGCCCAAGCAGTCATGGACCATGTCCACCCTCTATCGTGACGTTAAGTTCAATGCCATAGCACACGATGAGGATGCCGAGGCGGAAGAGGCTGCGGAGATAGCCAAGGCCGCCGCCGAGGGTAAGACCATGAAGTCCAAGGGGCCCGTCTTCCGACCTGTGGAGTTTACTACTCAGGAGGAGGGACAGCGTGTCCTCGATGCCATCAAGGATCAGCCCTTCCACGTGTCGGCTGTCACCAAGAAGAAAGGTACCGAGAAACCGCCACAGCTATTCGACCTCACTACGCTGCAGGTGGAGTGCAACAAGAAATTCTCCTTTACTGCTGAGCAGACACTCAATCTCATACAGAGTCTGTATGAGAAGAAGTTTACTACGTATCCTCGTGTCGATACGCAGTATCTCACTGATGACATCTATGCCAAGTGTCCGCAGACGCTCAACGGAGTCTTCAAGGTCAAGTTCAATGGCATCGCCCCTTATGCTGACCTGATAAAGAAGATTGGTGGCAAACCTCTCGTCAAGAGTAAGAAAGTCTTTGACAACTCCAAGGTCACGGACCACCATGCCATCATCCCTACAGGCGTGGTGCCAGCCGGTCTCTCTGACATGGAGCGCAAGGTCTATGACCTCGTAGTCCGACGTTTCATCGCTGTTTTCTATCCCGACTGTAAGTTTGAGACCACCACCGTCATGGGTGAGGTGCAGCCTATCACCCCAGACGACCAGACGACCGGTACCCCAACCGATCCGGTTCTCTTCCGTACCTCAGGCAAGGTGATTACTGACGAGGGATGGAAGGTTGTCTTCAAGGTGCAGCAGACCATAGAGGAAGAGGTCGATGCCGAAGGTCGTCAGGAGAAGGATGATGATGGCACGCTGCCAGTATTCACCAAGGGTGAGTCTGGTCCTCATGTGCCGCAGTTGGCAGAGAAATGGACCTCGCCGCCTCCTTATTATACGGAGGCCACCCTCCTGCGCGCTATGGAGACAGCAGGTAAGTTCGTTGACAACGAGGAACTGCGCG
Source organism: Prevotella sp. (assembly GCA_045617365.1). Taxonomy (GTDB): domain Bacteria; phylum Bacteroidota; class Bacteroidia; order Bacteroidales; family Bacteroidaceae; genus Prevotella. Next base: position 38,559 of record JAZLIN010000033.1, on the reverse strand, counting down.
CTGCCATGAAGGAAAACGGCATAGGTCGTCCTTCTTCGCGCGCCAACATCATCGAGACACTCTTCAGACGTCACTATATCCGTCGCGAAAGAAAGCGCATCGTGGCCACCACCACAGGCATAGAACTCATAGATGTCATACACGAAGACCTCCTCAAGTCCCCGGAGCTCACTGGTATATGGGAGAAGAAACTCCGTGACATAGAGCATCGCACATACGATGCCGCTCAGTTCATCAACGAGCTTAAGGAGCAGATCACCGTCATAGTAAACCAGGTACTCGCTGACAACTCCAACCGCAAGCTTCAGATCACGGAGGGGTAGCATCCCCAAACAGGTTCTACGAGATAGTGTGTGGGTAAGCTGAAATAATGTAGTAAGGAAGTGCCATGAGTATAGAAGTTATAAGTGAAATGTGGAGTGGTCAGGTTTTTAAGTTCATTCGCCCATAGGTTTCCGTTATTGCCAGTCCGTTTGCAAGCGATGAAACTTTACAACTAAATATCTTTTACTATAACTGTTCACTTTAAACTGCTATACTCATGGCACTCGCTTACTAAAATGGACCTGAAAAGGTCTGCATGAATAATGCTGTATAAAGTCGTCAATATCAATGGTTGCAAAAAGAAAATTGACCACAATTCTGAATCGTCAGAATTGTGGTCGAATTGTTTTCATACTTTAGTGTCGATAATATAAGTCAGGATAGGACTTACTTTCCTTCCTCCAGAGGTACTGCATAGTAAACCTTCTTGCCGGTAGGGTATATACCCTGGATGTAGAGCACCTGATCCTTTGATGTGGAAGCCTCCTTGACAGCCTTCTGCATGTCGTCGATGGTCTTGATGCGCTCATCGTTGACCTTCTGGATGATGTAGCCCTTAGAGATGCCTGCAGCCTGCAGAGCACCCTTGTTGACCTTGATGACCTCAATACCATTGCTGATGTTGAGCTGCTCCTTCTGGGCGTCAGTGATTTCACGGAAGTTGGCACCCAGAACGTCCAGGTCTGCCTGCTTTACAACACCCGTGTTACCCTGCTCGTTCTTGAGAGTCACGGTAGCAGTCTTTGTCTTCTTCTTATGTACGAATGTGATGGTGATTTTCTCGCCAGGACGCTTGGTAGCCATGTGCTCCTGCAACTCTGCCATCTTCGTTACCTTCTTGCCATCGATGCTGGTTATTACATCGCCTTCTTCCAGACCAGCTTCTGCGCCAGCGCCTTCATCGATTACCTTGTTGACATATACACCATCGTTCACGCCAAGGTCAATCTCCTTGTCCTGCGCCTTCTGAGAGTCTATCCACTTGCGGGCATCGCTACCCTGTATGCCGAGAAGGGCACGCTGAACCTGACCGTACTGTTTAAGGTCTGCCACTACCTTGTTCATGATGGTGGTAGGGATGGCAAATCCGTAACCTGAGTAAGAACCTGTCTGGCTGTAGAGCATGGCGTTGATACCGATGAGCTCACCCTGAGTGTTGACCAGTGCACCACCTGAGTTACCTGAGTTGATAGCGGCATCTGTCTGTATGAATGACTCTACACCGTTGGCACCCAGCGAACGAGCCTTGGCACTTACTATGCCGGCTGTGACGGTAGAGTTGAGGTTGAATGGATTGCCCACGGCAAGCACCCATTCGCCCACCTTCAGTTTGTCGGAGTCGCCGATAGGGAGAGTAGGGAGATTCTTAGCTGTGATCTTGATGAGTGCAAGGTCTGTAGTCTTGTCTGTACCGATGATGGTAGCAGAGAACTCGCGGTTGTCATTGAGTGTAACAGTCAGTTCGTCCGCACCATCCACTACGTGGTTGTTGGTAACGATGTAACCATCTGCGGATATTATGACACCCGAACCGCTTGCCTCTTTTTTTGGTGTCTGTACCTGTTGCTGTCTGCGACCTCCGTTGCCAGGATTTCCAAAGAAACCGAATGGGTCAAAGAAATCTCCGAAAGGATCAGACTGTACCTCCACCGTCTTGGTCTTGGCATTCTGCAGGTATTTGATGTGTACTACGGCAGGAAGAGCCTTCTCTGCTGCGTAGGTGAGATCAACTGGCTGGCCTGCAACTGCTGGCTGAGGAGCAGCGAAGGCTGTTGTGATAGATGCTGTAGTTGCTGAGAGCGTTACGACTAACGCTGTTGACAAAAGAATTTTTGATACTGTTTTCATATTCCTTTATTTGTTATTATTAGTCTGACGTTTGTTAGCGATTCTTGTCCTTTCCGCTAAAACTGATGCAAATTTAATAACAAAATCTTTATTTTCTACTAATTTGGGGTTGAATTTTGAACTTTTTAAAATTTCAGGGCGTTATCTTAACGAGTGTTTATTTTTCGGACACGATAATTAATAGATTTTTGCACCTGTATTAACTATTTCATGCTTACGGCAAAAACACCAAGATGTTAACTGCCTCCCAGATACAAAGCTACCATGTCCGCTGCCCTTTCGCCATCTACACCTGCAGAGACAATGCCTCCGGCAAATCCCGCACCTTCGCCTGCAGGGAAGAGTCCACGGATGCTGGTGTGCTCCAGTGTCTCAGGATTACGCGGTATCCTGACAGGAGATGACGTCCTTGTCTCCACGCCGATCATGAGAGCCTCATTGGTGAGGAATCCCTTACGCTGTCTGCCGAAAGTCCTGAAACCTTCCTGAAGGCGGTGGGATACCATCTCTGGCATCCAGAAATGGAGTGGGGAAGAGTTGACACCGGGAGTGTAGCTGGTCTTAGGCAGGTCGTAGGACAGTTTGCCCTTGCAGAAATCACCCATGCGCTGTGCCGGTGCTATCTGCACACCGTCCTTGCCTCCGCCAAGCGACTGCGACTGTTGCCAGCATTGTCTTTCCAGAGATTCCTGGAAGGCCATCATCCTGAGTGGGTCGTCCCCCTCGATGTCTTCGCTGCGTATCTCTACCACCATGCCGGAGTTACTCCATTGTCCACCACGGTTGCTTGGAGACATGCCGTTGACTACTATCTGTTCGGCATCAGTGGCGGCAGGGATGACGAAACCGCCAGGACACATGCAGAAGGAATATACTCCTCTGCCATCAACCTGAGTTACGAAAGAGTATTCCGCGGCAGGTAGGTACTTGCCTCTGCCTTGGGGTGAGTGATACTGTATCTGGTCTATGAGCTGTGATGGATGCTCCAGTCGTACACCTACGGCGATGCCTTTTGCCTCAATGTCGATATTGGCATGGGCAAGGTAGCGATAGATGTCGCGTGCCGAATGTCCTGTTGCAAGTATGAGTGCATTAGCCTTGAACACGCTGCCATCAGCGCATACGCATCCTTCAATCTTACCATTGTGGACAAGTAATTCCGTCATTTTGGTCTGGAAATGCACCTCACCGCCTGATGCTATAATCTGGTTGCGCATATTCTCTATCACTCTTGGCAGTTTGTCTGTGCCGATATGCGGATGTGCATCGGCCAGAATACTGGTGTCTGCACCATGCTGGCAAAAGACATTGAGTATCTTTTCTATGTTTCCACGTTTCTTGCTGCGGGTATATAGCTTTCCGTCAGAATATGCACCGGCGCCGCCTTCGCCAAAGCAGTAGTTGCTCTCGGCATCTACCTTCTGCTGTGACTTGATAAGGGCGAGGTCCTTCTTGCGTTCGCGTACATCCTTGCCGCGCTCAAGTATGATAGGGCGCAGTCCCTGCTCTATCAGTCTCAGTGCGGCAAAGAGACCGCATGGTCCCTCGCCGACGACGATGACGTTCTCCTTGCCCGAAACGTCGGGGTAACTGGTGCGGATGAATGCTTCATCCTGTGGCTCCTCATTTATATATACGCGAAGGGTGAGATTGATGAAGACCTGTCGCTGTCTGGCATCAATACTCCTCTTGAGAATCCTGACGTGGGTGATGGTACGGCTGTCAAGTCCCATCTCCTTACCCAGGTAGTCAGTTATGTTCTTGGTGTTGCACGCTATCTGTGGCAACACTCTCACCTGTATTTCCTTTATCATAATGAATGCAAAATTACAAAAAAAAATACTATTTAGCAAAAGAAATCTTTATAAAAGTATATGATAATTCAGAAAAAAATATTACCTTTGTCCCCAGAAGCAAACGAACAATAATTATTTTACCAAACAACAATAAAAGAAATTTCTATGAAAGCAAACCTTAAAAAGGTGCTGGTACTCGGTTCCGGCGCCTTGAAAATCGGTCAGGCAGGTGAGTTTGACTACTCTGGTTCACAGGCGTTGAAGGCGCTTCGTGAAGAGGGTATCAGTTCCGTACTCATCAATCCTAATGTGGCAACGATACAAACAAGTGAGGGTATTGCAGACAAGGTTTATTTCCTGCCTGTCAATACCCATTTTGTTACAGAAATCATTAAGAAGGAGCGCCCTGACGGCATCATGCTGGCATGGGGCGGTCAGACAGGACTTAACGTTGGTACAGAACTGTACCAGTCGGGAGTCCTGAAGGAGTATGGAGTGCAGGTGCTCGGTACAAGCGTAGAAGCTATTATGAATACTGAGGACCGTGATCTCTTCGTTCAGGAACTTAACAAGGTGGATCTCAAGGTGCCTGTATCTCAGGCATGCGAGACAATGGATGATGCAATCGCTGCTGCACGCAAGATTGGCTATCCTATCATGATACGTTCGGCTTACGCCCTGGGCGGTCTTGGTTCTGGCGTTTGTCCTGACGAGCAGACCTTCAAGGAGATTGCTGAGTCTGCATTTACATTCGCTCCACAGGTACTCGTAGAAGAGTCTCTCAAGGGATGGAAGGAAATAGAGTTTGAGTGTATTCGTGACGCCAATGACCATTGCTTCACCGTGGCATCAATGGAGAACTTTGATCCATTGGGCATACATACTGGTGAGTCTATTGTGGTAGCACCTACATGTTCACTTACAGAGGAGCAGGTGAAGATGTTGCAGGACATCACAGTGAAGTGTGTGCGTCACCTCAATATTGTGGGTGAGTGTAATATACAGTTTGCTTTCAATGCTGTGACAAACGATTACCGCATCATCGAGATCAATGCTCGTCTCTCACGTTCATCAGCTCTTGCTTCAAAGGCTACCGGTTATCCGCTTGCTTTCGTAGCCGCAAAGATTGCACTGGGTTATACTCTCGATCAGATCGGTGAGATGGGTACTCCTAACTCGGCTTACGTAGCACCATCGCTTGACTATATGATATGTAAGATACCTCGCTGGGACCTTACCAAGTTTGCAGGCGTGAGTCATAAACTGGGATCGTCAATGAAGTCGGTGGGTGAGATCATGTCAATAGGACGTTCGTTTGAGGAAATGCTCCAGAAGGGTCTCCGCATGATAGGCCAGGGCATGCACGGATTCGTAGGCAATGACCATACTAAGTTTGACAACCTTGACGAGGAGTTGGCTAACCCTACTGATCTCCGTATCTTTGCTATAGCACAGGCACTGGAGGAAGGATATACCGTAGAGCGCATAGAAGAACTAACAAAGATAGACCCATGGTTCATCGAGCGCATGAAGAATATCGTGGACTACAAGCATGTGCTCGAAGGATACGACAAGATAGAGGATGTGCCTGCGGACGTGATGCGTCAGGCTAAGGTATGGGGATTCTCTGACTTCCAGATTGCCCGCTTCGTACTCAAGAAGCACGAGGGTAATATGGAGAAGGAAAACCTTGCCGTACGTGCACAGCGTAAGAAACTCGGCATACTGCCTGCAGTAAAGCGTATCGAGACTGTGGCTAGCGAACACCCTGAACTGACAAACTATCTCTACATGACTTATGCTGTAGAGGGTTACGATATCAACTATTACTCTAATGAGAAGAGTGTCATCGTTCTTGGTTCTGGTGCTTATCGTATCGGTTCGTCGGTAGAGTTTGACTGGTGCTCGGTTAATGCTATCAACACGGCGCGTAAGTTGGGATACAAGTCTATCATGATCAATTACAACCCTGAGACAGTATCTACTGACTATGATATGTGTGATCGCCTGTATTTTGATGAACTATCATTTGAGCGTGTACTTGATATCATAGATCTTGAGAATCCACGTGGTGTTGTAGTATCAGTAGGTGGACAGATACCTAACAATCTGGCTATGAAACTGCATCGCCAGAGTGTGCCTATCCTCGGTACAAGTCCTGTGAGCATTGACCGTGCAGAGAACCGTGGTAAGTTCTCAGCAATGCTTGACCAGCTCGGTATTGACCAGCCTAAGTGGAGTGCTCTGACCAGTATGGAGGATGTGCAGAAATTTATCGATGAGGTAGGTTATCCTGTACTGGTACGTCCATCATACGTGCTTTCAGGTGCCGCAATGAACGTATGCTATGATGACGAGGAACTGAAGCGCTTCCTCGAGGCTGCATCTGAGGTAAGCAAGGAATATCCTGTTGTTATCTCTCAGTTTATGACAGAGACCAACGAGATAGAGTTCGACGGTGTGGCTCAGAATGGTGAGGTCGTGGAATATGGCATCTCGGAGCACATCGAGTTTGCCGGTGTCCACTCTGGTGATGCTACGATGGTATTCCCTGCACAGGACATCAAGTTTGCTACTATCCGACAGATCAAGAAGATTAGTCGTGCCATTGCTAAGGAACTTAATATCTCTGGTCCTTTCAATATCCAGTTCCTTGCCAAGGGTCGTGATGTGAAGGTTATCGAGTGCAACCTCCGTGCGTCACGTTCGTTCCCATTTGTCAGCAAGGTGCTTAAGCGTAACTTCATTGAGACAGCTACAAAGATAATGCTTGACGTACCATTCCAGAAGCCTGACAAGTCAGCATTTGATATAGACCGCATGGGTGTGAAGGCAAGTCAGTTCTCATTTGCGCGTCTCCAGAATGCAGATCCTGTGCTCGGTGTGGATATGAGTTCCACTGGTGAGGTAGGCTGTATCGGTGATTCATACGAAGAGGCTCTCCTTAACTCTATGATTGCTACAGGTTACAAGATTCCTTCAAAGGAAAAGGCAGTTCTCCTTTCTACTGGTGGTGCCAAGGAGAAGGCGTCTTTGCTGGATGCTGCTCAGGCTCTCGTGAAGGCAGGATACAAGGTGTATGGAACTGAGGGTACTGCTAAGTATCTCAACGATAATGGTGTACCTACCACTGCTGTGGCTCAGCCTGATGAAAATGCAGCAAACAATGTTGTGAGCATGATAGCAGACCATAAGTTTGATCTCATTGTCAACATACCTAAGAATCATTCAAAGCGTGAGTTGACAAATGGTTACAAGATTCGTCGTGGTGCTATTGATCATAATACTCCATTGATAACCAATGCTCGTCTTGCTTCTGCATTCATTGAGGCATTCTGTGAAATGTCACTCAATGAGATTCAGATTAAGAGTTGGCAGGATTACGAGTAAGTATGTCCTTTATGCATCCCCCTTAGTGTGGATGTGAGTCAATAAGAAAAGTGCCGCAGGATTGACATGATGATTGCATGTCGTACCTGCGGCACTTGTTGTATCTGAAGTTACTTTGAAATGATGTTACGTTTTGAATGTCTGAATTTCTGAGGTGAGATACCTGCATAGCGCCGGAAGAAACAACCGAAGTGACTTGGGTTCTTGAATCCTAATAGCGACGCTATTTGCTTTATATTGTACCGTTTGTTGCGAAGCATCATCATTGCTTGCTGCATCACTCGTTCGTTGATTATCGTGCTTGCCGTCTTCCCTGAGATACGTTTGCATACAGATGAGAAATATTTCGGCGTAATGTTGAGCATGTCAGCATATTCGTTGACTGTCTTGAATTTTTCTCCTGGCGTGTCTATTATCTTAAGGAAGTTGATAAAGATTTTGTCTGTGGAACTGTAGCTGACGTTTGGTTCTACCTTCTCCAGATTTCTGTCTCTGATATCAAATAGAAGATATGTGAAGGAGAATACCAGTGCGTCGAGAGATTTCTCTTTGTTTATGGAGTCTTCGGATTGTATTCTGTCGTTTATAAGATCATAGTATTTGCAGAGACTCTCCATATCCATCGGGGTCGCATGTACTATCTCATGTGCTTTTACCATCATGAGGTACGACCAGTCGAGAGCAAGATAATTGGCTATCCGCTCTATGTATTTTGTGTCGAAGAATATACCTCTGATATCAATATCGTCGAAGATCAGAGAGTCTTCAAGGATGTCCTGTGGATTGCATCCGAAGATATCTCCTTCCTTCAGTTCGTATGTCTCGTCGCTGATTGTAATCTTGACAGTACCTCTAACGATGAAAATAAAGACAAAGCCATCGAGTATGTAACTTTTGGCATTGATGATGTGAGTATTTTGCATTGCTTTTACCTCTTCAAACTGATAGAGGTATTTCAGCAATGCAATTTTGTTTTTGTAACAAGGTATCCTCTCGTTGTTGGCAAGTTTATGTATATTTAGTTTTTCCAACTTGGTCGTTTGTTGTCTAGTTGTTGGGAACACTACTCCCTTCCACGTTCGTCAAGGTAACTGTCCTTGAAACCTAGGAAATACAGCACGCCGTCTAGACCTATCGTGTTGATGCTCTGGCGTGCATTGGCTACGACACGTGGCTTGGCATGGAATGCAATGCCGAGACCAGCCTCGTTAAGCATAGGAAGATCGTTGGCACCATCACCTACGGCGATGGTCTGTTGCAGGTCCACCTTTTCCACCTGTGCAATGAGTTTCAATAGCTCAGCCTTGCGCTTGCCGTCAACAATTTCACCAACGTAGTTGCCGGTGAGTTTACCGTTATCGTCAATCTCCAGTTCGTTGGCATATACGTAGTCAATGCCGTATTTCTTCTGTATATATTCACCAAAGAAAGTGAATCCACCGCTGAGAATGGCTATCTTATATCCATATTTCTTAAGTACGTACATCAAGCGATCCACGCCTTCTGTGAATGGCAGGTGCTCCGCGATGTCACGCATTACGCTCACGTCAAGTCCCTTGAGGAGTTTGCATCGCTTGGTGAAAGACTCCTTGAAGTCTATCTCACCACGCATGGCAGAGGCTGTGATGGCTGCTACCTCATCATATACGCCATGCTTGCGTGCGAGTTCATCGATAACCTCTGCCTGTATCAGCGTAGAGTCCATATCAAAGCAAATGAGGCGGCGCATACGGCGGTACATATTGTCAGTCTGGAATGAGCAGTCAATCTCCAGTGTGCCGGACATCTCAAGGAGCGAACGATGTAGTTCGCTCTTGTCCTTAGGGTTACCACGTACAGAAAATTGTATGCAGGCACGAGTCTTCTCCATGTCCTTGTGTTGTGTGATGCTTGCTCTGCCAGAGAGGCGCTGTATGGCATCAATGTTAAGTCCCTGTTCGGCTATTAGGCGTGTAACAGCTTCTATCTGTCTGGCTTCCAGACGGCGACCGAGGACGGTGAGGATGTATCGGTTTTTGCCTTGTCTTGATACCCATGCTTCGTATTCATCGAGTGTGATAGGGTAGAACTTGATATTTATGTTCAGTTCGCTGGCTTTGAAAAGCAACTCCTTCATGACCTGACCGCTCTTATCCTCTGCCACACGGATTAGTATGCCGAGTGAGAGGGTAGAGTGTATGTCAGCCTGACCTATGTCTTGTATGTTTGCTTCGTAGCGACTTAGTATCTCCATAATACCGGCTGTAAGTCCAGGGCGATCTTCGCCAGTGATACGTAGTAGGATGAGTTCTTCTTTCATAGGTTGTTTAGTTGTTTAGTTGTTTAGTTTTTGGTTGAGCCCGATGTACAAGCATTGGGAACGGTGGTTAGTTGTTTTTTTGTTTGCAATCGACGGTGATGAAATTCTTGTCAAATGTGAAAGTGCGTGACATGTCGCCAATTTGTATTTTGTAAGTTTGTCCTGCCTTGAATGCAGGATGGGTGAGAATGCTCGAACTGCCGATGAATGTGAAAGGCATGGTGATGGTTGCGATAGGTTTTTCTCCCTCATATATCTCCAGTGTTTCGCCTTTGGCAAGATTGATGCCTATCAGCAATGCGGTAGGCTGCTTGGCAGTCTCTTCCGTTGGTACGGAAGGCATGTCTCCCATGCCAGCGCCAATAGAGAAAACCTGACCGCCAGAGATGGCGATAGGGGAGAAGTCACAGTCAAGTCCTTCCTCAGGACTTCCGACATGACTCCAGGCATAAACTTCGCCACCCGTGATGATGATGGCAGGATCCTTGGGAACTTCTTGTTTCTCATGCGTTCCAAATGGCATGAAGAATCCTCCAGGCATATTAGAATCTACAGCGTCGTTGCAATGACTCTCTGCTATGACCTTGCCACCATTGAAGTTAATCTGAGCATTTGCATTGATAGCATCATCAATGGCATCAACGGTAACGTCTCCGCCGTTAATGGTAATGCCCTTTTTGCCTTCGATGCCTTCAGCTCCCTGTGATGAGGTCTTGCATGTGATGTGTCCACTGTCTATGGTGACGGTTCCATCAGCTTTTATGGCTTTGGTTGTAGAGATGTACTTCTGCTTGAATGCTCCCTTTATGGTCTCGTCAGGGTCTCCTGAAGGACCGCCAAATCCCATGTCAGGACCTCCGAAAGGCATACCACCGGGTGCGGCTCCGAATGTAGGTGGCCCCATAGGAGCTTTCTTGCGCATCTCTTCTATGAATGCTTTGATGGAATCAGGCAGTTCGTCGAAATTGAAATCTGGTGGAGGTCCCATTGTAACACCGAATCCTCCGAAACCGCTGTTCTCTTTCTTTCCAAGGTTGTTACCGTGAGTAATCACGTTGAGGGTAAGATTCTTTATCTCGATATTTTTCTTGGAGCAGATACCCTTGCATCCATCGCCTATGGCGTTGATATTCAATGAGCCTTTGCCAGAGAAGTGTATGTTACCTTTAGCCCACACAACGGCAGCTTTATGATTTGCCGTATCTTGGCATGCGGCAATGGAAAGCTCATTGTATGACCCGCTCTTTGCTGAGATCTTTACTCGTTTTTTGTTTTTTATTACGAGTGGAGCCCCTTCATTGCTATTGAGTGAAAGACCGTTTAATTCAATTACTGCTTTACCGGCCGATGTGAGCTTGACAGTTCCATTGTCGCATTTGCCCTGCATAAGTATAACGATCTCTTTTGTTTGGTATCTGCTGTCAATGCAGATGTTGGTCTTTTCTGTATTGATGGTGATGCTGTCCTTTAATGACTGTTTTAGCTTGACATCACCTCCCTTGTAAGTGATGATGACATCCTGAGCTACAGCCACATGTGCCACTGTCAGCATTGCTATGACCATGAAGACCATTTTTGTTTTTGCCAATAGGCAACAGATGTTATTAATATGTCTCATTTTACTTACAGAAATTGCTTAGTTTTGTATCTTACTTCTCGTATTCGTCCTTACGCTTTGGATTCATGGGGAACCAGCCTTTGCGTACACGCTCCCTCTGTTCGAAGATCTCGAGTATGCTCCACAGTGCCGAACAACCGGTGACCCCGATGATGGAAGCTATGAGTACGTCGGATATAAACAGGGAGAATACCAGTAACACTATGCCTGCAACAGCAAACAGGGGCCAGCATTTTACTCCCCAGTAATATTCAGATTTTATGACGATAGGATGGAATACTCCTATTATAAAGAATGTAGCGACAGCTATTATAATTCCTTGAAAGTACATATTGTCTTATTTCGTTTACTAAATTTCCTTGTCATTGACTAATCCGTTGCGTCTCAGATTCTCCACCATCACGTCAATGCGGTGCAGTTCCTGAGGTATCTTGATGCGCTGTGGACAGTGGCTGACGCATTCGCCACATCCTATGCAATGGTCTGCCTGACGCAGGCGAGGTACGCTGCGATCATATCCTATGAGATAGTTCCTGCGCTGACGTGTATATTCCGGACTCTCGCGGCGATGTGGCATCTCGCCTTCTTTTATCACCTTGTTGTAGTGTACGAATATGGCTGGGATGTTGATACCGTAAGGGCATGGCATACAATACTGACATTCGTTGCATGGGATGGTCTTGAGGTCATAGATCTCCTTGGCAATATCCATGAGGAAGGCGTCCTCCTCCTTCGTAATAGGTACGAGAGGAGAGTATGTGCAGAGATTTTCACGCAGATGCTCCATGTAGGTCATGCCAGAGAGTACGCTGAGCACCCCTTCTGGTGTACCAGCGAAGCGGAATGCCCAAGATGCCACGCTATCCTCCGGACGGCGACTCTTCATCTTTGCTACGATAGGGTCAGGTACATTCGCCAGTCGACCGCCGAGAAGCGGTTCCATCACAACGCTTGGTATGCCACGCTTTTGCAGTTCGTCATAGAGATAGTGCGCGTCAGTATTTCGTGGATTGATCTCGTCAGCAAAATCCCAGTCCAGATAGTTAAGCTCAATCTGTACGAAATCCCAGTGATACTTGCCTTCGTCATGCCATTTCAGCAGGAGGTCAAATATGGCTATGTCTCCGTGGTAAGAGAAACCTAGATTGCGTATCTTTCCTGCCTTCTTCTGTTCTACGAGCCAGTCCAGAATGCCATTGTCCATATATCTGGCATTGAATGTCTCAAGCGAGTCCAGATCTTTGCCCTCTGTGTTGCGACTGGTGCCACCTATGGCATGGAGTAGGAGATAGTCTATGTAGTCCACCTTTAGGTATTCCATTGATGAATGGAACATCTGTTGTGATTCATTCCTACCCCAAGTCTCAGGAGCGAAATTACTGAGTTTTGTAGCGACAAAATACTCTTTACGCTGATGTCGACATAGAGCATTGCCTGTGGCAGATTCAGAGTTGCCCTGACAGTATGCAGGGCTGGTATCAAAATAGTTTACGCCGTGTTCAATGGCATAATCCACCTGTTTGTTGACCATCTCCTGATCAATAACGTCAGGGTCTGTATCTTCTTTCTTGGGCAACGTCGGCAAGCGCATCATGCCATATCCAAGGAGTGAGACTTCATCTCCGGTATTGGGGTTTTTACGCATTGTCATTTTGCCAATAGGTGGCTCTTGAGCGTCTGCGGTAGTCTCTTGGGCGTTCTTGCCAGTACATGCTGAAAGCAATGGAGATGAAGCAATGGTCGCCCCACCGAATATCTTAAAGAAATCTCGTCTGTTTATCTGTTTCATAACTTGTTTGTCAAGAAGTAAAATAGGTGATTAGTTCTCTCTATGTACTTCATTTCCCTCCACGTAAATTGCAGAGTAAGGACGTGAAGGACATATATATTCGCATGCTCCGCAACCGATGCAACGTGCTTCGTTCACCGCAGGTATCAAGGGGAGTGACTCATCGCCGTTAGGATGTACCATCTGTATGGCTCCTGTAGGACAATGTCTTGCGCAGTTGCCGCATTCTACACCATCTGCTACGGCAACGCAGTTTTTCTTAACCCATACGGCATGACCTATTTGGATGGACGATTTATCTGCCAGTGTGATAGGTTTGATGGCACCGGCAGGGCAGACGCTGGAACAGCGGTTGCACTCTGGTCGGCAATATCCCTTCTCGTAACTCATCATTGGTTGCATCATCGTCATGAGGTCGGTGCTTGGACGAAGCACATCATTAGGACATTCGCTGACGCATAGCTGACATGCAGTACAACGGCGGTTCATATTGTCTGCGGATATTGCCCCCGGAGGCAGTATCGCTGTTTGGCGCTTAGGCTGTACCTTGTCTTCTATCACAGCCAGTCCGCCATCCACCTTTTTCTTCTCCTGTGCCAGTGCTGTGCCAGTTAATACCAGACCAGCTCCGATGAGGAAGTTTCTTCTGCCATCATCATGGGGTTGAGTATAATTGTTGGTTTCGGTTACTGTTCGGCTGCCAGTATTCTGGGCGTGAGCATACTTTATAGCACCGAAATTACATTGGCCGAGGCAGTTGCCGCATGTTACGCAGCGAGAACTATCCACTTTATGGTTCTTGATGTCTATACATGACGCCTTGCAGTTTCGCTCGCATTTACGGCAATTCTTACATGCGTCAGCATCAATGATAATCTTGAACCATGAGAAACGTGACAGGAATCCTAATATCGTGCCTACAGGGCAGATAGTGTTGCAGTATGTACGTCCTCCTTTGATTGCCAGGATGGTAACGATTGCAAAACTTGCTGCCGTCACGATAAGTGTTGGCATAGAACGAATCCATACCTCCTTATGATAGAAAGTATAACTATCCATATCTTCTGCAGCCATGGCGAGGAGATTGTTGATACCGATGTATATAGGCTGCAGTATGCCCTGTGCCATACGTCCATAACTGCTGTAGGGCGCAAGCAGAGCTGTTAGAGAACCTATGCCGGCAACTATCGATACAATGAGTATTGCGAGCATAAGGTATCTCAGCCAGTTCACAGCAGGAGAATAAGTGAAACGATTCTTCTTTCTGTTGATGTGCGAGACTATATCTTGCATTATACCCAGCGGGCATATTACAGAGCAATATATCCTGCCGCATATCAGTGTGAGCAGTATTAGGCCGATGATAACGACTGCATTAAGTGCAAGCACAGCAGGTAGAAATTGTATCTTGGCCATCCAGCCTAGATATGTATGCATTGTACCTGTGAAATCCACAAACAGTAGTGTAATCAATGTGAATACTATCACTGCAAGAGTGATTCTTATCTTTCGTAACATTATATATTATTTTATATTGTTGGTAACTGTAGATGTCTGTGAATAGGTCATTGTCACGATAAGGATACTCACCTCGTATAGCAACCAGATAGGTAGTGTGACAATGAAGAGTGTGAACACATCTGTGGTAGGAGTGATGATGGCGGCAATTATGAGAATTGTTACGAAGGCATGGCGTCTGAATTTCTTCATCCATTCTGCCCGAAGCAACCCAAATTTAGCCAGTAGCCATGACATTACGGGTATTTCGAATATGATGCCGAATGAGAGTGACATCATCAGCAGAGTGTCTATGTATGAACTTATGGTCAGCATGTTGTCAATGTCGCAGCTCACCTGGTAGTTTCCAAGGAAACGTACTGTGAGAGGAAATAGCAGCAAATAATTGACTGCTATGCCGAGTAAGAACATAGTGTATGCCGCAAGAACCAGTCTAAGCGAATACCGGCGCTCATTGTCATAAAGTGCTGGGGAGATAAATCCGAACAGTACATAAATAATATAAGGTGAAGCTATGAGGACTCCGCCGCATAGTGCTACCTTCAGATGTATCATCATCTGCTCTGTCAGTCCTGTGTTTATGAGATGCAGTGAGAAATCTTCTGCACCGATCAAACGATAGACAATGAAGTCGTTATGTGTCGGTGCCAGTACCAGACTGAACAGTTCATCCTTCATGCAGAAGGATGCTATGCTTCCTATAATGGCTGCGACAATAATGCGCCATAGGCATCCACGCAACACATCAAGGTGATCCCAGAATGTAGTGAGTTCCTCATTCATTACTCTTCTTTCTTCTCCTTGGAGTCTTCCGAGTTCTCGATGCCTTTCATGCCATCTTTGAAACTCTTCACTCCTTTACCCAAGCCGTTCATGAGTTCTGGTATCTTTTTTCCTCCGAAGAGTAGTAGTACTACTAATACTATGAGTATTATTTCTGGTGTTCCAATCATATCTTTATTTGTTAAATTGTTAATTTTTTGCAAAGATAATCATAATTCTCTAAATTTGAAAATATAAAATGTTAAGTAATGGTAAAATTCCGGTTATTAGGTTGTAAAGCTAATAACCTTTGCAATGTCTTGGCACAGTATTCATTTCAACTTTCTCGCGATTAGTGGTTTGTTTAACCTTCAGTATCGTGCCGTCAGCATTATAGAAGAGCGAATCCACGCAGACACTCCTCCTTACTCCACAGTGAAAGTCCGGACAGTTATAGCGTGAGAGATCTGCCGTGTGGTAGAACAGATAGTCTTGTCCTTTGTACGTCACAATGGAATGATGGTTGGTGCCGCTGTTTACTGGGTCGAGTATTACACCCTGATAGGTATATGGCCCAAGGATGTTCCTACTTGTGCAGTATGCTATCTGTGGTTCGTGACCATGGAATGGTCCGTCGGAATATGACAGATAGTATATGCCGTTGCGTTTATGCACCCATGCAGCTTCAAAAAAATCCTTTGCTCCCTCAATGATATGTACATTCCCGTCGTACGAAATCATGTCATCGTTTAGGAGAATGCAGCAAACCGTGTTCTGTCCGACAAACATATATGCCTGTCCGTCATCGTCAATGAATACGCAAGGATCTATGAAGTCACGGTCGCAGATCACTCCCGGGGAATCGATAGACAGCAGCGGATGTCCCAGCGGGTCATGGAAAGGACCAGCAGGGGAGTCACTGACCGCTACGCCGATGTGCCTCTTGTCGGTAGGGTAGTACAGATAGTACTTTCCGTTTCGGTAGATGCAGTCAGGTGCCCATGCAGCCGACTTGGCCCATGTGGTTTGTGTCATAGGATTGAATATCACACCGTGGTCATACCAAGACACCATGTCTGTTGTGCTGTACGCATGATAGTCTTCCATGGAGAAACTTGCAGCGTCATCCTTGTCGTGACTGGGATAAACCCATAGTGTATCACCGAATACGTGTGCTGAAGGATCAGCTGAATACATGTGCGTGATAATAGGGTTGCCCTTCTGTGCGAATGAGAAGAGTGACGAAAAGAGAATAATTGCTGTAGCTATTCGCTTCATGATGTACGTATTTTTACTTTAATCTTTTACAAAGTTACACTTTTAATCCGAGAAAACATTGTTTTAGTGCGATAATAATACATATTTTTTTGTTTATTGCAATATGTATTATGAAAAATAGTGGCTAATACAGATTTTTTTTGTAATTTTGTATCCCATAACTAACGAATCTGATATTTTAACTAACCAAAACAAAAACAAAGTATGAAGACGATATTTGTTATAGCACTCTCTGCAATGCTCAATATTCATTGTGTAATGGCACAGTATGGAGTGTTGGGCGCACCGGAATGGCAGACATGTGACGACCCCGTGACAGGTCATAAACTTGTTATGCTTACTGATACGACCAAGAATGACCGCTTCCTCTATCAGACAGACCCGATGTGGACGTCTGATGGCAAATACCTCATGTTCCGTTCGTCAAGCAGAAGCAGTGAGGAGATAGAATATAAGGAAAAGGATGGAAACAAGAAGACGAGGAAGGCCACGCAACTATTTTTCATCGAGGTCGCTACTGGCAACATCATACAGGCCACTACGGGAGAGAATATCGGAAGCGGATTCCTTGCCAACCGCAGCAATAAGCTGTTCCTCAATCGCAGGATAGATGATAAGTGGAATCTCTATGTCATGGACCTGGACAGATTCTTTGCTGACGTGCATGCAGGTAAGGTCAAGAAAGCGGAGAAATATGAGACCTTCATCGGCACATTCCCTAAGGATATGGGACGTCCTGGCGGATACTGCGTGAACAGCGAAGATGATTGGGCGTATATCACCGTGGAGCGTGATGGCACGCAGGAAGAGATAGACCGTATGAATGCCAATGCCTTTCTGCCTGAGAGTAATCAGCCAGTCAAGATTAAGCCAACACTCAGCGGCATACGCAAGATGAATATGAAGACGGGTGAGGTCACCAAGGTATGCGATGTGGAGTTCAAGGTGGGACACATACAGGCCAGCCGATTCCGTGGCGATGAGATAGTATTCTGCAATGAGACAGGTGGTGATGCTCACCAGCGCATGTGGTATGTGAAGAGTGACGGATCAGACCTCCGTCCGCTATACAAAGAGACAGCACTTGACTGGGTGACACATGAGACGTTCGCTACGGAGGACTATGTCTATTTCAATGTACTTGGTTTTCAGCCTCGGCTTCGCAAACAGGCACACGGCATTTTCCGCATCAACCTGCGCAACGACGATGTGGATGTAGTGGGACAGGTTGAGACATCATCTCCTGCTGTCATCGACAATCAGATGCTTGGCGGCAAAGGCTTCTGGCATTGCAATGCATCGCGTGATGGCAAATGGGCTGCCGGTGATACCTTTGCCGGCAGTGTGTGGATTATAAACACCACGACGGGCGAGCGTCATCAGATAGCCTCCGACTGTCGTATGAAGCCTGACCATGCTCAACCATTCTTTTCGCCTGATGGTAAGACGCTTTGCTTCCAGTCTGGTCGTTTCAGTAATGGCAAGCGCCTGACCCTGATGATGGTTGACGTGTCGCAGATATGCAATAGATAGGTAGCACCTGTTGCAACCAAACCACCAAACAACTAAACCACCAAACAACTAAACCACCAAACCACTAGACAATGATAAACATGATCAAAAGAAACGGACTGCAGTTGTTTCTCCTTTTGGTCCTGGCGGCATTGATGACCGGATGCGGCAAAAAGGAAGAGCGCTTCATCCCAAAATCATTAGCAGAATTGAGAGGGCATACCGTGGCAGCCAATTCCGGCACCACCCAGGAGAAGATAGCCCGTATGGTGACAGAGAAGGAAAACGTGCAGTGTCTCCCTGGAGGACTTGACGCACTTGTGGCCCTTGATGCAGGCCAGTGTGATGTGGCATTGATAGAGCGCAACAATATGTTCTCTGATGATTTCCAACGAATGGCAGTAGAGGAAGCGTTTACAGACTCAACCACACAGGAACCTCTGGCCACAGCATTGAGAAAAGATGACGTGTTGCTCCAGAGTGAGTTCGCACAGTTCTTTGATTCTCTTGAGACATCTGGCCGTCTTGCAGAGATAAAGTCAAGATGGCTGAATCCTCTGAATACTGACAACCTGAAGAAGATGGTAATCCGTGAGAGTCAGGTGCCAAAGACGGGAAAGAGGGTGCTGCGACTGGGTAGTGACTTCTCCTATCCTCCTTATACCATCACCATCAATAACGAGAAGACAGGTTATGAAACCGAGTTGTGGCAGCGATTCTGCATAGCCAAAGGCTACGGATTGATATGTGATGTATATACCTTTGATGGTCTTCTCCCTGCATTGCAGACAGGCAAGATAGATATCATAGCAGCAGGTATGAGTGTTACGCCTGACAGAGAGAAGATGGTGGCATTTGCTCCTGCTGACGATTACTCTGTTACCACCTGCCTGATACGCAAAGAGGAGGCAGATGATGGCAAGTCATTCTTTGCCAGTGTGGCAGAGAGTTTTGACCGTTCGCTGATACAGCAGAACAGGTATGAGATGATCATCGATGGTTTCTGGACCACGATATGGTTGTTCTTTGGTTCGCTCATCATCGGCATCATCCTCGGTGCATTCATCAGTTACATGCAGATGAGCAACTATGCCGCAGTGCGCATCATAGCCAATGCCTACATAGACCTCATGCGTAACATACCTATCCTGGTGCTCCTCCTTGTGATGTATTACATCATCCTTGCAGGTTCGGGACTTTCGGCTATGGCTGTTGCTATCATAGCCTCAGCCATGAACTTCGGCGCCTATATAGCCGTGATGTTCACCACTGGCATACAGGCCGTGGATCGCGGACAGAAGGAGGCAGGCCTCGCTATGGGTTACTCGCCATTCCAGACCTTTGTATATATCATTGCCCCTCAGGCAGCAAAGCATATCATACCTGTATTCCAGGGTGAGGCCATCAGCCTTTTGAAGGGTACATCGATAGTGGGATATATCTCCATCGTAGACTTGACCAAGGCGTCAGACCTCATACGTAATGCCAGTTTTGAGGCTTTCTTCCCACTTATCTTCGTTACCGTCATCTATTTCGTGCTTGCCTGGATGCTGGGTAAGTCATTGGATATTTTACTTAAAAAGATTTCAAAATGATTACAATAAATAATCTGACCAAAACCTTCACTATGCCTAATGGCAAGAAACTGGAAGTATTGAGGGATGTAAGTTGTCATATCAGCAAGGGCGAGGTGATAAGTATCATCGGTCCATCAGGTACGGGTAAGAGCACATTCCTCAGATGTCTTAATGCTATAGATCCTGCTACAAGCGGAGAGATAATATTCAATGGTGTGAACATCATGGATAAGCATGCCAATCTGAATAATGTACGTAAGAAGATGGGCATGGTATTCCAGAATTTCAATCTCTTTGAGCACATGACCGTATTGGAGAATCTTACCAACGGACCAGTGAGACTTCTCGGCATGAGTAAGGAAGAAGCAAAGACTCCGGGCATGGAACTCCTGCGCATGGTAGGACTGGAAGACAAGGCCGATGTCATGCCACGCAATCTATCAGGCGGACAGAAACAGCGTGTGGCAATAGCCCGATGCCTAAGCATGAAGCCTGACTGCATACTCTTTGACGAACCAACCTCGGCACTTGACCCGACGATGGTCAGCGAGGTATTGAGTGTCATCAGGCAACTGGCTAAGCAGGGCATGACGATGCTTATCGTAACGCATGAGATGAAGTTTGCGATGGATGTGAGTACGAGGGTGTTCTTTATGTTTGACAAAGGCATTTATATGGATGGCACGCCTGATGAGATATTCCAGAATCCAAGCAAGACAGAAGTGCAGAACTTCATCGGCCGCGTAAGAACATACGATTTTACACTCTATGATAAGGATGACGCAGACTATGACAGATACTCTAAAGGGATGAAAGACTTCTGTCAGAAATACGCTGTGGGAGACAAATTCTTTAAGGTGCAGGTCCTCATGGATGAATTTGCCAATCATATCATCCCTTGGAATGGCAAGGTGGACGTCATAGTGAAGTACAGCGAACTGGACTATTCCCTCTCTCTTGTCATGGTGCTGCATGACCAGAGAGAGAAGATAGTGCATAATGATGGCAATGATGTGATCTCTGCATCTATCATCACCGGTCTTTGCAAGTCGATAGAAGAGAATCAGGAAGGAGACAGAGACGTGATAGTCTGCTCTATTTAATATGGTTTAATATGGTTGTTTGGTTGTTAAGCAACCAAACCACCAAACCACCAAACCACTATTGAAATGCTTATTTCACCCAGACGACGAAATTCTCTTTGCGAGGAGCCTGTGGTTTCAGCGCATCAGGAGCGGCATAGCCCAGTATGCAGTTGCCTATGCCGACATATTCTTCAGTGATGCCCAATTCTTTGAGAATCTGTTTGCCCTCTTCCGTCTCGAAAGTCTCTTTGGCACGATGGATCCAGCATGAGCCCAGTCCCAGGCTGTTTGCAGCGATCATCATGTTTTCCATCACGAGTGTACCGTCATATATGTGAGTGCCGACCTCCTTCTTTGCAAGTACCACGAGTACTACCGGCGCGCCATAGAATGGGTCGTTGTGTCCTGATGTTGGATTCATGTTCTTACCCATGATGATGTCAAGGTTAATGCGGCTGAGTCTGTCACGCATATCCTTGTTTGTCACTGCGATGATCATAGCCGCCTGTTTGTTCATGCCTGAAGGAGCATAGGTGCCAGCTTTTACCACTTCTTCGATGAGGTTCATAGGCACTGGTTCGTCAGTGTATTTCTTCACGCTTCTTCGCGAGATGATGTTTTGGATAGTTTGATTCATAATTGTAAGTAGTTAGATTCTGTGCAAAGGTAATAAAAAAAAATCATTTTTTTACGTTTGGTTGACATAAACGTACTTTTTTGTAATAGAAAGTGCACAATATGAGATTTTTTTTGTAACTTTGCGACATATTATACTTGCTAAGAAAAATAACGAGAAAATTACCAACAATGAAACGAATAGGACTCCTGTCTGATACCCATTCGCATTGGGATGAGCGCTATGCAAGACACTTTGCTGATTGTGATGAGATATGGCATGTGGGCGATATGGGTATCGTGGCAATAGCCGATAAACTCAAGGAGATAGCTCCGCTGAGAGCAGTCTATGGCAACATCGACGGACACGATGTGAGAAGCGAATAC
Source organism: Prevotella sp. (assembly GCA_045617365.1). GTDB lineage: Bacteria > Bacteroidota > Bacteroidia > Bacteroidales > Bacteroidaceae > Prevotella. The sequence goes on along the minus strand of JAZLIN010000033.1, from coordinate 16,761 downwards.
CCTGAGACGTTGCGTTTTATGTGCGAAGACGTAGATGTGTTTATGAAGCATATAGGCGGATATCCCGGCAGATATGACCGTAGCGTTTACCATACCATAATGTCCAGACCGCCGAGACTCTTCATATCCGGACATTCGCATATTCTCAAGGTGATGATGGACAGACGGCTTGGTATGCTGCATATTAATCCAGGAGCAGCAGGGCTCTACGGTCAGCAGGCAGTAAGGACCCTGATTAGGTTTGTGATAGATGGCAGCGAGATTAAGGATCTGGAAGTTATTGAATTAGCATGATGATATAAAAGTTAACCAGACAACCAAACAACGAATAATATGAATAAATTTCAGGAAGTAAATGAAAGTTATACTATGGCAGAGGCAATACAGGAGGCTCAGCGCTGCCTGCATTGTAAGGTGCCTCAGTGTAAGAAAGGATGTCCGATAGGCAATGATATCCCCGACTGGATAGAAGAACTGAAGAAGGGCAATATGGGCAATGCCATCGCCATTATACGCACAAAGAGTAATCTGCCAGCAGTCTGCGGACGTGTCTGCGGACATGAGAAGCAGTGTGAGGGTTCATGTGTATTGGGTAAGAAGGGTCAGCATATCAATATCGGCAAACTGGAACGCTTTGTTGCGGATTTCGACAGTGAGTTGCATCTTACGCATGAGAACATCACTGAGAAGAATCGTGGTAAGGTGGCAGTGATAGGTGCTGGTCCTGCCGGTATCACTGTTGCAGGTGACCTGTCACGCATGGGATTTCAGGTGGAGATGTTTGAGATGGAGAAACAGTGTGGTGGTGTATTACGCTACGGCATTCCGGAGTATCGTCTGCCAAAGGAGGTTGTGGCACGTGAGATCCGCTATATAGAGTCAATGGGCGTTGTGATACATCGTAATACCCTCGTTGGTGTGGAGGTTACGGTGGATAATCTCTTCGAATCTGGATTTGACGCAGTCTTTATCGGTACAGGTACTGGCAGACCGCAGTTGCTGGATATTCCTGTAAAGGTAAATATCAATGGAGAGCTTGTGGATTCTACACCTGAGAACACTCGCAATCTGCGTAAGGACGGACGTCTCCACGGCATTCGTTTTGCCACTAACTTCCTCCGTCGTGTAGAACTGTACAATGAGGAGTTCATTGGTTATGACGAGGTTTATGTGAAGAAGGACGAATATGTATTCGTCATTGGATGTGGCAACACGGCTATGGATGCTTCACGTACGGCATTGCGTGTCGGTGCTAAGGATGCCACCGTGGTATATCGTAAAGGCATAGAGAATATGTCTGCGCTGAAGGCAGAGTATGATGATGCGGTAAAGGAAGGCGTCGGTTTCCTATGGTTCTCGAATATCACTGAGATACATGTCACTGAAGACGGTGATATATATGAGGTGGTCATGCTTACAAAGAAACCTGATGAGGAACCTCAGACACAGATTCTCCCGGCAGATAAGGTCATCATGGCAGTTGGGGCGAAGCCAAACTCACGCATAGTGCGTTCTACATCCGGTATAGACAGTGACGAGAAAGGATTCCTGCCTACACGTGATGTACCATACGGCATGACATCACGCAAGGGAGTCTTCGCTGGTGGTGATGTAGCTAACCGTCAGGCTACCGTGGTGCATGCCATGCAGGATGCCAAGAAGGTTGCAGAAGGCATAGCAAAGTACATTGATGCCGTCAAACTTATTGAAGCGATAAACATATAGGTTCTACAAGATTTTATGTGGGTCCCTACTAAAAGGCCCCACATGAAATCTTGAAGATTCCACGCAAAAAAAACTTCGTCGCTCGAGTCTTTATGGTACAAGCAGTCTCTTACCTTCGGAGGTAAGATAAGGCATGAGGTCTTTTACAGAAAGCGTAAACGATGGCATACCATCGGCATAACATGCTATCTCGTATTGTCCGTAGGTAAATGTGAGTGAGTCGCCTGCAGCGTTAGGAAAAGCCGCTTGCTGTGGTAGAGGGATCGTCCTGCCTTCTATCTGCAAACGGTCACGGAGTTCTTGGTCGGTCATCTTCTCACCAGCTTCTGCATAGTATCGCAGCAGCCCTTTGCATATCATAGACTGCAACGCCATAGTGGCATCATTCTTTACAAAGTGCTTGATCTTCTCGCCCGTATTCATATTGAATGTGAGAGCGCCGGAACCTATCATGCCACCGTGTGCACCACCGCAATATGTGTATGCCTGTGAGATATAGACCACGAATCTTTCCGTGTCCGTATTCTTCTTGATTGACAGGTCGTATGCCCATTGTGGTACCTCGCTCATAATCCTCTTCTTTTCCTCCATCGACATGGTGGTGTCCTCTTCGAGGTACTTCATGCGTTCCTCGTAGTCAGACTTAGCCAACTCCAACAGATGATCGTAGCTGACTCTGCCGTAGTAGTTCACGAGTTCTTTGTAGTCCTCTTTGTCTCCTGTATATGAAGGAATAGGGTCTGGGGCATCCTCCCCGTAGGTAGGCAGGGATACGTTTCTCACGAAGTCTGCTATCAGCGAGTCCCGTATCTGTGCGGAAACGCTGTCTGTGCCTTGTGGCAATTCTAATGAGACAGAGAACAAAAGGTGCTGACATGAATCCTTGAAAATATATGTCTGTGTACCAGCGTCCGTAACTTCGGCTTCAGCCTGTGCTGTCTTCTGTCCGGAACAAGAAAAGAGTGTTGCAGCAATAATGCAAAGCACTAGGAAATAATGATAATGTTTCATGGGCGTATGTCGTTTTGTAGTTTGATGATTAAGTGCGGCAAAATTAGTAATTTTTCTCCAAACCGTCAAATTATTTGTGTTATATTTTGTAAACCATTCATAATTCGCATGTCTGCATATTGTCTGGATATTGTTTCCTAAACCTTTTTGCTCGTCTTACGTCGTAATAATGATCAACCTACTACTAATTGAAAAAATATGAAACATTCTATGAAAACATTAATGATGCTATTGGTTACATTGTTGTTTGCCCATAGCACTATGTCACAAACAACAACTCCTCAGGGAGGGCAACCTGTGACCTATGTTCATCCTAACTCGTGGAAGAAGGTACTGCGTAACAAGAAGGCAGACTTTTACAAGACTGAAGAGGCTCGCCGTATAGGCGACCAACTGTTGGCATATCAGCGTGTGACAGGTGGATGGGCAAAGAATATCAATGTGGTGGAACCACTTAGCGAAGAGGAACTAGCCAAGGTGCTGAAGGATAAGGAACGTACTGATGATTCCACTACCGATAATGATGCTACCAACATACAGATGGTCTATCTGGCACGTCTGTATCAGGCTACTCATGAAGCAAAGTATCGTGATGCGTTCATTAAGGGTGTAGATTATCTCCTCTCAGGTCAGTATGACAATGGCGGTTGGCCGCAGTTCTGGCCTAACCCTCACGGCTATCAGGTGCACATCACATATAATGATGATGCCATGATAAATACTCTTAACCTCTTCCTGGATATGGTGCGTCAGAAAGAACCATATAATGGAGACCTGACGAATGCTTCTCTTCGCAAGCGTCTGCAGAAATCCATAGACAAAGCTGTCGATATTATCCTTAAGACGCAGATAGTATGCGATGGCAAACTGACTGTGTGGTGCCAGCAGCACGACCGAGAGACACTGCAGCCTGCCCCAGCCCGTGCATACGAACTCCCGTCGTACTGTTCGATGGAGAGTGCGTCGATAGTAAGGTTCCTCATGTCGCTTGACAAACCAACTACGCAGATTAAGAAGTCTGTGCATGCAGCGATGGAGTGGTTTGAGAAATACCGCATCTCGGGTTATCGTGTGCAGCGTACGTACAACCAGGAGCGTAAGATGAATACTGTGCTGGTGGAGGACCCTTCTGCCAAGGCTCTGTGGGCACGCTACTATGACTTGGAGTATTGTGAACCATACGTGTGTGACCGTGATGGATTGCCTCGCCGCCGTCTGGAGCAGATAGGTGAGGAGCGCCGTAATGGATATGCATGGTATAGTGACCGACCATTGTCCATATATCGAGAGTATGAAGAGTGGGCTAAGAAATATGATCCTGCCAATATGGTATCATTGAATCCCGATGCTCCTGGTGCCAATGAGAATGGCATTATCAATATGTTCCGTCAGCCTAAGGTCGATGAGAAGAAGTTTGATGTCGTTGTACATAGAGGTGAAAGCATACAAGACGCCCTTGACTCTGCTCCATCTGATGCTACGCTTGACAATCCCTATAAGATATATATCAAAAAAGGTGTATATCGTGAAAAGGTAATAATTGACAAACCAAACATTATACTTGTGGGCGAACAGCGGGACAGTTGTATCATCGTTGGTGCGGAGATTTCATCGGCTATGCTTAAGACTGAGTATAACGGTCGTCGTGTGCATCAAGGTATTGTCGTGCTGACTGATAATGCCAATGACTGTGTCATCAGCGGACTCACCGTATATAACAACTATGGCACTACCGTTAATCCTACCACTACTCACCAGATGGCGGTCTTTGGTTCGGCCACACGTACCATCATCATCAACAGCAATATCAATTCTGACGGCAATGATGCCCTGTCGCTATGGGCAAAGAAAGACGGTATGTATTATCATGCCGACCTCTATATGCGTTGTCCTGGTGTGGATTTCATCTGCCCTCGTGGCACCTGCTACGCCACACGTTGCAGTTTCTATGGTGACAGCCGTGCCATACTCTGGCATGACGGTCGTGGAGAGAAAGACAATAAGTTTGTGGTGACCAACTCTACATTTGATGGCCGTCAGCCTACAGTGCTCGGACGCTACCACCATGACTCGCAGTTCTATATCATAAACTGCAGAATGTCAGGAAACATCATAGATAGGACCATAGAGCATGCCTACAAATATCGCAAACCAGCCAAGGCCGGTGAGACGAAGACTGCTGACACTCTCGCTCAGACACCAGCTGATCCATGCCCTTGGGGACAGCGTGTATATTACTATGGTTGTCATCGTGACGGAGGCGACAGTGGTTGGCTTACCAACAATCTGGACGAGGCAGAGGGTGCACCGGAGTTCCATCGCATCACAGCCTCATGGACTTTCCATGGTAAGTGGGATCCTGAAGCACGCATACGTACACTCTGGCAGTATCTTGCTTATTAATCAAATTTACATTTTTTGGGGGGAGCGAACACGAATCTCTCGAATCTCACGAATGCTGATGTAAAAAAAGATTCGTTTAATTCGTTCAATTCGTGTTCAAAAGAAAAACTTTATAGGTGTTTCAAAAATACACAAAGAAAAATATGTTTAAAGTAGGAATAATCGGAGCTGGCTGGATAGCAGCAAAGATGGCAGAGACATTGCGTGACAACCCTCAGGGATGTCAGTGCTTTGCCGTAGCATCACGTTCGTTGGATAAGGCAGAAGACTTTGCCCGGAAATGGGGAGTGCCTAAGTCATACGGATCATACGAGGAGTTGGTAGCAGATCCCGATATAGATCTCGTGTATGTTGCCACCCCGCATTCGCATCACTATGATCACGCGCGTCTCTGCATAGAGCACGGCAAACCATGCCTCGTAGAGAAGGCATTTACTGCCAATGCCCGTCAGGCAGAGGAGGTGCTGACATTGGCTAAGGATAAGGGAGTCTTCGTCACCGAGGCTATATGGACACGCTATATGCCACTGTCTATGAAGGTACGTGAGATAATGGAGAGCGGAGTGATAGGTCAGCCACGTGCGCTTACGGCAACACTCTGTTATATGATGGAACAGAAACAGCGCATCCTGCTTCCTGAACTCTGTGGTGGCGCATTGCTTGACCTAGGAGTCTATTGCCTCAACTTCGCCCGTATGTATTTTGGCACGGATATCGTCAACACCGTAAGCAACTGTCATAAAGACCCAGTCATGGGCATGGATATGCATGAGAGCATATCACTCTCGTATGCAGATGGCAGGATGGCAAACCTCCAGTCCGGTGCTCTCTGTCTCAATGACCGCCAGGGTATAATAAGTGGTACGGAAGGATATATCAGGGTTGATAATATCAATTGTCCGGAACTTGTTGAGGTGTATCGTAACTATGAACTCGTTGCCTCATACTCTAAACCTGCAGATATGGTGACAGGCTATGAGTATCAGGTGTTTGAATGCAAACGATGCCTTGAAGAGGGACTGCTCGAGTCGCCTATGATGCCTCATGAGGAGACCATATCCATCATGAAGCAGATGGATGCTCTCCGAAAAGAGTGGGGAGTGGTTTATCCGATGGATTAAAAAAATGTTTATACCGTATGACACGTAAGATTATCGCATTATTCATGGCTGCCATGAGTACCATGTCATCGTTTGCGTATGATGATATTGTGCAGCAGCGTCATGACTCTATACTGACACAGATCACGGGTGCACCGTCCCAGGCTCAGCCTGCTGTGCAGCCTCGTAAGTCCATAACATCATTCGGGGCAAAGGGCAATGGTAAGACCGACTGTCTGCCAGCCTTCCGCAAGGCAATGACTCAGGCAGCAAAGTCCAAAGCCGGACTACATATCGTTGTTCCGCAGGGAGAGTGGTTTGTCAAGGGACCTATCCATCTTGTGAGCAATGTCACCATCGAACTTCAGGAAGGAGCCGTATTAAAGTTCTCTCCAGATACTCAGCATTACCTGCCGGCTGTAACTACTTCGTGGGAGGGGTCCTATTGCAAAAACTATTCTCCGTTCATCTATGGATACCGACTTTCTAACGTTGCCATCATAGGCAAAGGCACCATCGACGGCAACTGCATGGAGACTTTCCCTAAATGGAAACAGACGCAGAAGGCTGATCAGATGCTCTCGAGAAAGTATAACCATGAACAGACCCCATTCGGAGAACGAAACTTTGGTGCGGGAAATATGCTTCGTCCGCAACTGGTTCAGTTCTTTGACTGTAAGGATGTCACTCTTCAGGGAGTGTTCATCACCAACAGTCCTTTCTGGTGCGTGCACCTCCTGCGCTGTGAGAATGTCATCTGCCGTGGCTTGCGCTACGATGCCAAACTTGTGAACAATGATGGTATAGATCCTGAGATGACACGTAATCTGCTCATTGAGGATATCGATTTCAATAATGGTGATGACAATGTTGCCATCAAGGCAGGACGTGACCATGATGGATGGCATAAGGATTCGCGTCCCTCGGAGAATATAATCGTACGCAACTGTCGCTTCAAGGGATTGCATGGCATCGTCATTGGCAGCGAGATGTCTGCCGGAGTGCAGAATGTCTTTGTAGAGGACTGTACATACGCAGGCTATACAAAGCGTGGTCTCTATGTTAAGACCAACCCTAACCGTGGTGGCTTCGTGCGCGATATATATTTCCAGAATGTCGCTTTCGGAGAGGTAGAAGACCTCTTCTATATCACCTCCATGTATGCAGGCGAGGGTGCCGATGACAATCACTTCACCGATATAGAGGATATACACGTTGACAATGTGAGATGCCAGAAGGCTAACAATGCAGCCATTATACTTCAGGGCACAAAGGCAAAGCCACTTCGCAATATATCATTTGAGAATGTCTGCGTAGATGGCTGTAAGATTGGTTTCTCATCAGTCAATACCCTTGACGTCGTTCTCCGCAACTGTTCCCTTGGTGGCAAAGTGGATAGTGCTCCATCACAGGTCTCAGTAAAGGATAAGTTGTTTGAGAGATAAGCGGCGCACACTCATACCAAATATAATTTAACTTGGAATATAAGACTTTTTCATGTCAGATGTTGTAGAATTCGAAAATTATTTGTATCTTTGCAACATTAAGTAATAAAAATCTTGTAAGATATGACAAAAAACGAATTTGATAGCATAGACTGGCAGCGTGGCAATGTTGTAAGATTGAATAATGGCAAGGAATATTTCGTAAAAGGAACGAAATGCCATGGCAAGTATCTGTTGCTCTACAGTGAGGAATACGACAAATGCTTCGTTGTTGATCACCAGATAGTGAACATGCGTACCTCCGACTATGTAGAACCGGAAGAGGTATATCTCGAACACAAGCGTCTGAAAAAAGAAGCTATCCAGGCGAGGGTTGAGGCAGAGAGACAGGAGGCCATTCGCATCAAGGAAGAGCGTAAGCGCAGGAACATAGAGGAGCAGGAGAGAATACATCAGGAGGCGGTGGCAAGAAAGGCAGCTCAGAAACTTGAGCGTCAGAAGAAGCAGGAAGAGGCTCAGGCTGCCAAGGCTGCTGCGAAGATGGGAAAAACTGCTGACAAACCTAAGGTGGCAGAGAAACCTGCCAAGGTGGAGGTTCCAAAGGTAGAGAAACCTAAAGTAGAGGCTCCAAAGGTAGCGTCAACGAAAGTAGAGGCTAAGCCGGTGGTGGCTGCAGCTCCTGTCGCTCCCAAGGCCGATGAACCTGCCACTGATGCTCCACGCAAGAGGGTACGTCAGCGCATAAAGGTCACCACATCGACAAGGGAAAAAGTAGAATATTTCAAGAAAAAGTAAAATATAAGGCAAGTTTCGTTGATATGCGAAGCTTGCCTTTCTTAGTCTGTATAGTTTATGGGTTCCGGTAGAATCGACTTAGGATGTTAGATACGCCGTCATCGTCCACACTTGTTGTTACGATGTCTGCCGCTGCTTTCACTTCATCTGATGCGTTGCCCATAGCCACGCCCGTCCCTACGTGTTGCAGCATAGCGATGTCGTTGCCACCGTCGCCAAATGCCATGGTCTCGGAGAGATCATATCCATAGTGTGCAATTACCTTGTCTATGCCTACGGCTTTGTTGATGCCCTTTGCCACGCAGTCGGCAAATGCTGGGTGCCAGCGGGCATCGCTGCAGTGTGTCAGTACATTGCCCATGATGTCTTCTGCCTCCTCTTCGCTGAAGAATGCTATCACCTGCATCACGTCAAATGTCAGCGCTTCCTCGGGGGCATGCAGCGTAGGTTCTTTGAGGTCAAGGAGTTTGAATACCTCGCTCACGGAGTCAGGTATGCCTTGGGGTGCGGTTATGATGGCATGCTCGTTGCCGGCGTATGCCACTGCAGTACCCTTTTCTTGCTGCCTCGCTATCATTCGTTTGATATCCTCTTTATCTACAGGTTGAGAGAATACTATCTCTCCATCCTTCTTCTGGCAGTGCGCCCCTGTCACTGATATTATGCCGTCGTACTCCAGTCCTTCAAGATTGTTGATGAAGGGTAGGGGACGTCCTGTTGCTATCCACACCTTTATTCCCATTTCGCGTACTTGATGTATGGCATCAATGGTGCTTTGCGGGATGGTGTGGGTCTTGAATGATACCAGTGTTCCGTCTATGTCGAAGAATATTATCTTTGTCATCCTTTTTCTTGTATCTGATTTGTTTTACACTGCAAAGTTACTCATTTTTTTTTGAATTATGACCTGATATCGCCCACCGTTTATGCTGTTCTGTAAATTTATGTTAAATATAATGGCGGTTTATCTCGATATAGTATTTTTTTGTTAACTTTGCATTATCTTTTTCTTGCTTAAATCCTCAGGGGCTAAGGTGTGGAAAGATACATATTTATGAAAAGGCGTAACTGAACGCTTTGGTTTGACGTGTTAGAACTTATCGATTTCTTCTTTTAACACGTGTAACGGGCATCAGGCGGCTCCACGTTTTTTATATTTATGTGAGACTAAAACTTATATTCCCCTGTATGGAGACCGCAGGTATCACCTAAGGTAGGAATCGTTTTCCCCCTTTCTTAATTGTTTATCTTATGAAGAATAGCAAGTTCTTCCTTCCGTCCATAATGCTACTTGCCAGCATGGCGATGAATGCGCAGACCATGTCCGTGCATCCTGAAGGCGAGACTACCACGCACAGCGACCAGTTCTTCGTAGGCCAGGCCGCCAGCATCTCCTTTGCAGACGGCAAGATGACCGTCACCCCTGCCTCTGGCAAGGGAGCGGCACAGACTTATGATGTCAGCGCGACACCAGCCTCGCTGCAGTTCTCAGACCAGACAGTAGTGCCGGTAAACCTGCGCGACATTCCTGGACTCACCTACGGCATGACAACGCTCGTGGCTCCAGAGACGCTGGACCTCTCTGCCATCTCCGTAGCCAATGACCTCAAGGCATACTATGCTACGTCGGTGAGTGAGTCATCCATCAACCTCGCCGCTGTCACCGTCATCGGCAAGGAGCAGGCAGCCATCCTCAGCGGCGAACAGGGCTGGTACTGCATCCCTGTCAACAACAGCGCTTCGCTGTCACCGCTCACCAACCTCTTCCGTGGTTCGCTGACAGATAGCTACACCGTCAAGGCAACTGACAATATCTATGCCTTCTCCATCACCAGAGCCTCGTTCTGTCCTGTCTCTGCAGGTGTCACCATCGGTGCTGGCAAGGCATATCTCCCTGCACCACAGGGTACAGCCAGCAGCCTCAGTCTGAACTTTGATGCTCTGACGGAGGAAGAGACCTCCATCGGCGCAGTGTCGGCAGGTGCAGCGACTGACGCTCATATCTACAACGTAGCCGGTCAGCATGTATCGCCTACTGCCAACGGCATAATCATCAGTAACCACAAGAAAGTAATGAAGTAATATTTTTGAGAGAACACGAATCTCTCGAATCTAACGAATGCGTATGTAAAGAAAAGATTCGTTTAATTCGTTTAATTCGTTTTCCCCAAAAAGAAGAAAATTATGAAAAAGACATTTGTAAATCCTTCAGTGAAGGTAACCCGTTTCCATCAGTGTGACATCATCACCACCTCCGGCAGCAAAGGAGTAGGTGAGGGTGAGAATACAACTGGTAAGGATTCTATCGATAACAGCGATGATATCCTGTAATGTATCAGCACATTTGATATTGAAAGAAAGTAATTCAGATCATTAAAAACCGACCCCTCTTGGTCGTTAAAAGTACTCCCTTGGGGGAGTTAGTGGGCTATAAACATGAAAAAGACAATCTTATTTGGTATGCTGCTCCTTGTAGCCACCACCGTCAGTGCGCAGTATGTGCACATAGAGTTAAAGAACGGCGAGAAGTACGACTATGATAGTAAGGACATCAAGACGATGACTATTGACAACAAGAAACCGAAGACCTATGTTGTTGACGGCCAGATTGCAGGTCACGACTACGTGACAATAGGTGGCAAGAAGTGGGCAACGATGAACATCGGTGCCACCTCCGTGGCAAGTTCGGATGTTGTGGAGACTCCTTCCTATATCAAGGATTTTACCTATAATTCTACAGACAATAAGGTTTACAGTTGCTTCGGAACCTATTTTAAGTGGGGTGAGACAAGTGCTACCGATGGCAGTCTTGATTATCCGACCCTCAACGACTGTGACAATCCAACTCTCTGCAAGGAGCATGATGCTGCTGCTGTTAACTGGGGTTCGACCTGGCGCATACCAACACGTGCTGATTTTCTGGCTCTGAGCAATGCTTGTGCAGGTAAAACCACTCGTTTTGCTCCAACGCCCTTAACGGCTGAGGTTAAAGAAGGAGGCATCTACTGGCTTTCTGATACTCAGGAGTATGAGTACGACTATACTGGTGTAGCTGGCGTTCTCTTTGTAGACAAGGAAGATCCTTCAAAGCGCGTTTTCTTTCCTGCCACTGGTTCCATTAGTAACTATGATACTTTGAATCGAGCTGGGTGGAACGGTCAATATTGGACTTCGTCTTTCAACTTAGATAATACCAAGGAAGCCTATGATCTGGACTTTGTCTCTGATGATATATTACTTGGTACTGGCTACACCTTTCGCAGTTACGGGTTTACGGTGCGTCCGGTCTCTGATTAACTCTCCTCAGGCGCTTGCGCCCATCCGAGTCATTTTAAGATTTGTCATTGGTTAGGTACTGACGTTGAGAAGATAAATATGCCGCAGCATCTTAAACCAACGAATAAAATTATGCGCGAGCAGCTATCCTGTTACCAGATAAGTTGCTCGCGCATAATGTTACTTGTCGCGCGCGGCGTTTTCTTGGTAATTTGTCGAATGGAATTACTTAGTTAACCACCTGGGGCCTCCCTGAGCGAAATACGAAATAACATTTTGGATTCGGAATACGAATATACAATTTTTCTTTTAGTAGGTATGCAAAATTATTTTTGACCTAAGGTTAAGTATTCGACCTGTTCGGATGAAACGAATTATAATATAATTGTCACCAGAATTGCAAAAGGGCCCTTTTAGCAAAGTTAAAGTGCCCCTTTAACACTGCAAAAGTGCCCCTTTAACACTGCAAAAGGGGCACTTTAACATTTTCGCGAAAATTGAAGGAATTTGGGTAACGGTAATTAATTCGAGTTTCGCAAGTTCGTAAACTGTTATATATGTGAATGTTCGCGTGATATTAGAAGCTTGCGAAAATTGAATAAGTTATTTTATTTATGTTACTTAGTGTGGGTGAGAAAATAGGACAGCCCTATTACATGCCGCTCCTTTTGGAGCTTTTATCCCCAAACTTCCTTGTAGAACCCCAATATAAAAGTCGTTACTTGCTAAGAAACTCCTTTACGTATTGGTTGGAGAGAATGCGCTCTTGAGGTTTGAAACCGTGACCAGCCTTGTTGATGATCTTTAGCATAGCATCTGAGTAAGTCTTCTCAGCACGCTTGGAATAGTTTAGGGGAACTACCTTATCATCGGTGCCGTGAACCAAGAGTACACGCCCTTTGTAGTTACCGATAACCTCAAAAGGTTTCATTGTACGGATGTCCATCATGAACTTCTTGCCTAACTTCACACCCCAGATCTCAGAGACCTCAGGTATGTCCTCTACGCGAGGGTAACGCTCATTCCAGTTGTCAGGGATGCAGAGGGCAGGGTAGATAAGGATAAGGTTGCTGACTTGCTTTTTGAGTTCTGATGCAGCAAGGGCAGAAACCAGTCCGCCCTGGCTCTCACCGATGAGAACAATCTTGTTCTTGTCGATACCCTTCTGCTTCTGAAAGTACGCCACGATTTCCTTCAGAGCATTCTTCTCATCGCTTACAGACATCTCCATGGTGTTGTTGTCACTCTGGCTGTGTATGCTGCCGCAAGGGAAATCGAATGTATATACGGCATAGCCCAGATCGTTGAGAGTCTTGAAATAGTCCTTTCCGAAATGATGGGTGCCGTTGAAGCCATGGCTGATGATGGCTACTCCTGTTTTTGAGCTTTCCTTTGCTGTTGGATAGCTGATGATGCCGTAGATAGATTTGCCGTTCTTCTGCTTGATGCGCAGTTCCCGGCAGAGACCTTTGCCATTGCTCTTGATAGTCCACTCCTTGTAGAAAGGATTAGTGGTGATGAAATTGGCAGCATTGCCAGTGTTGCCCTTGAGCTGCAGGTCGAGCCAGTCTACAGCCATCTTGGCAAACGAACCACCGAAAGGTTGGTTGTATGTGCCGCCATGTCCTGCCTGGGCATTGTCAGCCCATACGGCATGTACGTTGGTGATGCTGTTATAGTCCATCTCTGCATTGCGGTAAGCCACGTCACCTTCACCGCCAGACATGTATATAATAGGTGCATGGAGATCCTTCAGATTCTTGCTGCTGGCACCCGCCATCTCCATCTTGCCCATACCGGCATTGAGGATGAGGTAAGTCTTCAGCTTAGGTTCCTTGGCATTGCAGAGCACCTGGGCGCCGCCGCAGGAATGACCAGCTGCTGCAATCTTGTCAACGTCAACCATGCCGCAGTAGTCGCTGCCTTCACGGCTTGACTCACCGATGATCCAGTTCATCGCCTTCATGAGGAGAGATGAAGGAGTGCTGTTCTCCTTACGGTCAAACTGATACACCTGCATCTCGCCGATGGCAACAACCACGTAGCCGTGTGATGCTATCTCTGTCAGCATGCGCTCATAGCCGACGTTGGTGTCCATACATCCGCCGTTAGCAAACAGCAGTACAGGCAGTTTGCCCTCTGTGCGAACGGCATTCTTGATGTCCAGCGGACGATACACCACAAAGTCAGATAGAGATTTCTCCTTGAGTGCCACAGCCTTGTAGGCACCACCGCCTCCGCCGTCAGGCACCTTCATCTGTTCCCAGGAAAGTGCAGGCTCATCATGCTGGAGATGGCGTGCATAGAATGCATCCATGGCAGGACGGGTGATGTCAAGTCCCTGGTCGTAAGCAAAGCCATGCTGTCCGCGGGCCTTGATAAACTCCACCTTGTTGCCCACCTTGTGCATCTTCTCCACGAAGTCCTCTGTGAGGTTAGGTTTTACGATAGGGTCTTCGCTGCCCTGAAGTATAAGCATCGGTGCTGTGTCAGGCTTGATGTAGCCGATAGGCCACCACTCCGGATGCTGGCTCCATGGTATGTTAGGATTGCCAATCTCTGTAGGAGGTGCACCACCCACGGCACATGTCACCAGACCCTTGACGCCAAGCATGAGTGAGAGGTGTCCGCCTGCTGAGTGACCGAAACTGCCTATGCGGTTGGCATCGACACCATACTCCTGGGCGTGCGCCTTGATCCATGCTACGGAGCGCTCCACGTCTTCTATGCACGCAGGCATCTCTGCCTCCGTGGTCAGACGGTAGTTGACGGAGAATGTGACATAGCCCTTCATGGCATAGTCCACGAGGAGGTTGGTATATACGGCATCGCGCTTGTCGCCGGCAGCCCATCCGCCACCGTGAACTATTACGATGGCAGGGCGAAGTGCTTTGCTGTCTGATACAGGCTGTGCTACATCGAGCACGCATGATTTGTGCTCGTCATACTGTATGTTTTGTGTAACGACGATCTTCTCCTGTGCCATGAGGCTGACGGAGAACAGCATTGCAAATAAAGAAGTGAAGATTTTCATAGTTTCGTTGTTTACTGTTTTCTTAATAAACGCTGGATGATTTTCTCTGCAGGCGAGGCATTGTCATAGTTGTCTGGTAGGAGTGTGTGATATATATACTCATTGTATATCCAAGGGTCTGCGATGGCAATGACAAGACCTTTGCCATATTTTGCCTCGGCTATGATAACATCGTTGTCCTTTGTCCATACCATAGGTTTTGCCTTGGCGGTGCACCTGATGCTTGAGGTTCCGCGCATGTACATCTTGTCCACTCCCTCCAGTGTGCCCTGGAGAGGATATACATTCTCTGGTTTCTCCTTGGTAGGAATCTCCAGTTGCAGGATGGTGGTGTCATTGAAATGCAGTCCGAACTTATCCATCAGTATGTTGATATAGTGGAGGTCGCAGTTTTCTCTGTCATTGGTCAGGACGAGTAGGCTGCCGCCTTTCTTCACCCATTTTGCTATAGCCTTGGCAGAAGCCTCGTCCATATAGTTCGGTGAAGGATTGTCCTTGACGTGGTCAGGATCCACAATGATATATACGCTGCTACCCTTGAGGAGGTCCGCGGTAGGAGCCTCGTTGAGCATGGCAAGGGTGCCACCATGCTTGACGAAGAGTTCTCCAAACTGTGAATAGCCACCCCACTTGGACGTATCGTCCCAGGTGTAGTGCTGTACCTTTCCGGTCTTCTTGTTTACCTCATGGTTAAAGTGTGTGTCAAGAAGGATTTTCTTCTGTGTGGTTTTCTGTGCGTATGCAGTAAATGTCAGGAGACAGATAGCTGCGAGCATGATGTTTCTTAGTATTGTCATAAATGAATTGTTTAGTGTTAGGTGCAAAGGTACATAAAAAATCTGGAATATTAATGTGAAAATATAATATTTTTTTGTAACTTTGCATCATACATATACAAAGTGAACAGATGTTAGTGCGATGACAGAAGCAGATAAAGCATATTTCAGATTACATTTCGGCATATTGCTTGCTGGTGCGACGGGTATCTTCGGCAGACTGATAAGTCTTTCGGAACTTCCACTGGTTTGGGTGCGTGTTTTGATAGCAGCAATCTCCATGACACTGGTGATGGCAGCATCAAAGGTGTTGCGGAAAGTTTCAGGAGAGGATTTTGTGCGTATCGGTGGTTGTGGTGTCTTGCTCGCTATACATTGGGTATTCTTCTATGCCAGTATCAAGTTTGCCAATGTGTCCATCGCTGTTGTATGTATAGCGCTAGACGGATTCTTTACAGCTATACTGGAGTCTCTGATACACAGGTGCCGACCTTCATGGAGGGAGATACTGCTGAGTCTGATAACGGTGGCAGGAATATTGCTTATCTTTGGCATAGACCCCAGATACAGGCTAGGCATCGCACTAGGTGCGGTGTCATCCCTGGTGTATGCGCTGTTCTCTATCTGCAGCAAGCATGTCCAGGCACAGACAGGGCATCGTTCCAGTACGATGCTGTTGTATGAACTGATAAGCGGCGGTATAGTTCTTACACTGGCTATGCCTTTGTATGTGTGGATGTTTCCAGAGGCGAGACTAGTCCCTACTACCGCTGACTGCATCATGCTTCCTGTGTTCGGTTCTATCTTCACCGTGGGTCCGTTTCTGCTTCAGTTGCAGGCCCTGCGGCATATATCGGCCTTTACGGTTAATCTGTCTTATAATCTCGAACCGATATACAGCATAGTACTTGCTATGATAATCTTCAATGAAGCTAATGAACTCAACCGTGCCTTTTGGGTTGGGGTATTGCTCATTATCATGTCAGTGGTACTGCAGACTTTATATTCTAAGAAATCTCCTGATAAGTAGGCGTGTAACCTGCAGAATTAGTTATTTACTGAAGTTTCCCACCTTAATGGTTATTGTTTTAAAACATTAATTCTTGCGCTCCGTAGGTGCTCAGGCGCTTTGCGGAGTCTCATTAATTTAACATTAATTTTTCATTAATTATATTTATGCTCATCTTATTGCGACA
>JAZLIN010000032.1:0-2514 GCA_045617365.1 Prevotella sp. | reverse complement strand
TTCATTAATTATATTTATGCTCATCTTATTGCGACAGTTAAAATTAATGGTTAATTAATGTCTAATTAGTGGAAATTAATGTTGAAAATCAATACATTGGGCATTCATGTAATGTCTTTTAGGGTGGGAAAGTTCAATTATTTACTCCAGAATGCTTTCAGATTCTCAAGCTCTCGCTTGGTGATGTAGGTCACGGCGCCATGTTTCTGCTCGCTGAAGTTGGTGCGTTTCATAGGACAGCGGTCTGCATCGAAATATCCGATGGGCTTGTATGTGAAGAAGTCCTTGGTCTCTACAAAACCGAAGTTCATGGGCTTCATGCGGAAGTTGTCGAACATCACTACGTACGTGTCGCTGTCAAGGCGCTTCCAGCAGTTGGGAGCCTCGTGGCCCCTGCTTTCACCATCGTAGTAGAGGTCGTCAAATTTGTACGGTCCGGTGATCTTCTGTGCCGTGGCATGCTTCGGCGTGGCACCGCCCTCGTGGCTGACGTAGAACATGTGGTACGTGTCACCGACCTTGATGATATCAGAGTCGATGATGTTGTATCTGAGTTTCGGGGCGGCTGCAAGGAAATGCGGTTCGCCGATAACCTGGTCGAAGGTGTCGTTCATATAGACGTACCAGATGGTGTTCTTGTCAGCTCCCTGACGTGTTGTGAAATGTACCATCAGTTGTCCTGTCTCCTCATCGAGAACGGTCTCCGGGGCCCATGCGCATCCTATCTCGCTCCAGTCCATGGTCAGCGTATCGCCGTCAACGACATACTGCTGCTTGGGGAACTTGGAGAAAT
Source organism: Prevotella sp. (assembly GCA_045617365.1). Classification (GTDB taxonomy): domain Bacteria; phylum Bacteroidota; class Bacteroidia; order Bacteroidales; family Bacteroidaceae; genus Prevotella. The sequence continues at coordinate 1,721 of JAZLIN010000032.1, read as the reverse complement.
CAATCTCCGTATGCTTCCAGTTGATGAGGTCATAGGACTTCATGAATACCATGCCGCGGTTGTTTCCCCATCCGTATCTCTTGCCGTCACGCTCCCATTCCGTCTGACGTATGCCGTCGCGTATGCCGAAGACGTGGAGGTCCGTCATCGCCATATAGTAGGCGCCATCCTTGTCGCGGTATATGTGCGGGTCGCGGATGCCATGCTGGTAGGCTATGGAATCACCTGCGATGATGGGTTTGTCATCGTTGAATGCAGTCCATGTGTATCCGTCCTCAGAATAAGCCATGTGCAGGCCGTGGTCCTGATCCTTGTGATAGACCATCAGGTATGCCTCGAGCTTGTCCTGCTCCGTGATAACCCTAATCTTGTCGCCACTGTCATCAACTGGGAAGATATGAGGCACGCGGTGAGTCCTGCCGTTTCTCTTCTCGTGACTGTGAACGGACATCATGAGTCTGCCGTCGAATGTACGGAATAACATGCCGTGTCCATAGTTTGGAGGGGTGATAGGATCCGTCTCCTGAATCCACGGACCATCGAGTGTGCCGCTCTCGCTGTACGCCACACCCTGGGTATATACGTCATATACCCAGCTAGTCCATATCATACCCAGTCTGCCTGTCTGTGTACGAAATAGGTATGGTCCGTCTGTCACCTTGTTAGGATGCACGGTGCCATCCTCGTCCTTCTCACGGCTCCATGGTGAGTCGTAGGCACGGAAGAGTATCTGTCCTTTTCCGATGGAACCGCTGAGGTCGTCTTTGAGACGAATCTTCTCGATGGTGCCATTCCAGTTTTGCAGCCACTCGCCGCAATAGACCATGTATGGCACTCCTTTTGCATTCTTTTTCTTCGGGTCTTTGTCCACCCAGAAGGTGCCGTCCAGTGTAGGCTGACTGGCAGGAAGGTAGTCGCTTTTTCCGACCGGGCGGTAAGGTCCTTCAGCCTTGTCGCTCACTAGTATGTGGCTGGCACGTCGTGGTATCACATTGCCGCGTACGCTGTCGATGCGTATGCTGTTGTTGGTGAAGGTGGCGAAATAGTAGTATTTGCCACGGTACTTATGCAGTTCCGCCGCCCATATCTCCGGTCTCTTGCCCATCCACTTGACGCTCTCAGTCTCGGTGACGCGGTATGGTCCGGTCCACATTCTGAGGTTGGAACTCTTCCATAACATGCCTCCCGTGCCTGTCATGTAATACATGTGTGTGGCATCGTCTGCAAGAATACATGGGTCGCTCATTATGATGCTGTCAAGTGGGACGGTGCGTACTTTCCATTGACGCTGAGCAGAAAGTGTTGTTGATGCAATTAGTAGAAATGCTAATAATAGTTTGTTCATGATCTAAAGTTTAGTTTTATAAGAAAACGTTTCGTGGTGGTGTTTATTGTGTAGTATATCTTGTTGGCAAGTATTTCTATTGTGCACACCTACTTATACAAAAAAACTTAATTTTTTATTGGGAGCAGAGCAAAAATTTGTTGTTGTCGGTAAAAAAACGTAACTTTGCAAAATATAAATGATTAGCAAGTTCGTAAACTGTTATATATGTGAACGTTTGCTTACATTTTTTTATGCGAAAGATACTGTGATAATTTCCAAGCTTTCGCAAGGAAAATTTGAACAATTATTGAATTAGTTGATTTACGTCATCTCAGGGGCTACTCGCCCCCGAACCCCTCGGTGTTTTCAGGTATTAGATTTTACCTGTCGGACC
>JAZLIN010000031.1:0-2076 GCA_045617365.1 Prevotella sp. | reverse complement strand
GCCGTAGAAGTCCTTGATGAAGCGGTGCTCATCATAATGCCAGCAACCATAATCGCAAGTGTATGCATAGAGACCTGATGTAACAGGCCCGTCAGTCAGGGTATGGCTAGTGAAGTCGTGAGGTATTTGTGGAATCTTCTCATTCTTAGTGCCAGTGTACTCCTCGCCCTCGTAGGTAGCCGTAGCGGTGTAGGTGCGCACACCTGTGGTGATACAGGTAGCAGGAGTTGTGTCTGCAGATGCGATGCCCTCGCCCGTTACCTCCACATTGGCTGTATGCTCTGCATTGTGCGAACATACCACCTGCAAGGTAGCTGTGGTGTAGTCCTCGCTCCATACAAAGACTGGTTTCTCGTTTTCATCCAGCTGCACCTGGTAGTCGTGAGCATTTTCCTTCTCTGCATAGCGCAGATCATTTGAGTATGTCTTACTCTCCGACAGGCAGTTCTCGTAGCCATAATACACCGTGTTGCCCTCAGCTGCTGCGAGCACAGGGTAGCTGTCGCCATTCTCGCCCAGCTTCTGATACCATGCCTGTGTGCCATCGGTAGCGCCTGCAGTCCAGCTGCCCTCGCCATCTACGCTGCCGTTCAGCAGCCATGCAATCTCGCCGCTGGCAAAGCGCTCGGCAGAGACACCGCCATAGACCTCTGATGCAGTTGCATGATTATATTGAATGGCTGTGTCATAGGAGGTGTAACAGTTAGATATAGTTCCACTATTAGTACCACATATACCGCCACCGTAAAAATAACTATCGTAAACAAACGTACAAGTGGAATAGCAATTGCTGATTGTGGAATATATATCAGTATTTGTATCACATATACCAGAGCTGAACGAACCTGAAAGGATTCCGGTTGTATAACAATTAGAAATCGTTCCTTTATTCCAGTGGCATATTGCTCCAGTATAATCATAAACTCGAATGTAGCAGTTTACAATGCCTAAGTTGACAACAGAACCAGAAAGATCATAGAACAAACCGAAACTGTCGTTGACATACATTCCTGATATGGTATGTCCATTGCCGTCGAAGGTTCCGCCATAACTGCCATTCACACCGCCTATACATATCCATGGAAATGGCTTGCTTGGTTCGTCCGCACCCGTGGCTGTGAAGGTTCCGTCGGTAGCGAATGTGCCATCGTTCAACACAATATCAGCGGTGAGAATGGCATTGGCGTAATTGTATATTCTCGTATAGTCAGCAAACCAGTAGAGGTTGCCTGCATTGGCAATCTGGTATGGATCTTCTTCAGAGCCATTACCGTTAGCGGGTTCATCATAGGTCGTATGGCCGCATGAGGAGCAGATATTCATGCCGTTGTGGGAGTTAATGCTATGTGGGAAAGCTCCACTCGTTTCATCAAGCCTCATGTAATAACACGTTTTACATCTATATTGCGTGCCAGCACCATGGGTACAGGTGGCTTCTACTGTGCCCAAATCCTCGTACTCAGCATGATTGCATTCTTCGGTAGGGGTGAGATAAATATATTCTCCAAGAGTTCCCGTATTGTAGAAGGTGCCGTAGCCATTTGCGCCGCCAAGATCGATATGACCATGATTGGCAAGGACACCTCCTTGCATATCGATATAGCCATCACCACCTATAATAGTACCATAGTTGATGACTGTACCATATAAATTCATATTATCATCACCATGGATATATAATCCAGAAGTAAGTGTCAAAGTAACACCCTCGTTGATGATTAGTTCACCACCAGGGTAGACTTCGATTTCGTCATAGCTCGCGTCTGAAGAGATGGTTTTGGTTTCCTCTTCACAGACCTCAAGATACTGTGCCCACGCCCCTTGTGGCACGAGCATCCCCACCATCATGACTATCGCCATGAGCAGCGGGCGTAAAAATTGTTTTGTTTGTTTCATCTTTTTGTTTTATTTGTTATTATTACATTGTTAACTTTTGATAGGCTCTCAGCGTTTCCCCTCCATCCGTGAAGTACATAAAGAGCCACTGGAAGATAGCGCAGAAGATGGTCAATCCGAAAGTCCAGAGGATGAAGTTTCTGGCTCGCCTTCTTTCCTCAAAGCTTACCCCTGTGTCTA
>JAZLIN010000030.1:0-43100 GCA_045617365.1 Prevotella sp. | reverse complement strand
GGAGTCCTTAAACAGCAGTTCATCCTCATTAAGCTCATGCGTCTGACCTACAGGCACGATGATGTTAGGCACCGCCGTCTCGTGCACCGCACGGAGCTTCTCTCCGGCGGCGCTATAGACGTAGCGCGTCACATTTCCGTTGTTATTATACCTTTGTGCCATAAAAAACTTGATTCCCATTTCCTTGAAGGGTACAACAAGATGCTATATGTGAACATATCTATTCATCAGATTCAATGTGTCTGCTGAAGCATTTACGTATAACTCTTGAATTATTTCTCATGCATGCAAGAGATAATTTTTCCTGTTTTTTTTTCAACAACAATTATAAAAATCCCTCGCCACGGTTTATGCTTACTTCTGCGTTTTGGAGCACCACGAACAATCCACAAACTATCATTAAGAGCTGACACTGAATACGGTTGCTCTATTTTTGAGATTTTGCGACCATAGATATTTGCAACATATACAGATGCCACAATTGCAGCAGATTTTGCATCCTTTACAACGCATATTCCTGGCGGTATATAAGGCTCAGCCCATGCACTATTCTGCATGGAATCTTTTTCGACATAATTCACCTTTTGTGCAGTCGCGCTTCTTTTGTGGTTTTGAGCAAAGAGCATAGAAGAACACACGTACATACTAAAAAGTAAAACTATCATTTTATTCTTGGCCATAGTATTTTTTTATATCACTCAGGGTGTTTGTATCAGATTCATCTTTAGGCATATCTGTAGCTATTATCGTAATTTCACCAGAAGAAGCATCATAATGTTGCAATATGCCACCAGGTGTTACGAGATAGTCTGATATGCCTGCTTTATTAGAAGAACCTATATCAAAACGTTTGTCATCAACATTTTTCCTGTCCAAAGGTGCATCCTTACCTCTATATTCCGATATGCCAGAAAAGACATCATTTCCTAAAATATACTCTTTTTTATATGCTCCATGAGAATGTCCTGTAGCCACAGCCTTTTCTTTTGTAGGCGACTTAGAATCCTTAACGTTTCCTTTTTTGTCTCTGGAAATAAATGTCCAGGAGGAAACCCCATCGGGCCCACCTTAACGTGGCTTAGTATAAGAGAACCCTTTTTCTCCCTTATTGTTAGTCATCTTATAGAAAGCTGTTGCATATTCTCGATTCTCTTTAATCGACTTTGGATTCGTATATTTACCAAAATCTTTCGCGGCAGCATCTAAACTATAGAAAAAATCTCCAGGGTCCCTACCATCAGGATCAATCAACCTCACCGGATTATTCATACAATACGCAAACGGACTCGTCGGATAATACTTCTCGCACAGCGGATCCATCCTATCCCACCTTCCCGTCACAGGATTATACTGCCTTGCTCCATAGTCATAGGTATTCAGCCCATACATATTGTCGAACTCCTTGCCGTTATATTTGTGTGATTGAATACTGTTCTTTGCATCACCTTGGCAAAGTTCTCCACCGAAGGGGTAGTAGTTAGCAGTCTGGATTACATAACCATTCTTGCTGCCATCTGCCTCCGTCACCTGACGTACGCTGCCCAGATGATCCCGGTCGTAGTAACAGAATGTGAACTGATCCTTGGTACTGGAATATGCCTCTGCCTGACAGTATCCTTCCTCAAACTGATACTTGTCGATTCTTCCATTCCTCAGTGTAAGGTTGCCTCCAAGAAGATAGTCGATGGAGTCCTTGCAAAGAATCTCTGAGGGGGAAAGTTCCTTGATGCTACCAATAGGCACTGATATATTCGGCACAGCCGTAATATAAATCACGCGCAGTTTCTCGCCAGTGGCACTGTATATGTATTTTGTTACGTTTCCATCCATAAACTGTATTCTGACAGGATTGTTCATATTGTCGTAGTCTATATGGGCTATCTTACGTCCTGCATCGCTGACGAGGGAACCCGATGCGTTGTAGGACAGCGGATACTCCCTGTATCTTACACCATTGAAGTCCGTGGCACCGGTATAGGCAAGCTGTGGAGCATCGTCGCGTACGCTCACCAGTTGGTTGCCGTCATACGTCATATACAGATTGTCAACCAATCCGAAACCTCCGCGCATCTTGTCCACCAATCCTCTGCGCTGCAGTCTGGTAATGTTGCCGTTGCCGTCATATTCCACGCTCTCGTTGAAATAGTTCCTGTTGCTTCCGAGATTGTCTCCCGAACCAAAGACCGCACTGCTCAGACGATTGCTATCATCGTATTTCAGATTATAACCGCTATAGCTGCTATTTCCTGACCTCCATTTCATTGTGCTGATGTTACCATTGTAGCATCCTCCGTCGAGACCGTCGGCATAGTACAGGCATTCCTCGAATCCTCCGCTGGATATTCTGGTCAGCCATCCGTGTATGTCGTATGAATATGTGCAATTTGACTTCGCGGAACTGGTAAGATAGCGGGATTTGCCTGTCAGTCTGCCTATGGCATCATAGTAATAGTCGGTTGCCCGTGACAGAGGTGTCATCCCATGACTGACCGCCAGTGTCATTTTTGTTTTCTTCCCGTAATTGTATGCATAGCTTGTAGTAGCAGTAAAGCTGCCGCCATGCTTCACATTGACCGTTGCGACTGCCTTCTCTATGGCTCCGGTGAATGTATATGCAGTGCTGACATCCTCCGTGAAGCCACCCAGTCCCTTGCGCAAAGACTTTACCATCTGTCCCTTGATGTCATAGACATTGACTGTGGCACATGGTTCATTGGTCGTTGACATGATGACCGTTCCTGTCAACTGCCCGGTCTGAGGCACACTGGTTACAGGCTTCGTCAAGCCTGAGAAATAAGAGTTGGCTTCTACAGCATCCAGGAAGTCATGGTTGTCATAGTAGTTGAGAACTTCTACTTGCATATCTGCATAGTTCTTGCTGACGGGCTCTGACGTAGTCACAGTCCTGAAGCGTGTTTCCGTTACGGGAGCATCGTATGTTGTTCGCATGTGAATGCAGGCATTGTCTATCGGCATTGCTGTATTGCCGTTATATCCTATCGTACAATATACTCTGGATCGATTCTCGGATGTCCATGTATTTCTGCCCAACTTGTCAGGATCAACGGTAATGGTCTGCCGTACGCTCAGTCTTACAGGAGTACCTGCAACCAGATGCTTGTTTATCCGTGGAAGTGAAAATCTACCATGCCCATAGAATGAAACAGGACTACTGCTGCCATCATGTCTGTAACTGCTGTAATAGTACATACCATCTGTTGTAATATTACTTGTGGTTTTCGAGTCTATGACGTTGCCGTCAAGCATGAATTCCACCTTGCAGGTCAATATGACAGGTTCTGTTCCGTATGGACATACCCCTTCATCACCATCCGTAACCTCCAGATTCACTTTGGAGAAGTCGATATCGTAATCTGGTACTTCTATCTCATAGTCCCCCGTGACATTCACCATTATATCCACCTTTCCCTCGCTATAAATATTGCGCTGTACCACCTTCCCGTTTTCCATGCGGTCATCGTAAGTCCACGAATTGGGTATTATATTATGCAGAGGTCTGGACAATGATTCCGTTTTCGATATGCTACCTGTCACGACTTCGTACTGTTCCTGCCTATCACTGTTTTTCCTCTGCGCATATCCTCCCATACGTCTGTCCGCATTCTCAAGGCAGACATACACGGGCGTATTGCAGTTGCCGTCCTTGGTAGTACTTGTAAACTGTGCTGCCAGTCGTCCAAAACCGTCATACAACATGTATCGGTATCTGCCTTTTTCCCTCAGTATGGCATCCTGTGTGCAGACGAGTCGGTCTGCATCGTCGTACCAATATTGAGTATATTCACATCCCGGGAGTATTTTCTTCACCATACGTCCTCTGCTATCATAACGATACTCGTACGCATTTATTGCCTTATTGGCATTATTCTGATATTCAGGCATCAGGACGAAGCGCAACTGCCCATAGTCATTATACACATAATATGTGTCAGAACCATCACGGCGTTCAAGAACAGTATTCCCGACCAGGTCTTTGAATATGGTGGTGGCAACATTATCAGCATCAAGGCGTATCTCCTTTGTCAAAGTCCCCGGAACATAGTATCTGTTTGCGGCCATCTCCAGCCTTGTCTGTGATGTGCTCTCATGCGGGGCTTTGTAGTGCAAGACCCTGTCTGACTCTGTATTAACACCATACTCAGCGTGCTCGCTTTTCTGGTTGAGATGCCATGCCTCACCGGGTAGTTCCTTTGAGGTGATACGATTCTGTATGTCATAATGCGTCTGGCTGTAACCATATCGGTCGCCATTATAGTAATTTGCCGACATCTGTATGATCGTTCTTGGCTCACTGTAATTTAACCCGGAGGGCGACAATACAGGCAGATAACTCTTTTCCTCACGCCCGAGAGCATCGTATGTCACAAGCGAGCAGGATGCTTCACCCTGCGCACCTGTAGTCGCCACAGATGATGAAGGACGTCCCAGTCCGTCATAGTACTGTATTGATTTCATGCTGTTTGTCCCACCAGAATCAAGCATTGTCCGTGTGAGTATAAAGTTACGACTGTTGCTTTGCCCTTGAATAATAACTGGTTGCAATATTGCTGCCAGCAAAAGACACACCTTAAGCGTGCTGCAAAGGTACATATTTTTTTCCTTTCCGCCAAATGTTTTCATCAGAAGTCATTTGTTTTGATAGTTATAGTCGAAAGTTTTGATTGTACGTCCATAATGGTCCGTTATTTTCTGGAGTCGCATCATAGTGTCATACAAATAATTCAACACATGACCATTGGGTGCAGTAATCTTGCGGATTCCCACCAACGGCAGATATTCATAGGTTGTCATACGATATGACGGTATTGAGAGCTGACGCAGTCCGTTCTCCCCGATGTTCATTATCTTAGTCTTGATTTCATCTGCAAGCACCTGATTTTGTACTTTGCTGTTCGCTACCTCTATTTGTACCAGTGGCAGGCGATTCTGTTCATCCCAATGATAGAACACTTTTTGACTACCGTCTTTTGTAAGCAACTGAATATTCCCTCTTTCATCGTATGAATCCACAGTCACACGTCTTTCCAAAGCCTTGCCTCCTGTTGAATACCATTGTTCATTTATCAGGAACATATCCTTGTATCTGGTATATTTGTCCAGCGTACTCTTCACTTCTTTGTCTCCGTGGTATGTCTTTGTGCCCAGCGGCATCGTCAGGCAGTTGTTTGCATTCATAGCTCTCGCAGCTTCATCAATTTCCTCACGGTGGAACGGATAGATGTATTCCTCGGTCATGACATCAGAGCCATCGGTTATCGTTTTGCAGACAGGTTGCAGGATGCGTTCCTCGGCATCATAGGATAAAGATGTCGTGACACACCTCCCAGACTCATAGTCGGTCTCTTTTACAGCCTTGAGCCGGTAGTAGCCCGGAAAGGCATATACATTGTATGGATGAAACGATTCTATGAATTGTTCTCTGCTGGGATAAGGATAGTAATCACCATTTGTAGTTTCAGAATAGCAGGTGAGTATGTCATTATTCTTGAGACTTACCCCGATAGCGACCTTACCCTTCTCCACGTACTCATAGCTGTTCATTATTCCATGCTGCCGAACGAATTCACCGTTCTTATACGTATAGTCATCTTGTGAAATCAATACAGGAGAAACCATTCCCACATCATGGCAGTACCTCTTGTCGAAATAAAGAGGCGAATACGTGTCCTGATCATCATCGCTAGGTAGCAGATCGTCGTTTCCTCCATTCTCACCGTATGTATATTCCGTTTTCTCTATAGGATGTCCATCACCATCATATACTATTTTTGTAACATGCGGATAGAATATGGGACTGTCCCTATGTACAGATGTCCACGATATAGGGATGGAGATGCGTATCATACGTTCATTTTCGGCGAATAAAGGCAATGGCAAACCATAGGGACTATTCGATTCCAGTCGAAAAAAATACAAACAACGTGCTTGATAGCCAAATGATGAATATTGGAGATTAATAGAACTTTCACCATTATGGTATGTATAACATTCCTTGTTGACCGTCTGACCATCCGATATATTTGTTATACTCTTTATCCTAAGTCCTCCGACACTATTTCCTATACTATCTCTATTGCCCTCGTATTCGAAATGGGAAACCCCTCCTGTGGGATAAGTGATCGAAGTAAGAATGCCATGCGCAGCAAAGGAATGGTTTGGGCTTTTCATCAACTTTATTTGTCTTTCGTCGCGATCGACGTCATGTTCCCGTAAACCGTTATAATATCCCCAAAAATCAGAAGCATATAATACTTTCGTAGGACTATTATACGCTGTTTCCATATATGGCAAGCGATATGGATTGTAGCCAAATGTGTATTTCATAGCTTGACTAGTATCTGTCCCATATACGAGTAACTCTTGAAGTTGATTCCTGCTGGAGCTATTGGAAGCATCTTTATTAATGAAATCAATGGTTTTGACAATCATGTCGTCTGAATTTTTCACGCACATGCTTGCTAGTCTTTCTTCTTGTAACTTATATGAAAGAATGCTGTTCGCTTCCTTTCTATCTGAAACGAAATTGAAACGAACTTCATTTCCGTTCCATTTAATAGATGACACAAGAGGTACTACATGTCTGATCAAATCTTTCTTATGGACGAAATTCTCGGAAACAGGAACAGAACGTTGTTGGTATGTTTTCTGTGTATAGTCTTCAGCATCGTCTTCCCAAATAATGATTTCACCCTCTTGATAATATTCCGTATCAACCCTTTGTATATAGCTAGAGTTTATATATTCAAATCGTATTGTATCTTTATGCATAGGAGTGACTATCATACTCAAATGTTTACCGACTTCCCTATGATATAGATGAGCATTTCCTAAATATTCAGGTTCGGTAAAATAATACTCTGCACCATTGTCATCCAATATTCGATACCCACCTTTGAAACTATCGTCTATTACTATTGTAGTATAAGGAATAGTTATAAGTTGGTTGTCTGTTACAGAATAGCGGAAGTACCCTTTCTTGTCGCCAAACTGATAGTAATAGCGATCCGACTCGGTATCCAAAGAGGGACTTTTTTCTAGAAGCAACATTCTTAAAATATCGAAATTTTCCAGACTATCCAACAAGTGTCGAACCTCGCTTTTGTCGCGTATCACATATCCATCTTGTGAGTCCACACTTGACTTTTCCACATGATTGACTACTCCACCAACATTCAAATTCCATCCTAAACCTACGATTGATGCAACATCATCAACTTTGACACCCGTACTGTTATATGATATACTTATGGGTACAGTCACTCCATCGCATTCTATTGTATAAAGTGGTATCTCTATCTGTACAGCACCGTTGGCATGACTCACTGGGAATGAACCATACCTCTGCATCTCAGTTAACGCAGGTGTAGGGCTTACAACTTGGTTCACGATATCGCCCAAGTACTGCTTTTGTCCTTGCACTATATATGGAATGCTCAGCAATAATAGCACGATCTTTAATCTTACCATTATATGCTTATCTAACTTCATACATTGTTGTTTACAAACAAACTTTTTCACTATAGATCTTACCGTTTACGTTAATATAAAAAATGTATTGTCCAGGACGCAGACCTGAGCAGTCTATCTCGGCAGTGTAGCCTTGCCCTGCCTTCTGTGACCATGCTTTGTGCCTGTAGGTCATACCCATGTGATTGGCTACAATGATATTGATTTCAGCATCTGCATCAAGGTCGTACGACAGCCTTGCCACTCCTCCTTCTATGCCTAGACTGTAATGGATGATGTCCGGTTCGGTTGTGACATCCAATGAATCGGCCTGCTCTGTAAATTCATCACCAATATCCTCTGTGATGTATTTTTCCGCCCAATTCTCTGGCAGATTGCAGTATGAACGACGGGTAGTACCCAGTACCTCCATGTTGTGATATGTGGTACTGACGATATTCTCGAAGATGGGATACTGAGAGTCCGCCATATACCAGTCATAACGCTCGTCAATGACCTGAGTGAGTCTGGCGGTGTCAAGCGCTGCACGACTGATGTCCATACAGACGGAATAGGTGTCTATGGTATGCACCCTGCGCACGTTCTTCAACGTGTCATCTTCTGCCAGTACAATGCTGCCGATGGCATCCTCCTCCACCGAAGTGTTTCCTGTCTCCCTGAATGGATGGTTGCCACAATATAGACCTTCACACCTGTAACGTTTTGCAAATGATTTACTGTATTCCAAGGGGAAGATGTTTATGGCTTTGAGTCTTACATACTGTCTTTTGTCCGTTGGGCACTCGCTACCTACTAAAGTCAAAGTGTCAGTCAAAGTGTGGCAGTATAATATCCTACCTGGTTCATGGACAGAAACGATTCCTGTGCTGTCCTTGTAGAACATGACCTGTAAAGATTCATTAGAACTAAGTGTGCGTGAGAAATCCCACACTCTGTTTTTCCCTCCTTTGCCTGGGGAGAAATAGCGGATCTTACACTTCTGCAAACTGTCTGACGTAGCAAATCCCATCCCTGCCAGATTTATCTGCGCATAGGAAGTTGCCATTCCAAACTGCATAGCGCAAGTTAGGAATAATAAGTTGTGTTTCATTAACCTAAATATTATGTATCGTTATGTTATGATATGCCAGGTAGAAATACCGCATACATCATTAGTTTGTTTTTTCGGGGCGCAAAGGTAATGTTTTTTCGTGAGATATGCAAACGTGGATGCGGTGCATGTTTTGTATAGATGCGTATGGTTGATGTAGGTCAAAGTAAGAAAGGGAAGTAAGTTGTTACTTAACGTTTACCCACAAAAATCAGCGAGTCTCTCATTGCATGATGAAAAGACTCGCTGATCTACTATTTAACAGATGTGAATAATGCAGGTTAGATGCTCTGCTCTACGTTCCATACGAAGGCGCGAAGACCGAGCATTGGATTGTCGGCATCGAGTTTCTTCAGACGGAGAAGAAGCGGAGCTACCTTGTCATCCTCACACATGGTGAGGATGGCACAGTTCTTTGATGGCCAGGCATGCGAACCCAGGTGTGGTTCACCTGTCACGCTGCCACATCCGGCAACCTCCGGCAGAAGGGTGTAACCCTTGCAGAGAGAGGCACGGAGTACTTCTGCGATGGAGTCCTGATGAGCCTGGTCGTATGCTATAAAAACAGTTTTCATAGAAAAACTCTCCTTGTATATTAATCGTTGTTGTTATGATGTTCGTGATGACTAGAGAGGTGACGGCCTGTGCTAAGACGCTCAGCCTTTGTCTTCTCCCAATACTCATCGAGCTCACGCTGTGCTTTGAGTGACTTACGCTGACGCTTGATACCTACCGAACCGAAGATACAGAACATGGCAGGCACGTAGATCAGGGTGAGGATGGTGGAAACGGTGAGACCACCGATGATGCTGACACCGAGCGGACGCCACATCTCTGCACCTACACCATGTGATATGGCCATAGGGAACATACCGAGGATGGTGGTCATGGTGGTCATGAGGATAGGACGCAGACGCGAACGTGCTGCCATCGTAGCCGAACGTATCAGACCATTGCCACGCTCACGGAGGAGGTTGGTGTAGTCAATGAGTACAATACCGTTCTTTACCACAATACCGATAAGCATGATACCACCGAGCATAGACATGATGTTGAGGTTGGTACCTGTAATAACAAGTGCCAGGATGATACCTGAGAATGCGAAAGGCACTGAGAGCATGATGATGAATGGGTATGTAAGAGACTCAAACTGTGCAGCCATCACGATGAATACGAGGATGATGATCAGGATACCCAGGGTACCGAGGTCACGGTTAGAGTCCTGCTGATCCTCATAGGAACCAGCCACCTGTACGGTGATACCGGCAGGTATATCCATGTTCTTGTATATAGACTCACCCAGTTCGACACCATCCGAGAGTGCATAGCCATCAGCAAGTACGGCACTGACGGTGACATAACGCTGACGGTCCTTACGCTCGATGGTTGGTGGGATGGCACTCTCTATTACCCTACCGATGTCTGAGATACGTACGTTCTGACCACGGCCGTTAGGGATAACCATATTCTCCACGTCCTCGATAGACATACGCGCACTAGGTTCATAACGTACCTTTACGTCATACTCATCACCATCCTCACGGAAGTATGTCATCTGCGAACCAGTGATGATGTTACGTACGCTCTGTGCAGCAGTGCTTAGACCTATGCCTTGCTCGGCAAGCTTGGCGCGATCAAACTCAACTACGATTTCTGGCTGATAGTCCGAACGTGATATTACGGCCTGTGTCACCATCTCGTTCTCACGGAACTTCGCTGCCATCTCGTCGGCAATCCTACGTGTAGCATCGAGGTCGTAGCCATAAATCTCGAACGTAGCCGTTGACTGGCCACCCATACCGCCACCCTGCGAACCACCAAGGTTCACCTGGAACTTAGCCAGTTCTGGGATAGCCTTCAGGTCAGCACGCATTTCGTCACAGATAGCAGCCAGACCCTTGTCACGCTGGTCAGAAGGTACCATCATGATGTTGAATGATATGATGTGCGAACCGTTATCCGACAGTGATGCGAAGGTATTGTTGTCACCAGCCTGACCTACGGTGAAGTTACATGATGTCATGTCCTTGCCGTAACGGTCCTGCCATTTCTTTACGAGTCCCTTGGCCAGTGCCTCAGATACCTCCACACGTGTACCTATAGGCAACTGTATCGAGATACCTACACGACCAGAGTCATTGGTTGGGAAGAACTCCGACTTGATGCCGAACACCTTTGCCACCATGATAGATGCTACGAAGAGACCTACACAGCCAAGGATGACAGTCTTACGGTGACGTACAGCCCAGTTAATGCGCTTCTCATACCAGTCATCCAGTGCATCAAGGCTCTTGCTCACAGGACTATAAATCTTCTTGAAGAGTCCTGACTGCTTCTTCTTAAGCTTGAGCATAAGCGAACAGAGCATAGGGGTGAATGAGAGGGCTGACAGTGTAGAGATAGTCATGATGATACACATCATCCATCCCAACTCCTTGAAGAGTACGCCGGCCATACCTGTCACCATGGTGAGTGGGAAGAACACGGCGATCATGGTCAGTGTAGATGCCACTACGGAGATAGCCACCTCCTGGGTAGCATGTATAGCCGCCTGCTTAGGTGATGATCCGCGCTCGATATGCGTCGTCACGTTCTCCAGTACCACGATGGCGTCATCCACCACGTTACCGATAGCGATAGAGAGACATGAGAGCGAAATCATGTTGAGCGAAGAGCCCGTGGCATAAAGATATATGAACGATGCTATCAATGACATAGGAATTGTGATCACGATAATCATCGTAGCACGCCAACGACCGAGGAAGATGAATACCACGAGGGCCACGAAGAGCATAGCGTATGCGATGGTCTCCTCCAGTGAGCCAATGGTATTGAGAATGTTCTGTGAGGTATTGACGATGAGTCCGAGCTTAACGTCCGATGGCAGGTTCTTCTGCAACTCAGGCAGTTTCTTCATGACTGCGTCAGAGATAGCCACCGAGTTGGCACCCGACTGCTTCTGCACGACAATCATGGCACCCTGTGTACCATTGGTGAATGTGCGCTGAGCACGCTCCTGCACATTGTCCACGATGCGAGCCACATCCCTCAGATATACATTGGCTCCATTACGTGTTCCTACGATGACGTTCTCCATCTCCTTAGGATCCTTGAACTCACCCTCCACACGTACGGTGTATGTCTGTGAACCGATATCCATAGTACCATTGGTGATGTTACGGTTCTCTGCACTGATGGCGGAGCTGACCTGTACTGGTGACAGTCCGTAAGCCTCCATCTTATGTGGATCCATGTAGATGTTGATCTCACGCTCAGGAGCACCTGAGATAGACACCGTACCTACACCGTCGATACGTGCCAGCGGATTTGCCACGCCGTCATCGAGGATCTTATACAGAGCCTGCTGCGATTCGTTAGCCTCTACGGACAGCAGCAGGATAGGAATCATATCTGTAGAGAACTTGAACAGTATAGGTGTCTGCGCCTCATCAGGGAGAGCATTAGACACCATGTCAAGTTTGTCTCGTACGTCATTGGTGAGAGCATCAATGTCGTAACCATACTCAAACTGCAGTGTGATTACCGATACGTTCTCACGCGAATTGGAAGTGATATGCTTGAGGTGCTCTACGGAGTTGAGCGTATTCTCAAGCGGGCGGGTAACGTTGTTCTCGATATCATTAGCCGACGCACCGTTATAGTATGTCATGACCATGATGGTGTTGGTATCGATATCCGGATAGAGATCGATAGGCAGTTTCACCAGAGAGAAGATACCCAGGATGATGACGGCCGCAAAGCAGAGGCTCGTCATAATTGGTCGTTTGACCGCACCTTCGTATAATGCCATATTATAATTTTTGTTGTTTGGTTGTTCGGTTGTTTAGTTGTTTGGTTGTTTAGTTACGCCTTGCGTAATCCGCAAAACCATAAAACCGCAAAACCATAAAACCGCAAAACCGAACAAGTTGATATTTACTTAACTACCTTAACCTTCTTGCCATTAGCAAGACGAGTGTGACCAGCGATGACAACCTGCTGTCCATCGTTCACACCAGAGATGACCTCGTATGTAGAACCCATGTGCTTACCGAGCTCCACCTTATTATATGATACAGTCTGCTTCTGTGCATCATATACATATACGTAACGGTCACCGGCACCGATCTGCTTTACGAGAGCATTGTCAGGAACGACCACGTGGTTCTGGTTGCCGAAGTTTATGGTAGCGCGGGCAAACATGCCAGGGTGTACCTTCTGTCCAGGGTTGTTGATCATGACCTCAGCAGTAAATGTGTGGGTGGTAGGGTCAATGTTAGGACGGATGGTAGATACACGACCTGTGAAGTGCTCGCCTTCGTATGCATCGAGAGTGATATCTACGCTCTGTCCGCGCTTTACGTCCTTGAAGTGTGACTCCGAGATATTTACGATGATCTTAACCGGGTTAGTCTGCTCGATGGTAAGGATAGGAGTACCGCTGTACATATCACCGTTGTCATAGTTGCGTGCTGTAACGACACCGCTGATAGGAGCGTAGAGCTGTGTGTTCTCTGCCATCTGGCGATACTGCTGCTGCATCACGTCAAGTTGCATCTTTACGTTGTCGTACTCTGCCTTGGAAGCGCCACCAACCTTGTAGAGCTCGTTGGTACGTTCAAACTCCAGAGTCTTGTTCTCAATCTGTAACTTGAGCTGACGGAGGCTTGAAGCGTCAAGCTTTACAATAACCTGACCACGGCGTACCTGATCGCCCACGTCAACGAGGATCTTCTCGATACGGTATGCCATGTTAGGAGAGATATTGTTCTTCACATCACTCTCAACAGTTGCAGAATATACTTCTGTCTGTGGTACACTCTCTGAATGCACGGTAGCCAGTTTTACTTCAGGGAGGGCTTCAGCAGTACTTGTGGCAGCCTCTTCCGTTTTTTTGTTTCCGCAGCTTGCCAAAGCGATTGCGGCAAGTGCCATTATCATGTATTTCTTCATATTCACTCTATGTGTATGTTGATTGGTTGGTTTGTATAATGTATGTGTTACTCCTTGCCCAGTGTGTAATCCAAGTCCGCCTTGTTGGTGAGGAAGTCATAGATACCCTGACGGTATGCCAGTTCTGCCTGCGTGAGGGCTGTCTCGCTCTGGTTCATCTCGAGCACTG
The DNA here is from genome assembly GCA_045617365.1 of Prevotella sp. GTDB lineage: Bacteria > Bacteroidota > Bacteroidia > Bacteroidales > Bacteroidaceae > Prevotella. The sequence continues at coordinate 29,400 of JAZLIN010000030.1, read as the reverse complement.
TGCCACGTCCTACCTCATATCTCTTTGCAGATATGGCAACAGCCTTGCTTGCCTGCTTTACAGCTTCACGGTCAGACTCCATCTTTGCCAGCGTCTTGTACATATTCTGTCGATAGCTGTTGGCAGCCATGGAAAGTTGGCGTACCACGCTTGTGCGCTGATCCTCAAGTTGTGCAATCTGCAGTTTGTTTGACTTTATCTTGGTCCAGTTGCTGGCATGGAAGATAGGTATATTCACCGAGAGAGCAAGTGTGGCACTTGGTGAATACTTGTAGTTGAACACGTTCCAGTTGTCGTTTGAGTATGACTGATACTGTCCTGTGAGAGCCAGTGCCACGGTAGGCAGGAAGTTGGTGTTAAGCAACTTTCCCGAACGCTCCAGCACTTGCTTGTTGAGATCCAGCTGGCGTATGTTGGTATTGCCCTCTACATTGTCTGTTTCGCCCTGTGCATTGGCAAGGGTCATCTTCGACTCGTATGCCTTGAGGCTATCAACGATATTGATGTCAATATTAGTGTCGATACCCATGAGTACCTTCAGTTGTAGTTTGGAGAGTGTAACGCCTGTCTCGGCACTTACTACGGAAGAGTTGGCGGTACGCATCTGGACCTCTGCTGAGATCTTGTCATACTCACTAACCTGGCCTACGTTGAAACGGTTCTCCACCACTTCGTAATTCTCCTTCGCCAGTTTGTAGGCTGCTTCCATTACCTCTTTTGCATCCTTTGATAGAAGGGCAGAATAGTATGCCTTTGTCACCTGATTTATCAGGTCGAGGCGCGAACCGCGAGCCTTCTCCCTTGCAACGAGAATCTGTTCCTTTGTCATCTTCATGTTCTGATATGCTGCCGGAGCATAGAGAGGTACGGCAATCTGGATGGCACCAGTAGCGGTGGTGGTACCGTCCTGACCCATCTTGAATTCACCCATACCAGTCTTGATGGCTGCTACCCGAATACTGTGTGACAGAGCTAACGAAGCATCTACGGTAGGCAGCAAAGCCTGCCAAGCCTCATCGTCGGAAATCTCTTTCAGTTGGATCTCCTTGTCTGCAATCTTGATTGTAGGATTTTCTGCTACTGCTATTTCTATCGCTTTCTTCAGCGTAAGATTAAGCACCTGCGCCTGTACGGCAGTAGTAACAGATGCCAGTAACAATCCACCAATGATAAACTTTTTAAACATTGCTTTTTTTACCTTATTTTAAATAATTTTCCTTTATATCTTTACTTCCTGAATGAAAATACGATGCAAAGGTACTTATTTTTTACCTTATAAATGAAGAGATTAAGTAAAATTAACAAAACAATATGTTATTTCTTGTCTTATTTCGTGATGAAAAGGAAACCTAGACATAAAATAGGTGAAATAGAACATTTTGTATTATAAATATTCATTCGTTTGTGGTGGAATAGGATAGTGGAATAAAAGAAAAAGGTTATAAAAAGTTCTGTGTATTTGGAACGAAAGAGTTTTTTTTGTAATTTTGCCAAAGAAAACATTATTCAAGTTGAGCTCGAGAATCTTGAATAACATTATAGAGATAATTTTGCACACCTACTTATGAAGACGATGATGATAACCGGAGGTAGTTCCGGCATAGGAAAAGCTACCGCAGATCTTTTTGCAGCGAAAGGTTACAAGGTCTATGAACTCTCCCGTCATGGTGAAAGTCATGACGGCATAACGCACATAGACTGCGATGTCACCGACCCTGAGGCATGCCGAAAGGCTGTGGGGCAGGTGGTAACTGAAAGTCAGGTCATAGACCTTCTGATAAGTAATGCCGGTATGGGAATATCAGGTGCAGTGGAGTTTACGGACCCGGCTGATGCCAAGCGTCAGTTTGATGTGAATTTCTTTGGCTCGGTGAATATTACCCAGGCAGTGTTGCCATTTATGCGTGAGCAGCGAAGTGGTCGTATCATCTTCGTTAGCAGTGTGATGGCAGTATATGCCTTGCCGTTTCAGGCATTTTATTCGGCATCGAAGGCTGCCATCAGCAGTCTCGCCATGTCATTGGAGAATGAGTTGCGTCCATTCGGTATCACAGTATGTACTTTGGTGCCTGGTGATGTCAAGACCGGTTTTACCGATGCCCGCAAGAAGAGCCTTGATGGGGTAGAGATATACCCTCACATGCGCAAGGCTGTAGAGACCATGGAGCATGATGAGCAGAATGGCATCTCTCCTGAGCGCATGGCGAGGAAATTGTACCGCATGGCAGAGTCCGGCAGTCCGTCCGTAGTAAGCACCGTAGGTTGGATGTACCATGCCTTCCTCTTTCTGGGTCGCATAGTGCCTACCTCCCTCGCACACCGTATAGTGGGATGGATGTACTGAGCTGCCCCCCCTAAGGGGGAATTTGGATAAAATGTGTACAAAGGTAATTTTTTACTTTACTAAAAGGGCCCCTTTAGCAATGTAAAAGTGCCCCTTTAACATTGTAAAAGTGCCCCTTTTACTTTGTGAAAGGGGCACTTTTGCAATTCGGAAGTTTTCTTGATACAAATGTTTGGGTGAAAAGTGACGAAGTGACACCTATAGGGCGAAAGGTATCGTATTTACGCTGTATGGTGCGGTAACACTTCATCTGGAAAGTGACGGTGAAGTGGCGGTACAGGTGTCACCGTACATACAGGGATAATACAGGTGTCACTTCCGCAACACTCTGGTGACACTACATGTTAAAGCTGTCATCCTTTAATCAATTATAAGACAATGTGTTACATGCAATGGTGACACTTCGTCATTTTTTTTGTTAGGCTCTACTAAACTACAAAATAAAGCGCAGGCTTTGTATATGCAACTACAAAAGCCTGCGCTTATTGGATTGATGTCCCTGTGCGGGATATTACTTCTTGATGTTACCGTAGCGGTTCATGAAGCGGTCAACACGACCTGCTGTATCAACGAGCTTGCTCTTACCTGTGTAGAATGGGTGAGAGGTGCTTGAGATTTCAATCTTTACTACTGGGTAAGTCTCACCTTCGAACTCTACTGTGTCATTAGTCTTACAGGTAGAACGTGTGAGGAACATATCGCCGTTAGACATGTCTTTGAATACTACAGGGCGATAGTTTTCTGGATGAAGATCTTTTTTCATTTCTTTTTCTTTTTTTGCCGCCGTAAATAGGAGGCTTTTGTTAATAACTATAGTTTTTATGCAAAATGCGGTGCAAAGTTACAAAAAATATTTGATATAACAAAACAAAGCGACAGAAACCTGCCACTTTGTTAGTTATTTTTAACCTATGTCATTCTTGTTTTGTAAGTTTGACATTGTCAATGTATCAAGTGTTAGATGAGGTTCATGCCTGCTTCCTTGCACTCCTTGCGCTGCTCTTCCGGCCAGATGCTAGCCTGGATTTCGCCGATGTGAGCCTTGTGAAGCATTACCATGCAGAGACGGCTCTGTCCGATACCACCACCGATAGAGAGTGGGAGTGAACCTTCAAGGAGACGCTTGTGGAAGTAGAGATCCTTGCGCTCTTCCTTGTTCTCGAGGGTCAACTGGCGGAGGAGTGCCTCTTTATCTACGCGGATACCCATTGACGACAGTTCGAATGAACGCTCAAGTACAGGGTACCAGATGAGGATATCGCCATTGAGTCCGAGGAACCCGTCTGAGTTTGGTGTGGTCCAGTCATCATAGTCAGGAGCACGGCCATCATGCTTCTCGCCATTGGTGAGTTTGCCACCGATACCGATAACGAATACAGCACCATACTTCTTGCATATCTCATCCTCACGCTCCTTAGGAGTGAGGTCTGGATACATCTGAAGGAGTTCCTCAGAGTGTATGAAGTGTATCTGACGTGGCAGGAATGGCTTGAGCTGTGGATATGTCTCGCATGTGAGATATTCGGTACGGAGTATAGCCGAATAGATACGGCGTACCACATCCTTGAGGTAATCAAGATTGCGATCCTCCTTATTGATAGAGGCCTCCCAGTCCCATTGGTCAACATAGAGTGAGTGCAGGTTGTCAAGTTCTTCATCGGCACGAATGGCATTCATGTCGGTATAGATACCATAACCAGTTTCGATATTGTAGTCAGCGAGGGTGAGTCTCTTCCACTTGGCGAGAGAGTGTACCACCTCAGCCTTCTGGTCACCGAGGTCCTTGATAGGGAATGTCACTGCGCGCTCAACACCGTTGAGGTCGTCATTGATGCCGAGGCCCTGAAGCACGAACAATGGTGCTGTGACACGGCGCAGACGAAGCTCTGTGCTGAGGTTCTGCTGGAAGAATTCCTTTATGAGTTTAATGCCCTGTTCTGTCTGTTTCAGGTCAAGTAACGCTTTATATGCGTTTGGTTTTATCAGTTTGCCCATGATTTGCGTTTGTAGTTTACAGTTTGCAAAGTTACTACTTTTTTATTAAACTGACAACTATTTGCGGTATTATTTTAACAAAAAGACAGAAAAACTTGTGTTTTTATTACTTTTTGCTATAAAAACTATCCTTCTCGAAAGAAATCGAGAGCTTCTTCTATCTCCTTTGTAGTAGCAGTCTGATTAATCTGTATATCGCCTATGCCTCCGAGGAGAGTGAAGTTTATGATGCCTGCGGTATTCTTTTTGTCATGGGTCATGAGTTCGATGAGTTCAGGATAATCATCGCATGTGATAGGTAGAGTGCCATATACCTCCTTTATATATTGCACAGCCTGGCGCATGATATCAGTAGGGAATCCCGTCTTGGCTACAGCGAGGTAGAGCTCAGGGATGATGCCGTATGCCACGGCATATCCGTGGAGCACCGGACGGTTCTTGCGCATAGCCCATGACTCAAAGGCATGTCCGGCGGTATGCCCGAGGTTGAGTGCCTTGCGTATGCCATGCTCATGTGGGTCTTCCTCTACTACGCGTTCCTTTACGGCAACGGAGTCTGCGAGCATTTCCTGGAGTGTGCGTCCGCCATTGTCATTAGCGAAAGGATGTGTGATGTCAAATGCTACGAGTTCCTTCCACAGCTCAGGTGTAGAGATGAGTCCGTGTTTGAGCATCTCGGCGTATCCGGAACGTATGTTGGCATCATCAAGAGTTTTGAGGAATTCTGTGCAGAGGATGACATACTTGGAGTCATTGAATACGCCGATTTCATTTTTGAGTCCACCGAAGTTGATGCCTGTCTTTCCTCCCACGCTGGCATCGACCATAGAAAGGAGGGTGGTAGGGATATTGATGAAATTGATGCCGCGCTTGAATGTACTGGCAGCAAATCCACCGAGGTCTGTGATCATGCCACCGCCAAGGTTGATAAGCAGTGAGTGGCGTGTTGCGCCGCCTTTCTGCAGTTCTTCCCATACGTGTGAGATGGACTCCAGGTTCTTGGCTACGTCGGTAGCTCCGATGGTGATGGTCTTTGCCTCGTTGAGGCATTCGAAGTCCTTGACTACCGGCCAGCATTTCTCGATGGTCACGGTGTCGGTGAGTACAAAGATGCGATCATGTTCGCAATCTGCTATTGCGGCAGTTAGTTCTGCCTTGAGGTCTTGTGAAATTATAACGCGTTGTTTCATATTGGGTTGTTTGGTTGTTTGGTTGTTTAGTTGTTTGGTTGTTTGGTTGTTTGGGGCTTTCGAAGAATTGCAAGGAACGGTGGTTGTGCGTCGGTAGCGGGAACATCCCCACAACCCAACCACCAAACCACTAAACCACCAAACCACAAAAAACTACTTACACATTGCTATGCACACCTTGTCCTGGAAGTTCTTGGCGCCGCTGTTGTGCATGATGCCTTGATTGATGATGGCGAAGCAGAGCTTATGGTCATTGCTGGCAGTGCAGTAGCCTGCCAGACTGCTGATGCCGCTGAGAGTACCAGTCTTCGCATGTACATTGCCTTCTGCCGCCGACTTGTTCATACGTTTCTCCAGTGTGCCATCTATGCCGGCAATAGGCAGGGAGGTGTAGAGATGGGTGAAGATGTTGGAATTATTGTAGGCATACTTCAGGAAAGCCACCTCCATCTCGGCAGAGACGTAGTTGTAAAGAGACAGTCCAGAACCGTCAGCAAAACGGTGCGGCACGCTGCCCATGCCTATTTTCCTGAGCAGGGCTTCCTCCACTGCGCGAGCCTTCTTGGCGGTAGAGGGTTTGCCTTGCGTGAGACCTATCTGGTAGAGCAGGCACTCGGCATACATGTTGTTGCTGTCCTTCATCATGGTATGCAGTATCTGCTCCATGGTATGCGTGCGTTCGCAGAGTGTTATGGCACCGGCAGGTGATGTCTTGGCAATAGGAAACTCAGCGCCTGCGAGAGCTGCTGAGTCATCTATTACTACACCAGCATCGAGCAAAGCCTCTCGCAGTTTGTCCATAAGGATGTCCTTGCGGGTGTAGGCGAGGGGAGAGAGTACGGGGTTCTTGTCATCCCAGCACCATCCTTCACCAAACATCTTGTCGTCCTTCATGGAGCGGTCAGCATAGAAATTTCCACGTATGGTGTCAATGCCAGCCTCGCGTATGCTTATGGCAAAGGACTTGAGGTCGTCATTTCCCAGTTTTGGATCCATGCCGCCGATGCAGTAGATGTCTCCTATTAGTGTGCTGTCCTTGATGGTGCCGGTATATGTGAGTCGGGTCTTGAAGAGATAGGCATCACCGAATCTGTCGAGTGCAGTGATGGCAGTGAGCAACTTCATGGTAGATGCCGGTCTCATAGTCTGCTTGGCATTGTGTTCATATAGCACGGAGTCAGCGGTGAGGTCATACACCATAAGTCCGAGCTGTGAACTACGGAATATCACGCTCTTCTGTATGATAGAGTCCAGATTGGCCTGCAGTGACTCCGGCCACGGCAGTGGTGGTATGGAGTCACACTGTAGAGAGTCGCTCTGCAGCGAGTCTGCCTCGGCATAGTTGTCTTGATTGTCGTTCTCTGTAGCATCGTTCTCCACCTGTGCAAACATACAGGTGGAGAAGATGCAAAGCAGTGTTATGATGAGTGATTTTATCCTGTTATTTATTGTTGTCATAAGCATGGTGGGGGTAGTCGGTGGTGAAATGCAGACCGCGGCATTCCTTGCGTTCGATTGCCCAGCGTGTGATGAGGTATCCTACGTTAATCATATTGCGCAGTTCGCAGATGTCCTTGCTGGCCTTTACTCGCTTGAAGAGAGCCTCTGTCTCCTCGTAAAGAGTGTCCAGACGAACCCATGCGCGTTTCAGGCGCAGGTCGCTGCGAACTATTCCCACATAGTTGGCCATGATGGTACCGACCTCATGCACGCTCTGTGTTACGAGTACTTTCTCTTCGTTGGTCATGGTGCCTTCATCGTTCCATTCCGGTACGAGGGTATTGAAGTCGTATTCGTCTATATGATCAAGGGAATGCTTGGATGCTGTCTCCGCATATACGACAGCCTCTATAAGAGAGTTGCTGGCGAGGCGGTTGCCGCCATGCAGGCCGGTGCATGAGCATTCGCCTACGGCATAGAGACGCTTGATGCTCGAACAGCCGTTGAGATCTACCTTTATACCGCCGCACATATAGTGAGCTGCAGGGCGTACAGGTATGTACTCCTTGGTGATGTCGATGCCGATGGAGAGACATTTCTGGTAGATGTTAGGGAAGTGGTGCTTGGTCTCTTCCGGGTCTTTGTGAGTGACGTCGAGGCATACGTGGTCAAGTCCGTGAATCTTCATCTCCTTGTCGATGGCGCGTGCCACGATGTCGCGTGGTGCGAGTGAGAGACGTTCATCATATTTCTCCATGAATGTCTCGCCGTTAGGCAGACGTAGTATGCCACCATATCCGCGCATGGCCTCAGTGATGAGGTACGCAGGATGTGTCTCGCCCGGGTGATAGAGAGAGGTTGGGTGGAACTGTACGAACTCCATGTCAGCCACGGTACCTTTGGCACGATATACCATGGCTTCGCCATCGCCGGTGGCAATGATAGGATTGGTAGTGGTCTGATACACGGCACCGCATCCGCCAGTGCACATCACTGTCACCTTACTGAGGTATGTGTCAACCTTTTCAGTATCAGGATTGAGTACGTATGCGCCGTAGCATTCTATGTCATTGGTGCGGCGTGTTACCTCAATGCCGAGGTGGTGCTGGGTGATGATCTCCACGGCGAAATGATTCTCCTTGACCTCGATGTAGGGATTGTTGCGAACGGCCTCGATGAGTCCGCGCTGTATCTCCGCGCCAGTGTCATCAGCATGGTGGAGGATGCGGAACTCAGAGTGTCCGCCCTCGCGGTGCAGGTCAAAGAGACCATCTTCATTCTTGTCGAAGTTCACGCCCCAGTTTACGAGTTCCTTAATCTGTGATGGTCCCATGCGTACCACCTGGTCCACGGCAGCAGGGTCAGAGATGAAATCACCTGCTATCATGGTGTCCTCGATATGTTTCTCGAAGTCGTCCACGATAACGTTAGTAACAGATGCTACGCCACCCTGTGCGCGGGTCGTGTTAGCCTCTTCGAGTGTTGTCTTGCAAATAAGGCAAATCTTGCCCTTGTGTGCCCTCGCAACCTTCAGGGCGTAACTCATACCGGCAACTCCTGAGCCGATGATGAGAAAATCATATTTGTAAATCATGTTTGTAGCTCCGCCCTTTAGCCCCTTCTGATAGAGGGAGGGGAGTAGATGATGTGGCGGTATTTCTACTTGGGGTTTATGTTTGTTGTTTGTATATATTATATATAATGTGTGCGACCATGCTATCTGGTGAGTGAGAACTTGAGGCTGAGGCCGAAGTCTTGTGTCACGGTAGGATAACTGCTTGATGATAGCAGAGGCGTATTGCTCTGTCTGTCGAAATACAGGCTCATGGTCATGAGACGTGACAGGGCATAGTCAGCAGCGAATGCCAGTTTAAAGGCATTATTGCCGGAGGTGGCCTGTGACTGCACTGTGGCAATGTCGCGTGTGATGGCAGCCTGCTGGCGGTAGCTCATGTCAAGACGCAGGTTGAGACTATGGGCGAATCCCTTTGACTTGTTATTGACGCTCTTGTTCCTGCTGCTGTTGATGTCATCTTCGTTGTCATCCCCCTTGGACTTGTTGCGTGATGCTGCTTTTAGCGCTCTGCTTCGCATGAACTGGAAGTCATTGATCTTGTATCCCATTCCGATGACGATGTCCTTGGAGAGAGTCTCGTTAATCTGTACAGAGGTCATGGAGAGGCTCAGCACACGTGTGGTCTTGTACTCTGCCTTGAAGTTCATGTTGTTAGGTAGTGTGACGTCGATACCCAGGAGTGGAGAGAATGACTCGTTGATGCTGACAGTAGAGACGTTGAACATACTGCTTGGTACAGGATTGTCAGACTGTGACGTAGTGATGAAACCTATGTTGTCGCCCATGAACTGCATATATGTAGAGTATGAACTGTAGCTGCCCACGGCATACACGCTCTTATAAGAGTGGTTGATGTTGACACTCTTGAAATGGTCACGGAACCAAGGCAACTGTCCCAGTCCGCTGTATCTCAGAGTCCAGTTAGGGAGCATCTTGGTGATGGCAGGGAATATCTTGAGTCCGCTGTACCCCGTGTATGCATTGAGGAATGCCGGTACCATGACATCGGCGCTGTACTGGTTGACGCTGCCTATCTCAGGATTGAATTTCTTGCCGGCATAAGGTCCCTGAGGGTAGGTGGTACCTATGTACTGTGCTTCCACTCTATCACGGTAAGATGCCAAAGAGTTACAGAATCTCTCGAATGATGCAGAACGGAATCCGTTGTTGGCATTGCCTATGCCCTCGAAGGCACTCTTTATGCTCACTGTCGTCATGGTGAAACTTCCACTCTGTGTGCTTGGGTTGCCGCTATACATATAATGTATTGACTTGGCGCGTGACATGGTGTGTGACATGCTGAGGTCTATCTTCAGATTGCGTACAGGTTCGAGTGCCATCTTCACCTGCAGGTCCTCGGACATATTAGTCGTAGCCGGACTGGTGACGGAATCGTTCTCATTCATCAGCCATCCGTTGCGCTGCGCCTTGTCGATGTAGTCCTCACCTGTGAAACCGAAGGCGAAGTCAAGACCTGGAGACAGTGCGCTGCCCTTGCGCTGGCCGAAGACATCACCGATGCTGTTCTTGAATCCAGGCAGAGCCATAGACTGTTGGTTGCGATAGGTGATGCCGATAGAGCGAACCATCATGGCGAGTCGTGCTGCACCCTGAGCCACCTTGTACCATGTCATATTCTCGATAGGTTCAAGAGCCACGACGGAGAGTTTCATTCTCACCAGAGAGTCAGCCTTGTTGATGAGTTTGATCTTGTTGTTATCCACCACCTTGTATTTCACCTTTATCGGACTACCTTTTTCGTCCTTGGCGGTAACGATGAGGCGTGTTGACTTCTTGGCGTGAGTAATGACGATGGATGTGTCGGCCTTGATGCTCACCTCACGTGTGTAGGTGTTCTTTTTCTTCTGGTCTGCAAGGGCAAGAGCCTTCTTTTCCTTCTCTGCTTCCAGGGATTTCTTCTTGGCTTCCTTAGCATCCATAGCGCTTTGAGGATTCTCTTCGCCTTCCTGTGGCTCATCACCATCCTTTTTCTTGTCTTTCTTGTCCTTTTTGCTTGAAGAGTTCTTGTCGTCTTTCGTGGACTTTTTGTCGTTCTTCTTTGGCTTAGCCTTAGGACGCTTGGAGAATTTCTCATTCACCTCCTTGAGGAAAGGCACGTGATTATAGAGTTTCTCCATGCTGAAAGTGGTATTGATGTTGATGTTGCGGTTGTTGTTTATGGTGTTACCATATTTCACTATGCCGTCCTCTTCAGCACCTCTTGCCCACTGGTATGTGGCATTGTATGATGCATCAGCCTGCAGCCAGTCGAAGATAGGAATCAGATTGAGCGGCAACTGATATGATGCTGTGAAATTCTGATTATAGTCCAGTGGCGCTCCCATGTGCTTGATGCTGTTCCACACGGAGTCCTTCCATGCCTGATACTGCTCAGGATAGAGATCCTTATTGATAGGAGAGTATGGCTCTTCAATCTCAGCACGTGTGGTGCTGTGGAAATTCATGTGGAGGTTCTTGGTGAGGTCCCAGCGTATTGAGAAGTCACGGTTCCACAGGAACTGCGAATTGAATGTCACTGGCAGGCTAGATGAATTTCCCAGATCCTCCAGGTCGCGCTCTTGCAACTCATAATAGCTGCGCGTCATATCTGTGCTGGCAGAGATAGACTGTGGCAACCAGTTGAATGTGAATTTCTTGAGGATGTCAAGTGACTTAGCCTTAGACTTGATTTTTTTGAAAGGCTCAAGGGATTTATACACAGGTACCCACGAGTAATTGATGTTGCCCTTCCATTGGTCTTCATCCTCATATACGGTGGTCTGTCCGTCGGTATGGCGGCTTTGATGACTGTAGGAGAATGAGAAATTGGCTGGGTCGTAAGGCATAGGATGTCCCTTGGTGCTGATACCAAATCGTACGCCGGAAAGGGAGAAGTTCTTGTTGATGGTGTTGAGCACAGCAATGCTCTTGATAGAGTCACGCTCATGAATATTAGTGGTGCTCTCCAGGGCATCGTCAAGTGACATGTCTGTGTCAAGCGGGTTGAACTTAGGCGAAGTACGCTCCTGTGATACGCTGTAATAGAGTGGGGCAGTGACTTTCGCCTTTTCAGGGAAGAACTTGCCTAACTCTATGTTGGTGGTGACGCTGTATGAACCGAACTGGTCGGTAGGACGCTCCTGAACCTTCTGCTCCAGACCGCCGAAACCATCGCTGATGTATCTGCCGCTGGCAGAGACACTGCCGAGGTCTGACAATTGTACGTTGAGGTTGGCAGCGGCTGCCCATCCACCATTGCTCTGTGGTTCAAGGAGACGAAGTTCGTTGACCCATATCTCACCAGACTTGATACCGTGCGAGTAGTTCTTGATACCAATCATCATGGTGCGTACCTCACCAAGTGATGGGGTACCGACGATAGTAATCTTATTGCTCTGGTTATCAGGGTCAAAGATAGAGTAAACCGCATTCTTGGACGTATTGCTCTTATTGCGTTCCTTCTTGAGGGTGGTGAACTTGCTCAGTTCTATGTTCAGCATATTGTCGGCAGGCCAAACGATGGTCTTGTCGGCTGTGGAATACATGCTGTATTTGCCTGGAGCGGTGAGCTTCAGTGGTATCTCATATTCGTAGAAATTATTATTGTAATCCGAGCCGAGGCGGATGAAGAGAGCGAGGTCATTGTCCTGCAGGTTGGTACTGTTGTTCTCAGTGGCATTGGCATGTACGAACATCTGCAGTCTGTTGTAGCGACGCATGTCAATGTTAGTGTTCTTATACACAGCCACGGCATCGTTGGTAGCCATGCCTTCCACATCGATACGCATAGACTGCTCATCATTCTCTGTGAGCTGCGGCTGGGAAGGATCGACTACGCGTGAGATTCCTGGGGGCAGGATGTAGTTGACAGGTTTCTTGTCGCTGTTCTCCTCAATGCTGATAGACGATGCGGTGAACGAAGCATTTGTATTGGCATTGGCACCCACAAGGCTCTGCTTGTAGGCACGCCATTCACCCCTGACGAGGTCGAGGCTTGCCATACGCAGTACCGTCTCATCCTCAAAGCCTGTCATGTACATACGCATGAAACGAATGCTTGAAAAGTCGTTGATGCCACCGCGTGCAACCTTCTTCGGACTGTTCACTGGTATGCGGTAGAGATACCATGTCACGGTCTCAGACTTGCCATTGCGCAGGGGTACGACAGCCTCACGCTTATCTACGCAGTAATTCTCAGAGGAACCTATAGTGGCAGGATCTATGTCGATATAGTATTCGTAGTATTTCTCAAACTCGTTAAGAGTGAAATCCTGGTTGATATCTTCTACGTCCGGGGTGGTCTTGTATGAAGTATCGTATGATTCAGAACGGTTCTGTGAGTCAGGTGAGTTGCCCTGTGGATTGTTTATGTATTTGTATCTCTGTAGGATGGATGCCTTCTGCGAATCCCATTCTCCGCCACGGAAATAACGGTAGTTGTCATTGGCAGGGTCAGCAGCGATGCTGTTTTTGGTACTGTCATTGACAGCGAGTGTAGAGAGATAGCTGGAGTACCATGAGCGTTCCTCTTCATCATTGAGACCGTTTAATCCCACGTCCTGCTTTTCACGGGAACCGCTGGAGGTAGCAAAGGCGTATGTGATGGTGTTCTGCTTTGGTATGCGACCCCACTGGGTACTGTCGGTCAGCTCGTTGGCGGTGATAGGCATACCACTCTCATAGAATTTCTTGCCATCTATGAGAATGTCCTCAGACACCTCACCGAGGTTGAAGTACAGGCGTCCGCTATGTTTCGATGTAGTGTTGTCCTTGCGAGTGTAGATGAATGGGTCGAGCATCCAGAACTCGATGTACTCTATGTTGGCCTCTTCAAAGTCGTTGACGTCAAGTTTGCGCATCATACCACCCCATTTGTCTTTCGGATTGGTCAGTCTGCCGTTGGATGTGATGTATGGACTGAAGTTATATGGTCCACGCTCCTCAGGATAGTATGCCAGGTTGAGGATGCTGAGTGTGTTGGTCACGCCGCTGTATGAACTCTGGTCGCGATTAGGGTAGAGCTCATTGACATATACCTCACGGACATAGTGGTTGGACAGTTGCTCCATGTCATTTTTGATATGACTAGGGGTAAGTGTCGAACTGCGACGGGTGAACAGAGGGTCGATATAGTACCATGCCAGGCGGGCGCGGTTATATCCTGATGAGAGGTCTGTCTTGCTGTATTTCTGGTCTATGCCGTTGAGGTAGCGTGGTGGGCTGCAGATGCTCCATGAACTAGGAGTGGCTACGGAGATACCTCTTGAGGCATCCTCGAAGTCGTCTATGTATGAGGCATTGTCCTGAGTGCCGCTCGCTATGCTAGAGAATAGCTTGGCAACCTCCGCATTGAGTTGTATGCTTGAAGGCTGAGAGACATGCAACAACGGAATGTAATTGAGCATGTTGGTGAGCCACTGGCTCTCCTTTTTCCAGTTGAGGTTGAGGCCGACGATAGTGTTGTTGACTGGTTCGGAACCCATGCTGACCTTGGATGTGAGGCTCTGCTCTGAGAGGTGCTGGAAAGTACCGCTAAGTTGGAAGTCCTTGGAGAAATCATACTCCCAGTTGAGACCCACCATGGTCTTGCGCTGCATGGAGAATGCCGACTGCGACTCCATGGACACATTGACGTTGGTACCGGCATCAATGATGCTCTGGTTGAGGATCGTTACCTCACCGGCAGAGTAATCTACAGAGTAGTCGCTGCCTTCAGTGAGGGTTACACCTCCTGCGGTAACGACGACAGATCCCTGTGGCACATTGTCTGCACCAAGTGAGATGACATTGTCTGCGCTGCCCTTGTACTGGCCGTTGATCATAAAGCGGTTTTTTTCCGCCAACTGTTTCGCTACGGTCTTTGTAGAGTCGTAGAGTTCGCTATAACAGTATTTTTCTGCTATCTCTGCGCTGATGCCATTGCTGACAAGTGCATTCTTGAGTCCTCTGCCGAATGGTTCTGTCATAGGCAGGAAGACGCGACCGTTGCTTACGGTAAATCCCTGTACGAAATCGAAATAACCGTTTGGATGGGCCTTGTTGTTGTTGTCAAGACGGTCAGCACCAATGATGCGAATGAGTTGCTGGTTCTTTACAGCGTTCTCAGGAAGGTAGTTGACATATACGCTTGATGAGTCACTCTTGTATTTGATATCCAGGCGGAATTTCTCCTTCTGAAGTGATGATGACAGGTAATATACGTTACGCATCATCAGTTTCCAGTTGGATTGTGTAGGTGTGCTGCTGGTATTCTTCAGTGATTTGACCACCAGTGCCTTGCTCACGTCAGTAAGGTCGCCGGTGAATTCACCGACCTGATATGTGGTGCCACCAGCGGTATATTCGTATGCTATTGCTACGACCTGGTCAGACTGCACTGTGGATTTGAGCGAAATGTAACCCATGGCAGAGTTGACGGTGTACTCTGATGATGTCAGTAGGCGTGCTTTCTCTATCTTCTCATAATCCTTACCGCCCTCCATGCTCTCAAGGGTGGCAGGGAGGGTGTTGTTGTTTCGTGCATTCTGAATGTCGGCGAAGATACTGTTGACCGAGTTTTGTGGTAGTGTATTTGCGTCAGCCTCCTCATTGTTGGTGATGTTACCTTCGCCTACGAGTGGCAGTGCCACGATGTCTCGTGTATTATTGGTCTGTCCGCTCTTGTTGGTGACCCAAATCTCGACGCGGTTGATTGTTATGCCTGTGCTCACGGCAGGGATGGTGCGCATCCATCGGTCGTAGTTGGCGCGGAAGTATTTGCCTAGGAAGAAGTGGCGGTTTTCCTCATAGTTGGCTACGTTGATGTCAAAGTTGGTCATCTGCACGCCGCCACGGCTGGAGACACTTGATGAAGAAGATTTCTTCTGCGATACTACAGTCTGCAGTTTCAGTTTGCCAAACTGCATGTCAGTCCTCAGACCAAACAAAGACGACGCACCCTGGATGAGTGACGAGTTGCTTGGGAAACTGACATTGCCGGCCTCTACGAGTTTTATGATTTCGTCTTCCTTGCCGTCATATTTCAGTTTCATGTTCTGGCTGTCGTAGTCGAAGGTAGCATCAGTGTTGTAGTTGAGGTTGAGGTTCATCTTGTCTCCCACCTTGCCTGTGACATTGATGTTTATCTTCTCGTCGAAGTCAATGGTTGTGGTATTGCGGTTACGGATAGGCAGGGCAGGATTGTCTATGCTCTTGAATGTAGCACCGAGTTTGAGTTCTGCCGATCCCTGTGTCTTTACACGAATGCCTCCAGGACCGAATATTTTTTCTGCAGGCCCCAGTTCGAAGTGCATGTCGGTGAAGTCAAACTTCTCCTTGCCTTTCTCCTGGAAAATCTCTGAGTTCTTGTTGCGGAAATAGTTTGAGAAAAGATTTTTCTCGCTCCACTGCTGATACTCTGTCAGATTCATCATGACAGGTGCGGTGAGCCAGTTCTTTCCCATTCTGGTGCCGATGACATATCGGTCGAGAGTATCATTATACTCCACTTCCTGCTTGATGTTCTCTGGTCTCTGGAGGTCTGCAGCCCCCTGCTTGAGGTCATCGTATGTGATGGCAGCAGTCTTCTGTATCTTCCAACGTGGATGCAGCAGACTGTCAGGAATGGTATCTTGCTGTAGTTTCAGATGTGCCTGCTTTTCGCGATAGCGGTCCAGGCGGTCTTTTTTTCTTGCTTCTTCCTGTTTGCGTTTCTTTTCGTTGTGATCGTCTTTTGTTGATTGTGCTGCAGCCTCTGTTGCCTTTTCTTCCTCATCGTCTATGTACGCAGACTGTCTGATCATCGCACTTCCTACGATGACCATCATTAGCATGAAGAGAACAAACAGATGTCGTATTTTATTTGAGTGTGAATTCAAATCTCAGTTTGTTATAAATTAATCGGTTGTACGGTTAATCGGTTGTATGGTTGTGCGAACCGTAGAACTACTTGATGAGTTTGAGTGCCTGCTTGATAACCTGTTCTACAGGGAGGTCAGGGTTACCCTGGAGTATCTCTGTAACGACCTTTGAAGTAGGTGCTGGTGAGAAACCGAGCATGGTGAGAGCACCGATAGCCTCGTCGCGTACCTCGTTGTTGACGGCTATGGCAGCAGTCTGTCCAGCGCTGCCAATGTCTTGTATTATGCCGCATTCGGACATCTTGTCCCTCAGGTCTACGATGATGCGTTGTGCAGTCTTAAGACCAATACCCTTAACACCTTTCAGTGCTTTTTCATTTCCGGTAGAGATGATGTTGACCAGTTCGGTAGGACTTGACGCACTGAGTATCATGCGAGCGGTATTGCTGCCTACGCCACTCACGGTGATGAGCATGCGGTAAATCTCGCGCTCCTGCTTGTTGAAGAAACCGTAGAGCGTATATGAATCATCGCGTCCGCCGGTGCTGATGGCCTCATGAACATACAGTTTCACTTCTTTCTTTTCCTGGATGGCGGTATATGTGTTGAGTGATATATTGAGCATATAGCCTACTCCGTGTGCCTCAATGACCGCCTGGGTAGGTGTTATCTCTGTCAATTCTCCTTTGATGTATTCTATCATTTTCTTAGTTTTTATATATTTATATATAAATAAAAAACGCACGTACACAGTATATATTGCGTACGTGCGTGTTATTTTCTATAAAGAACATAATTATAATGCTGTCATACTCTGTTTTGCACTAAGAAATATGTACAAAAAAACTATGAACTATGCACTATGAACTATGCACTGATTAGTCCATTGCCTTAATCTTCTGCTTCATGAGTTCGAGCTCATCACGGAGTTTCTCCACTTTGCGGTTCATCTCGTCGATGAGACTGTTGCCCTTCTTGCTCGAAGCAGAGAGGAAGTTGAGGTTGTTCTCGTATGTTGTCAGTTCTTCCTTCATCTCATTGAAGCGGCGCTGCATGCGCTGGCGCTCTGTCTCCACAGCCTTCTCGCCACGCTTGGCAACCTCCTTCAGTCCTTCCTTGAAGTTGTTCAGACGATGCTTAGCGCGTTCCTTGTTAAGCTTTTTGTAGAGCACGTCGAGGGTGTCATGGTACTCATGGAATACATTGTCCTTCTCCTTGAAAGGCACATGGCCGATACCGTTATACTCCTCTGTAAGAGCCTGCACCTTCTTCTGAAGACCATCTTCTTCAGACTCAAGTAGAGCCTTGAGTTGTTCTATGATGTCCTTCTTCTTCTGAAGATTCTTCAACTGCTCATCACGTTCACCCGAAGTATTGGCGTTACGTGCCTCAAAAAACTTGTTACAAGCACCGAGGAAGTCAGTCCAGAGCTGGTCACCCAGTTTACGTGGTACCTTACCGATTTCCTTCCATTCCTTCTGCATCTGGATGAATTTGTCGGCAGTGGCTTTCCAGTCTGTGCTGTCCTGTAACTCAAGAGCCTTCTTTACGAGTTCCTCTTTCTTTGCGATATTCTCAGCATACTGTTCCCTCAACTGCGTGAAGTATTCATTCTTAGCAGTAAAGAACTGGTCGCATGCTGTGCGGAATCTCTCAAAGATCTTGGTATTCATGGCCTTAGGAGTGAAACCGATGGTCTTCCATTCAGCCTGGATGGCAATAATTTCCTTTGCTTTCTCTTCCCACTCAGAAGCACTCTCAAGTATCAGGGAAGTGATGCTCTCAACCTTTTCGCACAATGCGCTCTTCTTGTTGAGGTTCTCTTCCTCCTGTTGGCGGATAGCCTCAAAGTGAGCAGCGTGGCGACGGTTGACAACGGTACTTGCCTGCTTGAATCTTGCCCATATCTCGTCACGCAGTTCCTTGGCTACAGGGCCAATCTCCCTATACTGGTTGTGTAGTTCCTGCAACTGATGGAAAGCGCTTATCACGTCTTCTTCTTCTCCGAGTTTCTCGGCAGTCTCGCAGAGTGCAGTCTTCATCTCAAGATTCTTCTTGAAGTCATATTCGCGGGCTTCGAAGTTCATCTTCAGAAGGTCATAGAACTGTTCCTGGCACAACTTGTAGTTGTTCCACAGTTCATTGGCATTTTCTGCTGGTATGCTTTTTATCTCACGCCACTCATTTTGCAGGGTCTTCACCTCCTGAAAAGCATTGCCAGCTTCCTCTGGAGTAGTAGTAAGTTCCTTGATGCGTTCGATGATTTCTTGTTTGCGCTTAAGGTTAGCTTGCTTCTCTGCCTCCTGCTGTAAAAAAGCTTTCTGACGACGCTCCTTAAGGACGCTCATCTCTGCTTTGAATTCATCTTCCAATGGGTCAGGTACGACAACATATTGCATTGGGTCGCCACCATCCTCGATGTAGGCCTTCTGTGCAGCATCACGTTCGTTGCTGAGCAGATAATAGAAGGCGGTCTTAAGATGATCCATTTCTGCTTTGTTTACTTCTTCCTCGCTGCGTGCAAGTTCCCTAGCTCGCGCAAGCACTTCCTCTTTGGAGGCATAAAGGCGCTTTTCTTCAGCAGTCTCCTGAGGCTGCTGCGCCATTTCTTGAGAGTCCATCATTTTTGTTTAGTTTAATGATTCGATGATCCAGATAATTGTAGTTGCTCATTCCTTTGTGTGTGTGATTTTCAAAGGAGTGTGAGCTTATTTGTCCAGTTCCTCGTATTTAGAGTGCTGGCTTTTATATTCGGGTACTATTTCTTTCATTTTCTTTACGATAGCCATATCATCGTATGTGAAACTGAGTTCGTACAGTTCCTTCTCGTCGTTGAGAGCCTTCTCGTATGGGTATTCTCGTACAGAAGCAATTTTGATCTTCGGATGATGTGTAGGTTTTGTCTGCTCCTCGTCATTGAGTACCTCCTCATAGAGTTTCTCGCCATCACGCAGACCGGTGTATTTGATTTCGATATCCCTGGCTCCGGAGAGAGCTATCATACGTTTTGCCAAATCGGCAATGCGAACAGGCTTGCCCATGTCGAATACGAATATCTCACCGCCTTTACCCATTGTGCCAGCCTCCAATACCAGTTGGCATGCCTCAGGGATGAGCATGAAGAATCGTATGATATCAGGGTGCGTCACTGTTACCGGACCGCCCTTCTTAATCTGCTCTCTGAAGATAGGTATCACGGAACCGTTGCTGCCGAGTACGTTGCCAAAGCGAGTGGTGATAAACTGTGTGCAACCTTTTATCTCGCCATCAGCTATGGCTTGGTTGAGGCTCTGGCAGTATATCTCACAGATACGCTTGGAGCATCCCATGACATTGGTAGGGTTTACGGCTTTGTCGGTAGAAATCATTACAAACTTCTTCGTACCATATTTTACGGCGAGGTCTGCAATAACACGCGTACCGTATGTGTTGTTCTGTATAGCCATGGCAGGATTGTCCTCCATCATTGGTACATGCTTGTAGGCTGCGGCATGGAATACGTATTCCGGTGTGTGAGTCTTGAATATCTCCTCCATGTGTGTAGGGTTGGAGATACTTGCGACTATGGTGCGGCACTTGATTTCCGGATGCTGCTTGGCCATATACAGGCGTACATCGTGCATTGGTGTCTCAGCCTGATCTATGAGTACCAGTTCCTTAGGGTCGAAACGGGATATCTGTCGCACCATCTCCGAACCGATGGAACCAGCAGCACCAGTGATGAGTATGCGCTTGTTTTGCAGCATGATACCGATGGACTGCATATCGACGTCAATCTTATCGCGTGGTAGGAGATCTTCGATATCCACCTCGCGCAACTGCTGATGTTTGATCTGCTTGTTAGGGTCCCATGTCTGAGGATCGCGCATCATGATGATCTTGATGCCTTCCTCGATGAGTTGCTGTACCAGTTTCTCGTTTTTACGGAAATGCTCTACCTGTATAGGACTGATGATGAGCGTCTTGGCATCTTCTTTCTTCATATGGTGAATAAGGTTATCGCCGTCTTTGCGAACCTTGATGCCGAAGACATATTTTGATGCGAGCGAACCGTCAGTGCTGACGAATCCCACGACTTTATATTCCGAGAGAGGATTGTTCTTGATAGAGCGTGCTATGGCGACACCACCTTCCCTTGCACCGTATATGAAGACCCGCTTGGTCTTCTTGTCTGAAATCGACGCTTCGTAGGCATATCTCAGTGCTATTCTGATACCCCATTGTCCTGTGATGCTGAGGACCAGCATAGTACATATCTGCATGATACGGAGGTTGGCTATGATAGAACCATTGTCCATCATTATGTATTTGAGTATCAGCAGCAGCATGCCACCGATAACCTGTGACATGAAGATCTTGACAAAGTCAATGGTCGTGGTATAACGCAATACTCCGCTATATGTATGAAAGCATTTCATGCCTATCATGAATAGCGGTGTAACGAATATCCACGTTCTTACGTAATGCCAAAAGTGGTGCACCAGACCGTTTGCGCCATTGCTGATATAGGTAGAGACCATACCGGCAGTGAAGATTATCATGCAGTCTATTATAATGATGTACCAATATGGCAGTGCTTTCTTGGTTAAATAGTGTGACGTCAATCTTTCTAATGGGTTTGTCATTGAATATTAGTTTTGAAAAACTCTACAAAAGTAGCAATTATTTTCCTTACTGCCAAGAAAATTCCTAAAAATCCTTGTTAAGTTCATTCCTGCGGTTGATTCACTTGTTTTATATTAGGTGAAATCGGTATAAATGCTCTTTTTGATGTTGTTTTATCTGATTTTGGTTTTGGGGCTTCCCCAGATAGATGTATCGGGGTTTTTGGGGGCGTTGTTTTCTAAAAGTGAAGGTGACAACTCGTCACGAGCTGTCGCCTTCTGATTTTAATTAACCTATAACTAATATGAAAAATAACTAATCATTATTAGGATTCGGGTGGCATTGTCACCCATAGATATTTCTTTTAGTCAAGCTTGTGTATGATGAGACCAGAGCGGAGCTTAGGCTCAAACCAAGTTGCCTTAGGAGGCATGATCTTGCCCGAGTCGGCAATGTCCATAATCTGTTTCATGGAAACAGGATAGAGGGCCAATGCCATGCGCATCTCGCCAGAGTCAACGCGACGCTTGAGTTCGCCGAGACCGCGAAGTCCACCTACGAAGTCAATACGCTGTGAAGAACGTAGGTCTCCAAGTTCCAGAATGTCCTGGAGGATAAGACGTGACGAAATATCTACATCAAGTACACCGATAGGATCATTGTCATCGAATGTGCCTGGCTTTGCGTCAAGGGAATACCACTCGCCATCGAGATAGAGCGAGAACTGATGTGCCTTTGCAGGACGATACTCCTCAGTGCCCTTCTTCTCTACTACAAAGTTCTGGGCAAGTTTCTCAAGGAACTGCTCCGATGTGTTACCATTGAGGTCTTTAACTACACGGTTGTAGTCGAGGACAGTCAACTGGCTAGCCTGGAAGCATACAGCCATGAAGTAGTTGTACTCCTCGTCGCCCTTATGGTTAGGATTCTGCGAAGCCTTTTCTGTACCTACGAGTGCAGCAGCTGCCGAACGGTGATGACCGTCAGCGATATAGAGGGCAGGCATCTTGGCAAACTCCTCAGTGATGGTCTTTATATCAGCGTCATCGCTAACCACCCAAAGCTGATGGCGGAATCCATCGATAGGTGCGATGAAGTCATACTCAGGTGTGCCTGCAGCATACTTCATGATAAGCTGGTCAAGAGTTGTGTTGTCTGGATAAGCGAAGAATACAGGTTCAATGTTGGCGTTGTTTATGCGAACATGCTTCATGCGGTCTTCCTCCTTGTCGCGACGTGTCAGCTCGTGTTTCTTGATGACGCCCTTCTCGTAGTCGCCTGAATAAGCACCTACCACAAGTCCGTACTGAGTCTTTTCCTTACCACCGTTTGCTGGAAGGGATGATGTCTGTGCGTAGATGTAATACTGCTCTTTGTCGTCCTGCTTGAGCCATCCCTTATCCTGGAACATCTGGAATTGTCTTGCTGCTTCATCATATACCTTTGGGTCGTATTCTGAAGTGCCAGGCTCGAAGTTTATCTCTGGTTTTATGATGTGATACAGTGACTTCTCGTTGTCACCGGCTTCGATGCGAGCTTCCTCGCTGTCGAGAACGTCATAAGGACGTGATTCTACTTGCTCCACGAGCTCCTTTGGCGGGCGAATGCCCTTAAAGGGTTTAACTATTGCCATATTTGTGTTATGCTAATTGTTTGTTTTGTGGTGCAAAAGTAATAAAAAGTTTTCAAATGGAGAAGGTTTTAACAAATTTATTGATTAAATATTGTAAAATAGTTATCTATTTGGGAATTTTTTACTACCTTTGCATATCATTTATACATTAATAAGGTAAATAACAATAGAAAAACAGAAAAACTATGAGATCAAGAACGACAGATTGGTTTGAGATTAAGATTCAATACGAAAAATTGCAGGAGGACGGCAATCAGAAGAAAGTTACGGAACCTTATGTGGTGGATGCTCTGACATTCACAGAGGCAGAGGGTACTATCATCGAAGAGATGAGTTCTTATATCTCAGGCGAATTTGAGGTTAAGGGTATATCAAAGGCTCCTTACAAAGAGATATTCTTCAGTGACAATCCTCGTGATGACAAGTGGTATAAGACCAAAGTGCAGTTCATTACGCTTGACGAGAAGACTGGCGAGGAGAAATACAGTTCTACGACATATCTCGTGCAGGGCGCATCATTGCAGGGCGCAATAAAGGGCATAGAGGAAGTGTTTGCTACAGGTATGCAGGATTGGAAACTGGCATCGGTGGCAGAGACAAAATTGATGGATGTCTTTGAACATGACGGCACAAGGCATGTGAACAAGCCTGTGGAGGATGACCGTCCTGAGTATGAGGATGCTTTGGCTGCCGAACTGGCTGCATCAAATGCCGAAGAAGAAGGAGCGGAGTAGTTTGTAGTTCATAGTTCACAGTTCATAGTTCATAATTCATAATTCATAATTTGCTCACCAACTTATGATAAAGGATAATCTTAATGAGGTGCGTGCCAGTCTGAAGGACGGTGTGCACCTCGTTGCGGTCAGTAAATATCACCCTATGTCGGCCGTGGAAGCTGCTTATGCCGAAGGACAAAGGGTGTTTGGAGAGAGTCGCGAACAGGAACTCCGCCTGAAGTATGAGTCATTGCCGAAGGATATAGAGTGGCATTTCATAGGACATCTACAGACCAATAAGGTTAAGTATATCGCTCCTTATATCTCAATGATAGAGACGGTGGATTCACTAAGATTGCTGCGAGAGATAAATCGTCAGGCAGAGAAGCATGACAGGGTTATAGATGTTCTCCTTGAACTCCATCTGGCTCAGGAGGAGACCAAGAGCGGCATGTTGCCTGCGGAATGTATCGCTATGTTGCGTGAAGGGGAGTGGCGTACAATGCCGCATGTCCGCATCAGGGGCATCATGATGATGGCAAGCAACACTGACGATGATGCTGAGATACGTAGGGAGTTCTTGGCTGCACGCGATTTCTTCGCTGCTGCTAAAGAGGAGTTTTTTACGGACGAAGATTCGTTTGATGTGAAGTCCTATGGCATGAGTGGAGACTACCTCCTGGCTCAGGAGTGTGGTTCGAACCATGTCAGGGTGGGAAGTCGCATCTTCTGCGAATGATGTTTGGTCGTGGTCTTGTGAAAATTACAAAGGGCCGTGGCGGTTAGTTATATGGGGTGTTCTATTAATTAGCTTTGTCAGATTTTGGAGTTTTAGCTGAGATCAGTTTGTTAGTTGAAGAAGGAGTTATGCGGGCATCGCTCGGCACTTGTGACGCTCTACCTTTAGTGTAGAGAACGACTGATGATACTTCTTGCGCTCCGTAGGTGCTCAGGCGCAAAGCGGAGTCCAAAATGAGCCAGATAAAAGCCAAAAGATGACAAAAGGACACTCAAACGAAAATGTAAAAATTAACCGGGGTAATTAATAGAACACCCCATATAATAATGAAGAATGGTCTGAAACATATATTGCGAGGAGTGTTATGGGGCATAGTATGCACCGTACTCTTTGTTTATGTGCTGCTGAAAATCTCAGTGGTGCAGGAGGCCATAGGCTCTAAGGTGAGCGCGGCCCTCGCAGATGTGTTGGGGACAAAGGTGAGGATAGGCAGAGTGGATCTGCGTCTGCCCAACCGCATTGTGATAGACGATGTCCTGCTCTATGATCAGGCACGTAAAGAGATGCTCCGTGTGGGACGTGTGTCTGCAGCCGTGGATATACTGGACCTGATAGACGGAAAGATAAGAATCGGTTCGGCGCAGTTGTTCGGCATGGATGCCCATCTATACCGTAAGGATGCTGACTCGCCACTCAATTGCCAGTTTGTGATAGACTCACTTGCCAGCAAGGATACTACGTCACATACTCCATTGGATCTTGCTATCAACTCTCTGATAGTGCGCAATGGTGCGGTGAGTTACGACCAGTGGGACAAACCTGTCAGCCAAGGACGATTCTCACCTTATCATGTAGGAGTACATAATATATCATCACACATAATACTGAGACATCTTACTGATGACGAGATAGATGTGCAAGTCAAACGCTTTGCTTTCAAAGAGCGTAGTGGTCTGCAGGTCAATAGCTTGAAGTTTGATGCGAAGGCAAGGGATGGGGATGTCTCGTTTGATGATTTCTCTCTTGAATTGCCTGCTTCGCATTTTGTTGCACCACGCCTTATTGCGAAATATAAACTGGATAACGGAACACTGCGTCCAGGTTCGCTCATGCTGGATGCGGAGATTAATGCTCAGCATATATCGCCAGGCGATTTCTCGATGTTCCTGCCTGACAAACTGCATGGGACTCTGCCTGATATGACGTGTAATATAAAGGCGAAGGGTACGGATGAGGAGATAAAGGCCAATATAATGCTGTGTTCACTGAATACCACTGATGTAGCATTGCAGGCTAGTGCCGTGGCACGGCATTGGATGGACAAACCTATTGGTACGGTGGATGTCACTCGACTCTCTGTGTCAGAGAAAATGCTAGCCAAGGCAAATGAGATTGTTAAGTTGCCTGCAGAGGTGCTACGCCTTGGAGACATAGACATGACAGGAAAATTCGCTGCTTATGATAATGCCCATTATGTGGCAAAGACAGAGATAAAGACGTCACGCGTTGGCGGAGTAATGCTCGATGCCGAACTGAAGGATGCGGATGTGAAGGCTAAGGTGCAGACGGCATCACTCAACCTGGCTCGCATACTTGACAACGGGCAGTTGGGTAATATCAGATGCAATCTTGATCTGACAGCATCGCTGGATAAAGGTATGAGCAAACTGCTTGCGGCTACTGTCAGTGGTAAGGTGGATGACATAGTATATGCGGGACATACCTATCATAACATAAGTATGGACGGTGACTACAAATCCGGAGCATTGAATGGAAAACTTAATGTCGATGACTCAAGACTGCATTTCGCTACCGATGTGGCGTTGACGGGTACGAATATAGATAACCTCATGGGTAGTCTGAATGTCAGCGATTTCTATTTCGAACTGCCTGACGGTAAGAATGACATTGCCAGACTGGATAATGTCTCAGTAAATATAGGCAAGAGTGATGACGGTTATAAGGATATCACATTATCAAGTGATTTCTGCCACATGCATCTGCATGGTGATGTCACTCCTACGGAGATACCACAGAGTTTTATCAATATTATTGCGACATACCTGCCTTCTATCCCTGGATTCCCACAGGCCAAGCCAGTGAAGAGCAATTATGATCTGGAGGTACGGATTGTCAGTCTTGACTTTATAAAGAAATTCGTTAGTCTGCCATTGCATCTGGTAAATCCACTGACGGTGCGTGGACATGTTGATGGAGGGGCAGGGGATGCCAGCATTCTCGTTCAGGCACCGGCATTCAATGTCAGTGACAATCTGTTTACCAATACTGAGGTACAGCTGTGGACCAGTGACCAGTCTCTTCGCGGAAACATCTCCTCTCTGTATCATGACAGCGAAGACACCTCGGTGTCTTTAGGCATTGACTGTACAGCTAAGGATAATGACCTCTTCTCTGTCATTACATGGGATAATCTGCGTGATGAGGCATTCAATGGCAAGGTGAACACGCTGACGCATTTCTATCACGCCTTGGGTGGCGGTGCAGGCTATGAGGTCAGCATGCCAGAGTCTTTCTTCCAGGTGGGAAATGCGTTGTGGAGTATCTCTGCCGACAAGATAGAGTATGGTAAGGGGGCATTGTCCATTGATCGCTTCTTGGTGGATAATGACACGCAGCGATTGATGATCAATGGTGTAGTTTCAGACAGTCCGACCGACACCTTGGTGGTCAATATGAATGATATAGACGTGAGCTATATTATGGATCTCGTCAATTTCCATTCCGTGGATTTTGCAGGCAAGGCCTCAGGCACAGCTACAGCATCTGCTATAACGGGTGATATACATGCCTTGGCAAACCTTGATGTGGCAGGCTTCCTCTTTCAGGATGGCAGAATGGGTGATATGCATATAGATGCCACCTATAGTAATGAGACACAGCAGATAGACATTGAGGCACTTGCCGATGACAGTCTGGCCGCAGGAAAGACATTTATCAATGGATATGTCTCACCGCAGCGTAACTATATAGATCTTGCTATCAGGGCGGAGAATACACGTATGGAATTTGTACAGACATTCTGCAGTTCGTTCCTGCGTGAGAGTGACCTGCACGGCGATGGAGACGTGAGACTCTTTGGACCGCTCAATGCCATAAACCTTGAGGGGCAGTTGCTGGCCCGTGGATCCATAACGTTGGGTTCTACCAACTGTCGATATACTATGGATAACGATACAGTGACATTCATACCTGATGATATACAGTTGCACTCAGCACCGATCAAGGATATGTACGGCAACGTGGCATATCTCTCAGGAGGCATACACCATGAGAATCTGTCGCGTCTCAGCTATGACCTGACGGCTGTGACAGACAAATTCCTGGCTTACGATTTCCCTACCTTAGGCGATGAGATATTCTGTGGACGTGCTATCGTGGATGGAGAGATTGGTATTCATGGCAAGGGTAACGAACTTGGCATCGAGGCTACCTGTACGGCTCTGGATGACAGTTATATCGTCTATAATGCTACTTCGCCTGATGCTATAACCTCGCAGGACTTTATTACGTGGGGTAGTGTCTCGCAGGGTAATAAGGTACCAGAGGTGAAGGCTGCGACACATAATGATGTGGAAGATGAAGACGATGTACTCAATAGTGGCAATGACCGTACCAATATACGTATGCGTTTCAGTGTCAATGCCACACCTAAGGCACGTCTGCATCTCATTATGGATGAGAATACCGGAGACTACATAGACCTCTATGGTCAGGGTGCGCTGCGAGCTAATTATTATAATAAAGGTAGGTTTGAGTTGTTTGGCAATTACATCATTGATCACGGCACGTATAAGATGACAATACAGAATATAATACGTCGTGACTTTGATTTCAAAAAGGGTAGTACCATCTCCTTTGGTGGTGACCCGTTTGATGCCGTGCTCAATATGCAGGCACGCTATTCGCTGAATAGTGTGTCACTAGCAGACCTCAGCATAGGCAATTCTTTCAATTCTAATAATGTCCCGGTGACATGCCTTATGAATATAGTTGGCACTCCTGGCAAACCGAGTGTTACTTTTGATCTTGACCTGCCATCGCTTAATTCCAATGCCAGACAGATGGTGTACTCCATCATCAATTCGGAGGAGGAGATGAATCAGCAGGTGCTCTATCTTCTCGCCGTAGGTCGTTTCTATGCGCAGGCAAACAATACTGCAGAGGAAAGCGAACGTGTGAGCCAGGGTACTCTTGCCATGCAGAGCTTCTTGAGTGGTACCATCTCTCAGCAGTTTAATACTATGATGAGCCAGATAGTAGGTAAGGTGACAGGCAACAACAACTGGTCGTTTGGTGCCAATATCGCTCCTGGCAATGAAGGTATGTCGAATGCCGAATACGAAGGCATACTGAGTGGTCATGTGCTCAATAACCGCCTTCTCTTCAATGGGCAGTTCGGGTATCGTGATAATGTAAGCACCAATACCCAGAACTTCATAGGCGATTTCAACATACAGTATCTCCTGACTCCTAACGGTACTGTCTCGTTGAAGGCCTACAACCAGACCAACGACCGTTACTTCACCAAGTCATCGCTCAATACACAGGGCATGGGCGTGGTATTCCAGAAAGAGTTTGGAAAATAGTAAGGCCTATGGATGATGTATATGCTTTTGTTAGTAGAAGTATGCAGCTTGATGTGTTGCTGTCATCATTATGCGTGATGTGTGTGGCATTAGGTGTGATCTGGTGTTCTCGATTATCACACAAGAGGAAGTGGACTTTTGTTGCCATATTCGCAACATACCTGTTTCTCGTCCTTTGGACAACGTTGATACGCAGAAGCAGCACAGCATATTTTGATTATCATCTCCTGCCTTACTGGAATCTAGAAGATATCCTGTCATTCGAAGACCCACGTGATATAGTAGAGATATTGCTCAATATCATGCTCTTCATACCTATAGGTTTGCTGTTGTCAGAGATTTTTTCCCACGTTCCTGTTCGTGGCATAGTGTTGATGGGTTTCAGTCTGTCAGTGATGATTGAATTATCGCAGTTCTTCTTCCGTTGCGGACTAAGCGACATCAATGACGTCATCCACAATTCATTGGGCTGTCTGCTTGGCGCCTGGGTGATGAACTCTTTTGTAAAAGAACGATAAACTGTGTGGTTGGCAAGAATGGAAAAGAAAAAAATACGCACCAATACGCATGAATTAACGTATGCATATTTCAGTGAAAGCCACCCAGCCATTTCGGTCATAACCACCCAATCTTAGGCAGCAATGATTGGGTTACGGGTGCAAAGGTACGAAATTATTTCCGTAAACTGTCACCTTTGAGCTCAAATCTGTATGATGT
>JAZLIN010000029.1:0-2812 GCA_045617365.1 Prevotella sp. | reverse complement strand
ATATTATGTGCATATTGCATTATATGCCCTCGAAACTTAGATTTTAAGTGATAAAGTTTATGATATCTTTCTAACTTTTGTGGAAAAATGATAGCATTTTTCCACAAATCGCACTCCCCTCTTGCGAGATATCATTTTTTTAAAGACAGAAACAGAATCAAAAAATACTCGCAGAATACTGATACTCTCTGATTCAACAATTTTGTTAATAACTAAAAATGAGATTACAATAACTAAAAATAAAAGTTAAAAGACTATGCTATAGAACGTTTTTGTTCAACTAAAGTTTTCGTTATTAAAGAATTCGTTATACCTTTGCATCAAGAAAATTAAAACTTTAGTAGATTATGAACAAGAACAAAGATAACCAGACGCTGACTCGTGTTGAGATGGAGATAATGACGCATCTATGGGAAATGAAGAAACCGACAAGCGTGCGCGAACTCCTTGAGACTTATGATGATCCGAGGCCGGCATATACAACAATAGGCACGTATATGAAGATTCTTACACAGAAGGGTTTTGTAAAACCAGAGAAGCATGAGGATGACGGAAAGACATTCTTCTTTCGCCCACTTGTCTCGCATGAGGACTACCGTCGCAGAGTGATGTCAGAGGTTAAAGATACTTTCTTTGGTGGATCTGTAAGTTCACTTGTTCGCTATTTTGTAAAGGAAGAGAAGATTGACGATGCAGAGTTGAAGGAATTGATGTCATTAATCCAAAACCAACAGTAATATGCTTTCATTTGCCATAAAGTCTGCCATATACCTCAGCATAATGTATATCCCATACATGCTGATGCTGAGGAATGAATCATTCTTTCGCTTCAACCGACTCCTGCTATTGAGTATTATGCTTCTGTCACTCATCCTCCCATTATGCGACTTCCACTCTCTTGCCATTGAGGGGAATCCACTTCACAAGGGAGTGATAGAGATTGGTTTGCCAATGGCGATAGTTGAGGGGCAATCTCCATCCTTACATGCAGTAAACAGCGGCATAAACTGGCAGCTAACAATCGCCTACATATATATAATAGGTGTCATCGTTACGGCAATGGTGAAGCTGTATCAGTTGGCAATGCTGTATCTCACAATACATAAAGGAGTGCTGTGGAAGGACAAGAAAAATGGAGTCTGCATCTACTGTCATGTCAATAACATTGTGCCATTTAGTTGGTTCAATACTATCGTAATCAGCGAACAGGACTATCACCAGAATGCCGTGGAGATAATAGGTCACGAGATGGGGCACATACGTCATCATCATTCGTGGGATATATGCCTTTCGAATATCGTGGAGGTGATACAATGGATGAACCCTCTGGCATGGATCCTTGCCTCATCCCTTCGCAACGTACATGAATACGAAGCAGACGATGCCGTACTGCGCAGCGGTGTCAATGCCCGTCAATATCAAACATTATTAATCAGAAAAGCTGTCGGCTCCAGCTCCTACACCTTTGCCAACAGCTTTAATCACAGTCAACTAAAAAAACGTTTTACTATGATGTTTCGTAAACAGTCAAATCCATGGATGCGTACAAAGGGTTTGTACATCATCCCCGTGGCAGTCATCGCACTAAGTGCTTTCGCCACACCTGAGTTAAACAACCGCGTTGATGCTATCACAGAGAGTGCACCATCGGCTATCGTCAGCAAAGGTACAAATAATTCTGCATTTGTGCAAGAAAATGCAAAGGAAAGTGAAGCTTCTCTTGTTGAACAGGAATATGCTAAGATAGATAATGATTCCGTCGATATGCCGCACTACTACGGCACTATGGAAGTGGCAGAAGGCGAGTCTCTCTTCATTGTTGACGGAAAGGAAATGACGAGAAAAGAGTTTCAGGCCATTGACAGGGCAAAGATTGAGTCTGCAGAAGTCGTAATAGACAAGAAAAAGATAAAGGATTATACGAAGAATCCTAATGTCAGTGCAGTGGTTATTATCAAAATGCTCAGTTCGAGAGAAAGATACGCAGGCGGGAATTTATCATGGACCGTCAATGGCAAAACAGAATCATTGGATCTTGGCGTCGACAATGTTTTCAATGTAGTTGAGAATATGCCACAATACCCTGGAGGCATGCAGGAACTGATGAAATTCCTTTCAACAAACATAAGGTATCCTACGGAAGCCTTTGAGAAGGGATTGTCTGGCAGAGTGCTTGTTCAGTTTATTGTAGAGAAAGACGGTTACCTCAGTGGCGTGAAGACTATCAAGTTCATAAAGACGGAGGACAAGAAACCTGTAACAGAGAATAGTGCATCAGAAGAGAAAGATCAAACTGTTTCGGAAGAGAATATCCAAGCGGCAACATCTGCATTGACCACAGAAGCAGAGCGAGTTGTTTCCTCTATGCCAAAATGGACTCCTGGCACACAAAGTGGCAAGAATGTTCGCGTAAAGTATATGATACCTATCACCTTCCGTCTTAAGTAATAAAGATATTAAACTTCAACATAATACAAATAATTGAGTAAACCTCAAATCATATATAGATAAGTTCTTGCTTGGCAAGTGTCTTTGCAGCCGAGCGAGTTTAGGACTTGGTGACTGTGAAGCCACCAAGTTTTACTATGTGTCGTTAAGCAATTCCATGATGGCTGTGACTGGCATAACGTCACTGAGTTCAGCCAGGAACAAAGAGAGAAGTTGCAATGTCAAAGGGTTCTACGAGAAAGTGAGTGGGTAAGGTGAAATAATGTAGTAAGGAAGTGCCATGAGTATAGAAGTTATAAGTGAAAAGTGGAGTGGTCAAGTTTTTAAGTTCATTCGCCCATAGGTTTCCGTTATTACCAGTCCG
>JAZLIN010000028.1:0-11812 GCA_045617365.1 Prevotella sp. | reverse complement strand
CACTAGTACGAGAGGACCGTGATGGACAGACCTCCGGTTTACCAGTTGTGCCGCCAGGTGCACCGCTGGGTATCTGAGTCTGGATTGGATAAGCGCTGAAAGCATCTAAGTGCGAAGCCAGCCGCAAGATTAGATTTCCCTTGAGGGTCGTTGTAGACTACGACGTTGATAGGAGGCAGGTGTAAAGACGGTGACGTCAAAGCCGAGCCTTACTAATTGCCCGATGACTTTTTCTTCGTCCTTCCGCGGTCATGCAGCCGCGGGGGATGCAGCTCATGTTTTCAACTGTGTCTGAATGAGCGCAAGCTCGGTAAGAAGACACTGTGGAATGTTTTCTGAGGAAGCAGATCTGATTCGGTAATCAGTTTGTTCTTGTCAATACGTCATAACCCATACTCAGGTGGTTATTGCGGTGAGGTTCCACCTCTTCCCATTCCGAACAGAGAAGTTAAGCTCACTTGCGCCGATGGTACTGCAATGCAATGCGGGAGAGTAGGAGGCCGCCTTCTTTAAATTTATATGCCCTCAGTAGCCGAAAGGATACTGAGGGTATTTTTGTTTCTTGGGATTGGATAAATCGATAGACCAATCGGTAGATCGATAACTCGTAAACCGATGAATAGAGAAATCGATGGCTTAATGTTTATACAACTCTAAGATTCGATTGCTTGAAGAATCGAAATATCGAATATTCAATGATTCGAAATATCGAATATTCGATGATTAGTTATTTCGAATATTCGATGATTCGATTGTTCGATTATTCAACGTGTCGATGTATAGAAGTATGTTAAAACCGATATTTCGATACTTTATGTTTTCTATGTTTCGATTTGTCTTTATAGTAATCCCATCATATCAAATACGTCAAGCGATTTCTATATTAACTCTGAAGGATTAGTTTTTGCAGAGGTTTCAATTATTGCGAGAATCATTCGCTATAAATTATGATTTTACTCAATCTTGCATGATTCTATATAGAAATGGCGAGGACCTTGATGGGGTGTTTTCCCCGTCAAGGCCCTCGCTTGTTTTGGTGAATTCCAGTTACTTTGTCTTACGGAACTGCATGTAGAGTGATAGTGCTACAGAGAGGAGTAAGAGAGCGAAGGCTATGTATGCTATAGTCTCCGTTGTGGTTACTGTCTGAGGTTTGAACTCCAAAGTGATATTGTGTTTGCCGGGCTTGATGTTCAATGCCCTGAGTACGTAGTTTACTCGTCCTAACTCTACGGGTTCACCATCTACGGTTGCTGTCCATCCCGGGTAATATACTTCGGAGAATACGATAACACCACCTTTAGTAGAGTTGGCTTCATAGTGTAGTTCGTTTGGCTGGTAGTCTTTCAGTTCGATGACAGATGTAGTGTCCTGTTGCTGAGACTTGCCCAGAACGGCTTCAAACTTCTTGTCTGCCACAGCAGTTTTGTGGAGGTTGACTCTATTCAGCGATTCTATTTCCTGATTGGCATTGTCCACGTATTTTACTTCATCTACATACCATGCGTTGCCCATAGCGTATGGGTTGAGGAGTGGCATGGTCTGTCCGCCCTGTAGAGGCAATATGAGGTATTTGGTGTTGAGCATGTTGATGACTGGCATCACGCTATCGCCTTTTACTTTGTCCATCTCGCCTTCTGCATTAGCGATAGCTGAGAAACCTGCCTGCATCTCATGTGAGATATGTGATTCGATCAACTCCTGATATCGGCGCAGCTTTGCTGCATGATATCCACCGATGGATTTATGGAAGTATGAAGTCTCATTCTCATTGAATGTGTTCGATGCGAGATTAAGTACACGGTAGTCCAGTGATTTGTCCTGAAGGATCATGCGATCTGTCTCAGTAGGTTCGATTGGTGCAGTGCGCAGGGTGTTGCTAACGAACATGCCATCGTTGAGGTAGCGCTTGTTGACCTGCCACATATCTATCAGACATACTACGCAGATAAAGCCGATGGCTATGCTAGCCTTCAGTTTCTGCATGCGATAGAGTATTACTGTTGCAGTACAGATCAGGATGATGAAGAATGAGCGCCAGCAGTCGGAAGTGAACGTGGTGATACGGATATCCTGCAGGTTGTTGAGCAATGGATTGAGTTGGTCAGCAGGTATTCCGCCCAGTGCGCGCATCTCGGCACTTGACACGAAACTGTCGAAGAATACCGTTGGCATGATGGCAAAAAGCAGACAGATGCCGGCAGTGATGCCGAATGATACATAAAGCCAGTTTACCTTCTTGCCGAAGATGGTAGATGAAACGCAGTCTGGTTCTTCAATCACCCTCTTGAGTGCGAGCATGCCAAGCAGAGGCATGGTGAACTCGGCTATTACGAGAATGGAAGCAACGGTTCTGAACTTCGCATACATCGGAACATAGTCAATGAACAGGTCGGTGAACCACATCATATTGTGTCCCCATGACAGCATGATGCTGAGGATTGTGGATGCCAGTAGAGCCCATTTCACAGAGCCCTTAACTATGAAGAGGCCAAGGATGAATAGCATCATAACGAATGCACCGATATATACAGGACCCGATGTGCCAGGCTGTTCACCCCAGTACTGTCCCATCTGCTGGTATATCTGCATGTATTCAGGAACAGCCTTCTCCTGTGCGGCATCACACTGGCTGATAGCCGACATACTTGATCCTCCCTTCGTGTTAGGTATCAGGAGAGTCCATGTCTCATCTATGCCATAACTCCACTGAGTGATATAGTCACGCTCCAGACCGCTCGATGTCTGGTTGGCAGAATTAGGTTTGACCAGTTCGCTCTTTCCACGCATGGATTCGTTCTGGTATTCCCAGGTGTGGTAGAGGTTTGATATGTTGACCAGTATGCCCAATGCACCACCGATGATACATACGCCCGAAGCCTTAAGGAAGTGCACCATCCTCTTCTGACGGATAGCATCTATGAGGAAGCCTATAACGAGGAAGAAAATGATGAAGCCGTAGTAGTACGTCATCTGCACGTGGTTGGCATTGATCTCAAAGGCGGTGAATATACCCGTCACTATGAGACCCGGCAGGTATTTCCCTCGGTATGCCAGGAATACGCCGGCTAGTAGTGGAGGTAGATAGGCCAATGCCATCACTTTCCAGATATGTCCGGCAGCGATGATGATAAAGAAATAGCTGCTGAATGCCCAGACCACGGCACCAAGCGATGCAAGATACCATCGGAAGTCGAATGCACGTAGCAGGATGTAGAAACCAAGTAGGTAAGCGAATACATACCACACGTTCTCAGGCAGCCACAGATGGTAAGCCTTCATGACAGCCGTGAGACCGTCAGTGGATTTATACTCCGGTGCACTCTGATAGGTAGGCATACCTGCGAATACGGAGTTGGTCCATCTTGTAGTCTCGCCAGTGCGCTTCTTGTATTCACTGGACTCTTGTCCCATGCCACGTCCGGCAGAGGAGTCATGTCTGTAAAGGATGCGTCCCTCAATATCAGCAGGATAGAAATAAGCTACCGATATAGCTGCGAAGAGCAGAAGCATGAGCACATCCGGGATGAATTTCTTAAGTGTGTTCACAATATAATATATTAATAATGTATAAATATTTTCTACAAAGGTAATATTTTTTTGTATAATAATCCCGCAATGTTATAAAATGTTTATATTCAAATGCCCTTTTGGTTGACGATAGTCAAGAAAAGTAGATTTACAAGTCTTATATTTAACAAAAATTTTGTTCAATTCAAAGGTTTGGTGTAACTTTGCAAACGAAATGAAGGGAGTTGTGTTTTTTTGAAACGGATTATCCCTCACTGATAAGTTAATTTCATTATTATATCGTGACTGATATATATTGCAAAGATAAGATAACTTTTATTATATTATTAATTTTTACAAAAATGAAGAAAATTGCAATGTTTTTCGCTGCAGCTGCAATCGCAGTTTCTGCAAGCGCACAGAAGACAGCTGTAACAGCTTCTAAGGCATGTGACAACATCTACGTTGGTATCAACGCTGGTGCTGCAACTCCAATCACTAACGGAGAGAAGTGGGGTGAGCCTTCTTTCTCTACATTCAACCCAAAGCTCGGTGTTCGTGTAGGTAAGAACTTCACAACAGTATTCGGTCTCGCTGTTGACGCAGAGGCTACAATGAACGTTGTTGAGAATCGTCTTTTCGATTCTAAGACTTTCATTGATGACATCGACATCAACCTCCTCGGTACAGCTAACCTTTCTAACC
This sequence comes from Prevotella sp., assembly GCA_045617365.1. Classification (GTDB taxonomy): domain Bacteria; phylum Bacteroidota; class Bacteroidia; order Bacteroidales; family Bacteroidaceae; genus Prevotella. The sequence continues at coordinate 7,597 of JAZLIN010000028.1, read as the reverse complement.
TCTTCGCTGGTTACAAGGGTGAGCCACGTCCATTCGAGGTAATCGCTCTCGGTGGTTTCGGTTGGGGTCACTCATTCCCTGAGAATGGTAACGCTCTCGTTTCTAAGGTAGCTCTCGACTTCGCTATGAACTTCGGTGCTAAGAAGCAGTTCCAGGTATATCTCGAGCCTTCTCTCACATACGGTCTTGAGGAGTTCGGTGATAACCACATTGATAAAGGTGGTATGGAGTACGACCTCAACAAGTCTGCTTTCGCTCTTAAGGCTGGTTTCAACTACAAGTTCGGTAATTCAAACGGCACAAGCAACTTCGCTATCGAGCAGCTCCGTGACCAGGCTGAGATCGACGCTCTCAACGCTAAGATCAACGCTGCACGCCAGGAGGCTGACGCTGCTAACGCTCGCGCTAACGCTAAGGACGCAGAGATCGCTCGTCTTAAGAAGGCTCTCTCTGATTGCGAGAACAAGCCAGCTCAGGTTGTTAAGGAGACAAAGACTGTTGCTCAGATCCCTAACGTAGTATTCATGGTTGGTAAGTCTGCTATCGACAAGTCACAGGTTTCTATCGTTGACATGATCGCTAAGTACATGAAGAACCACCCAGAGTCTAAGATTAAGGTATCTGGTTACGCTTCACCAGAAGGCAACGCTGAGAAGAACCAGATCCTCTCTGAGGAGCGTGCTAAGGCAGTTAAGACTCTCCTTACTTCTAAGAAGTATGGCATCGCAGCTGACCGTATCGAGACTGAAGGTCTTGGTGTTAAGGAAGGTGGCGACATCACTGACTACGAGTTCATGCGTATCGCTACAATCGTTGACACAACTAAGTAATCCATTAACTTAGATTACAATAAAGTAAAAAATAATGAAACCCCTTGAGGCACGTGCTTCAAGGGGTTTCTTCTTGCTTACTTACTGACAATATACTTATGAAGAAGATAATAGGTATAGGTGAGACTGTGCTTGATATAGTCTTTCGTAATGATCAACCGCTGAAAGCTGTGCCTGGTGGTTCTGCCTTCAATGCCATCATCTCAATCGGCCGTACCGATACACCTTGTGTGATGGTGACAGAGGTGGGAGATGACCATGTAGGTGATATCGTTACATCGTTTCTGGCGGAGAATAATGTGGTGACAGATTACGTGTTCCGCCACGAAGGAACACAATCGCATATCTCCCTGGCTTTTCTTGACGATAACAATGATGCTCAGTATCAGTTTTACAAGATGCATGAGCAGATAAGCATCCCTGAGCGATTCCCTGCTGTCTCTGAGGGTGACATTGTGCTCTTTGGTTCTTACTTTGCCATAAATCCTAAGGTGCGTCATTATGTAGCTGCATTTCTTATGGAAGCAAAGGAGAAGGGAGCGATTCTCTATTACGACATAAATTTCCGTGCGTCCCATATAAAGGACTTGCCTGTTGTGATGCCTTTTATAGAAGAGAACATAGGGTATGCCAGTGTTGTGCGCGGCAGTAGTGAAGATTTCTCCATACTGTATGGTTTGGATGATGTGGATGCCGTTTACGAAAACCATATAAAGTCTCGCTGTGAAGCTTTCATTTACACCGACGCATCAAAGCCAGTGCAGTTGCGTACATCGTCTCTGAGTGTTTCATACGACGTAAAACAGATAGCAACAGTCAGCACCATCGGTGCAGGCGATAACTTCAATGCTGGGTTCTGTTACGGTCTATATAACGAAGACGTACGTAGTATCTCTGAGCTGGATGCTGATATGTGGGCAAGGATGATGGCATCTGGCCAGCGTTTTTCCTCTTTTGTATGTCAGTCGCTTGACAACTATATAAGCAAGGAATTTGCTGCTCAGTTTTCGGTTAACGATTAACAGTTAACAGTTAACAGTTAACAGTTAACAGTGATGTCCGTATATTGTTGGTTGTACCGATTTGCTTCGAGTGCAGTCCATGTAAAAAGGCGGTTTACGACAAAAATCGTAAACCGCCTTTCAAATTATTATCTGTTATGGATTACTTCATGATGACAGGCTTGTACTTAGGTACGAGAGCCTTCATTACAACCCAGCCGATGAGGTATGCTACTGCACAGATGCAGAAGATGATCATGTAGCCGGCTGGCTTGCCATCGAAACCAAGGAAGGTGAACTTGTCGCCCTGCTCGGCAGCGTATGTGAAGAGAACGCCAGACCCCTTGTTGATGAGCATTGAACCAAGACCGCCAGCAGCAGCACCGATACCGGTGATGGTAGCTACGGCACTCTTAGGGAACATATCAGATACGGTAGAGAAGATATTAGCTGACCATGCCTGATGTCCGGCACCTACGAAACCGATGATGATAGCAGGCCACCATGCGCTGTACTGTCCCATAGGCTGTGCGAAGAGTGCAAGGAGTGGGAAGAAAGCGAAGATAAGCATAGCGAGCATACGTCCCTGGTAAGGATTCATACCCTTCTTCTCCACGAAGAGCTTTGGCAGGTAACCACCGAACATCGACAGTATGGTAACGATAGCATAGAGAGTAAAGATGAGTGCGATACCCATGCCAGAGTCAGAGGTGTAGCCGAACTGATCTGAGAAATATGCTGGTGCCCAGAAGAGGAAGAACCACCATACGCCGTCGGTCATGAACTTACCGAAAGCGAATGACCATGTCTGCTTGTAAGAGAGAGCCTCGCCGTAGCTCATCTGCTTTTCCTCTACAGCTACTTCCACAGCCTTTTCCTTTTCCTCGTCCTGGTTCATGTAGTTAAGCTCTGCCTCATTGACGAACTTTGACTTTGATGGTGTGTCATAAACGAAGACCCAGATGCCAGCCCATACGAAACCGAGGACACCGATGATGATGAATGCCATTTCCCAACCCATAGCCTTAGCAAGGAGAGGAATAGTCATAGGAGCAGCGAGTGCACCTACCGAAGCACCAGAGTTGAAGATTGAAGTAGCGAAAGCGCGGTCCTTCTTAGGGAAGTACTCTGCAGTAACCTTGATGGCAGCAGGGAAGTTTCCGGCTTCGCCAGCAGCAAGGATACAGCGGCAAGCCAGGAATGCATACATGCTGACAGTAGCAACTGCCACGCCTGTAGCACCGATAACCTGAAGTGTGAACCATCCGCAGCCAGCATGCATCACAGCACCGAGTGACCAGATCACGATTGCCCAGAAGTAACCCTTCTTGGTTCCCATGAAGTCAACGAACTTACCTGCGAAGATGTTTGCAACGAGATAGAAGAATGAGAATGCTGCTGTGATAGTACCATAGATATCATCGTTCCAGTTGAATTCTGGTGAGATGAAGTCTTTCCATGTAAGAGAGAGTACTTGGCGATCCATGTAATTCACTGTGGTAGCGAAAAACAGCATCGCACACATGACCCAACGCCAGTTGGTCATTTTGTTTGTTTTTACGGAACTCATTTTAATGTTTGGTTATTATGTTTGATTATATTTTAGTTTTAACGGTTAACAACATATGTGCAAAGATAATAAAAATCCCCGAAATAAATGTCAATTAGTATAGTCGTCAGGTTCGCTTTTAACTTTTTTTAATTACGTTACCATTTACAGTAACATGAATGTCGGTAGGAATGAGCACCTTCATTATTCCCCAGCCTATGATATAGAAGAAAGCGAATGTGCAGAAGAACACCATGTAGGCGGCATTCTTGCCGTAGTATCCGGCGAAGGTGAATAATTCGCCCATTTCCTGTGCATAGTGCAGCAAGTCGCCGGTTGACATCATCACGATATACGATGCCAGTCCACCGGCGCATCCGCCAATACCGATGATTGTCGCTATGGTGTCTTTTGGGAACATGTCGCCTACCATGGAGAAGATATTTGCAGACCAACTCTGATGTGATGCCCCCTGCAGTCCGACGATGATGATGAACAGCCATGGTGACAAACTTGCCATAGGTAGGGTGAATAGACCAATCAGCTGTACGCAGGCAAACATCAGCATGGCTCTTCTACGGGCTATGAACGGCGACATGGCGTGTTTCTCTACGAAATAAGTGGGCAGATAGCCGCCAGCCACTGAGAGAATAGTGATGAGGTATAGTAGGAATATGAGCACCATGCCCATAGGAGAGTCAGAAGAGTACGCGTAGGTGTCAGACAAGAATACCGGTGTCCAGAAGAGGAAGAACCACCACACGCCGTCGGTCATGAACTTGCCTACGATGATGGCCCATGTCTGTCTGTATCTCAGGCATTTCCATATACCGATGCTTTTTAGTGTTTGCTTCTTTGATGCCAGTTTCTCTGCATCTGTATCCTCATCCTGTGAGATATAGCTCAGTTCGGCGAAGTTAACTTTCTGGCATTTGTCTGGCTGTTCGTAAATGAAAAGCCACACCAGTATCCATAGATATCCTAATGATCCGATGACGAGGAATGCCATTTCCCAACCGAAGGAACGTGCCATGAGAGGGATGGTGAGTGGAGCAAACAAAGCTCCCACGGACGCTCCTGTATTGAATACTGCCGTGGCGTATGCCCTATCCTTTTTGGGGAAATACTCTGCTGTCACCTTGATGGCTGCTGGAAAATTTGCAGACTGTCCGATGGCGAGTATGGTGCGGCACAGAGTGAACAGGAATATGCTTATGGTGCTGATTACCAATCCTGTTGCACCAAAATCGTGTAGAGTCTCCTTGGCTCCGTCAAAACCAATCAGCCAGTGGTCGGTGATGATGCCGCAGGTGATGATGCCGCAGAGGGCGTGCATGATGGCACCGAATGTACATACTCCCATAGCCCATGCGTATCCCGACTTTACACCAGCATGGTCTATGAACTTTCCGCCTAAGAGCATGGCGATGGCGTAGATGAGTGAGAAGTAGCCTGTGATGCGTCCGTAATCTTCGTCGGTCCACGCAAATTCAGGTGCGATGAAGTTTTCCCACGTGAGTGACAGTACCTGACGATCCATATATGTAATGGTTGTGGCCAGGAACAGCATCAGGCATATAACCCATCTGTAGTTGGATATTCGTGTGGTTTGTATAGGACTCATGGTTGTTTGGTTGTTTGGGACCTTGCGAAGAATCGCAAGGAACGGTGGTTGTTTGGCCTCTTGCGAAGAATCGCAAGGGATGGTGGCTGTTTGGTCACAAAGGTACAAATAAAATATTGAACTTGCAAACAATATGGTAGGTTTCATTCAATAATTATCAGGAAAAATCGTTAGTTTAGTGATATGTAATGCTTCAGGCAATAAACCTGTGACGTAATATTGCGTCCTACATATATATATAAGGTGAAGAAATTATATCACAACGAAACAATAAACTAACTTGATCCTTTTTATGAAGAAACTTTACTTATTAGCCTTGAGCCTCTTTGCGGGACTTTCCATATCGGCACAGACATACGTGGAGCGTTTGTCGCGTGGCGTTGTGGCATTGCCTTCCGAGAAAGGCAACTTCGTAAGCTGGCGCTATCTTTCCACGGATGCACCAGGAACGACATTCAATCTTATGCGTGATGGTGATGTCATAGCATCATCACTTTCCACAGTGACATGCTTTACTGATACCGAGGGTACCAAGGACAGTCGTTATTCCGTACAGACTTTGGTCAACGGTCAGGTGGAGGAGACAAGTGATGAGGTACAGGCATGGGCACAGCCATATCTGTCCGTACCGCTCATCCGTCCGGTGGATGCCACAGGTCCTGATGGACGTACATACACATATACGCCGAATGACTGTTCGGTAGGCGATGTGGATGGCGACGGAGACTACGAGATATTCGTTAAGTGGGATCCAAGCAATGCACATGATAACTCACACAATGGCTACAGCGGTGAGGTGTATTTAGACTGCTACAAGAAGGAAGGTATATTGATGTGGCGCGTCTCACTCGGCGAGAACATACGTGCCGGTGCACACTATACTCAGTTCATGGTCTATGACTTTGATGGTGACGGCAAGGCCGAAATGATATGCAAGACAGCGCCTGGCACGAAGGACGGCAAAGGCAATTATGTGACGGATGCCGCAACCGATGCAGAGATTAAGGGAGCTGATAATGCTGCAATATACCGTGACGAGCGAGGACATGTGCTCAATGGTCCTGAGTATCTCACAGTGTTTAATGGTAAGGATGGTCATGCAGTGCACACCGTGTTCTACAACCCTAACCGTGCCTTCGGCGTAGGCGGCGCACCAGAGTATGCTACGAAAGAGTGGGGTGACCACAACCCGGGCAATCGCGGTGAGCGTTATCTGGCATGTGTAGCCTTTCTTGGCGGCAAGAATGCCAATCCTTCGGCAGTGATGTGCCGAGGATATTATACCAGATCATATCTTTGGGCAGTGGACTTTGATGGCAGTAAACTCAGCACGCGCTGGTTGCATGCCAGTGTCTCGCCGCAGGAATGGATGGTGATGGATGCTGGCGGCAATAAGATAGCAGAGGCGACTGGCTTGAACTGTACAGCCTTTGGTCAGGGTGCTCACAGCATAGCCGTAGCAGATGTGGATGGTGACGGATATGATGAGATAACATACGGCAGTGCTGCCATCGATCATGACGGCAAACTGCTCTACAGCACAGGACTGGGGCATGGTGATGCACAGCATCTGGGTGACCTGATACCTGACCGTCCTGGACTGGAATATTATATGTCACTGGAGGGAGGCGAGCATGGATCTAACTTGCGAGACGCATGTACCGGCGAGATACTCTTCCGTAACAAGGACAGGCAGGACACAGGTCGTGGTATTGCGGCAGACATAGACCCGGAACATCGCGGATCGGAGATGTGGTGTGCTGCTGAGAAGAAAGTGTATAACGTCGATGGCACCGTAGTGGCAGAGACAGAACAGTGGTTGCCACAGAACTTCCGCATCTATTGGGATGGTGACCTCTACGACGAACTCATAGGCAATGGTGGCAGAGGATTGGCACCTGGAGCGTCGGATATGGCGGGTCAACAGCGTGGAGGAAACCGTCAGCGTCGTGGTGGCAGAAACGGTGATGGTAATTTTGGTGGCGGAAACTTCGGCGAAGGTAACTTTGGCGGTGCACAGGGTATGCGTCAAGGTATTCGTCAGTGGGGCGGTGGTCCACAGGATGGCGGCACAGCCAATATGGACTCACTCAGACAGCAACGCATGCGACAGTTTGGCGCTCGCACCCAGCGATACTATATTGCAAAATGGAATGGCAAGGGAATAGATAATGTCATGATCAGCGGTAAGGAGAATCTCTCTGACTGGGGTAACTCTGCATCATGCAATGGCACCAAGGCTACTCCGTGCATTCAGGCCGACCTCTTCGGTGACTGGCGTGAAGAGATTGTGCTCTACGATGCAAGTGATCGTTCGCACCTGAATATCTTCACAACCAATATCCCTACAGAGTATCGTGTTCCAACGCTGATGCACGACCATGTATATCGCATGGGTGTATGCTGGCAGAATACATCGTATAACCAACCACCACACTTGGGATATTATCTGCCAGATTTGTTTAAGTAGAGCCCCCTCCCGGCCTCAAGCCCCCTCCCAGCCTCCCCCTAGGGGGGAGGGGAAGAGAGCGGAGCAAGAATACATAACGAAGAGACGCCGAAGATGCGATGTAAAGAGCATGCATGCTCTTTA